>JAQCEY010000001.1 GCA_027620075.1 Pseudomonadota bacterium | reverse complement strand
AACTACATAACAAAAAACCCACCATAAGGTGGGTCAGTTTTGAACGCAGATTAACCCATCAAGTGGGTCATTATTGTATGCGGGTTAACACAGCAAATATTTAAAATTATTTGTAATGTAAATATTTATAGACTATTTTCCTGACATATGAAAAATACAAACTTATTTATTTAATTTGGAGACAAAATGTCCGTTCAATTGATTGAAGAAAAGCTATTATCGCACTTTTTCAGACGTGTAAGAAAAAAATACGCAAATAGATTATTAGAACAAAAAAAGGTTTTAAGTGGTGAATATTGTGGAATGCGTCTGCCAGACAAAAGTATATTTGCTAACTTTTCATACGCACAAGTATTAGGGACATACGAATTATTCTTGCAAACCATTATTGCTAAGAATATCGAAAAGTATGAAAAGTTTATCGATATAGGCTGCGGATGCGGTTATTACACTAATGGTGTAGCCTTTAAATATAAAAAGCCAACATTGGGTATAGACCTAAGTGAGAATGAAATTGATTTTGCAAAAAATGTTTCAAAACTCAATGAACTAGATAAATACACGGAGCATTTTAAAAGAGCTGCTAACCAAAGTGATATACAAGATAAAGCCTTTCACCTTATAGATATTGAGGGTGGTGAGTGGGAGCTGCTTAAGAACCTTGATTCATCAAAATATAAAAATGCAGCCTTTGTTGTTGAACTTCATAAAACCCAAAATGCTGATATTTCTGATCTAAAAGAGTATGTAACCAAAATCTTCAAAAAGACTCATAAAGTTACTTTTGAAACTGAATCACCAATTTTAATTAATGAGCAGGCATATAATGAAGCCAAAAAGATTAATATTAATAGGAAATTTGCTTTCATGTTAACAAATGAAATGCGAGCATATTTCCAAGAATGGGCTTTAATCCTTCCTAAAAGTTAAACTTTATAATAGGATAAGTATAATTATGAGGGTTTTCTTTTTACTAGGACACACATTCTTTGAGCAAAGCATAAGTATTGCGAAAGAGATAAACCAACAAATCCCTAATTCTGAATTCAGAGCAATAGTAGCAGCACGTTCAAACCTAATGGATGAGCTTGATAAAATAAAAGACCCTGAATTTTCAAATTATGACTGGCTAAGTGGGCTTGAAAGAAAATGGCTCGAAACACCTCTTGATATGGATAAGCTCAAAGATTATGAAAAAAAGCTTGGTACAAATATCATAAGAAGGATAATTACAGCCGATCGAGAAATAGGCGTTGGTTTTGTAAGTGGTGGTATTGTAGAGCGAACCGAGCTTATAAAACTTACTAAAAACAACGATGACGCTCGATGGCGTTATGTAGTCGGATTGCTGGATTATTTGTTTACTGAATATGAGAACCATCGACCCGATGCTATATTTGCTTATTGTGTTGCGGGTTCTGTAGCTTTCGCAATGGGAGAAGTTGCTCATTATTTTGGAATACCATTTACGCAGCCTGTTATAGCAAGAATAAAGCATTGCTGCATTATGGATGACAATAACTACTGGTCAATGCGCCCTGTAACCGATTTATTTGACAAAGCTCTAAAAAACCCATCACTTGTTGCTGATAAAATGGATGAAGCCAAGCAATTTATCCAAGATTTCAGGGAAAGACCTATTGCCCCTCAAGATACAGTATCTTGGATTAAAGAGCTAAAACAAAATAATTCATATCTGGGTATAATGAAGACCTTAGCGAAGGATTTAGTTCGCTGTGTAGCTATAAAGCTTGGATTGGAAGGTACAAAAGGAGTTCTAAGACAGCGCAATGGGCTTGATATATTAAAGAAAAATCTCTTATATTTTTACTACACGAGAAAAGCGTTAAATAATAAGGTTAAGTTCTTTCATAATGAAATAGGCAATTATGAGTACATATATTTTCCACTACATGTAGACCCGGAAGCTTCAACAATGGTTCTAGCTGACATGTTTACCGACCAGATGTCTGTTATAGAATCCATAGCCAGAGCCATGCCTGTTGGAATGAGGTTAGTTGTAAAAGAGCATATTCCTTGTCTTGGATTGCGACCAAAAGGCTTTTACAAACGAATTGCTAATATGCCGGACGTTATTTTAGTAAATCCTTTTTTAGATAATTTTAAGATAATGCAGGAGGCTAAATTAGTATGTACTATCCCGGAACCGCTGGCTGGGAATCATTCATTTTTGGTAAGGCCCCCCTTGTTATCGGTAACGTATATTATTTAAAGCTAGGAGAAGGACTTGTTCATTGCCAAGACATGTCAAAAATTGATGAAGCAATAATACAAGCTATTAAAACAAAGCCAGTAAGCCAAGACAGGCTAGAGCTATTTATTGCATGTATAATGACTTTATCTATTGATATATCGCCAGAGGATATGTGGTTTGAAAAGTATGCCGACCTTGAAAAAAGAAAACAAGCTGTAAAAAAAATGGCTGAGCATCTTATTAAAATGGCAGAAACCAATCTTGACCATGATAACAAGGTGGTTAAATTAAAAAGAATGTAAATTTACATCGTTATATCTAAACCATAAACAATCTGGCAAGAGGGTTGACGGGAGAGCACAGCCATCTCCCTCACAAGCTGGCATGAATAACTTCATGCAGGTACAGATTAGTCAAGATTGACATTCCAGTAAAGACGGACAAAAAAAATCCTCCACTAAATTAATAATGGAGGATTTGTTCCTACAATTCTTGCAAAACTATCTAAAAAATGAAATCATTTTCATCAATCGTATAAACACCGTTTAACTTTAATTCAAACGTATTTGAATTGCCCGTAATGGTTGTCATAGAACCGTTATCAGTAACCGTCAGGTCTGCAAATGACGAAATACCGCTTGCATCTAACGCCGATAAATCTATCAAATCCGTGCCGTCTTCAAAGTTATGGATAGTATCTATTCCATAAGTAGCGTTTGAATCGGCTATTGCCATAAATAAAAAAGTATCTATTCCCGCATCGCCTTGCATGTGGTCAACTCCGTATCCGCCACGTATCGTGTCATTTCCTTCGCCGCCGTATAAAATATCATGACCGACCTGACCTTCGATGATATCATCGCCCGAACCTCCGTAGATAGTGTCGTTTCCGGCACCGCCTTCGATATAATCATCTTCAGCATATGTAGCTATCAAGTCATTGCCACCCATCCCGTAAATGATATCCTTACCGATACCGCCGCCATATCCGGTAATAGTATCGTTAGCAGCAGTTCCAACAACTACTTCGGCAACATCAGTGACGTTAATTGTTACCGTTTCAGTATAATCGGCACCTGCTATATCAGTTGCAGTAATATCAAAACTTATAGTGCCGTTATTAGCAATAACCGTTGCGTCCTCATAATCCAATGATACGCCGTCAACTAATTTTAATTGACCGTTTACAACTTCAAACCTTGCGTCCGTTGTTGTAAACGTATGACTGTCACCGGCATCTATATCGGCAACTGTAAGATCACCAATAATTGCACCGCTTACATTTTCAGCCAAAATGTTATCGGATAATGTAATAGCTGTTGGAGCATCATTTATCGCATTAACTGTAATAGATACAGTTTGTTGGTCAGACTCCAAACCTTGTGAATCGGTAATTGTATACTCAAATGTATCAACACCATTAAAGTCATCTGCAGCCTTATAACTGATAGTACCATCTGCATTTACAGAAACCGTAGCACTAGCTGTAACATTATAAATCGATATATTTGTTTGAGTTGGAGCAATAGAACCATCCTCATTTGCTAGGTCAATCGCATCAGACAACGTAATAGTCAGTTGTGTATCTTCGTCAACCGCTCCATTTACAAAAGAAACAACAGGCTTATCATTAATAGCAACAACATTAAGATTGAAAATTCTTGTTACCGTTCCGCCATTTCCATCTGTAACTGTAAACTCAAAACTAGCAGAACCAAAATAATCATCATCAGGGGCAAAAGTCACAGAAGTTCCATCAAATAACACCGAGCCATTCACTGCATTCTGCACAGAATATATTGAAAGCACATCACTTACATCAGCATCATCAGCCAAGCTGTGGGTTAATATATCCGCTACAGTTATAACAAAATCAATATCTTCATCTGTTTCATTTGTAGTAGCCTGAATATCTGATGCAGTCGGCTCATCATTTGTATCCGAAACATTTATAGTAAATGTGATAGGAGCTGTTGATTCACCTACCAAATCAGTTGCAATAATATTAACATCTGCCGTTGGCTCAGTTTCAAAGTCTAACGATTGACCGTCAACTAGTTTTAGCTGACCATTTATAACTTCAAATCTTGTATCATCAACTATAAATGTGTGGCTATCTCCAGTGTCAACATCTACAACGGTCAAATCACCAATAAATGCACCAGATGAATTTTCAGCCAATATATTACTTGATAGTGTAATTCCGGTTGGAGCATCATTAATATTAGAAACATTTATTCTAACTTCAGCAATGGAATCCTCACCAAATCTATCTACAACCTTATACTCAAATGTATCTATACCTGAAAAATCAGCATTAGGTGCATAAGTGAATGTTCCATCTAAATTATCTATTAGCGTTGCACCACTTAAAGGTTGAGAGAAAATACTGTCAAAAATAACACTTACATCTTCCTGGTCTGTGTCATTTGATATAAGAGTATTTGTATCTATTAGTAATGAACTTTCTTCAGTACCGGCAATAATATCAACGGCGGCAACAGGAGCCTGATTAGGCTGTATAGTAACATTACTATTAAATGCAGGGTTAATACCATCCTCTAAAATAGTAGAGATACTTACCTGACCTGTAAAACTTGCGTCTTTAGTAAACGTGATTTGAGATATAGCCTCATTTACATCATCTAATAACCCGGTAATTATTAATACTCCATTTACTGAAGTCAATGAATCTGTAGATAATATACCTGATGAGATATCTGACAATGTGAGTGTTACGGTTACATTGTCACTGGATGATGCCGCTAATAATCCATCAATAACAAATGAATCAGGCATGTTTCCTATATAGCCAATATACTTATTAGAGTTTAATAACAATAATGTACCCTTTGTTACTATTTTAAAGAAAGTATCAACATCAGACTTTCCATCACTAGCAGTCAATTTTATCTATGTTGCCTACATCGAAACTTGTTGGAGCCCCCTGAAAAGTTTTAGCTATAGGATCAAAAGTAAGCCAGTCAGGCAAATCTGAACCGTCAGCTAACGTTGCAGTATATGATATATTATCACCCTCAACATCAAAAAAGGCATCATCTGAAATCACAAATTCTAGATTATCACCAACTAAAATGTTTTTATCTTTTATCCCTTCAAACAACTGAGGGGCAAAATTAATGTCTTGGTAGAAAATAAAATTTTCTTCTGTTAGAGGCTTATACTGTAGATCAATACTATTTAAACGCAATGTCTGGTTATCACCCAAGTCTAGATTCAAATACGCTCCATTACCATGACCTGCACCAAGCTGGATAATATCAAGATCATCAAAATTACGGATATTTGAAAAATCTGATAAATCAATTTTATCGTAAATTACTCCATAACCCAAATCATCAACTTTAAAATCTTTAATTATATCAATGTTTCCGGACTGTTGCTTTATAACAAAAATATCATTCCCGTCTCTACCTATGAATGTATCGTCAAGCTCTGATCCGTATAGTTTGTCTGAAACATCAGTACCTTCAATAATTAGCTTACTGCCAACAACCTGATAATCTGACTCTGTAAAGGTTTTTGAATACACGCCGCCTTCAGAGCCATCTTGGTCTATACTAATCCATGCAACTACAAATTCTCCTCCTCCAATAGAAGTTATTGTCGGCATATTTTGAGTACCAAAAGTAGTTTCATTTATTAAAAATTCTCCTCCGAGCTTATTGCCATTTTCATCAAAAACCTGACCAAAAACCCCAGATTGATGATTATCTTGGTATAAACTACTCCAAACAACAACAAAATGACCATTATCAAGCGTATGAACAGACGGTTGTTGCTGCCAGAAGAATGTCTCATCATTTACAACAAACTCTTCGCTTAAAGGCAATCCTGAACTGTCATATATTCTTCCGTTAATATCAGTATCATACGCATCTTCACTACTAGTCACCCATATTGCAGCGAATTTTCCATTATCAAGTGCTGATAATTGAACGTTGCGATTATCTATAGACAGATCCTCACTTAATAAAAATTCATTAACTAAAATAACACCGGTTGAGTCATATATCTTAGCTAGTGACTGAGTGGTTGTTACACTATCTATTCTACCATTCCAAGATATAACATAGCCACCATTAGAAAGTGCCGTTACAATTGGCTCATACTGCCCAAGAGTTACATATTCATTTACCAAGACGGGTGTTGTAACCGCATTTCCATTAATATCAAAAATCTGATTGTATATATCCATATCAGTTTGACCGGAAGGAGAAAAATTCATTGCGTCCCAAACAACCGATATATTACCGTTAGTAAGCTCAGTCATGCTTATATTATTCTGAGCATTATCTCCATCATTAATAACCCTTATAGGATCAGTTCCAATCTTATTACCAAGATTATCATAACGTTGAATATATGAACCTATATTATAATATACGCTAGGGTCGTAATCATAGTTCTGCCACCCTACCCAGAAACCTCCGTCTGATGTACCTAAAATTGTAACATCATACAAATCGCCACTATTTACATCTTCACTTACAACAATCTCTGCTCCAATCTTATTGCCAAATGCGTCAAACATTTGACCGTAAACTTTATAATAATCATCGGAAACTTCATTTTTCCATACTATTACATGACCTCCACCTGTTAAAGCTGTTATTGCAGGTGTGTCTTGATTGCCAACTGTAGTAGTATTAACAAAAATTTCAGGAGTTGATACCGGTAGA
This sequence comes from Pseudomonadota bacterium, assembly GCA_027620075.1. Lineage (NCBI taxonomy): Bacteria > Pseudomonadati > Pseudomonadota > Pseudomonadota bacterium. Next base: position 614,696 of record JAQCEY010000001.1, on the reverse strand, counting down.
CTATAAACGTCTGAAGGCTCTATAATATTAATATTAAACGATTCAGTCATGTATTCAGTAGTATTACTCGCTATAATTCTAATGCCAATACTACCTATGTCTAAATTTTCAGGAGTTCCAAAGAATTTTAGAGTTATAGGATCAAAGGTTAACCAAGAAGGTAACTGAAGACCATTTGCTAGTGTCGCAGTATAAGTAAGAGCATTGCCGGAAGCGTCCAAGAATGTGTCAAATGGTAATTGTATTGATATCTCGTTTCCAAACTCAAATGTATGGTTATATACCTTATCATTTATTACCACATCATCTGCAGAATATATTTTAGCATATATATCTGTTTTTTCAGGCAAATGACCGTATTTAGCTTCAGAATCCCATGTTATTACAAAATCACCGCTTTCAAGCTGATCTATATCAGGTCTTAATTGTTGTTGCTCAATACTATCATTAACATGGTACTCCTCTCCAAGTTTTACACCATCAAACCTAAATCTTTGAGCATAAATTCCTTCACCGGCACTTAACTCAAAAACATTGTTAAGAGCTGAATATGTTACAATAAATCCTCCATCATCAAGTGCTGTAAGTTGTGGATCAATTCTTTGCCATGATTTAGCTGCTATACTAAATTCATTTCCAATCTCATTACCATCACTATTAAATATCTGACCTACAATCTTTTCTTCACTGCTATTTGAGGATTGATCGACTTCTCTCCAAATCGCCACAAAATTATTATTAGACAAAGTTTGAACTACTACTGTTTTAGCTACACTAACTTTAATAGTCTCACCATTTTCATAATAATCTGTACCTTCAATAATTTTTATATTATTACCAATTTGATTACCATCATTATCATAAAGTTGTATATAATGATTATACATTTTGGTGTTTAAATCATCATTAAGTGAATAACTTTCTCTCCATGTTACAATAAATCTATCATTATTCATCTTTGTAACGTCAACATGACTATAAGTTTTTACAGGATCATTACCTGAAGGATTGCTTATAACGAAATGAATCTCGTTGCCTACAGGTGTACCGTTTGATGAAAATATTTGAGAATGTATGCCATTAGTACCGTCAGACGAAACTCCAGACCATGCAATTAAAATATTGCCATTACTAAGCTCCTCAACTGTTGTATCATATCTAAATACTTCTTGACCGCTTGAATTTTGAGCAAAATCAAACTCAGAGCCAACTTTCTGTCCTGATGAATTAAAAATTTGTCCTTTAGCTTTATGTCCGAAACTAACTTCATACTCATCCCATACGACAACAAATTTTCCACCATTTATTCCTAGAACATTTTGTGAAGCACCACTTGTGTATCCTGAATTTGTAATAATTGCAAATTCATCCCCTTGGGGAGTTCCATCAGCTTCAAAAATACGACCCTTTATCGCAGCATTATTACCGTACATATTATTTGTGCTATACCATGTAATAACAAAGTTACCATTGTCCATTGCGGAGATAGATGGTGACAACTGGTAATCATCAGTTAAATTATTTACAATTAACTCTTCAGGAGCATCCCTTAAAATAAAATCATCCGCCAAGAATTGTCCGATATTTGTATTTTTTATACGAAGAGTTTGATTGTTTTCTAAATCGATAACTGTATCGCTTCCATCTTGAATAAATCTTATATCTTCAAAAACTCTTATAGTTGAAAACGCCCAAAGGTCTATTTTCTCACCAATTCCAAATTCATAATCAGTAATTATATCTTCAATATTAGCACTTTTGCTAATATTGAACTGGTCTATACCGGCTCCTCCGGTGAGAGTATCATCCCCAAATCCGGTAGTTAAGAGGTCATTATCCAGACCACCATCAATTATATCACCCTCTGTACCTCCAGATAGATAATCGTCACCACTACCTCCTAAAATAATGTCACCTCCGGCACCACCGAAAATAGCATCATTTCCATCTTGCCCCTCTAAAATATCAGAACCGTCACCTCCATCAATGAAATCGTCTCCTGAACCACCAAGTATGTGATCCGCACCTATACCACCAAAAAGCTTATCATTACCATCTTGACCATCAATATTATCGTTACCATCAACTCCGTATATTCTGTTAATACCAGCATCACCTGTTAATACATCACTAAACATTGAGCCTTCAATTCCTTCAATATTGGTGTAAGTATCTCCTTCAGCATCTCCGCCTGATGCCGTGTTATTACTTAAATTTACGTTAACAGCTTGACTTGAATTTCTATAGGAAATTACATCATCTCCTAACCCACCATCAATCGTATCGCTTCCAGCACCTCCTTCTAGAACATCATCTCCTTCACCACCATTAATAATATCATTGTATGAAGTACCACTAATAATATTATCACCAATAGAGCCATTGATGTTTACAGAGCTATTAACCAAATCAAGCTCAGAACCATCTGCAAATAATATTTTTTCAATCATTGAATTGTCTGAATTATAATGATTAAGAACGGTTATTTTATCAGTTGGATTATTTATAAAATTAATAACAAGATCATTACCGATTTTTTCATGATAAACTTCACTGCTATTAATACTATTACCTATTCTAATAACATCCATATTTGAGTATGCACCGGTTTCATCGATAATATCTTGACCGTCTCCTTGATTAAATACATAGGTATCATTTCCTTCACCACCGTATATAGTATCGTCACCAGAATAACCATTAATTATATCATCCCGACTAGTACCATACAAAATATCAGAACCCGATGTTCCATTAATCTCAATTCCAATACTATCAAGGAAAATTTCTGAATTATCAGAGAATCGAATGATTTCTATAGCATTTCCAGTAAAATGACCTTTTATAGTTATTCGATCATTAAAGTTATTTTTAAACGTTATTATTAAATCTTGCTCGTCACGGGTTAATATTAAGCTTTCCTCAGATACATCACCCTCAAATTTTATAATATCAGCATTATTATTAACATTACCTTCATCAATAATAGTATCAATGCCGTCACCTATATTGAAAATATAAGTATCTTCATCATTACCACCATGTAGTATGTCACTTCCTGTTCCACCAGTTAAAATATCCTGACCGTCTTCACCATATATCTTGTCGTTACCCTGATCACCCCATAGAGCGTCATTTCCTGTCCCACCATAAATTAAATCATTTCCTTCATTACCGGAAATACCATCATTGTTATTGCCGCCATATAATTCATCATTTCCTGTTCCGCCGGTTAATAAGTCCGTTCCACCATTTCCAAGTATTAGATCGTCACCCTCACTACCGCTGATATAATCCATGCCCTCAGAACCATGCATTTCATCGTCAATAAGGCTTCCTATATGGTTTCCATCAGTAGAGAATATAAAGTTAGAAGAATCAACTTGTGCATCTAAAATATCATAATCAATGATAAATTGAGCCGGTGCAGTGCCACCATAAGCGACATGGTCACGCCCATAAACGTAATCTGTTGTAGTATTTTGCTGAATATAGTTTTTAAGAATAATTTTTTGATCATTACCAAGGTTAATAACCGTATCATTTTCGATTGAGTAAACAATAAAATCTGAACGTGAGTCTAAATGTGCAAATTCTGTTAGATCAAATGTAGTGTTATTAAAAGAGGTTTGAACTGTTTTTTCTTCCCATAACTCCGGGGTAGTTCCGCTGGTAATTACTCCGGCACCTGTAGTAGTATCTCCATCAAACTGCCCCATCCAATATGTTAGCTGAGTTAAGTTATACTTATCAAAACCATATATTATATCTGTAGCACCAGGCTTATAGGTAATCTTTATTACATCTAAGGCATCAGGGTTTGTGTAAACAACATCATTACCACGTCCTGTAACTACGTAGTTGCTACCACCACCAACATTTATAATATCATCAGTGTTAGAACCTTTTATAATTTCACCATTACCGCTTCCATTAACATGTTTAATGATTTGAGGGTTCGTACCAACTTTGAATATAAAGCTACTTTCATCTAACCTTGACACATTGGTGTTTGTAAGTTTTACATATTGATTATCACCAAGATTGATTCTTGTTCCATTTATGTCTGTAATAATTAATAATTCAGTTAAATCAAAATCTGAAAGATCAATTTTTTCTGAACTATTATTGGTATCAAAACTAGCAATTTCAGTGGTTGTTCCAGCATGCTTTTCAATGATATAGGTGTCATCACCAAGAGAGCCAAATAAGAAATTATTTCCACCTTTGCCGTTTAAGATATCGTTTCCAGAATCACCGTTTAAGATATCATCACCGTCTGCTCCAGTTAATTCATCATCTCCGGCACCACCATACATTTCAAAAGATGCTGTTCCGGACGCTGAGAAATTATCATTACCATCATTACCAAAAACAGCTTCTATATTATGATCGCTAATATTTATTGTAACACTTGTAGGCGTTGTGATTACAGCTATATCAGTTCCATCACCGCCATCAATATTAGCTGGAACGTCATCTGAATCTACAAACAACAAGTCATTACCTGCTCCGCCTTTTAATGTATCAATACCGTCACCGCCATAAAGCCAGTCATTACCAGCACCACCTTCAAGGTGGTCGTCACCCTCACCACCATCGAAAATAATATCCTTAGAGCCGTTATTAGTTATAATATCGTCTCCGACAGAGCCAACTACTACGTCATAAGAATTAATTTCTGAATCTATATTAATCGGGTTACTATCGGGAGCTTGGTATATACTTACTTCACTGCCATCTTCATAGTTGATGCTAAATTCTTCACTATCGCCGTTAAATTTTAATCCACCAATACTATATTCAAAAGCCGTATCATATGCCCTACCGAAATTACCATTATTCCATGTTACAGCAGTATCATCATAAACTATGTTTCCTTGAATATACTCACCATCATATTCGTCTTCTGGAATAACAGAATCAAGGCTAATGCTATCTATTCCCATAGCATCAAGAGTTTGTAATTCGTCTGTGTCAACATATCCGTTTTGGTTAAAATCCTGCCATATTCTAAATTCTCCAAAACGCTCATCTTCTAGATCTAAAACATTATTTGAGTTAGTATCGAAGACATTTCGCAACGCTTCCATATCAGTTGTGGCAGTGCTATCCCAAAGCGTATAATTTATCTCTTCTCCATATACAATTTGACCATCTTGGAACAGGTCAATTACTAACAAACCATCATCAGCTCCAGCCCAAGCTGTTTTTTCCATATAACTATCAGCATCAACGTCAAAAAATACTGTAGAATCATTTAAGTTTGTAAGCTCAATCCCATCATTATCCAAGTCTATAACAACAGGTGCTACAAACTCACCACCAGATGCATCCGCACCAGAAGGCGGAACTGAAAAACCATCTGAACCAAATAATCCACTTAAGAAATCCAACGCACCTGTAACCGCACCAGAAATTGTACTTCCTACGGTAGAAATAGCCGATCCAATACCGGATACAACCGAGCCTACAACATCACCGATCATTCCGGCAAAACCTGATACAAGGTCTCCTACCATTGAGATTATACTTGGAGCCTCAGGTAAAAGTAGATTTTTTGTTTCTAATGACGCAACCTCAAAACTATTTTCTATATCTAGGCTTGAGTCATCCCAACGTTTCAGTTCAAGATCGTCTTTTTCTTCAGAAGACCAAGGTATTTCATCACTAGGTACTCTTCCGAGAGTTTCTGTATTAACTTCATCACTTGATATAGGTTCTCCAATTTTATTCATGTTATGATCTACTTGTTGAAGGCTTCCATCTTTTAGGAGCAGGAAGTAAGTTTGCCCCGGATCAAGAGCAATACCATTTAATTCACTGGAAGAAGAACCGTTATAAGCACTAACTCCACTAGCAACACTATTCGCAACAGCGGATTGTGCCCCTGATAAATCAACTCCACTCGTTTGAGATGACGAAGCTCCAACTGTATTAATAGCCCGATCAATAACAGAATTTCCAATATCACCAATATCTGGAGTATTAGGGTTTATATCCATTATGTGATTAACAAAGACAGAACCTGCTACATCTCCAACCGAAATGCCATTTGTATTTGAAACATCAGTAACATTTACATTATGCGGAATATTTTTATGAACCTGACCGGTATTTAAATCAATATTTGTATCTAATCCATTATCTCCTTCAATAATAACGTCGCCATTGTTATTTTTTGTAGCATTAAATTCAGGCGGAATACCTAAAGCCTCACCAAAGAACTCTTTGTTATCATTAATTATCTCGTCCGCTGACTCTCCTGTATCTTGTTCAATCTGCTTTACAAAATCACCAACTGTCTTCCCTTGAGCATCAAGTTCTTGTTTTAATTTTGCACCATCTGCATTATTTAATATTTCTTTTTGAGCTTGTTTATCAGTAAAATCATTTCCACTAGGGATCACTCCTAACTCTTTAGCAGCGTCATATGCAGCCCTTCCTAGGGTATCACCTACTGCTCCACCTGCAAAACCAGCTACGAATGCGACACCGGCTCCTACAGCAACAGCTACGCCACTACCTGCAATAACAGGAGCTAAAGCCGTGGCTACACCAGCAGCTGTAACCCATCCTAATATTCCACCACCTAAGGAACCTGCAACCCACTCGGCGATAACATCTGCAGCACCGGCAACTCCGTTTTGGTCATATGCAGCTTGTGCATCTTCTGCTGTAAACACTATATCAAGTATAGCACCTGCCAAACCAACCTTAACTAGCATTCCTTTGAATGAAACATCCGTAGCATTAGCCTTAGCCGTATCAACCCAATTAGCGTAATCTGCTCCTGCAACAGTTCCTGTAGGACTCACGCCCTGCGGTAATTCATGCCCCTGTATTCCATCAAAATGATCAAAAAGTTCATCTGTTTTATAATATTTATCACCAAAACCATCAGTACCTGTTTTAACAGTATTCAGCAAAGCACTAGATTGAACGGTTAGTCTATCTAAGGCTGGTTGAAGTCCTTCAGTATCATATATTATTTTTAATTCGGTTTTATTTAAACCGTTTATTGTATTAACATCATCGTTATTAAGTAGTTTAGGAAGTTCATTTGCAGCAAAAACCCTGTTTGCATCAACATCAGGCGATATTATCACCAATATATCACCACTAGCTTTTGAAGCAAGATTCTCAGAAGCTATACTCCACATTCCTCCATCCGTTTTGTACAATTCATTTTCAAATGTTGTCGGATTGTTTGGATTTACTAAATTATGATTATCTACAGCATCTTGCAACGCATCTAGAAAAACATCATTATTAAATAAAATATTAGCATCAGTCTTATCTATAATACCTAAATCAGAATAACCTCCTGCATCAGTATGCTGATTAACTATATCATTTGCTAGACCATGTGCCGACCCTCCGTCAACATTTCCGGAATATAGTACTGAGACCTTACCTCCTTCGGTCGCACTTGAAACATCTACTCTTCCAGCTAAATCTTTCATCTCATCTAATGAAAGGTTTGAATTTCCATTAATATCTAGCCTATCTTCAATATACTGAACTATTTTACCTGCTGTCATTATAGGTTCTAATTGTTGCATAACTTACTGCCTTTCGTTTATTAAATACTAAAATGTTTTGATTAATTAATTGTTATATAGTCACTAACTCTAAATTCAGATTTTACATGTGATGATGTTTCAATTTTTAAGTCATCTGATATTTTTACTTTGCTATCCCCATTATATCTAAAGCTTCCAATGCCAAAACAAGATAACGCTTCAATTACCAACTCTTTTATTTGTGGCAACTGATCAACCAACTTCATTTTAATTTTTATAGCAATTACTTCATGGTTAACATCGTACTTACATAAACCATCATCAGAAGGTTTTTCTCGTATAGTTTCATTTGAATTAGTTGTTACAATCAGAGGGTTGCCATCATAAAGAAACTCAAACTTGTTTTGTTTTCCTCTAATTCTAATTGGTATTAGAAGACAATTATTATCATTATCAATTGATACAATACTAACAAATCCTAATCTACCCCCAGTAGGCAATTTAACATCGTCCATAGTTTTAGCAAATCCCATTTGCTCTCTTTCTTTGTCAGTTAGTTTTTTCAGTGCAAAAGCCATTTCTCAATCCTCTTTAGAACAAAATTTACAAAACAAAACCGTTTACCCTAAATAGGGCATTCAAAAACTTATAATACTAACGTTAAATACTTTCTAACGAATATTTCTAGTGTCGTGCTTAGACCAGCCTTTGGTAGTATCACCAACGCTGATCTTGCCGTCACCACCGCTAACTTTATAGCTTGCATCACCATTCAAAGTGATTTCTACAGTGCCAAAATCAACTGTTGAGTTTTCAGCAGGAACATTTACTGACAACCGGTTACCTTTAATACGGTATACATCACCGCCATTAATACATGTAATTTGCTCAAGACCGTTAGAACCTGTTCCGGCACTTTGGCTAAACAAACCGGTTTTGTCAATGTTAGCACGGCAATATTTAGTAATATCGCTGCCATATTCATTAATAACCGTAACTTTACCTAAAACAGTGGAACTACCTTTTGGCTTAGAAGCACAAGCTGATGCAACTAGTGTTAAAATTAATAATGGTAAAAACTTCTTCATAATAACAACCTCTATAAATTTTAATAAACGAAGATAAACGCAGAATTAATACATTCGTTTTAAAATACGCACAATAATAAATTTAATAATTGCTAATAACTCAACTTATTGGAGGTTTAAAAACCCAATCATTATCAATTTATTTATTCAAACTAAGCTCTATTAACATTTATTAAGATTACTCATAATTTCCAAAAATATAAAAATCAACCTTAAAATTTAAATATTTTAATATTATCAATTAATAGTTGCTTTATCTACCAACCAAAAAAACACAATAGTTGCTTATCGTTAACTTGTTAATAAATATTATCGGTCAGCATCTAATATAAAACCCTAAATGAACATGAGAACGGGGTTACAAACCTTTCTGAAGGGATTATAATGCAAAACTTCACGGCTTACTTGTCTTTTGCCCTCTTTTTGAACTGTTTCAATTTTGGAAATAGTTGAATCTTTTTCTAACTCGCCTTCATTGTGAACCTCCACGAGGCAAGCCCCGTGGAGGTTCACTTTACCCCCTTCCTTTTTACCGAAATCATTAGGCAAGTTTGACACTTACAATAAAGTCCTTACCCCTCAATTCCTGCAATTTGATAAGCATAGCAAGGGTTTTCTCGAATTTGCGGTCAAGATGGTTTTCATAGCGTGTAAACTTATTTAAGTCGTTTTGTGCAAGAAAAGACTGCCCTAATACCTGTTTTTTAATCTTTTCCCTATTTTCCAGCTCATAAACTCGTGCTTCATAGTATGGAATGTTTGTAATTATCCAAGAGTGAAGGCTTTCTTCATTTTCTTCATAAACACGCTCGCTATACTCACTTACCTTTTGACCAAGATATTCAGTTTTCCATTCATGCTGGTCATCCTTATGCAGGGCTGCAAAAGCTTTTTCATACGGCTGCATTTCCTCAATTACTTTTCTGGCTTTTTTCCAGCAAGCAAGATATTGCTTCATTTGCTTTAATGCCTATTGTGTCTCCTGATTGGTTGCAACTACCGCCTGCTTAATATCAAAATCCTTTACTCCACTAGAGCTTTCAAGCAATGCTGCCTTTGCAGATATATGGCTATTATTATAAGAATCGCTACTTTGTATAAGCCTATTTAAGTTTTCTTGTGTGCTAGTCATTTCTGCATATCGCAGACGCATCTTACGCCACACAACACCAGCTAACTCTTCAACAAGGTGCGATTCAGTTGCACCATCGGGATCATGCTCTTGCACCAATGAATCAAGCAAAGCTTCATAATCAATACTGCTTTCCCAGCTCATAACTGTATATTGTGACAATATACCATGTTTGACAGCGTTATATTTTGATATTTCATAGTTGTCGGTTGTTATTAAGTTGTTATCTTTCATTTTTATAATCCCTCATATAAATTATATTTTGTATAGCTTGCTTTTCAGCTTCCTGTCTTGATAATCCGCCATCATATTCTATTATAGCCGAACGCTCTTCATATTCCACGCGTTCATCTTCAGTAAGGTTATGATAGTATTTTGCAAAATCTATTACTTTGCCATCTAAATTATCTAAAGCATCTAAAGTTTTAGGCTTTCGTAACACTTCCCTTTCAAATTTATCAAAATCAAATTCTAAAAATACTTTCATAGCTAAACCTCCCTTATAATCTTCCAAACTTCCCTTCTGGTTTTGCCATGGATTATTTTGCTACCAGTAAATTTTTCTAGCCAGTTATGCCCCTCTAATATTGATACTATTTGCTTTGCTTTATCCTTGGTATTTATGGCATTGCTGCATAGCTGGTAAATATCAGGTAACGATACATATTCACTATCCCAAGTCTTATTTAGCCAATACAAGAGTTTTTCTGCGAGTAATATATTAGGGTCTGTCATGCCTTCATCAAAAATTCTTAAGGCTTCGTTTGCATAGTATAAAACAATGTTTATTCCCTGCCTTAGGTACTTTAATTCCAGCGTTTTAGTATTGATGTTTTCGATTAAAGCAAGCGTTGCAGCTATTCTTGATGCATGTTCAGGAAGCTTATTAGCAAGTCCCTTAATGCTTTCAAGGTCTTTTCCTGCACCCATACGCTCTTCAATATGATTTGAAAAACTATAAAATAATTCCGCCGTGTCCAGCTCAAATGATATTACTCTGGGCTGTAACTCGTTTTTAAACCCATGTTTTGTTAGCATAGGAGTTTTAAGAATATCTGATATTACGGAAGTAAACTTTTCAAGAGCCAAAAAACTTTCATCTTTCACATGATGCTTTAATCTCGTTCCAGCTGTGCTAACTGGCGAAGCTACCAACACTCTTGATAACAATCCCTGATCTTTTAAAACCGCATCAGAAAGAAATGTAGCCGCTATTCGTGGTTGTGCCATTAAATGCATACAGATTCGTCTACCATTTAATATAGTCGTTCCATCAACACTTCTAACCCTCTTTATGGCATTACCATCCCAAACTTCAGAGAGGGCAGCTGCTGTTCGTATCTTGTTTTCTTCCTTCATGCCATGCCCACCTATAAACTGGCCTCCTTCTGAAGAGAAAACGCCCATGCTTGGTTGACCATGTACCATTAATTTGCAAAGCCCTTCAAAAGTAGGTTCGGGGCAAATAAGCAATGGTGTTAATGGTTGCTCAGGCTCTTTGCCTAATTTATCAAGTTCATTCTTAACACCAGAAACATTACCTTTATTCTGCTTTAATATTACCTTTCTTTGGTTCTCAAATGCATCATGTGCATTTTTCCAGCTTTGATATTCTAAATCATGTTTTTGCCTTAGCTCTTCTTCAAACGCTTTTACAGCTTTCATTGCCTCATTATCGCAACTACTCTTGCGTTCGCCACTTTCCGCTACGCTTAAGAAAAAACAGGATAAGGGTCTTTCCTGCCCATAGGGTAACATGATATTTGCATGTCCTTGTACTGCTAAATTTGAGCTTGCTAATATTGACTGAACACATATAGCTACAGGAGCTTGTATCTTATCATGCAGCCCCAAGACCGCCTCTCTCAGCAAATCAGGTAGGTCTTTAATAGGAAACTCAAAGGGCGTTATTTTCTGCTTTCTAAGGGGCTGAGGTAGCTCTTTAGTTATGTCTTGTGCATCCATGATGTTTTCTTTCACCTTATATTTACTCATTATTTTGCCCTTGTAATAAATCGTTAAAATCCATGCCTTCTGGTGGCATCGCTATTTGCACCCTATAACCAGCAGAAAGTAAGCGGTCTGCCAGTTTGTTTGCAGCTCCTATTCCAGCTTTATCGTTGTCTGCGGCTATGATTATTTTCTGCGTTATTTCTAAAGGTGGTACTTCTACATTCAACATGCCGCTAGTTGATAGCGTTGCCCATGTTGATAATCCTGTTGACATAGCAACGCTTAATGCAGTTTCTATACCCTCCGCCAAAATAAGCTTTGAAGATGGTTTTGATAACCTTACCGCCCCGCCCTTTACGCTTCCTAGCATCATTTTATTAGGTTCAATATTAGCCTTGCCGCTGCCATCGGGTTTTATATAGGTGCGGTGCAGCCCTAAAATTGTCTTATTAGGCCAGATAGTTACTGCCGCAACCATTGCTGGGTGTTTTGAGTTGCTTGGTTTGTGGTATAAGCTGGAATGCTCTTTTATGGTTGGCGGTATTGCGCCTGTTATGCCACGGCTTTTTAAGTATGCTGCAACTATTGAATTATCACCACCGCACCCACGCCATATTTTACCAACATAATCACTTAGTGAATTTTCATTAACTTTAGGTGCTTTAGGTACTTTAGGTGCAAAGGGTATAATATTTTTAGCATTACCTAAAAGCTCTCTGGCCGCCTGATATTGGCTAATCCCCTTCAAATAAGCATATAGGCTGACTAAATCACCACCTGCATCACCAGTAGCAAAATCCGACCATTCACAAGATACAAGATTAACCTTAAAGGAACCCATTTTGTTATCGTGCCTGGTAGGATTCAAGGCAATATATTCTAGCCCCTCGCGCCTACCGCAAGGTAGCCAGGCTGGAAGCAAATCACCAACTTGGCACAATAAAGAATTGTTTAAAGAGGCAAAATCTATCATTGATTTTGTACCCTTGCTTGTGCAGTGCTTGTGGCTTTTCCCTTGGCATTTATCCATTCGTCAAGGTCATCTTTGTAATAAAATACTCTGCCGCGTTTTATAAATTTTGCTCCTAAACCATTAGAGCGCATCATTGCCATTGTTTTTACAGATAGTCCTGCATAAATAGCTGCATTTGCAGTATCTAAGCGACCATCTGGAAATATAATTATATCTTTAGAATCAAATTTCATTTTATATACCCATTCAACTATTCAATTTAATAATACTGTCTTATCTGGTAAGACATTTATTTAGATATAACAAATTATAACTTGACGCAAGACATTATAGCCGGTATTACAATATTAGAATTATATAGAACTTTAGAGAGGAAGGTTTTTATGGGTAGTAGATTATCTCCAGTAATGCAGCAGACCAAGGCTGAAAGTATTACAGTTAGGCTTGATCCAAAAATCCGCTATGGGCTAGAATTACTAGCACGCAAGCAGAGGCGAAATTTGAGTAGTGTAGTAGAATGGGCACTTCAGAAAGCTATCCACGATCCTGTAGATGGGCTATATGATGAAAAAAGCGACAAGCTAAATTTTCTTAATTTCTTATGGGATGTAGAAGAATCTGACAGATTATACCAACTTGCTACCTGCCGACCTGAATTGCTTACATTTGAAGAAGAGAAGTTGGTTAAAGTTATTACTGAAAGTGATTATTTTATTTATTTGGATGATCTACATAAGCATTTAAAAGATCCTACGGCTCCACAAGGAACAGTTGCATATCATCAAAAAATGAGAGGGAGTCTTAGAGAGTATTTTGAAACTTTCAAAAAAATATCAAGTGGTGAATTAACCAAGGACTCACTTCCAAAGCCACCAAAAGCATGGCTATCAAAACATAATAATAAATAATCCTAAGGAATAGTCTGCATGGCACAAAAATTCTTAAAACTAACCCGCCCTAACTTACGCAAACTTACCGCAGGTGGAACACTCTCAGAAAACGGCATCACGTTTGAACGTCTTATGAATAGTGATGGCCGTTTTACAGTAAATATAATGGTTGACGGTATGCGCGTTCACCGCGTTATCGGTAAAGAAAGCGAAGGGGTGACAAGAGAAAAAGCAGAGGAATTTATTAATCAGGCACGAGCGGACGCAAGAAGTGGCAGGCTTAATTTGCCCAAAGGTAGGAAAACCGTTTTTACATTACGCAGGGCTGTAGATGAATATATTGAAAAATTAGGGCAAGAGGGCGGCAAAGATATTCATGCCAAGAAACGCCGTTTAACCCAGCATGTTGCGGCAATGTTAGGGGATAAGCCGTTGCCACAAATATCTACATTTGACATTGAGCGCTTTAAAAAGAAGCGCCAGGAAGAGGGCGCAAAGAATGGTACAATTAACAGGGATTTGGCAGCTTTGTCACATTTATTAAGCAAAGCTATTGAGTGGAAGTGGATTAATAATAAGCCTTGTGTCATAAAAAAGCTAAAAGAGGAGCCTTCAAGGATTGTATATTTAACCACCGAGCAAGCGGCGCGTCTCGTGGAAGAAGCCAAGCACGACCAGCACCCGCATTTATACCCTTTCATTGTTATTGGATTAGAAACTGGTATGCGGCGTATGGAAATATTATCAATACGAGTCAAAAACATTGATATTGATAGGAATATAATCCATATAGCGCAAGCTAAAGCAGGAAGCCGCGAGCAGCCTATTACTTCACATCTTGCTGGATTTTTAAAGGGGTATATAGAAGTTGCCCGGCCAGGGCAAGAATGGTTATTCCCTTCAGAAGCCTCACGTACTGGGCACACAGTAAATATAGAAAAACCTTTTAAACGTGCTGTAGCTGCCGCCGGACTTGATCCAAAGGTTATTGTTCGGCATACATTGCGGCATACCGCCATCACTCACCTTGTGCAAGCAGGTGTTGATCTACCTACGGTAAAACGTATATCAGGCCATAAAACATTATTGATGGTTGAACGCTATAGCCACCAGAACGGCACACATATACAAGCTGCTATGGATAAATTAGAAGAACGTTACAGAGTAAAAAGGCCGTAGAGGATAAAATATTTCATGGTAAAGTTAATGAAGTATTTTTGCACAATTACACAGGAATTACACAGAGCGATATGCTGAAAGCCTTAAAAGTGGTGGTCTGAGCTGGAATCGAACCAGCGACACAGGGATTTTCAGTCCCTTGCTCTACCAACTGAGCTATCAGACCTTTTATGTAATATAAAGAGGTGATGCTTATAAGGCAAAATTCAAGGATTGTCCAGAGACTTTTGACTGTTATTTTAAAAATTATTCAAAAACAGATAATTAAAAATCAAGATCTGCATAATACACCGGAGGTATATAGCCGACGACCCTATCTGCAAGAATGGGTCTAAAGCTTGGGCGTGATTTTATTTGTGCATACCATTCCTTGACATCAGGATAATTATCCCAAGGAACTTCGCCCAGAAAATCTAAAACAGATAAATGTGCAGAAGCGGTTATATCCGCAAGTGTTAGCCTTTCGCCCGTAAGCCACTTGTCGCTACGTGTAAGGTACTTAAAATATTCCATATGCGGTATTATATTCGTTTTACCCGCACGGATAGCATCGGAACACGGCTCGCCGTTTCCTGTTAAATATCTCATAACCTTTTCATTTAGCAAATATTTGCCCACCTCGTTATAGAACTTATTGTCAAACCATGAAGATAATCTTCTTATTTCAATGTTTTGCTCTAATGTTCTGCCCAGTAGCCTGATTTCAGGATATCTTTCTTCTAAATATTCACATATTGAATAACTGTCCGGAACAATAAGACCGCTCGGCTCAATTAGTACGGGAACCTGCATAGCAGGGTTTAGTCTTGCGAATGCCTTTCTTCTTTTCCAGTAATTTTCATTAATAAGCTCGAAGCTCAACCCCTTCTCGGCAAGTAGTATCCTTACCTTTCTGGAAAACGGACATAATGGAAAATGGTATAAGCTTCTCATGATTCGTTTATATCAAAGCTGTTTTTAATTTACAATTGCTAACGAAAAGAATTTTTAACCAAGCCATTTTAATATCCTGATGCGACTGTTTCCGTACTTCCTGTCGTCAAGTTCTTTAAATTGTTCGGGAAATTCTATATCTTCCCTGAAATCGGTCTCTACGATTATTATAGCGTCAGGTGCAAGCCAGTTCCCCGCAACAATTCCCTTCAACGACTTGATTACCAGACTCTGATTGTAAGGAGGGTCAAGGAAAATAACTTCACATGGAATACGGGCAGGGGGAGGGGTGGAAGAATCGCTGCGGATAAAAACAGCCTTTTGCTCTTCACCTATCGTAGTTATATTCTTGCGTGCTATATCCAGATGTTCTTTATCAATATCTATTAAAGTAACACTTGAAGCACCCCTTGAAAGAGCTTCCATTGATAATGCACCGCAACCGCAGAATAAATCGAGGATATTTGCTCCTGTAATCAGGCTCTCTCCGTCGTCGGAGTATTTTCCATGACTGAGAATGTTGAAAATAGCCTCACGTGCCATGCCTGTTGTGGGACGCAGTTTTTTGCTGCTTACGGTTTGAATTGTCCGCCCACGATGTTTTCCTGATATTACACGCATAATATTACCTACCTATAGATTGTTGCTGTCGGTTATCAATATAATGGAGTGCCTGATTGGTCGCCAGTGAGTATAATCCGATCTGCATTCCTCGTAATGCCGCTCCTGCAAATGCCGTACGTTTATCGGCTTTTAGTAAATTAGTGTATGTTTGGCGTATGTTTGTGTTTTCCGCAAAAGATTTAGTAGCCATAACATCAAACGGAAGAGATATAAGACCTGCCGCTATGCCGGTAGTAAAGCTAACCGTCGGAGAGCTGTTCATCATGTAAGGTATTACGATGCCGGCACCATAAGTGATGTTCCTTGATAACGCATGCACGGAAGCATTCGCACCTTTTTGTAAAACCTCTTTAGTAAAGATATTGTCGGCATAATTTGTACTGCCGGATTTTGATGTTTTTGCAGCAAGTTCGGATATCTCTACCGGAAAAAGCATTGTTTCCGCCGTACCTTCGGCTATTGAAGCTATTGCCATTTTTGCGGGAAGGGGGGTATCGGAGTCTTTTAACGTATGAATGGACGCTACTATAGCACTGCTACCGAAAAAACAACCTGCCGTATTTCTAACCAGATATGACGGATAACCCCTGAAAAATCTTGAAGCACCGCCTTTTTCATATAAACCGGAAACTAAAGAAGTATATGACCTGTCGGTTTTTTGCTGTTTCTTTGTTTTGATGGTTTCCAACACATAGTTTATAGGTGTGCAGACAGAATTTGATGCTGCTATTATTGCCGTTTCTTTTGCGATTGATTTTATATCGGAATGTTTAGATGTAGCTTTTTGTCCGTTATTATCCATACTGCCTTTTGTAAGTTACTTTAAAACTTTTGCATCATACAGTGTTTTTTGTGGAATTTGAATAGTTTTTCCTACCGGTAGTTTTCCAAGTTCAAAAATTCCGTATGAGGTACGTATCAATCTGTTTACGCTAAGACCCGTATATTCAAGTAGTTTCCTTACCTCTCGGTTTTTTCCTTCCGTTATTGAAATTGTAATCCAGTGGTTCTTATTATTTGAACGTTCAACGTTTATTTTTGCCGGAGCGTATTTTATTTTGTCAATTACAACACCGTTTTTTATATCTTCAAGTTTGTTTTTATTTAGATTCCCGAAAGCCCTGACCCTATAGGTTCTAACCCAGCCGGTAGAGGGAAGCTCTATATACCTTGCCAGCTCTCCGCTGTTTGTAAGCAAGAGCAGACCCTCGGTATTATAATCAAGCCTGCCTATGGTTATAACTCTCGGCATATCTTTTGGTAACAGGTCAAATACGGTCTGTCTGCCTTGAGGGTCGTCGGTAGATGTTATACACCCCTTAGGTTTATGGAAAATCCACAATTTTTCTTCTTCTATTTTCGGAAGCGGTTTGTCATCAACAAGTATAGTATTTTTATCAGTGACGTTAATTGAAGGTTTATCAATTATTTTCCCGTCAATCTTAACACGTCCTGCTAAAATCCATTTTTCAGCATCACGTCTGGAACAAAGACCCGACCTTGCGATTACTTTGGCGATGCGGTTTGAATCCTGCATTGATGCTTTTCCTTTAATCTATAAAACACGGGGCGTTGCTTAACTAAACATAATTTTCGTCATACTGAATTTATTTCAGTATCTTTTTGTTTCAGAGCAGATGCTGAAACAAGTTCGGCATGACACAAATATTAACAATTTTGATATTAAATACAAAAACTATGTTTAGTTAGCAATGCCAAATACAATTAATGTCATTAATTAGATTCTTCCTGAAACGGTTAATAAAATACAAATTAATTATGTTAACTAAATTTTAATTAATGGTTGTTATACTTCTAAACTGTATTTGTTTAATAAAAACACAAGGTTGACATATTTTTACGGTTAGCCTGATACCAATGGTTGGTTGCTGTGTTTATCTTAATTAAAAAGAGGGGTTTTTAAAATGATAAATTTTCAAAAGATGCAAATTGAGTCAATCGGTCCGTTGATTGTATTGGGACTAATGCTTTTAGTTGTAATAGGTGTGGTTAAGATAATTCTCGGAGTTATGCTAACTATCGGTCTGGATAAGGTATTCGGTCAAATATCCGTAGCAGATACAATATTGTTCCTTATCTTATTAATTAATGTAAGGCATTATATGTACGTTGCCTGCGAGGCAAAAACAACTAAATCTACTACTACCGCTAAGAAAAAGTAAGATTTGTAGTTCGTGTTTTATAAATAAAAAGGGTTAGTTTTTTGTGCTAACCCCTTTTATTTTTATAATAATGTTCTCTTTTTTCCGTAGTTTTAATATTCTGTTCTATGGCTTCTATTGCCGGCAGAAGTCAGTATGCCGAGTCATGATTAAGATTGTCAGATTCAGGTCGTTTTTCTTCTTCGATGCTCGGTAAAGGATTTTTTGATTTGGTCATGATTTTTCATCGCTCCTATATGCTAATTGCGGCATGTGGTTAAACTGTTTAAGTTTTTAATAATTGTGAGCTTATTGAGTGTATTTAGTCCGTGTGATTGTTGTTTCGTGAAAATTTGTTATATTGCCTTTTGTAAATCCCACTCTATATTAATAGCCGAAGGTCTGATATTAATTTATAAATATTGCGTTTTTATAAAATTTCATAAATTGTATATGCCGATACGATAAATATTAAAAAAAGGGAGGTTCTATGGCATCAAATGCAGTTGATGTTGCAACGGTTGCAGGTAGTGTTGCGTCGGTTGATATGTCGGTTTGGGGACTTATTGCACAGTCTGATATGGTTGTTAAGTTTGTAATGTTCTTATTGGTCGCATCTTCTTTTTGGTGTTGGGCAATCGTTTATAGTAAGTGGAGTAGCTATAGGAGAATGCGTTATAAGTCGGCAATTTTTGAGAACGCGTACCGCTCAAGTAAAGGGTATAAAGCACTATATGGTAGGGTTAACAAGTCGGATCCCGGAAGTGCTATGGCTGCCATGTTCATAGAAGGCATGAAGGAAGTACAAAACGCCCCTTCGGCATTACAAAAAAGAGCCGATGCCCAAATTCTGAACCAGTATAAAGAAAGGATATATAATTCCTTGAGCAGGGTTAAGAATAATTATATAGAGAAAATGGAAAATAATCTTATCATATTGGCAACGGTCGGTTCTGCCGCACCGTTTATAGGGCTGTTCGGTACGGTATGGGGTATTGTGAACAGCTTTCAGGCTATCGCTGCCACAAAGAACACGACTTTGGCAGTTGTTGCCCCCGGTATTGCCGAAGCCCTGCTTGCAACCGCAATAGGACTTTTCGCCGCCATACCTGCCGTAGTTTTTTACAACCTGTTTAGCAATGAAATAAGAAAAGTTGCAAGTAAACTTGAAGATTACGCAAATGAGCTTAGCACCGTTCTTGCGCATAACGAGGAGTAAGCCATGGGAATGTTAGCCAATAAACATAGCGGAAGAATTAACAGGAACTATCATCCTGTTGCTGAAATTAACGTTACGCCGATGGTGGACGTAATGCTGGTTTTACTTATTATATTTATGGTAACGTCCCCTTTGATGGTTGCGGGGGTGACGGTTGACCTGCCCGAAACTAATGCCTCTCCGGTTACAGGACAGGACGAGCCTTTGTCTGTTACCGTTGATGCCAAAGGCGATGTTTATATTCAGGAATCAAAGGTAGATAAAAACGAGTTAGTAGCAAAATTGCAGGCTATATCGGGCGAGAAAAAAGATGTGAGGATATTTGTCAGGGGTGACAGAAATATTGATTATGGAAAAGTTATGGAAGTTGTGGGAAAAATAAACTCCGCAGGCTTTAATAAAGTTGCCTTGCTGACTGAAATCGGGGGATAACCGGAGAATATATAATGCGTTCAGGAGTAATATTTTCTGCCATACTGCACGTGATATTTTTCGCGGTGATACTATTCGGCTTGCCTAGTTTCTATGAAAAGAAGCTTACGGAGCATAGTGCTATTGTAGTTGAAATACTTCCCATAGGTGAGTTTACCAATGTAAAACCCAAAGCTCAAAAAAAGGTTGTGCCTAAAGCCAGACCTAAGATTCCTACCAGTCAGACGGCAAATGTAAAACCTGCACAGCCCGACCCTACCGTAAAACCAAAGCCTAAAATGTCGGAACCCGAACCTAAGCCGCAAACCCCTAAAGTTGTCGAGAAACCAAAGTCGGAACCTAAAATAGTACAAAAAGATGTTAAGCCTATAGCAAAACCTCCACCGCCTAAAAAAGAAGAAAAAAAGGTAGTCAAGAAAGAAGAACCGCAAGAGGATTTATTTGGATCGGTATTAAAGACTATTGAAGATATAGAGTCTAAGCCGAAAGAAGCTACCAAAGGCGAGGAGGTCGATTTTTCCGATATTGAGGATATGTTTAATAATAGTGAGGAGTCCGATTATAAACCGGGTCTGCCTCTTAGTGAAAGCGAAAAAGGTGCGATAATACGTCAGATAATGGAAAACTGGTCTACAATCTCCTTTTCGGGGGCTAAAGATGTTCATAGGCTGACGGCAACCTTAATAATCACTTTGGATATTGAAGGGAATGTAAAGAGTATAAAAAGAAAAGATAGTTTTAGGTATAATAGCGACCCCATATATAGGGCGTTGGTAGATAGTGCGGAAAGGGCCGTGAGAAAATCCAGCCCTTTAAAGGACTTGCCGCCTGAAAAATTTGCTGTAAAAGAGGGCTGGCGTGAGATGGAAATAAATTTCGACCCGTCGCAGATGATGTATTAATGTTCTTATGCATATTTGCAACTTGAAAATTTGTTAATTTGTTATAATTTCCGGTAATGAAGTTTCTCTCATAGAGAATGAATTTAGAATTTACTGTAGAACCCTCTGCAAAACAAGAATTAGACCGTGAAATTAATTAATTAGTTAGAGCCGAAATGAAAAATATTTTTAAAATTCTGTCAGTTGTTATTTTTCTGTTATTCTCTCAAAATGCCAATGCGATAATAAGTATTGATATTACGCAAGGTAATGTAGAGCCGTTGCCTATAGCATTACCTTATCTTGGTAGCGATAATCCTGAGGCGGTGGCACTTGGGGAAAAAATAATCAATGTAGTGGAAAAAGACCTGATAAGTTCGGGGCTTTTCCGTTCAATCACCCGTAAGGCTTTTATACAGAAAATAAACAGCAGTGCTACCGTTCCCGAATTTCCGTCATGGACGGGGATAAACGCATCGGCACTGGCTACCGGAGGGATAAATTTAATAGCTAATAATGAATTTGAAATGGAATTCCGCTTATGGGATACGCACGCCCAACAGCAGATATCCGGTAAGTCATATAGCACGAACAGGAATAACTGGCGTAGAATAGCCCACCTTATGGCTGACGAGATATATTCAAGGCTGACCGGTGAAAGCGGGTATTTTGATACAAGGATAGTTTATGTTTCCGAAAGCGGTCCTGCAATAAAGAGAGTCAAACGTCTTGCCATAATGGATCAGGACGGGGCGAATCATCGCTACCTGACCGACGGAAGCGAGTTGGTGTTGACTCCCAGATTCTCGCCTACCGCACAGAAGGTTATATATATGACCTATTCTAATAATGTGCCTAAAGTCTATATTCTTGATGTGGATACTAAAGAAAGGGAAGTGGTCGGTAATTTTAGCGGCATGTCTTTTGCCCCACGTTTTGCCCCTGACGGAAAGTCGGTTATTTTGTCTTCCTCGGTCGGAGGTAATAGCGAGATATTTACTATGGATCTTAGAACAAAAACGCAAAAAAGACTTACCGATAACGGTGCGATTGACACCTCCCCGTCATTTTCGCCTGACGGAAAGAGTATAGTTTTCAACTCCGACAGGGGCGGAAGCCAGCAGTTATATGTTATGGATAAGAACGGGAATAATGTAAGGCGTATAAGTTTCGGTCAGGGAAGGTATGGAACGCCCGTATGGTCGCCAAGGGGAGATCTGATAGCATTTACCAAAATGTATAAAGGCAGTTTCTTTATAGGTGTAATGAGAACCGACGGGTCGGGGGAAAGGCTGCTTACCGAAAGTTATCTTGATGAAGGACCGACATGGTCGCCAAACGGTAGAGTGATAATGTTTGCAAGGCAGGAAAAAAACAGGGGTGACAAAGAAGGTGAGTGGCAAATATACTCGGTAGATTTAACAGGTTACAATAAAAGGCTTGTAAAAACACCGATGGACGGCTCGGATCCTGCATGGTCTCCGTTGTTATAAAATAAAAATAGCGTAAAAATTTAAGTTTATATAATAGTTGCTATTGACCTATATAAAGAATAATTGTAAATAATATTAAACTTGACGAGTCTGATGATAAATCAGGCTTATTTCAAAATAATCAAAGTATGAGGAACTTTAAGATGTTTATCAGAGCCTTAGCCGTAATATCAACAATACTAATCCTATCTGCGTGTAGTTCAACAAAGTCAACCGATGCCGGAAAATACTCGGATGGAGAAAGTGCAAGTTCTTCAGATGTGTCCGGTCAATATATGATCGACAGCGGAAATCTTGAAACTTTTGCTAAAATCCCCGGCAGTAAAGTCGGTGCTAGGGCAAATGACAGAGTTTTCTTTGCGTTCGATAGTTCTATTATAACTGCAAAAGGTCAGTCAACTTTAGATAAGCAGGTTGCTTGGTTAAAGAAGAACCCTAATGTAGATGTTATAGTAGAAGGACACTGCGATGAGCGCGGTACACGTGAGTATAACCTTGCTTTAGGTGAAAGACGTGCGGAAGCTGTTAAGAAATATCTGATTTCTTCAGGTATTAGTTCTAGCAGAATCCAAGCTACATCATACGGTAAAGAGCGTCCTGCGGTAGTAGGTTCTAACTCGTCTGCTTGGGCTGAGAATAGAAGGGGTGTTACTGTTATAAAGTAACATGATATTAAATATAGCTAAAAAAGGCTCTTTATTTAAAGAGCCTTTTTTATTGTTTGGTTAGCAACACTAATTTACTATAATTTAAATTCTCGCATTCATGAATCCAAGTTCGGTGAACGGACTCATGGCTACGGTCATATCTCGATATGATTTATATGATTCGTATATCCTTTTTTCAATATCGCCTTCATCGGCAACGCCGGCAATAACTTCTTCAGCGGTAGAAAATAACGCTTTTAAGACCGAATCGGGATAACGCCTGATATCGACATTATGCTCGTTTTTGAAAGCTTTGAACGCTCGGATATTATTTGCGTGATATTCTGCAAGTATCAGGTCGTTTTCAGTGGCACATGAAATCTTTACAATTTGTTGAAGCTCTTTAGGCAATTCGTCAAAAGCTTTTTTGTTAATCATTAATTCCAGTGTTGGCCCTCCCTCCTGAAAAGCCGGACCATAATAATATTTGGAAACTTTATGGAAGCCAAGCGACATGTCGTTCCAAGGTCCTACCCACTCAAGTGCGTCAATTACACCCGATTGCATTGATGTAAAAAGCTCCTGCGGAGGTATGACCTGAGCACTTCCGCCAAGCTTAGTGAATACTTCTCCTGCAAGACCGGGAATACGCATTTTAAGTCCCTTTATATCATCGGGGGTGTTCACCTCTTTGTTGAACCAGCCACCCATCTGGCAGCCTGTGTTGCCGGCAGGGAATGCTATCAGTCCGAATTGTGCATATAATTCGTTCCAGAGTTTTTGACCGCCGCCAAAATATAGCCAGCCGTTTTGTTCCTGAGCGGTGAGTCCGCCCGGTACGCCGCAAAAGAAACCCGTAGCCTTACTTTTATTAAGCCAGTAATATGGAGCTGCATGTCCCATTTCGGCAGTGCCTTGAGAGACCGCATCAAATACTTCCATAGCAGGAACTAATTCTCCGCCGCCATAAACTTTGATTTCTAATTGTCCGCCGGAAAGTGACGTTATACGGTTAGCAAGACGAACCGCACCCGTACCAAGACCCGGCAATGCCTTTTGCCATGTCATTACCATTTTCCACTGACGTTTGCCCGAAGATATGGCCGGAGAGGGAAAACTCGCCGTAGCACCTGCCGCTAATGTTCCGGCTAAAAAAGCCCTGCGTTTTATATTATTCATCACTATCCTTTTGTATTATTCTTGGTTTCCTGTCATCGTCAATAGCCACGAATGTGAAGTTGCCTTCGGTTACACGTATCAATTTTGTTGTATATTGTCTTGATACCCATGCTTCAACATGGATAGTTACCGATGTGCGTCCTATCCGTTTTACTTTTGTGTAGCATGCGACCGTGTCGCCGACAAAAACGGGTAGGTGAAAGTTCATTGAATCAACCGAAACCGTCACTGTGCGTCCTTTAGCTATACGTTTGGAAACAAGGTTACCGGCTATATCCATCTGAGCAAGTAGCCAGCCACCGAATATGTCTCCGGCAGGGTTGGTATCGGCAGGCATAGCAAGGGTACGAGTAGTTAAATCACCGTGGGGTTTATCAGGCATTATTACATATAATTTGTAGTTTATAAAAATGCTAACATTAAGAGAAAAATATATTTATGTATAGTATTTTTCGCCGATTTTTTGGGGAGTGTTAACTATAGAATTATGAACCCTTAAAACCTGTTGCCACAACATACATTTCGGCAGAGTCCTTGCGGCTTGAATCAGGTTTAAAGTGCTTTACAATTTTGAAATGCTGCTTCATATCGTCAAGCAGTTCTTTTTCAGCCCCGCCTTGCAGTATCTTAGCCGCAAACGCTCCGCCTTCATTTAAATTATTTTTTGCAAAATCAAACGCTATCTCACACAGACCCATGATTCGTATATGGTCGGTAGGTGCGTGTCCGCAAGAAGGGGCTGCCATATCGCTTAACACCACATCAACCTTCTTACTTTGCATAGCTTCTTCAAGCAATATAAGTGCGTGGTCTTCGGTAAAATCGTATTTTATCAGTGTTGCACCTATTATAGGATCTATTTGCTGTAAATCTATACCTACAACCGTAGCACCTTTTGTGCGTTGTACCGCAACCTGAGTCCAGCCTCCCGGAGCCGCTCCAAGGTCAACAACGCTTTTGCCCGGTTGGAATATGTTGAATTTATCATCAATCTCAATGATTTTATAGGCGGCACGTGAGCGGTAGCCGTCTCTTTGTGCCATCTGCACATAAGGGTCATTTAGCTGACGTTGCAGCCATTTTGTAGAGGAGCGTTTACGTCCCTTTGCGGTCTTTACTTTCTTATGTATCTGCCTCATGCCACCTTGCGAGGCATCTCCGGGCTTTTTATCTTTGGGCATTTTTGTATTCTTTTTACGATTATGGTTAAAAATATAGGTATTGCTAGCCAAAATAGTTTTACGTCATTACCCGAATTTTGTGTAACAAAATTATAGGGTAATCCGGTTCAAATTGACTGAGATTCCCCTATAATTTACTTACGTAAATTCGTGGAATGACGCAACTTAAGGAGTGTTAACTCTTTTGGTTAGCAATGCCAAAATATATAGCACTTTTTATATATATCATAGGCGAATTTATTTAAACAATGCCAATATACAAAAGCGGCTAAAATATCATTTCTCGGGAGGTGACATCTCAAGCATTTTATCAAGAGGCTTTTTCGCCGCAAGACGCAGTTCTTCGGTTATATTTATCGCAGGGGATTTATTAACCATACACATATATAGTTTTTCTAAAGTGTTAAGTCGCATATAAGGGCATTCGTTACATGATGCACATGCACCCTCTTGGGTTCCCGGAACGTCATAGAATTTACTTCGGGCAGATTCTTTTTCCATTCGGTGGATGATGCCCGGTTCGGTAAGGACTATAAATTCACTGCCGTTATTTTCTTTAGTGAAGTTTATCAAAGATGAGGTTGAGCCTATATGGTCTGCATATGCCAGCAATGATTCGGGACATTCAGGGTGGGCGATAATTTTCGCATCAGGGTGTATAGTCTTTAGTTTTACCAGTTCTTTTTCAGAAAATCTTTCATGTACTATACAAGAACCTTCCCATAAGAGCATATTACGCCCTGTCTTGCGGTTCAGGTAGCCGCCAAGGTACTTGTCGGGAGCAAATATTATAGGTTGTTCTTCAGGTATCCGGTTTATTATATATTCCGCATTCGATGAGGTGACTATTATGTCGGAAAGTGCTTTAACCTCAGCGGAAGAATTTATATAAGTCAGGACTATGTGGTCGGGATTTTGTTCTTTAAATGCCTTTAATGCCTCGGGTCTACATGAGAATTCCAATGAACAGCCGGCATTTGTATCGGGTATCAGGACTGTTTTTGTCGGGTTTAATATCTTTGCAACGTCAGCCATGAACGTTACACCGCAAAAAACAATAACATCGGCATCGGTTGCGGCAGCCTTCCTTGATAGGTCAAGGGAATCGCCTACAAAATCCGCAAGATCCTGAATCTCCGAATCCTGATAGTAATGAGCGAGTATAACGGCATTCATGCTTTCTCGAAGTCGGTTAATCTCGTCTTCAAGATTGAGCGAAGGGTCTATGTCATGCTCGTCGGCAATTTTTAAAGATTTTGTATCGACCATTAAATTTATAATTTTTTATATAAAAAATAACTCAAGCAGCCTTTCATAATATATTTGGTACAAAAAAACAAGTAAAAGAGTGCCTGCAAGCTAAAACACTATATAATATTTTAATATGGTAGTTATACTACTTTCCCCACATTTCTTCAGCCAGTTTATAACCGATATTGTCATATTTTTTCAGGTCGTAAATGTTGAACGGGTAATAGTCGTTTTCGAACGAGCCGTACTTCCTTGAAAAATAGGTTTCCGATAATTCGGCGAAATATTCAACATGATTTTCAAGTGCATATGCCTTAGATGCTATACCGCCGTTTTGTGTTTTTACGTTAGTATAAAGACCGTTTTTAACGGCATTGTCATAAGCATCTTTAATTTGTTGATTATCGTAGCTTAATACTATGTCGTGGTAGCCGTGTGCAAGTTCGTGCAGCACCACCGCATTTTGCCTGTCGGATAAATTTTGAAGTTTTTCCGCATTATGGAAAACTACGGCTTTATATAAAGGTGAATAATAAGCTGTTACGTTAGGGTCAACTCCGCCTTTGTCCTTGTATAAAAAAATGCTAACGGTTTGCAGTTGCTTCATGGCTCTATACGGTACACGGTTTCGAATCTTTAATAATTGGTTTTGTAATTCCCTTAACGCACGGGCTTGTAATAAATTTTCTTTTAAAAGGTCTTCCTGAATCCTTACCGTCCAGCCTAATATATTTCTTTCCCTGTTATCGGAGCTATTAGCTTCTTCATCGGCGTTTAATTGACGAAGCATTTCCTGCATGTTCATTTGATGTATTTGCTCATTAAGTTCGGTAGTTTTTATGGCATATTTCCATTTATTGGAATTACCTCTTTCATTGAGCCTTGTTAATTTATTATTATACTGCCTAACGTCCGAATAATGGTAATCACCGCTTAACAGGCTAATTTTAAATGAACCGCTTTCAATATGGATATCCTGTTTTACCGAAATATTCCGCCCTGTTTCGTTGCTATCAGACTGTGGGGCGGCATTCGGGTCTATACGCTTTACTTTATCAAGCTCATACACAACAACTACGTAATCACCACCTAATGCAATTGCATTGTTAGAGTGCAGTAATAGCGGTATAGCCAGAAAAACGAAAATAATAATATATTTCATTATATAATTGTAACATATGTGTTAATTTTCAGCAAGGATTTGAATGAGGTGTTTTTTGAGAGTATTTATTATATAACCCTGACTATGGATTCCCCTATAATTTACTTACGTAAATTCGGGGAATGACAACTTATGTTAAGGAAGTTATTTTAAATCACTATAAATTCAAACTTATCATAACTCCCGCTAAAGTTATACTTTCAACAATCCCATAATATCCTTTATTTCACCTATGCTGTTGTTAGCTATTTTGCGAGCGGTTTCGGTTCCGTTGCGTAATATATCATCAAGATATGATTTATCCTGTTGTAATTTCTGTATTTCGTTGCGTATAGGGCTGATATTTTCTACTACAACTTCCGCTAAATCTGATTTGAACTTTGCAAAACCGGCACTTGCATATCTTTTTTCTATTTCAGTTCGTTTTTCTCCGCTCATAGCCGAATATATATTAAGAAGGTTGCTTGCTTCGGGGCGTTCTTCCACGTTATAAGTAACACCTTCTACCATATCGGACTTTGCTTTTTTTATCTTTTTTACTATAGTATCGTCATCGTCCGTCAGGTTTATGCGGGAATTATCGGATTCTTCGGATTTGCTCATTTTCTTCGTGCCGTCACGAAGGGACATAACACGGGTAGCCTCACCTAATATAATAGGCTCGGGAAGTGCGAAATATTCCTTATTATACTGATGGTTAAACGCTCCGGCTATATCGCGTGTC
Organism: Pseudomonadota bacterium; assembly: GCA_027620075.1. Taxonomy (NCBI): domain Bacteria; kingdom Pseudomonadati; phylum Pseudomonadota; species Pseudomonadota bacterium. Next base: position 586,067 of record JAQCEY010000001.1, on the reverse strand, counting down.
AGCTCAAGATGCTGTTTTTGGTCTTCACCTACAGGCACATGCGTTGCCTTATATAGCAATATATCGGCAGCCATAAGCACAGGATAGCTATATAGGGCTAAACAACTTAAATCCTTGTGCTTTCCTGCCTTTTCCTTGAATTGTGTCATACGGTTTAACCAGCCAAGCGGTGTTACGGTAGATAATAGCCATGCAAGCTCGGAATGTTCAGGCACTGAAGATTGATGGAATATAACGGATTTTTTCGGGTCGATACCGCAGGCGATATAGGCTGCTGCCGTATTTCTTGTGTTGTTTAGTAGCTCTTTAGGGTCTTGCGGAACTGTGATAGCGTGAAGGTCAACTATACAGAAAAGACAGTTATGCTCGTCCTGCATTTTAACCCAGTTCTTTATCGCTCCAAGATAGTTACCAAGATGTAAGTTACCTGTAGGCTGCACACCCGATAATACCTGACCCATAGCTTCCTCATATTATTTTGGCTAGATGCTGTATAGCATGTTTTTATTTTTAGATGCAATAATAATAAAAACAACACCCATGTCCTATATTGAACCGATTGCCGTTAATAATCGCATATTAATAGAAAATTAACCATTTGTGCGGTAAAATGTATAGTTAGTACAGTTAGTACGGTTTAAAATTAGGTATTATTTTTAAGGTATTTTCTATGGATGGTAACAAAGCCATATTATCAGATGACGATATTCAAAAGCTAATAAAAAGCTCTGTTGAAAAAAGGTTAGATGTTACCAAAAAGATAGGTAAATACTATTCTGCCGGTGGCTTTGATGAAGACCAGATGAAAATAGCGGAAAGAATATTCCGCATACTACTTAAAGATACTGAAGTTGAAGTAAGAAAGGTTCTTTCTGAATCCGTAAAACTATCCAAAGATATACCTAACGATGTTGTAATGGAGTTGGCAAAAGATATTAATGAAGTTTCAATACCCGTTCTTACATTTTCCGAGGTTCTTACAGATGAAGACCTTGTCGAAATTATTGATTCCACCCAAGATATATCTAAACAGGAAAGTGTTGCTCAAAGAAAAGATGTCTCGGAATTAGTTTCAAACGCTTTAATAGAAACCGGTCATGAAAAGGTTGTTGATAAGTTGTTGCATAATGATGGGGCGAGGGTTGCCGATGACGGGTATAAAAAGATAATAGATGATTTTTCAAATAATGAAAAACTTCTGGAAGCTATGGTGCAAAGGGAAAAAATACCTGTCGTTATAATGGAAAAACTTGCTAGAACCGTATCACAAGAAATATATGCAAAATTAGAAGAAAAGCATAAAAACAAAGTTAAAAACTTTGATGAGGTCATGAATAAGGGGCAGGAAGTTTCTGCTATGAAAGTAATGGGTATGCAAAGTACCGAGCAGGAATATTATAAATTCTGCAAGCTTATGACAAAACTGCATATTCCGCCCGACCTTATGCCTATATCCGCACTTTGCGTAGGGAACTTCAATTTATTTGAGGTGTGTATAGCAAGGGCAACAAAAGTTCCCGTGCTGAATGTAAGGGAGCTGTTAAAAGATACGGGGAACAAAGGTTTTAAAGTTCTATATGAAAGAGCAAACCTACCTCCCAAGTTATATGAGGCTTCAGAAGTATTAGTCGATGTATTGCGTGATTTAAGGGGCGAACTTAATAATAACGGTATAATGCTTAGTAAAAAGGTGGCTAACCGTATTATCGGAAATATGATGATGCATGCAGAGGAACGAGGTGAGGTGGAAAACCTTGATTACATAGTTACTTTAATACGCCATAACGTCGATATGGCGGAAGCCGAAGAACGAGAAAGCAGAAATTAAGCCGCACTCTCTCTTTTTATAGCCCTCCAGCCGATATCACGGCGGCAAAATCCGTCTTTCCAGTCAATTTTATCAACGGCATTATATGCTTTTGCCTGAGTTTGTGTTACCGATGTGCCAAGGGCGGTTACACCAAGAACCCTACCGCCGTTTGCAAGGAAATTGCCGTTCTCGTCAAGTTTAGTTCCTGCATGGAATACAACGATATCTTCGGAATTTTCTAAAGATTCAAGGTTATTTATAACCGTACCTTTTTGGTATGAATCCGGATATCCCTTAGCCGCCATAACCACGCATAAGGCGGTTTTGTTCTTTAGCTTTATTTGTTTTTCCTGCAATTGCCCTTTTGCAGCGGATATCAGGATAGGAAGCAGGTCTTCATCAAGCCTTGCCATTAACACCTGCGTTTCGGGGTCTCCGAACCTTACATTGAATTCAAGTAGCTTTGCACCTTTTGAGGTTACCATAAACCCTGCGAACAAAACTCCTTTATACGGCATGCCGTCCTTTTTCATTCCCTCAATTGTAGGGATAATTGCTTTTTCCATAATCTCTTGTTGCAGTGCAGCATTCATAACCGGGGCAGGGGAGTATGTACCCATTCCTCCGGTGTTCGGTCCGGTATCACCTTCACCTACTGCCTTATGGTCTTGTGCCGAGCCGAAATATAGTGCCTTATTGCCGTCACATATGGCAAATACGCTAATTTCCTCGCCTTCTAAAAATTCCTCAACTACTACCGATTTTCCTGCATCTCCGAACCGGTTATTTACCAGCATGTCATCTATTGCGGTAAATGCCTCTTCTTTATCCTGAGCTATTATTACGCCTTTGCCTGCGGCAAGACCGTCAGCTTTTATAACTATTGGCGTTCCTTTCTCGTTTATATATGCTTTTGCCGAATTTGCATCGGTGAAAGTCCGGTAATCAGCAGTCGGGATATTATAGTTATCACAGGCTTTCTTGGTAAAGTCCTTTGAGCCTTCAAGTTGTGCGGCAACTTTGCTAGGACCAAATGTGAGTATATTAGCCGCCTCCAATGAGTCAACTAACCCCTCAACCAATGGTGCTTCGGGGCCGACCATTACAAATTCTATATTATTGTCTTTGCAGAATTTTATTACGTCATCATGGTTTGAAGTTGATATTACAACAGTCTCGGCGATTTTAGAAATACCACCGTTACCCGGTATTGCAAAAATCTTTTCGCATTGTGGAGATTGAGATAATTTCCATATCAATGCGTGTTCACGTCCGCCTGAGCCGATAACTAAAATGTTCATATCTAAAGCCTTTTTTTGTTGTAATACTTCGTATTTTCGGACTATTATCTACCCCGAATTTACAAAAATAGCAACCAGTTATGTCGCAATTAGAACAAAACCCGAACATGCCTGAATTTAGTGTCAGTGAGATATCTAATACCATTAAGCTTGCGGTGGAAGGGGCTTTTCCTTATGTTAGGGTAAAGGGTGAGTTATCTAACTTTAAACGCGCACCTTCGGGGCATCTTTATTTTAACTTAAAAGATGAATCGGCGGTGCTTGCCGGAATATGCTGGAAGGGTAGTACGGGCAGTTTTACATTCAAACCGGAAGACGGCATAGAGGTGGTGTGTACGGGGCGTATAACTACATATGCAGGGCAATCCAAATATCAGATGATAGTGGAATCAATGACACCGGCAGGGCTTGGAGCGTTGATGGAGTTGCTGGAAAAGCGTAAGAAAAAACTAGCGGCAGAGGGTCTGTTTGATGCCGATAGAAAAAAGCCTATACCTTACCTGCCTAAAATAATAGGAGTAGTTACATCGCCTACAGGAGCGGTTATCAGGGATATACTGCATAGGATAGAGGACAGGTTTCCGACCCATGTAATTGTATGGCCTGTGTTGGTGCAGGGGGAAAAAGCAGCCGAGCAGATAGCCAATGCCATATATGGTTTTAACGCTGTAAAAGGTGATAACCGACCGGACTTGCTGATAGTGGCAAGGGGAGGCGGCTCTTTAGAGGATTTGTGGGCGTTCAATGAAGAGATTGTTGTGCGTGCCGCAGCGGCATCGGATATTCCTCTTATATCTGCTGTCGGTCACGAAACCGATACTACGCTTATTGATTATGTATCCGACTTACGTTGCCCGACCCCTACGGCTGCCGCTGAAAAGGCTGTACCTGTAAAAGCCGAGCTTGTGCTTTATATAGATGATATGGCAAGGAGAATAAAAGGGGATATATTCAGGCTGCTGGAAAATAAAGCCAATGAGTTAAAAGGACTGGCAAGGGGAATGCCGAGTCTTTCGCAGCTTATTGATGATAAAACGCAAAAACTTGATAATCTGGCTATCCGTCTTGAAAATGCCTTCCCGAAAATATTGAAGGATAAGGAGCAAAAAATACATTTCCTCGGAAAGCTAATGGAAAGCTATAGTTATAAAAACGTTTTAAAGCGTGGCTTTGCCGTTGTGCATAGTTCGGGCGGCAAGGTGATTAGTCAGGCAACCGGCGTTAATGCCGGTGATAAGCTGAAAATAGAATTTGCCGACGGACAAGCCGATGTTCAGGCATTGGGGAATAAGTCTAAAAAAACGGTGGTAGCAGATAAGAGGCAGGATAGTTTGTTTTAGGTTTTAGTTGCCGGTGGTTAGTGAGTAGAGTTCAGTTTTTATGGTTAAGCTAAGTAAAGATTTAAGTAAGGTAACTTCAAAGAAAGGAAAAACATGTATCAAGGCGGTTGTGACCCTGCAAGGGAATATCCCGAATTATTAGAGAAGGTTGCTTTTAAATATGTCGCCGCAGGTGTTTTGGTAGATAAGGACGAAAAAATACTTATAGCCAAAAGACCTGAAGGCAAGCCCATGGCAGGTTTATGGGAGTTTCCCGGAGGTAAGGCTAAGGAGGGTGAAGTTCCTGAAATTGCTTTAGTCCGTGAACTAAAGGAAGAACTTGGTATCCGAACATCGGCAGGCTGCCTGTTGCCTCTGACATTCCTGTCTCACCGTTATGCTGACTTTCATCTTATAATGTATGTCTTTGTAATCAGACGGTGGGAAGGTGTTATTGTGCCAAAAGAAGGGCAAGAATTAAAATGGATAGAAAAAAATCAGTTATCAAAATTCGATATGCCTGATGCAAACATGCCTTTAATAGGAGCTGTCAGGAGCATTTAAACTAAAAACTTGCTTTTTTTAGAAATACTTTTATAAGGGTCTCTCATTTTGAAAATACTTATAAGGGAATTGAGTAAATGGCTATCGAACGTACATTATCTATTATCAAACCTGATGCTACCAAACGTAATATAACAGGAAAAATCAATGCTATGATAGAAGATGCAGGTCTTTCTATCGTTGCACAGAAAAAAATCTATCTTAGCCGTCGTGAGGCAGGGATTTTTTACGGTGAGCATAAAGAACGCCCTTTCTTCGGTGAGTTAGTTGATTTTATGGTGTCTGCCCCTGTGATAGTTCAGGTTCTACAAGGAGAAAATGCTATAGCCAAATATCGTGAAGTTATGGGAGCTACCAATCCTGATAATGCTGATGCAGGTACTATACGTAAAGAATATGCTAATAGTGTAGGTGAAAACTCTGTTCACGGCTCTGACAGCCCTGAATCGGCAGCACGTGAGATAGCGTTCTTTTTTGCCGGTCGTGAAATCGCTGATTAGGTAATGCTTATTATTGGTTATCCCCGACTTGTTCGGGGGTCTTCTACAAATTAAAATGAGATCCCCCTATAATTTGCTTCGCAAATTCGGGGGATGACAATAGTTGCTAACTTACTTATGTTAAAGTGATAATTGTCTTTTTTTATGAACAATTTATAGCCTTTTTCTCTTCACTTACCTTGTCCTTAATAGCTTTTTCAGCTTCGGGAAACTCTTTTTCAAGCTTAGTAAAAGTTGTACACGCCTCTTTCTTTTTGTTCATTTTATTTAGAGACATGGCCAATTTTAAAAGATTGTCGGCAGCTTTATTACCTTTGGGTAGTTTTTGATAGCCTTTCAGGAAATTGACCGCAGATTGTTCAAAATTTTCACGTACATAGAAAGTCTCACCAAGCCAATAATAAGCGTTACTGATAAGACTGCTTTCCGCATTATTGTCTATGAACGCTTTAAGCATAGACTCCGCTTTGTCATACTCTGCATTACGCAAATACATGAAAGCCTTATCATACTGGTCGTTTTCATCAATAGGAGCAACGCTCTCACGGGTTGCGTTCTCCAACTTACCTACAAGCTCAGGTTCTTTTTTGTCATTTGCGTTAGTATTGGGAGCGGGAGAGTTTATATTTGAGCCTAAGCTATTGTGCGTCTGTTTTTTTTCCATTTCGCTAAGGCGAAAATCAATATCCTGTGAAACTTTTTGTATCTGCTTTAGTGCGTTGGTAATGTTAAACTGATTTTGTTCAATCTTACCCATAAGGTCACGCAATTTTTCTTCAATTTCGTCTATGCGTACCTGCGTATTAGGTGACGCATCGTCATAATTGTCAAATGACGCAGGTGCTTTGCCGTTTTTGTAAAACTGCTTTTGAAGAATATTCAGGTTATTCTCCATTTTATTTAGCCTGTCATTCAGCCTTTGTTGTTCCAACTGAACGGGACTATAGTTTTGGGCAAAGCTATTAAATGAAAAAAAAGCAATTGAAGCCCAAAGATAATATTTCATTTTAAATACTCGTTACTAATTTAATTAAGCACCTTCAGGGCTTGTTCCCTTATCTGACTTATCGTTCTTTTTATCGGTCGGTTTTTTGACCTTTGTTTTTTTAGGTTCGGGTTTTGTAGTTTTGCCTTCATTTTTCGCATTGTCAACAACCGTAATCGGAACTGACGCCTTTTTAATGGTTTTCCTAGCTTTCAATAGTGATTTTTTATCTAGGGTTTTGCCTGCCAGAACTTCCCTAATCTCATCACCGCTCAACGTTTCATATTCAAGTAGTGCTTTTGCAAGTGTTTCGAGTTCTTTGCGGTATTTGGTCAATATTGATTCCGCCGTTTTATAGCCCTCATTAACAAGGTCTTTGACTTCCTGATCGATGATTTTTGCCGTTTCCTCAGATACGTTTTTCTGCTGGGTTACCGAATGCCCTAAGAATACTTCGTCCTGATTGCTCGCATGGAATATAGGACCTATCTTATCACTCATGCCCCATTGCGTAACCATTGAACGAGCAAGGTTAGTAGCCATCTTTATATCGGATGATGCACCGGAGGTTACTTTTTCGTAGCCGAATATCATTTCTTCTGCGACACGACCTCCCATAGCGACAGCCATATCTGCCTTGGCTTTTTCACGGGTCAGGGATAACTTGTCTTTTTCAGGAAGACGCATTACCATACCTAACGCCCTTCCGCGAGGGATTATAGTTGCTTTATGGATAGGGTCGGAGGCAGTGCAATGAATGCTTACAACGGCATGACCTGCTTCATGGTATGCGGTAAGTTTCTTTTCTTCTTCGTCCATTACCATGCTTTTTCGCTCAGCACCCATCATTACCTTGTCTTTAGCCTCTTCCATTTCCTGCATCGTCACCACCTTGCGGTTCTTGCGGGCAGCAAGCAGTGCGGCTTCATTTACAAGGTTGGCAAGATCGGCTCCTGTAAAACCCGGAGTTCCCCTTGCTATTGTTTTTGCGTCAACATCAGGTGCTAAAGGCACTTTTTGCATATGTACTTCCAAAATTCTGGTACGCCCTAATATGTCAGGCAAAGGCACTACTATCTGACGGTCAAAACGACCCGGACGAAGCAGGGCAGGGTCAAGAACGTCAGGGCGGTTGGTGGCCGCTATAATTATAACTCCCTGATTTTCCTCGAATCCGTCCATCTCAACCAGAAGCTGGTTAAGTGTCTGCTCACGCTCATCATTACCGCCGCCAAGACCTGCACCACGGTGACGACCTACTGCATCAATCTCATCTATGAATATAAGGCATGGTGCATTTTTCTTGCCTTGTTCGAACAGGTCACGTACACGGCTTGCACCGACACCTACGAACATTTCGACAAAGTCGGAACCTGAAATTGAAAAGAAAGGCACTCCGGCTTCCCCTGCTATAGCACGGGCAAGCAGGGTTTTACCCGTACCGGGAGAACCTACAAGAAGGCAACCCCTCGGTATCTTACCGCCAAGAGAACCGAATTTTTGCGGGTCTTTAAGAAAGTCTACGATTTCATGCAGCTCTTCTTTTGCTTCTTCAATTCCGGCAACGTCATTAAATGTTACCTTATTTTTATTCTTATCCATAAGGCGTGCCTTTGAACGACCGAAGCCCATAGCTCCACCGCCTTTGCCGCCGCCTTGCATATGCTTCATAACCAGTATCCATGCACCGATAAGCAGGAATATAGGAAGCAGTGATGTAAGTAAAAAGCCTATTAAAGAACCTATGAATGATTCGGCAGGTTTTATTTCGAACTTTACATTATTGTCTTTTAAAACATCAATAAGTCCCGGATATTGGTCAGGTCTATAGGTCTTGAACGCAGAACTTGTTTCGTTGTTGTAAGTTCCCATTATATGAGAACCCCTTATCTGCACTTCCTGAACCTTTCCGGCTTCTACATTATATAAGAAATCGGAAAAACCGACTTCTTCCGAATTTATAGAACCCGAACCGCTGTTCATCATGTCGTATGACATGACCATCACTATTATCAGAATTATCCAAAAGAAAAAACTTTTACCGGCACCCATTTATCTTCCCCTGCAATTTAAAAAAGGACATTTAAAATAAATTATACCAACTTACTTATGTTAGTATAGTAAAAACATTGAAATTAAAGAATTGTAATGATAATTTACTGTGCTAAATTTAACAGTTCATCTAAAAAGCGAACATCAAACAGGTCTTCAAACTCGTTGTTCTCGTAATATGATATATGGGGAACCGCAACTATTTTTTCAAGTGTATGTAAGGCAGGAAGTGAGAAAATAACTTTTCTCGGCAAGTATATCCTGCTTAGTTTTTTGTCGGATTTTAGTAGGTCGGAAAAGCCCTTCTCCGTTAACGCCCCCACATAATAACCCGATATATCCTTTTTATTCAGGGAGCACATAAAACGCCCGTCCCAGATAACGGAAGATTTTCCGTTTAGGGGTAAGCTATGTTGCAGTGCAGCATTTTCTTTTATTATGAATATCTTTCCATTATCTTTTATCTTTTTGGATTCAAATATCTCGCAACCGCCTAATGTTGCGTTGTATTTTCCTTCCATAATCTGCTTATACAAACTATCCGTTTTTTCAAAACGTGGCTTGTAATATTCACCGCCAACCGATTTTATTACTCGTGACAGTATCTTAATTGCAGATTCTTTATGTAATGATTTAAACTTTTCTATGTCTAATATGCAATAGCCCTCAGGTCTGATATTAACTACTTCCTTTATATCCTGCTTAATCTTTTCCTCTATGTAGCTGTTGCTTTGTTGTAGTGTTTTGCAACTATTGGCAAGGCGTTCAACGAGCAAGTCAGGCTCAGGTGAATTGTTAATAAAATTCCTGACCTGCACTCTGGTAAATTTCTCGTTGCGGTTAGAAGGGTCTTCAATCCAGCCTTGCTGTTGTTTCCTTAAGTAAGATTTAAGTTCGTTTTTGTTGACATCAAGCAGGGGTCTTAAAATACGTACTTCGTTGATATTTGTATCTTCGAAGATACCGCACATTCCCTCAATGCCGCTACCACGCATAAGCCTCATAAGCAGAGTTTCTGCCTGATCTTCTTTATTATGGGCTACAAGCAGGGTTTTAATCCTGTTTTGTTTGCAAAACTCGGTTAGAAGGTTATAGCGTGCTTCCCGTGCATTTGCCTGAATATTAGAAGGAGGTTTATCTCCGTCCCAATTCAGGATATGATGTTCAATCCCGTATTTTTTCATCCAGCGTGAAACCTGCTCTGCCTCGTCTTTTGATTCTTTTCTAAGCCTATGGTCTACCGTAATTGCGATAATAGGAGTTTTTGCCCACGAATAGGCAAGTAATGCCAACGCCATAGAATCACAGCCACCGGACACAGCCACCGCTATTTTTTGCGTGGGTTTTATTTTGTAAGCCTGCATAAAACTATCGAGTGTATCTTTAAGGTTCATATTTACCTTGAATGTGAATATTTTTAATGGCAGAAGCCGCCTAAATTAAAGCATGCTAAAGTATAAAAGTTGAAGTACCACAAAAACCGGCTCTAAGCTAAATAGGGAATGAAATTTATAAATTCTGCCCGAGTTTTTCCATCAATTCCGACCATTCACGCTTGCTCATTCCTGATGATTCCTGATCTGTAAAATCACGGTTTATCATGGCTTTTATAACTTCCATGCCTTTGCCTGAAATTTCAGTTGAATTTACCCTATGATCCATGAACGCATTGTAGGTTATCGGAACCCAGCGTTTTACTATATCAAGCATTGTTTGGGCAAAAACACGTATTTCATACTGGGCATGGCTATCGGCACGCAGTGCAAGGAAGTGCATCAAATTATGCAGGTCTATTTTCCAGTACCACTGAGTGTATATGTTAATAGGGAGGTTCATACGGGCAAGCTCACGTGCTATGCCTTTTTTATCGTGGTCGATTATTTCACCGTCTGCATTGCAGTTCATCAATTCTTCATAATGCTTATAGCATTGCTGTGAATCACCTTTTAATATTTCTATTACACGGTTAGCTTCTTCTTGGCTTAATGATTCTTCACCACGCCCCTGATGGTTCTTGGTTGATTGGGCTGCCAACTGTTCGGCAGAAGGGATATAGAACTCGTTATCTAAAACCGAATAACGTGCCGAATATTCATTCACATTTGCCGTGCGATGGCGAATCCATTGACGTGCGACAAATATAGGCATTTTCAAATGGAATTTTATCTCACACATCTCAAATGGAGTCGTGTGGCGGTGACGCAGAAGATAATTTATTAAACCGGCATCGAGACTGACCTGTTTTGTACCTTTTCCGTATGATACGCGGGCTGCCTGAACAATTGCAGAGTCATCACCCATATAATCCACAACTCTTACAAAACCGTGGTCAAGAACAGGGATAGGCTCGTACAATATTGCTTCCAAGTCATCAACTGTTTTTCTTAAAGTCTTGTTTACTTCTGTTTTTTGGGCAGCTACTTCCGCTCGTTGTAGTTCGGTTATTGCCATTTGCTGTCTTCCTTTGAAATTTTTTACGGATTTTTTCTTTGAATATTAAATATAGAAAGCTTTTTTGCAAGTTATAAATGTTAACTGAACGATCTTGACCTCTTTAAGGCGTTCTGCTGCTCGATAGATTCGGGCGATATCGGAACTTTTCTTTCAAGCGGTCGGCTTGCGGTCGATTGTGTATTGTCATTATTATTTTGTTGCCTGATTTCTTTTTCTGCCTGTACTTGTTCTTTTAAGCTCTTGTAGAATTTTTCATAATCGAGATTTGCCCCACGATGAAAACCCCGTTCTTCAGCTTGTAAAAGTTGTGCCTGCGTACTTTCCCTGCTTTGCTCAAGACCTTGTTGCATACCGTCATAATATGCATTTTGTACTTTTATGAGTAAATCCTGAACGGTTCCTTCAAGATATCCTATATATCCCTGATCTTCCTGAGCTCTTTGTGCATAACCCCATGCAAGAGCCGGCTCCCATGTTTCAATTGATCCTCTGAAGCGACCTTCGTCGAAAGCCCTTGCCTTTTCTTCGTTGATTGTTAGCGGGCGGTTTTGTTCCCTGATAAGTCTTGAGATTTTTTTGTCCTTTTCCTGTGCTTTTTTTATCAGGAATTTATTTGTTTCATTTAATCTTTGATTTTGTTGTTCGATAGCTTTTTGGTTTTCTTTTAGTGACTTCTCGTTATTTTCAGAAAAATTTGCCCTTCCGGTTGCCGCATCTGCCCGTTCTGTTTCTTGTCTTAGACGCTCTTTCATCATTTCAGAGTCTTTACCGGAGGTGTGAATAGATTTCTTTTGATTGGCGATAATAGCGTCTTTTAAGCCTGATGATTCTTTTAGTTTTTGTATCTCTTTTTTTAGTTCGGATATCTCGGAATCTTTTAGGGCTAAAGCTTGTGGCTCCTGCGGAGTATCAAGTGAAAAAGGTTCCATCGTATCAAAAGCCGTAGGTGTTGTAAGAGCGGTAAAAGCCGGAGATGAGGCTTGTAATACCGGTTTTGATTTTTCAATTTTAGTTAAGTCTTTTATATCAGGATTATTTTGCAAGGGGACGGTTTCTTCGCTATTTAATTCCCTAAAAGAAATTACTCTGGGTACTTCAACGGAGGCAGAAGCGGCTTCTATATTTTGCGTGCCTGATGTTAGGGATTGTTTGCCCGTATTTTTCTTTTTACCGGATTTTGTCGTCCTGCCTTTTGATTCCGTGTGTTTACTTTGCGACTGCGATTTACTTTGTGATTCCGCCTCTATTAACTCCTGAGCCGACTTTTGTGCCTGTTGTTCTTTATAGCTATTTCTCAATTTTTTAGATACGTAATATAAAGTTCCGGCTAAAGCAAGTCCTCCAAGTGCAAGAAGAGAGTTGTTTAAGTCATTATTGCCGTTGTTTTGTTGCGATGCAGGTAGGGGGGAAGGATTAGGTTTTTTGTGCCGGCTTGCTGCATCCAAAACGTCACCATTACTTTTTATGGAAGAGGTGTGGATTTGAGGTTTACTTTCTTTAGATTCTAAAAATTCACTATATTGCGTCATAAACTCCAGATCGCCCTGTTGCAATGCAAAACTCAAAGGTGTATGGTTCCGGTTACGACCTGAGTTTTTCAGCAAGCCTTCTATAAGTTGACCGAATGTTTCTTTTTCACGAGGTTTTGCCATCTTAAATCTAATCATTGAACCGGTGATATATAATTCCGTTCCTTCTCCGGGTGAGCCGAGAAAATCACATGATTCACTTATGTCCCGATCTATATCGACTCCTTTTATCTTAGATGCGTCGCTTAATAAGTTCGCAATAGCTTTTATATATTTAGGGTTTTCCTGTGAATACGCTAAAGCAAACGGGGTTATTAAACCGATATTGTGCATTATGTCTAAAGCCGCAACACCACCGTTGTTGATATCTAATTCATCGTCGGTTACGGTTTTTAACTGCTCACTTTTTATGATAAGATCTTTATTAAATCTGTCATCGGATATCTCGGAGGTCATTTTTTTTAATAAACGAGATATATCATTTGCATTATCTTTTGTAAAATTCGGCATTTTTCAGACTTGATAATTTTTATTATTATGGAAGTTAATATTTATATTAGTTTTATATTATAATTCAATAAATATATATTTTGTTATAGGTGAATTTATCCTGTCGTTCACCGATTTAATCGGTGAATCTACTGTTTAATATCTATTTAATATTTATAGATTCGCCGGTTAAGCCGGCGAATGACAATAAAGGTACTACATAGTCCCCGAATGTTTTTTTAATATAAAGGTTGCTTTTTAAATTATCTTGGTGTATGTTCTTCTGCAGAGTTTAAATTGCTCTTGCTAAAATGAGACTTGTATTAATTTGTATTAATAAGTAGTGGTACTACATGAAGCCACAAAAGATCTTCCTTAAAACTGTCGATCCCAAGCGTTTGAATAAGAGTAAGCCCGTATTGAAAAATTTACGGGAGTATGCTCTTTTTTAACTATAATGCTAAAGGAAATAATTATGGCAAACGGAACGGTAAAATGGTTTAATGCAACTAAGGGATATGGCTTTATTCAACCTGATGATGGTTCGAGTGATGTTTTTGTTCATATAAGTGCGCTTGAAAAAAGCGGTATAAGACAGCTTGATGACGGTCAAAAAGTAAGCTATGAAATAGCTACTGTAAAAGGCAAGTCGTCTGCTGCACATGTTCAGTTATTATCTGACTAATCTATCTTAACAATTTATATAATTGCATTGAGGATATTACGGTGTTTGCTGTGAATGTATTCTTTTGCAATAAGGATATTTCATATGAAAACATTTAAAGAAATGGGCTTACCTGAAGCCCTTAACCATACTTTGCAGCATTTGCAATTTAATGAACCTACCCCGATACAGCAACAGGCTATACCTCTTGCTTTAGAGGGGAGGGACATTTTAGGCTCTGCTCAAACGGGTACAGGTAAAACTGCTGCGTTCGGAATACCTCTGGTAACAAAACTTATGACCGATTCTAACGGTATGGCACTGGTTATGACCCCGACACGTGAACTTGCTACTCAAGTATTAAAGCAACTACAAGATATGCTTGGAAGAAATTCTAAGATAAAAACAGCGATGCTAATCGGTGGCGATTCGATGGTAAAACAACTGCAACAGTTGCGTAACAGACCGAGATTAATAGTCGGTACGCCCGGACGTATCAATGACCATCTGGAGCGTGGAAGCCTTATGCTTAATAATGCGGATTTTTTGGTTCTTGATGAAACCGACCGTATGTTGGATATGGGTTTTAGTATCCAGATAGATAATATAATGAAATATATGACCGGTTCTCGTCAGACTCTTTTGTTTTCTGCGACACTGCCTAAAAACATTGTTAAGATAGCCGATAAGTATTTAAAGGATCCCGTACATATATCCGTAAGCCCGACTTCGTCGCCGGCTGCAAATATCACACAGGATATAATGCGTATCAGTGAGGCGGATAAGTATGACACTTTCCTTTCGGAGCTTGATAGGCGTGAAGGTTCGATAATAGTTTTTGTTAAAACTAAATACGGTACTGAAAAAATGGCAATCAAACTTGCCAAGAAAGGCTATAGTGCGGAAGCTATCCACGGTGACTTGCGTCAAAGTAAACGTGAAAGAGTTATAGAGGCTTTCAGAAGGAAGAAATACCGCATACTTGTAGCTACTGATGTGGCAGCAAGAGGCTTAGATATTCCGCATATTGAACATGTAATCAATTATGATTTGCCTCAATGTGCCGAAGATTATATCCACCGTATCGGAAGAACTGCCAGAGCAGGTGCTAAAGGTTGTGCGCTTAATCTCGTATCACCTCAGGATAAATCCAAGTGGTCTGCGATTGAAAGGCTTCTAAACCCCGGATCGGGCGGATCGTCAGAATCAGGTAAGGCAGCTTCCAAGAGCGATCCTGCAAAAAGAAAGAAAAATAGGTTTAGGAATAAGAACAAAGGTAATAATACGACCGGTTCTACCAATTCCGGTGCAAAAAAACCTGCCAGAATGTTTAAAGGTAAAATGGTAGCGTAAAAATTTACCGTTATTCATTTTAAGTAATTTTATTAAATACCCTTATAGCTATTAAGTAGTTATAAGGGTGTTTTTTTAATTGCATCATAAAATCATTATTAGCCTTAGCACCTTTATATTTTTGCGACTTAAAATAAGTGTAATCGGTGTTTCGGAGGGAATCGCGAGGTACAGGTAAGGAATTAGTTAATAAAGAAAAGTCCGGTTAGGAATTGAAAAGACACCCACATAGTGTTTTTTTAAAGCTAAGAAGCGGTTTTATCAAAGAAGTATAATAAGACCGCATTTAATAACTTCGGCTGTTCGCAAGATGGGATATGTCCTGAATTTTCGATTATTGACAAAGTAGCATTCGGTATAAGTTTTTCTAGTCTCCTTGCTTCATTTGGCGGGCGAGCTATGTCATCGCTGCCAACAATTATTTTTGTCTCTGCTTTAATTTGTTTTAATTCGTTCAAAAAGCTATCACGCCAAAATATAGCCCTAGCGAGGGTTGCTATAGTAGGTATGCACTCTTTACTAATGGAAGAAAGTTTGTTTTTAAAATAACAGACTAATTTCTTATTGTTTTCTAACGTTGTTTTTGAAAAAAATATCGGGATAACCTTTTCGACTAATTTAGGCGGTACGCAGTTTGCACGCTCCATCATTTTTATCATTACATAATATTTAAATTTATTGAATAACGGCTCCTTACCCAAATCAGTATCACATAAAACAAGCTTATTAATGCGTTCAGGATATTTAAAAGCAATATGAGCTGCCCACATACCGCCAACAGAAAGCCCGATAATAGAAAATTTTTCTATGCCTAAAGAATCCATTAATAGAATATGGTCATCAGCAAGCTCTGCGATATTGCATTCAGAATTATCAAGATAGTCTGACTCACCATGTCCCCATAAGTCAGGCACTATGCAGCGATATTGTGTAGATAATACCTCAACCTGTTCCTGCCACATCTGATTGTCCCACAGGAAACTATGACCGAACAAAATAACCTCTCCGGTGCCTGTGTCAGTATAATGCATTTTGCGATTTTTAATTTTTGCTTGCGGCATTTGTTTTTAGATTATTAAGTTTCTTCAAAGTCTTTAATTCGTCATCTGTAAATTTCTATACTCTAGTACCTTACATCTATTGTTTCCATTCATTTCACATTTTAAAACAAAGTCTAGTGCTAACCTTAATTTTGCAGTGTAACTTGTTAGAACGATATTTGTTGAACCGTTTTTTTAATTGAAGGGTATATTATACTGTCTTTGTTATGGTGATCTCAAAGCAGCCGGCTTAAAGAACAACTTATACCATAAAGGTTTTCTTCTATCGCTTTGACCGGACGGGTAAATTCTTCTACCATAAATCCGCAAAGACTTGTACCAAATTTGTAATAGTATCCTTTATTATCGAAAATGGAATCTTGTTTATTTTTCAATAACATCTTCTTAGAACCTTTGTTCGTTACCACACCCGTAAAAACATATCCGCATAATTACCCTCTTTTTTGCGAGTATGTTACAATATATATAATTAGATAACAGTAGAGATAGTTAAGCTCAAGAGCCTTATAAAGTAAAGAGAAAATAGATTTCAACAGATGTTAAAGTAAGTGTATCTTATTTGACATTACGGGATATGTTAGACCTAAAAACCTTGTAAAGTAAGGGCTTTCATGCCTTTCGTAGGTGGTGCGTTGCAAGATGGTGCTCCGGAGGCAACCTGAAGCGGATTGTATATTATTGATATATAAAAATAATTTGCGTTGGGTTTTTGTATATACCCCCATAAGTACCCCCAAAGTCATTTTTAACCCGTCAAATTTCCTGTGGATATATGTTAAAATAAGTAGCTGCATCTTACTGGAATATCAAAACAGTTGCAATACTCAACCTTATAATATAATTTCACCAGCGGAACGGCGTTTTGCTGTTCTGGGGCTTTCAAAAATCCGCACGGTGATAAAAGAGCAGAGTAAAAAAGATTAAATCATAACGTTAGAGATTACGCCTTGCTGATCAAATCAAAACAAAGAGTCATAGATCACGGAGAAGTTTTCACGCCAGCGTGGATGGTGGAAGCCATGCTTGATCTTGTAAAGGGTGAGTCAGAACGTATTGATTCCCGCTTTCTGGAGCCAGCTTGCGGAGACGGAAATTTTTTAACGCATGTGCTGCGTCGTAAGCTTGCAGCGGTAGAACTTAAATACGGCAAGTCTGACTTCGAGAAACGCAACTTCGCTCTGTTAGCAGTAATGTGTATTTATGGCATTGAATTATTGCCTGACAATATCGACGACTGTCGAGATAACTTACTTGGGATCTTCGCTGAATATCTCTCACTTAACGAAAAAGATGATCTTTACCGCGCTGCAAGCTTTGTGCTGTCACTCAACCTCATACATGGTGATGCCCTAACAATGAAAGCCAGAAATGGCAAACCGATTGCTTTCGCAGAGTGGGGTTATATCGGTAAGGGCAAGTTCCAGCGCCGCGATTTTCGTCTTGATGCATTGACCGGCTCATCGGCTTTCAGTGCAGAGGGCTCGCTGTTTGCGCATCTTGGCAAGCACGAAATCTTTACCCCTATCAAGGTTTGGACTCCGATGATTGTGAAAGAGCTCGCTGGCGCATACGTTCAGGAGGTTGCATGAACCAAGCACTTCCAGAGCAAGCCAACTTCACTTTACAATTTAAAGAAAAACTTTCCACATAACTGTTGGCATTCCAAAGTAACAGTTTGTTCTTCCTTAGAATTTAGATTATCCAAATACTAGCTTTGTAAAAATCAGATTGAGGTATGTATTTCGAAAGAAATATACCCTTGCCATTTTTGAAATACTTCGAGATGAGCGTTGCAATGTAAATGATGCGTGCGAACGGCTGTTGTGTTGATAACGGTAACTATACCTCCGTAAAGCTCGTATCTTTTTGTAAATTAACGGATTGTTAATCATTAAGAGGTATTGTTATAAAATCATTAATCCTATCGATGTATTTAAGTTTTTTGAGTGCTAGGGCTAGAGAAGATATATAACAATTTTTCAAAAAGAAAAACATTGTTGAGTGGGTATGAAGGATATAGAGGATATTAGTATCAAAGATGCAGCTATTTTAGTCGTTGATGATAACGAGGCCAATAGAGATATTCTAATTCGTAAATTCGAAAGGATCGGCATTAATTGTCTAAGTGCCGAGGGCGGGAAAGAGGCAATTGAGATAATAGACCGAAATCGTGTAGATATGGTTTTCTTAGACCTAATGATGCCTGATGTAAGTGGCTTTGATGTTTTGCAATATGTTAGAAAGCAATATCAGCCTTGGCAACTACCGATAATAATAGTTACAGCCAAAAATGACACTGAAAGCATTTTGGAAGCTTACAAGTTAGGCGCAAGTGATTTTATATCTAAACCCGTAAACTTCTCTGTTGCAAAAGCACGTGCAAAGAACTGTTTTATGAATAAGAAGTTGCACGAGGAGATATCAACCATAAATTCATCCCTAGAGCAGACGGTTAATGAAAAAACACAAACGTTAAAACATTTGGTAGACGAGCTGGAAAGTGAGGTTCAGCGTTGTAGGGCGGTAGAAAAAGATTTAATTGAACAAAAAGGAAAGGTTGAAGTTGCTAATAAAGCGAAGAATGATTTTTTATCAAACATGACGCACGAATTGCGTACCCCGTTAAGCTCTATAATAGGATTTACTGACATTATAAGAAAAGGTAAAGTCACAAATAGAATGCCTGAAGAAAGTGAGGAATTAGGTTCAAGGTATGAAGAGAATTTCAAAGAAAAGTATGGGGATTGTAACGAGTATATAGACTTTATACATAATGCTGCCACAGAGCTGTTCGAACTTATCAATAATGTTTTTGAAATGTCAGAAATAGAATCTGACAATCTTCGCTTGCAGGAAGCAAATACTTCCATAGAAAAAATAGTCGATAAAGTAGTTATATCTATTAATAAAACCATAGAAAATAGTGGTATGGAAATACCTGTAGAAGTTGACATAACAAATAAGGATGCGGTTATTTTCGTAGATAAACATCGCATAGAAAAAGTTTTGTTACACCTGCTGTCAAACTCTGTAAAGTTTTCATTAGCGGGGGGAGTAATTAAAATAAATGCCGATGTTAAAGATGATGACGGTATTTATTTTGTAGTTGAAGATAATGGTATTGGTCTATCTGAAGAAAATGTTGATACAGTAATGGAGCCATTTACACAACTTGATGGTTCAAGGGACAGGAAATATGGAGGTATAGGATTAGGGCTTTCTTTGGCTAACGCATTGACAGAAAAACATGAAGGTAAGTTAACAATAGAAGGAGCTGAAGGTCGGGGAACTAAAGTAACAGTATGGTTGCCTTCCTCGCGTATTGTAAAGAACACTTTAAGTCAGGGCATTTAGTGGAAGGTATTTTGTTAATTATAATTAAAAAGGTATTTAAGTTATGAAAATAAATATGAGAATTGAGATATATACTCAAACATACAAAAAAAGAATGGTGACATTGCTATCTATTTGTACGTTTGTTTGTGCGGGCATTTTAGGCAGGTCTGCATCTGCGGATACTGATCTAAATAAGGTAATTGAATCACTATATGGTGGAGACGGTATTACTTTAACTATTTCAGGAGGATTTAATCATGCTGCACATTTTACTTCTGCATCGCTTAATGAATTTGCGCAACTATCAAGAGCAGCTCAGGATTCAGCCGTAACTACTTCAAGTGGTGGCGGTGGAACCGAATTTGTATATGATGAAATAACAGGAGAATTTACTTCCGTAGCTAATGCACAGGGAGGAGTGTTCACTGAACATGCAGGAACGCTAGGGAAAGGTCGCCTTAATCTTGGGGCATCTTATACGTATACGAAATATACTCACTATAATGGACAAAGTTTGAATGGTGTAAGACTGACCCTTGCGCATGTTGATTTAGCTGAGCCTAATATATGTATTGGTGGACCTGCAGGAGCATGTTATGAGTTTGAACGAGATTATATTCAAGTAGATACTGAAATAGACCTCACTAATCATGTTCTAGCATTATATGGTAGCTACGGAATAACTGATAAACTGGATTTCGGTGTCTTAGTCCCTATTATTCATACAAGATTAATAGCAAAGGCAAATGCGACCTTTATTGAAAATGAAACTAAGCAGTTCTTTCCAGGCACAATACATTCATTTGATCCGGCAGTCGATCCAACTTATTCTACAGCGGATGGCGAGTATACAAGTGTTGGGGATTTTTCTTTAAGGGCAAAATATGCACTATATTCAGGAGACCAAACACAACTGGCTTCAGTTTTGGAGGTAAGGTTTCCAACCGGTGATGCTAATAATTTACAAGGAATAGACTATTATGGTGCGAAGCCAATGCTTTTGGCTTCAAGATCATTTCCGTTTGAAACGTTTGGTTTTGGCCTGCATGCAAATGTTGGTTATGAATTTAATGCAGGGTATTTAGGGCAGGATGAATTTGATTATGTAGTAGGCGCTGAATATTACCGCCAATTTACAAATGATAGAATGTTGTCCTTAAGTATAGAAGCAATAGGAAGCCATGAATTAACAAGAAAAGATGGCAGTGGTGACCATACTACCGATCTTGCTTTTGGACTAAGGCTGAAAACGGCTAAGGATCTATTTATTGAATATGGTATGAAATACGCTCTTGATAAGCACGGGATTCGTGCAAGTAGGGTGCATCAATTAGCATTAAAGATGAATCTGTAATGAAGTTATATGCTGGGTGTAAAAAAGTTTTAATAAGGTAAAAAAATAATGTTGCGATATTTTAAAAATATACAGATCATTGTTGTCGTTATATTAGGCTTCAGCATAACAATTGCTGAGGCAAGCGGTAAAAATCGTATACAGATATATATTTTCAATACAAAAGAAACTCCGCAAAGTAAGCAGATCGTAGACGGGCTAAATAAGGGGTGCGGTCAATCTGGTGCAATTCATATGTATGATATGGATGGAAAATTAAAAAAAGGTAAAACCTTAGTTGATGAAATAAAATCACATATTAGAAATAATCCGGAACACCCGAAAGTTATTTATTCTATTGGAGATCCCGCAACATCGTTGGTGGAACAAGAGGGTTTTGAAGAAAAGGTTTTTTACAGCTTGGTTACTCCTGCCATACAAACAAGAATTCATAAAAGCAATATGCATGGAATATCACTAAGAGCACCTTTTATTAACCAGTTTAAGCAATTTAGAGAACGTGTGGGAAATGTGCAGACAATAGGAATCATACATAGTGAAGGTTATAATAATGATATAATTGCGGAGTTACATGAAGCTGCAAAAATGGTCGGTATTAAACTAAATTTAAAGATGGTTTCAGATAATAAGGATGTACCAAGTGCTTTGAGGGAATCTATAAAAATGAATGACGCGATTATGTTTATTCCTGATCCCGTTATCATAAATAAGGACTCATACCGTTTCATTATTCGTATAGCTATAGAAAATAACGTGCCTACATTGGTTTATTCGGAACACCTTACTAAAGCTGGTTTCTTATTCGCACTTGAATTAGATTACCATGCAACGGGCGTTTTATTAGGGGAAAAACTGTGTAGTGCTTCTTTATCTGCAGATATGAAATCTATTGTAGGCTTTGAGCCGGAAAAATTTGTAACATTCTTAAATGAGAAAACGCTCGTTCTAATAGGCCATAAGCATTAACAACCCAAAAATACAGAGGGCGATTTGATAACAAAACTAATTTTATTAAACAAATGCGCAATAGAAGTTTAAAATACAAATCTATATTGTTTATTAGTTTAGTGGTCATTGCCGTCTGTGTATCACTTAACCTGTTCTTTATGAGTTGGATTACACAAGAGTTAAAGGAAGAGATTCAAAAAAGAGGTGAGGCCAGCACATCAAACTTTGCATATGATAGTTATTACGGTTTATTAACTGAGGACTCTGTAATATTAAATGAACTTATTGCGGGGCGTATGAGGCAACCGGATGTTGATTATGTAGTTATAACAAACCACAAAGGAAAAGTATTGGCTGCCAGTGATGAAGAACTTGTTGGAAAAATTCTAACAGACTCTCTGTCCCAAAAGGCTAATCAAACAACTTCATCTTTAATACAGCCATATTTTATGGTCTCTAATTCAAAGGAAATTAAGGGCTATGATTTTTCTACAGTAGTTCTGGTAAGAAGCATGGAAGACTCTGATTTTCCTGAAGATGATGGTTTAAACGATAGTATGGGACAATCTGAACAAGAACCATTGGAGAATCTAGGTGTTGTTAGAATGGGCTTCTCGCTTGATTATATAAAGCATCGCAAAAAGTTGTTAATAATGCAAAGCTCTCTAGTTTCTATAATAATCATTATAATTACTATATTTGTTGCATATTCATTAATAAAACCCAAGGTGGCTACCGTTGTTTATATTTCATCAATTGCAAATAAAATTGCCGATTCTAACGGTGAGGATATGGAATCTGTGTACATTGAAAAATCTAAATTAAGAGAAAATGACAATGATGAGATAAGTATATTAGGAAAGAGTTTTGAGTCGATGTTGACCCAATTAAAATCATACCACAAATATATGAATGAACATACTAAGAAGGTAGAGGAAGCAAGTCGTGCTAAAGGTAATTTCCTTGCTAATATGAGCCATGAGCTTAGAACTCCGTTAAATGCTATCATGGGCTATTGTGAGCTTTTACAGGAAGATCTTTTGGATGAAGGGGTAAAAACAGGGCAGGGTGATTTGAAAAAGATACACTCCTCTGCTAAACATCTGTCTAATGTTATAAATGACGTGTTAGACCTATCAAGGATAGAATCCGGCAAAATGGACCTTACTTTGGAAGACTCATATATTGCTCCGATTATAAGCAATGTTGAGAATATTTGCATAGTTGGTGCCGAGAAGAATAATAACAAGCTTGTAATAAATGTGTCTGATGAAATTGAAATGGTTTTTTGTGAGCCTACAAAATTGACCCAGTGTTTAGTTAATCTTGTAAATAATGCTTGTAAATTCACGTCTGACGGAACTATTGAACTATCAGTTTATATTGATACCTTTAATGATAAAGAGGTCTTTAAATTTACAGTTTCCGATACAGGTATAGGCATTAAGGAAGAACACTTAACTTCTATTTTTGAATCATTCTCTCAAGGAGACGGTTCAATAACGCGCAAATATGGAGGCACCGGACTAGGCCTTGCAGTATCACGTAAGTTTGCCAGAATAATGGGGGGAGATCTAACCGCAGAAAGCGAGTATGGTAAAGGAAGCACATTTACATTATGGCTACCTATGAATACTTAATTATCCTAACAATATTTTTATTAATAAGAAAAATGGCCTGCCCTAGAGGATTCGAACCTCTGACCCACAGCTTAGAAGTGTGATGTATAAATATTTTAAAATTACATTATTTTGTGATATAATAACATAAAATAGTTGTGTGATTGCTTAAGTGTTTATTCTTATGCTCATATTTAGAGCGAAAATTTTTATAAGTAATAATCATGTGTAAGTAATACAAAGGATTAAATGAGAATAGTTTTCATGCCTCTATTATAGATTAAATCATATATTTTTAGAGGTTCAATTATATGACGTCATACCCTTTTTTGGTCGCATCAACAAATGATTTTGGGCTACTAGATTCTTTTCCCCAGAAGAGTAATGAACCTTACATTTAGTTGATAATCAGTCTCTTCATCTTTATCCAAGCGCCAATTAATTGATCCATGTAATTTAACTATTGTTATTTTATTATCCTCTTGCAAGTAGGAGTATTCTTGCCCAGCCTTCTCTAAACACAACTCTAGTAAACAATCCCAATTAAATGTTAAAATTATATCACCTGCGGTTAATTGTTCAGCAAACTTAATGTATAAATCAGGAATATTTTCTATCGAGGGTGTTAATTCACAAATGGTTTTAGATAAATAAAAGCGTAATGCTAAATTTTCTTTTGAGCCATTATTATTCCAGCGCTCACCTCCGCCATATTCCCTTAATTCAATATAATGTAAATATGTAGCTATTTCAGGAAATGATAAATTAGTGTAATCAGGTTCGGAGTCTTCCAAATCGAAGTACGCTTGTGTATAGCCACATATTCTTTCGTAGAAACCAGGACATTCCTTTTTGCATTTCTCCATTGCTGCTTGTAATAGTTCTCCTGTCATAGGAATGCCAGCCGCAGCAGAAAATCCCGCTCCTAAAATAAATACCCTACGTTCTTTCACATATTTTACATAATTTGGGTCAATAGATTTCTTTGTTTCAGGCATTACCAAACTTTCCTTCAACAACATTGCCGCCGCCATTTTCGGCTCTTTCTAAATACTGCGCCCACCACTCCATCATGGCGTGGCGTTCGGGCAGGTACTCTGCACGGTTATATATAGCGCGTATCTGGTTAGCGTCTTTATGAGCAAGCTGTTTTTCTATAACATCATCTTTGAAGCCATGTTCATTTAAGATGGTACTGGCAAGAGACCTTGCCCCGTGCGCCACCATTTCACCCTTATAGCCCATCTTATGAATGATATTGTTTATAGTGTTTTCGCTTATATATGGATTCTTGCGCCTGTTCATCGCCGGAAATATATAATCACTCCAACCATTATATATATGTATCTCTTTTAAAAGCTCTATTGCCTGAGGTGCAAGTGGAACAATATGAGCATCGCGTGTTTTCATAATTTCAGCAGGGACGGTCATTTCCTTTTTGTCGAAGTCGATATATTCCCATTTACACTTGCGAAGCTCTCCCTGACGTAAGAAAGTAAGTAATAGTAAACGAACGGACATTTTATTTGTTGCTGCTGCTGGAATACCTTCTAGTTTTTTAAGAAAGGTCGGAAGCTCCTCTGCATCAATAGTTGGGTGGTGTTTTACCTTATGAGGCTTTAGAGCATCCTTTAGGTCTGCTGCTGGATTAAATTCCGTCATATCTGAAGCTTTTGCATAACGGAAAACGGCGGCGCATGTTTGTAATGTTTTTTTGGAAAGATAAGTTGCGTCTCTTTTTTCCATAACCTGTATTAAGGCCAGAATTTCAGAGGGTTTAATGTCATTAACAGCCTTTTTGCCAAGAGTTGGAATTATATTGCGCTCTAACCTGCGCCAGATACGAAGGGCATTTTCCGGTGTCCATCGCTCTATATTGTCGGCATGCCATGCTTTGGCCACGTTTTCAAATGTGTTTTTAACTTCAGCTATGGCTTGTTGTTTAGCTTCTTGCTTAACTGCGCTTGGGTCTTGGCCATTTTCTATTAGTTTACGTGCATCTTCTTTTTTATCTCTAGCTTCCTTAAGAGTTGTTTGCGGAAATACCCCCAACGCTAAAAGCTTCTCTTTGCCGGAAACCCTGTATTTAAGCCGCCAATACTTAGAACCATCTTTTTTGACCAGTAGGAACATACCCCCACCGTCAAACATCTTATAGTCTTTATCTCTTGGCTTTGCGTTAACTACCGCAGTATTCGTAAGTTTCATCTAGATACCCCCAGCAATAAATTGATACCCCCACAAATACCCCCCGATATGGGGGTATGTTAGTAAATGTTAGTGGAAGCCACTGGACGACAGTTAAGCCTAAAAGCCTTGTAAAGTAAAGCTTAAATGGACGTTAATAGAAAATAAAAGAAGAATAAGTGGTGCCTCCGGAGGGAATCGAACCCTCACTCTTTAAAAGAACTGGATTTTGAATCCAGCGCGTCTACCGGTTCCGCCACAGAGGCACAATTTAAAGCGTTTCTTATTTTGAACTGCTTTTTAATAATTGTGGGAACGGAATATAGTAAATTTAATAAAAAGTCAAAATTAAAATGGAATGAAAGTATCGGGAGTGTTCGACCGATATATAAATTATCAAACTTGTTCAGCATAGCCGTTTATTTATTTAGCTATAACATAAATAAGTTTTATCGCTGCATTCCCTGATTGTCATCTTTTGTTTTAGTATATTTGTTTACAAAACTAGAACTGTCATCAACTACAAAAAGATCATTATGATTTTGTTGTACGTTATCGTTTTTTTCGTCACCGAAGCTAAGGTAGCAAACACCGTCTTTGCACACCACGCCTTGAATAATCTCGGGTTTATCTTCCGTAACACTAGTATTATTTTTTTTAGAAGTGGTGCTATAAGTTTTATCTTCCAGACCATCCATAAACCCCCATTTTTTACGTTTGATATCTGTTTTTTCAACAAAGCCGACCGAATTTTGAATTTTATTCTTATCAGGCAAATTTTTGTCACCTGACAAAGATGAAAATGCGGAAACAAGATCAGGGTTAGTAGCAAGTAATATAGGTGCAATGTTTTTTAATGACTTCATGATTTTCTATACTTTTTAATTAATAAAAAGTTATCAGGATAACCGAAGTAGTACATATTAACAACTGTATTTTTATACGATAGCATGATTATCTTAAGTTTGGACATCGTTAATGTTAGGCTCATTTAGGTTATCTAAACTTCGCCTTCATTTCCTTGTCCGATTCTTAAGCTAATCTGCTATATATCGGTTGGAACTGCGGACAGTGTAGCCGACTTTTGACGAATAAAAGCCGTCATCGGTAATACTTCGATTATCCGTATTTACATCTAAAAAACCTATTGCAGATATGAACTATTTGCCCAATCCCTGACTTTTGTTACCACCTTTGAATTGTTCTGCCGATTCATCGAACTCCTTATAAAGTCCGCTTAATTCTCGGGTAGCAAGAAGCCTGTTAAGTTCCTCTTCCTGTCTTCCTTTTGACGCTTTCATCAAATTAACTGGTTTTTTCAGGCTATCAAAATCTTCGCCGATATTTTTTTCTACAAAATCATCAATTTTTTTAACAGCACCTGCCATTTCAAATGCCTGTTTGGCCATTTTAGAACCCCAGTTTTGAACGGCTATATCTGCAAGAGTCGAATCACGATCCTTTACCGTTTCCTCGTCCTTTGTACCTTCAAAAATCTTACCGATTTTCGTATCAAAGTCTGCACCTGATTCGATAAGGTTAGAAATCCGCTGCTTTCCTTTTTCTGAAATTTTATCACCGGACTGATAAACCAAATTTAACATCTGCTCGGTAGGGCTTGAGTAGCTTGCATATTTTTGAGGCCCTGAAAATACATATCCTTTATCATCGGCATAAAACATTCCCATCTGCTCGGCTTTATAGCGTTCTATGTCGCCCTTAAGCTCCGATCTGTAATCCCGTCCTTTATCATCTCCTCCGCTTTTCTCTATAATTGCCGTAGGTGTTTCTCCGGCACTATTTGGCTCGGATAGATTTCCGCCGCTAGTTGCATACTCTCTCATTGCGGAAAACAAAGGCATGATACGGCTTTCAAGCCCTTCTTTATTATTTAGTTCGTTAGCAAGAATGTGAGCCATATTATTACCGCTACTTACTACTTTGCCGTTTTTATCCTTTATATCGAATTTAAGGTCGGGATTAGCACCGCCTGTCTTATAAGCGTTATTTACTCCCTCAAAATCCCCTTCATTGACCATACTTTGCAATTGCCGTGCTGAAAGTTTTTCTTTATTCGAAATAAGCGTTTTAGGATCAAACTTAAAAAACTTACTGATATCGAATGGCTTTTTATCATCATCGCCTAAGTCGGCATCGCCCATACCTATCTGATACTGCAACCCGCTAACCCTGTCGGCAAAGCTTGGCGGCTTATCAGGGGCGAATCTCGGAGTATTTGCAATGCCTCCCGAATTTAGTCCTTCCCTATTTTGTCCCATTAAAGTTCCTATAAAAGCGGCTGTGATGGCAGGTTTCATGATTTCATATCCTTATATTTAAAATTTCATACTTATTAAAATTTTTATTATTAAATATCTATAAATTATAGATATCATCTAATATAAAAACCATATTCATAAAAATTACAACTACTAAAAGTAGAAAATTCACTTTTTAATTATACTTTTAAATACTTTGATATTTAGATGATGACAATGAATTGAAAGTATGTAGCGTTTTCTAATTCGAGCAGAACTACGACTTGTCACCCCGTTTTTATAACGGGGTGACAAGTCGTATAATAAAAGTTGCATAGTTTTTTCTTTTAACTAGAAAATACTATATAATATTAGGATTTTAAACTATCCCGCGTCCTCTCTTTTCTGAAGGTTCTTCCTGTCTTGGTTTTTCAAGTGCCACAAATTCATTAACGGCGTTTTGCCATTCTCGATTCATTTCATTAAACTTATCGTTA
Source organism: Pseudomonadota bacterium (assembly GCA_027620075.1). NCBI lineage: Bacteria > Pseudomonadati > Pseudomonadota > Pseudomonadota bacterium. Next base: position 557,787 of record JAQCEY010000001.1, on the reverse strand, counting down.
TCATCAATATGCATCTGCTTTAACAAATTATGGTCAAAAGCTATTTTTGCGTTTTTCTCGGCAATATTTTGTAGCTTATTAAACGCATTCACGGATTCTTTATCCCAATTTTTATACACCTCGTCCATTATAGTAGTTTTTTTGAACCGGAAGTCCGGTATAGAATCATCATCTTGTCTATTGCCGCCTTTATCCTGCAATCTTATATCCTTGTAAGGCATTCCCTCATCAACGTTTGCTCCCGCCTTTAAATAATTTGCTGCCATTTTTCTTGCTATTTTTGTAGGATTTTCCTGTAATGCTATCGTATAAAGCCTTCGGTTAACCTCTTTTGTTTCCGGTGGAATTTTCATTTGCTGCTCGGATAGTTTCTTTATTTTTAAAGCCAGTTCTTTATTACCGGTATTTTCCGCTACCTGCTTTGCCGTGCGTCCGTTAGCGTCTTTGATACTAAAGTCATAACCGCTTTCACTTAAACGTGTCAAAGTATCTACGGAGTTATTATAAGCAGAGGTCAGCAACGAGCCTAAAGGCAAGCCCGATACAAGATGTGCAAGCGTATTGCCGTTTTTCAATACCATATCCGGATTAGCCCCGTCCTGATAATTTTGTTTTAAAGCCCCCCAGTTTCTTCTTAAGAAATTATTATACAAAATAGCAGGAGGATATTTTTCTTTGGGTCTAAAATCGTTATCATTTACAGAATTTAAATCATCATTATTGCCGTCATTGCTATAGAATAATTTTTTTTCAGGCTTTGTATTTTGAGATACTCTATCAACAAATCCATGTTTTTTAATACCGAAAGAACTTCTTGAAGGCTGAGTATTACGGGTTACAAAAGCCGCTAATGCCAGAGGTGTAAACACTAATGCTGAAAGTTTCATATTTTTATCCTCATGATGTCAAATGCATAAAAAAACAATATAATACCAGTATTTAGTATCATAACAAAAATGCTAGGTAAACATCTAAAAACTAATAGTTTAATTGCAAAAAATATCAGATTAAATATCCGCCCGTAAAAAATCAGTTAAATTATCACTGGATTTTATGAAACAAATTATATATATAGGCTATAAATTTTAGTTTAGTACTATTAAATTTAAGGAAAGATTATGACTGATAATGCTAAAAATGACAGTCAAACAAGGCGTGATTTCATAGTGTTAACTGCAAGTGCCATGGCGGGTGTCGGTGCTTTATCCGTTGCATGGCCGTTAGTGGACTCCCTTAATCCTTCGGCTGACGTTTTAGCCCTAGCGTCCACGGAAGTAGACCTTTCTTCCATAAAAGAAGGTCAGTCAATAAGGGTTATGTGGCGCGGAAAACCTGTTTTTATCCGTCGCAGAACGCCTGATGAGATTCAAAAAGCACAAGCTGAAGAGGTAAGTACGCTGCCTGATCCGGAATCTGACAAAGAAAGAGTAAAAGAGGGTAAAGACGAGTGGTTGGTAGTTGTCGGTGTTTGTACTCACCTTGGGTGCGTGCCTCTTGGCTATCAGGGTGAATATAACGGCTGGTTTTGTCCTTGCCACGGTTCTCACTACGATACATCGGGTCGTATCAGGAAAGGACCGGCTCCGACAAACCTTCTCGTTCCTCCATACGAATTCTTAAATGATAATTTAATAAAAATCGGTTAGTAAAATGAGCCAAGAAAAATATACAGGTGTAAAAGGCTGGATAGAAGAGCGTTTACCTATATTTAGTTTTTTAAAGCATTCGGCTGAGTATAGAGCTCCTAAAAATTTAAGTTATGCGTGGAATTTAGGTTCCATATTAGGAATAGCATTAATAATTCAGATTGTTACCGGCATTGTACTTGCTATGCATTATACTCCTAATTCCGAGCTGGCATTCGGTAGCGTAGAGAATATTATGCGTAACGTTAATTACGGCTGGTTGATAAGATATACGCACGCAGTGGGTGCGTCAATGTTCTTTATGGCTGTGTATCTACATATATTACGTGGTCTTTATTACGGTTCATATAAAGCTCCCAGAGAAATATTATGGTGGTTCGGTATAATAATTTTCATAGTTATGATGGCTACTGCATTTATGGGCTATGTGCTTCCTTGGGGACAAATGAGCTTTTGGGGTGCTACGGTAATCACAAACTTATTTTCAGCCATTCCTGTAGTCGGTGAAAGCATCGTACAATGGCTTTGGGGCGGTTTCTCGGTGGATAACCCGACTCTTAACCGTTTCTTTGCACTTCACTATCTATTACCTTTCATATTACTTGGTCTGGTTGTGTTGCACGTAGTAGCACTTCATGTGAACGGTTCTAACAACCCTACGGGGGTTGAGCCTAAAACAGAGAAAGATACTATTCCGTTCCACCCTTATTACACTGTTAAGGATTTTTTCGGGTTCGGTATATTCTTCCTTTTATTCGCTTATTTCCTTTTCTTCGCCCCTAACTATTTAGGTCACCCCGATAACTATATTCCGGCTGATCCTATGGTTACACCGGCACATATCGTACCTGAGTGGTATTTCCTGCCTTTCTACGCAATATTACGTGCCATACCTGATAAATTAGGCGGTGTATTATTCATGTTCGGCTCTTTGCTGATACTTTTTGTATTACCTTGGCTGGATACATCAAAAGTAAAGAGCGGTAGTTTCAGACCTGTTTTCAAAATTTTCTTTTGGTTGTTTACCTTTAACTTTATTTTCTTAGGGTATTTAGGCGGAAAGCCTGCCGAGGGTATGTATGTAATATTGTCACGTTTATCGACTTTTTACTATTTTGCATATTTTCTGTTTATCCTTCCGATACTGGGAAAAATAGAAAAACCAAAAGCAATACCCGAATCGATTGATGCCGCATATAAAAAATGCAAAAATAAATAATTTGGATTTAAAAATGAAAAAATTATTTCTTACTTTAATTTTATTATCAACAAATGCCTTTGCAGCAGGTGGTGGAGATATACAACTTAAAGAAATTAAATGGCCGTTTGACGGTGCTTTCGGTACTGTTGACAGGCAAGCTGCCCAACGTGGCTTTCAGGTATATAAAGATGTATGTGCAAGTTGCCATGCTTTAGAATATGTGTCATACCGTAACTTGGAAGCAATAGGATTTTCAGAAGATGAGGTTAAAGCCATTGCGGCAGAGGCAACTATAATTGACGGTCCTAATGATGACGGAGAGATGTTTGAGCGTGAAGGTCGCCCGTCTGACAGGTTTAAAAAGCCTTTTGCCAATGAAAAGGCAGCACGTGCCGCAAATGGCGGTGCTTATCCGCCTAATCTTTCATTGATAGTAAAATCACGCCCTGACGGTGCTAACTATCTTTATTCATTACTTACGGGTTATGAAGAAGCACCGAGCGATATGCAAATGAATGAAGGCATGAATTATAATAAGTACTTCTCCGGTCACCAAATAGCCATGGCTCCGCCATTAATGGAAGGATTAATTGAATACATGGACGGCACTAATGCTACTACCGAACAAATGGCAAGAGATGTTACTGTGTTTTTACAGTGGGCAGCAGAGCCTGAGATGGAGCAGCGCAAGCGTATGGGAATTAAGGTATTTGCCTATTTGATTATATTTACCGTTTTATTCTATATGGCTAAAAAAATAATCTGGCGTGATGTAAAGTAATAACATAAAGAACGCTATAGTGTGGGCATAGCGGAGGCAATATTTTTTGTGTTTACGCTTGCCGGAGTCTTTTTTGCTTGATGAGAGTGATTTTATAATTTCAATTATCCTTGTACAGAAAACCGTTCTTTTATTTCTTTGGGTATCCTGACAGGTGCTATATCGCTGTTCACGCATGCTACTTTAACCGTTATTTTGCAAAGAAGGTTTTCGTAAGCTGATATTGTCTGGTTCATTACCATACTTGCACCGGACATTTTATCAATATTAGTTTTGATATTAAGCATATCGTCTAGTTTAGCACCCTTTAACAGATCCATTTCAATGTGTCTGACCACAAATAATATGCCTTGTTCTTTTGCCAGTGTTGACTGGGTAATGCCTATGGAACGCAAAAAATCAGTACGCGCCCGTTCGGCAAATTTCAGATAGTTGGCATGATAGACAACACCGCCGCTATCTGTGTCTTCATAATAGATTCTGTAAGATATCTCATGCATATTTTTTATATGTATTTAATTTGAATTCGGTTAAAAAACATAAATAAAGAAATAATCGTCCGGTTACTATAAAAAATAATAATTATATCTAATTTTATGTTGATTGTTGTAAAAATGAGTTGTATAAGCTTCCTCCTCACTTCTTTTTAAGTGGGCGTTTAGCTCAGCTGGTAGAGCGCCACGTTTACACCGTGGATGTCGGGAGTTCGAATCTCTCAACGCCCACCATTTTATATTGGCTTTCCTCGAATTAATGAGGAAAATCTTCTAAAACATGTTCTGTTAAGTTTACGAACATAATATTCTAACTCCTAATATGTAATTTTCAAAGTGTGGACAAAAAACTACTATTCAATTTTAGTTGAAAGTGCTTATTACCTACTTTAAAACAGAACAAAGGTTTATGAAGGATGTTGTTTTTGAGTAACAAAAAAATAAACAACTAACGTTCATACTAATAAAATACAGACCTATTATTGTAGAGTTAAACAAAATAAACAAAATAATTTCTTTAGATGGTTGTAGAATTGATGCATTAGCCGATGAGTATAAAAGCAAAGAAAAAAATGATGATTTTGATGACGAACACTTAGTTGCGATATTAGTTTTCTCTAAATCGAATGCTATATGTACAGCAGATGTTAGAGCCGAGTATTTTATAAAAAAATATGCCAAGCATGCGAGAGTATTAAAAGATACTACCAGACTTCAAGATACTAAAAAAATTTTAAATAATTCGATATAAAAAATATGCCGAGGCATTTCTAAAAAAACAAGCAAACTTCTTTTGTTTGATATCAATTATTTCCCTTTGAAAATCGAATCTTTCAACGAATGTTGTTCATTTTATGAACTCGTAATGTTATATAATATCCTTATGGATATATTCACAAAGGAAAAACGTAGTAAGGTAATGTCTGCCGTTAAGGGCAAAGATACAAAGCCCGAAATTATGTTAAGAAAGGCTATATTTAAACAAGGTTTTAGATATAGTCTTCATACCGGTTCTATAGAAGGAAAGCCCGATATATATCTAAAAAAGTATAATGCAGTTATTTTCTTTCATGGCTGTTTTTGGCACGGGCATAACTGCAAAGCCGGAGCGTTACCGAAAACTAGAACCGAATTTTGGAAAAAGAAAATAGAATCAAATAAATGTCGTGACTTAAAGGTTATAAATGTCCTGAAAGAAAAGGGATATAGGGTTTTGATAATTTGGGGTTGTTCATTAAAAGGTAAGGGAAAAGAGCGTTTTGACACAGTGGTAAATAAAACAATATGCTGGATAAATTCTAATAACAACATAAACGAAATAACAAATAAATGTTTTGAGTAATTGAAATATTATACTTTTGATGTAAAGTCCCGTAGGGGTTGAAATGAAAAAAAAATATAAGTTTATCGATTTGTTTGCAGGCATTGGAGGCTTCCACTACGCATTTCATGAGCTTGGTGCGGAATGTGTTTTTGCGTCTGAAATCGCCCCTCACGCCCGTAAAACTTATGAGCATAATTTAAAAGTAATATCACCGAAACTATTTAAGTCTAGCAAATTTAATGATGATATTTTAAAAATTGCTTATAATGATATAGACAAAGAAATACCTGACTTTGATATTTTATGTGCAGGGTTTCCTTGCCAGCCGTTTAGTCAGGCAGGTTTTAAGCGAGGATTTAAAGAAGAAAAAGATTCTCGTGGAAATATGTTTTTTAAAATAAGAGATATAATTAAGGTAAAAAAACCAAAAGCTATATTTCTTGAAAATGTAAGACACCTTTTAAAGCATGATAACGGGCAAACTTTTGCAATTATAAAAAACATTATAGATAAAGAGCTTAAATACGATTTTCATTACGAGATAGTAAAGGCTTCCGACTTCGGATTACCACAACATAGACCTAGATTGTTTATGGTAGGATTTAGAAAGGAAGATAAATATGAATTGCCTTTTGAACACCCTAAAAAAGTACCGCTAAAAATGACTATGTCAGATATATTAGGTGGCAAATGCAATAAAGAAGTAGGTTACACTTTAAGAGTCGGAGGCAGAGGCTCAGGGCTATCAGATAGAAGAAATTGGGATTCGTATCTTGTTAATAATGAACATTTAAGAATAACCTCAAAAGAAGGGCTTGCAATGCAGGGTTTTCCTGCAAATTTCCAATTCCCTGTTTCTGAAACACAGGCAATGAAACAGCTTGGAAATAGTGTTGCAGTTAATGCGATACGTGCTTATGGAAGTCAAATAATAAATAGGCTTAATACACAGATTAAAGATGATGTTAAATCCGATTGTTATATTGTAAAGAAAAATAAATTACAGGCGGTAGTTTAGCATTAGGAATAAAGGTGAATGGAGCGAGTTTTATACTTTTTTCGATTACTTGCAGACGGAAAATTGTATGCAGCAGATTCAAATTTAAATAAAATCGAGAATTTATATTATCCGATAATAAAAGTTACTCGACAAAGCAAGGAGCATAAAGAGCCTTTGTTTTATAAGTTAGAAGATAAAATTTACAAATCATTTTATTTTATGGATGAAAGTTTATTATGAAAACATCTGCGTTAATTTTACCGGCGTTGCTAGTCGGTTCTAAAGCCTTTTTAGACCCTGCGTTTGTACAACAATACCGTTCAGGTTTAAAGAATAGAAACACTTATTATAATGATAAGCCGCATCTCGGTAAGAACATAGACGGCAAACACGATACAAAGCTTGAAATGTTCCGTTTACTAAAAGGTTTGTGGGGATTTTTAAATGGGGATAATGAAAAAGGTATTTATTTTGAGGCGGATAAACAGGAAGATAAATTTAATACGGAAGCATTAAAGCCAAAAGAAAAGTTTAACACAAGTAATGTGCGTTATCTTTTGGGAAACGATCTTTTAGGAGGCGTTTTAAAGGTAACTAAAAAAGGTCTTAACCCTGACATGGTACTTGATGATGAGGGGAATAATACGGCACATTTGATAGCTAAAGGCATTGTCAGAAAGTTTTCTGAAAATGAAGATAATGCAAAAATCTATGTCGATTACGGTATGGAAATAATTAAGCAGCTAACAGTTAGCGGTATTGATCTCGGGTCTAAAAATAAAGATGGTGAAACTGTTGAGGATATTTTTAATAATAGCTCGAACTTACCCGAACAAAAAGATGAAAACAGATATATATATAAGCAACTGGCATTTTTAGTGCAGTCATATAGAAAAAACCAGATGAATCCTATGGCTGAAATATCAGACCAGAAAGATGAAGACATAGTGCATGTAATGTTTGATGACCCTACTTCCCAGCTATTTAATATAGCCGAACAGCTAAATCCGTCTTCAATAGCGATAGATAGAGTTTCCGCTCTTATAAAGACCGGGGCCGATATATACGCAACAAGGCATAGGACTAATATGAATATAAAAGATAAAACGGAGCAGGATAAGTATAATGACCGCTGTGTAATAGATGATATTGTGGCGACAGGGGTAAAAAAGGACAATGATTACTATAATAAGGCATTAATAGAAACTGCCAAAGAAAATTGGGGAGAACAAGCCTCCGATAAATTAATAACAATGGTGAAGGTGCGTGATATTGTTGCAAAGTCCTCAAGTTATCATAAATTTGAGGAAAAAAAATCGCCGGACAATTGTAATGAAGGTTTAACGGTTTCAAAGTTGTTTAGTTGGGATATAGCTGAAAAAGACTTTAAAAAAATTATTAGCGAACACCAATCAAGGCAACCTTAGATTTCTTTAGAGTATTTAACGCCTACAGAAGCATCTGCAAAATGTTGCAAAGTTCAAATTTGAGTTCTTTTTATCCCTTCTCCCGTGTGCGGGGTAGGGGGGTGATACATGTATATATAACAAATACTTGCGAGTTTCCACCCCTCACAAAAGACCTCTGCATAATGCAAATAAAACTTGTCATTACCCGAATTGCCAAAGGCAATTATAGGGTAATCTCACCAGAATCGCCCTATAATTTGTTTCACAAATTCAGGCGATGACGTATTATGCAGAGGTCTTCACAAAAACACTTTCGTGTTTTTAACTCTCCGGCAAGGGGAGAGTAGTTTTTTGACTTTTGCAGAGCCTTCTTTAGTAATTTTACTATAGGAAACTATGGCGATAGCCTGCTGAGATTGCTCTTATAATTTCCTACGAAAATTCGGGTAATGACAGCATTGTTCAATATATTTATCGGACACTTATTTTTATTCGTCGTCCTGATTGTTTTTTATATTTTTAATAAAATAATCAGCTAAGCCTTTGGCTATTTCATCGACTCCCAGTTCATTAGGGTGTATCTTATCACTTTGCATATAGAGTGTTTTGCCAAAAACGCCTTTCAATAGAAACGGGTATAAAGGAATAGAATATTGTTCGGCTAGTTCCGTATATATCGCATTGAACTGCTTTTGGTAATCTACTCCGTAGTTAAGGGGCGCTTCTACTGCGGATAAGATTAAAAACACGTTCTTTTCCCGTGCGGTTTTTATCATAGCCTCTACATTCGACTTTATAACCTGAGGAGGATATCCGCGTAATAAGTCGTTACCGCCCAGTGCTATAAGAATGATATCGGGATTATGTTTTTCTAAAGCCCATTTTATTCTGTTTCGCCCTCCTGCGGTTGTGTCTCCCGATACTCCTCCATTGATTACCTTAATTAAGTAACCTTCTTCATTAAGGATAGTTTCAAGCTTGTGGTCAAGTTTTTGAAGCTTCGCAAGACCGTATCCGGCAATAATACTATCTCCGAACAGCAAGATTGAGGTTGCGGATTTTTCCTCTGCGTGTGATACTGGAGAGGAGATAAACACAAATATAAATAAAAATATGCGTAAAGATAATTTAAACATAATATCGCTTTCTAATGTCTCATTGACCCTTAAAGGACCCTCTGGCTTATATATTAACATTTTACAACAAATTGATATGAATGTACAGAGTGGAGATTTTATTAGCGTTACAGGAGCGTCAGGTTCCGGGAAAACTTCCCTGATGATGTTAATTTCCGGAGTAGAAAAAGCTACTTCAGGAAAAATTGAAGTTGCCGGAAAAGAATTGCAGGATCTTGATGAAGATGAGTTGGCGGCTTTCAGGCGAGATAATATAGGTATTGTTTTTCAGAATTTCCACTTAATCCCGACAATGACGGCATTTGAAAATGTTGAGGTGGCATTGGAACTTGCAGGTATCGGTGACGCTGCAAAAATAGCAAAAAACAGCCTTAAAGAAGTAGGGCTGCAAAAAAGAACGGATCACTATCCCGACCAGCTATCGGGAGGGGAGCAACAAAGAGTGGCTCTGGCAAGGGCATTTGCTACATGCCCTAAGATATTGCTTGCCGATGAACCTACCGGTAACCTTGATAGTGAAAACGGCAAAATAGTTACCGATCTTTTATTACAAATGAAAGATAATTCGGGAACTACACTTTTGCTGATTACTCATGACCCGAAGCTGGCGGAAATGTCGTCCAGAAAATTTGTAATGCAAGACGGTAAGATTAATGAAAAAAAGTGATTTAAAACTATCTTGGAAACTTGCAAAAAGTGAGCTTTATCATGGTCGGAAACATTTTTATGTTTTTCTGGCATGCCTTATTCTCGGCGTTTCGGTAATGGCTAGCGTAAGTACGTTCGGCTCGGTTGTAAATAAAACACTAAAAGATGAAGCACAAAGTCTGCTCGGAGGCGATATTGAAGTGCGTGTAAGGGGCGTTGAGATAACGCAGGAGCAAAAAGATTTCCTGACAAAATACGGGAGGTTATCTTATGTGGCTACCGTCAGATCCATGTTGTATCATGAGGAACGTAGCAACCTCATAGAAATTAAGGCGGTAGACGAGAATTATCCTTTAATCGGCAATTTGGAATTAAACGAAGAAATATCAAAAGAAAATGCTCTGGCTAATAACGGATTAATCGTTGACCCTATTTTATTATCGCAGACTAATCTTAGTGTAGGCGATGAAGTGAGAGTAGGTTCGGGAAAGTTTGTTATAAGGGGTACTATAAAAAAAGAACCTGACAGAGCTGTGCAGATATTTACTTTCGGTCCAAGGGTAATGATGAGTATAGAGTCTTTAAAAGAGACGGATATAGTAAAGACCTTCAGCTTAGTTTCTCACAGATATAGGATTGACCTGCCTGATAATGTAATAGCTGATAAAAAATATGTCAAAGAAGTAGAGAAAGAGCTTGGAAAACAGTTCCCTGAAATGTCGTGGAGAGTTGAAAACGGTACTGACGGAAACGACAATTTAAAGGAGTTTTTAGACCAGTTACTTGCTTTTATGACTCTGTCGGGAATAGCTACTTTCCTGATAGCGGGTATCGGTATAGCTAGTTCTGTGCGTGCCTACCTTGAAAAAAAATCCCATACCATGGCGATTTTAAAAGTTCAGGGTGCATCAGGCAGAATAGTAATGCTTACATATGTTACGGTAATCGGAATCTTATCATTACTGGGAGGGGCGGTAGGTATCGTAATATCCGTCTTTGCCACTGGTTTAATTATGCCTGTAATTGCTAATTTTTTACCGACATTAGAAGGGCAGGGGAGTATTTATATACCGTCTTTGCTTTTGGCTATGTGGTATGGTTTGCTGATATCTTATATATTCTCTTTTCCTGCATTGTTCAGTGCCGTTGAAGTAAAGCCTTCAACATTATTTAGAAGTAAAATAGCTATGCTACGCTTTAGTAATAATGAAAAAATGCGAGTTGTGGTTTCTTTTCTTGTAGGTTGTCTGTTGGGAACTTTGTATGTAACGGCTAATGACAAGCTGTTTATAATCGGAGCTGTGGCTGTTATAGCAGTATCTTTTCTGCTATTCGGTTTAAGTGCCGTACTGGTAAAAAAAATCACAAAGAAAATAAAAGTAAAAACTCCATGGTTGAAACTGGCTTTGGGTAATATGCACCGCCCCGGCTCATCTACTACAACAGTTGTTTTTGCTATCGGTATCAGCCTTACGGTTCTTATAGCACTGACTTTGACGGAGGCAAATTTCCAATACCGTATAAAGCAGATAATGCAGGAAAGAGCTCCATCATTATTTTTAATTGATATTCAGCCCGACCAGAAAGAGGATATTAAAAAATTGCTTAGTGAATATGCTTCTGAGGAAAATATTCTTCTCTATCCTATGGTAAGAGGAAGAATTACTCAAATTGCCGGAGTGCCTGTAGAAAATGTAAAGGTAAAAAATGATATAAGCTGGGCGGTACGTGGTGACAGGGGGCTAAGCTATAGCTCAAAACCTCCTTCTAACGCAAATATAGTCAAAGGAAAGTGGTGGGAAGAAAATTATCAAGGTGAGCATTTGCTTTCAGTAGATGAACGCTTTTTAGACGGTATGGGCGTAGATATCGGCGATACAATTACGGTCAGTGTTCTGGGTAGTGATATTACCGCCAAAATAGCAAGTGCCAGAAAGATAGATTATTCAACCTTCCAGCTTAATTTTGCTATGATGTTCACTCCTGCGGCAATTGAAAACCTGCCGCATACCAGCCTTGCAACTATACATATGAAGCCAGATTCGCAAAAAGAATTTGAACTTGTTGGCAAAATAGCAAAGCAATTCCCTACAATAACACCTGTACGCACCCGTGAGGTAGTTAAATTAGTACGGGATATTATGGCTAATATCGCAATTGCATTAAGAATTACTGTCGGAATAAGCCTGTTTGCGGGAATATTGGTTTTAACAAGTGCTTTAAGTGCAACCCTAACGCAAAGAATGTATGATGTGGCTATATTAAAAGTTCTGGGTTCAAGGCGTATCGATATATTAAAAAGCTGCACTGTTGAGTGGATGCTGCTTGCTTTTGTAACTTCTATAATAGCTGCCACTATCGGTACGATAGCGGCTTATCTGATAAATAACCGTTTAAGGGGTGATGAGTTTTATATTATGCCGCATGTTACATTAATAACTATAGCAGGCTGTGTAGCGGTTATCTGGATTATCGGTTATATAGGAAATAAAAAGCTTTTCAGCTTCCGTCCTTCAACGCTTTTAAGGAATGAGTAAGTAAACTAACTAAGGCTTAAAGACCCCTCGGTTCTACTATCTCTCCTTAACAAAGCAGGTCTTTGCCCTGCCGGAGTTTCGTTAGAGCTGTTGCTTAAAGTTGCTGTTCCGCCGTTCCTGTTCCTGTCAAGGCGGTTTCTGTGCAGGGGAATACTGTCGGCGGAGGTTGTTGAGGTATCATCAAAAATTTCGGGGTTGACGCTATGTTCTTCTTGCGAACTTTGTGTTGTTACCATTGAAACGAAAGTTATTTCGCCGGGAACCTTTTTGTATGCTTTGTCAGGCGTTTGCGAAATGCTCATTTCTTGTAAAGCGTCTTTTTTTTGCCAACCTAAATATTTAGGGTTGTCGGTAAGAACCGACATTATATCGTCAATGTCGGAAAGGGGCATTGAATTTTTCTGTTCTTTTTCAAGCTTTAATGCTGATAGTTGTTCAAAAATAATTTCAAAAACAGATTCCGTTAAAAATTCTCTGGCTTTATCAGCGTCCGTAATTTGCGGTGGTTTTTTCTGGTCTATAATACTTGGGTTTTTATATGTTTGTACTAGCTGTGGTATTTCAGTTTGAGCAAATGCATCTTCAGAGTAATTTTCTCTTAAATAAGCGGCACGGTTTCTCTTTACATGGTCAAATGACTGTTTTGCCAATGATTTAAAGGGCAAGGCTTTTTCGTCTAACTCGGTTTCCAGTAGGATTTCTTGTAAATTATTTGCAAACGGGTTGTAATTATCCGAACTTAATGCGGCTGCTAAACCTGAAATAACCGTAATTGCTTTTGTCTTACTGTCTTTGGGTATATCAATAGCGTTTTCAAGATACCCCTTCAAAAGGTAATGACCGTTGCTCTTTATATCTGTCATAATATAACCTCTGTTTTATAATATTGATATTACATTTATATTATGCGTGCAACATTATATTAACAGTTTAATTGTAAATATATGTTTTATTTTATTTTTATAGTTTTATTAAAATAAGTCTGTAAATAATCCTATATTTAAGATATAATTGTATTATAAGATGTTTTTATCAATTAACGGCAATAAAGGCTTATATTGAAAAAAAAACCAAAATATGTGTCATTCGACAATAATCTTCATCTTACCGCATTATTTGGTGAGCAAGACTGCAATCTACTGAAAATCGAAGAAAAGCTTGGGGTTTCAATAACATCTCGCGGTAATATGATATTTATATCGGGTGATAATGAAAAAGTAACTCAGGCGGAGCATATATTAGAGTCGCTATATCATAAACTCGAACAAGGTATGGAGGTGGGCATGAGCGAAGTTGAAGCAGCTTTACGCATGGTATCAAATAACAAAGGCGAAAAAAAGAAAGAAAAAAACACCCTGTTTGAACAGGAAATTGTTGTTAAAACTGCTAAAAAACAGATAGTACCTCATTCCAATACGCAAAAACAATATATAAAAGCATTATATAAAAAAGACCTTGTATTTGCCAATGGTCCTGCCGGTACGGGTAAGACTTATCTGGCTGTTGCGGTGGGTGTTTCAATGTTTCTTAATCATAAGGTTGAGCGTATTATTCTGGTGCGTCCTGCAGTTGAAGCGGGAGAAAAAATAGGATTTCTACCCGGTGATATGAAAGAGAAGGTAGACCCTTATATGCAGCCTTTATATGATGCCTTGTATGATATGTTCCCTGCGGAAAAGGTGCAAAAATATATCGAAAGCAGGGTTATAGAAATAGCACCTCTTGCCTTTATGAGAGGGCGTACATTAAAAGACGCATTCGTTATTTTAGACGAAGCACAAAACGCTACTCCTACTCAAATGAAAATGTTCCTTACCAGACTTGGTGAAAATTCAAGAATGGTAGTAAACGGTGACCTGTCACAAATCGATCTGCCTCCACACAGTAAATCAGGTCTAGATGATGCCCTGAACAAACTACGCAATATAGATGAGATAGGTTATGTTCAGTTCGGGGAAGATGATATAGTCCGTCATAACCTTGTTGCCAAGATAGTTCATGCGTATAAAGAGTAGATTAATTTCGTATAAATTACACACGTCATTACCCGAATTTGCGAAGCAAATTATAGGGTAATCTCACCAGTGACGTACGTACAAAGTGCATGCATTATTATATAGCTTGGATACTATGGTCAAACCATAGTATGATGTAGACTGTTTTACTCAAAAATATCAGCCTGTTCTGTTCTTAATTTAGGGACTGCCATACCTATGTGACCGAATGCTTGCGGTGTTAATACTCTTCCTCTTGGGGTGCGTTGAATAAAGCCAAGTTGCAGTAAATACGGTTCAATTGTTTCTTCAACCGAGTCACGTTGTTCGGAAAGACCGGCACATATAGTCTCAACTCCTACAGGCCCTCCAGAATATTTTTCGGCAATGAACCTTAAATAGCGGCGGTCAGAGCCGTCTAAACCGCATGAATCTACTTCTAAACGGCGTAAGGACTCATCGGCAATAGATGATTGTATGATTTTGTCGCCTGCAACCTCGGCAAAGTCCCTGACACGCCTTAATAACCGTAATGCGATACGAGGAGTTCCCCTTGAGCGGTTGGCAATCTCATTAGCACCGTCTTGTGTAAGCTGTGCTTTGAGGATATTTGCTCCACGCTCAATTACCAGCCTGAGTTCGTCAGATGAATAAAAATTAAGGCGGGTAGGGATACCGAACCTGTCCCTCAACGGGTTAGATAGCAGACCTAATCTGGTTGTTGCACCCACCAAAGTGAATTTAGGCAGTTCAATACGTACGGTGCGGGCGGCAGGACCTTCACCGATTATGATATCGAGTTGAAAATCTTCCATCGCAGAATATAATACTTCCTCAACATTGGTGTTAAGGCGGTGTATCTCGTCAATGAAAAGTACATCATTTTCCTGAAGGTTAGTAAGAATTGCCGCCAAGTCGCCTGCTTTTGATAAAAGAGGTCCTGACGTTGCCTTGAACCCTGTTCCAAGCTCCCTTGCGATTATCTGTGCTATGGTTGTTTTGCCCAATCCGGGAGGACCGTATAATAAAACATGGTCTAAAGCTTCCGACCTAGACCTTGCCGCCTCTATAAAAACACGCAGGTTATTTTTTGCGTGTTCCTGTCCGATAAAATCATCAAAGAACGAAGGGCGAAGTGTGTTCTCGGACATGTCTTCTTCAATGCGGTTGGAATCAAGGATATCGGTCATTTAATATAGTGTTAAGTGTTAGTGTTGAGTGCCAGTATAGTTCAAGTAATGCAAGTTGCCAGTAGAAAATTGTTTTTTTACTGGCGGATATTTTTAAATCAATTACTATAAAAATACGTAATGTATTAGGGGTGAATGTATTATGGACTTTGATGAGAATAGCAGATAAGAAAAGGAAAGCGGTTAATATTTTTATAATGCTATCTAAGTGTATTAGAAAAAACGACATGTAGTATGGTAAAGGTGATTTTTTATTTGTTTACACAAAATATTTTTCTAAAAGATTATATAGACAAAATATATTTTTTTAGTAAAATAGCGATGGATGGTGAAGACGTTGACCATTTATTGATCAATAACAAGAGTAAGTGACTGCTAAATTCCAACCTTAGCGGCGGGCTTAAGTTGGTGCTAACTTAAGCTCTCTTGCCATAAATTAGTGTGTCGGTTATAGAAGGTCTACAAAACTTATTTATAACTGACCACTACTTTTTTAAAGGAAAAATGTTCTATCGTCAACAACAATATTGCTAAAAAACATAAATAAACGCCCTTTTTACTTAAAAATAACACAATGAGTGGTTTTTATATATCGAAAAAGATAAAAAGACTATTCAAGTTTTGTAATTTGATGCAAAACATAGCGAGGGGGATTAGAGTATAATAATAATCTATCTTCGTATAAAAATATGGAATTTATTTGGAATAAAATATAAACGACTTTGGGGGTAATATCAAAATGGGGTTAATGTGTCATGGACTTTGATAAGTTGCAAAGAAAGAATGCTCAAAGACGGGAGCAGTACAGACCGAAGTCTACGCAAAAAGGCTCGGAAAATGAGTTTGTTTTCGGCATAATATTTGTAACCGGTTTTATAATATTATTTGCGGCTTATTCGCTTAACCATGAATCTATAAATGATTTTTTCGATAAAGGTGTGGAGCAGGTCGGCAAAGTTACCGACTCTGATAATTATCAAAAACAAGAGCAGATACGAAAAGAAAAACAACGTAACGAATATCTGAAAAGAAAAAATAACTCCACCGACAATAAACGCAGTGACGGATACGATATTATAAATTTTGTTAATAACA
The DNA here is from genome assembly GCA_027620075.1 of Pseudomonadota bacterium. Classification (NCBI taxonomy): domain Bacteria; kingdom Pseudomonadati; phylum Pseudomonadota; species Pseudomonadota bacterium. Next base: position 541,332 of record JAQCEY010000001.1, on the reverse strand, counting down.
GTAACGAAAAGAGAAAAATATATTGGGTAGACAGACACGGTAATAAGAAATTATACAAAACCCTGAATCCTAAAGAGTTATATGAGCAAAGGTCATATGCCCACCATCAATGGCTCGTTACAGACCAAAATGACAATGAGTTGGGCAAGTATTATACAAAAGGGAGCAAAAGTGATGTAACAATGTATGATAGCAATATAGCACAAACAACAGATGAACCCGAAACATCGGTTCAAAGCACCGTTGATGAAGATTTAAATGCACGTTCCATTGAGGCTAAAAAGGCATCGACTATCAATTTTATAAATTCAAGCAATGATATCAGAAAAATATACTGGTTAGACTATAAAGGTAAAAAAGTCTTATATAGAGTGTTAAAACCCGGAGATACATATACGCAGAGAACTTTCATAACCCACCCTTGGTTGGTTACGGACGGGCAGGAGAACAAGCTAGGTATTTATTATCCGGCAGATACTAAAAAAGATGTTGTATTGGAAAACAGATGATAAGTAATTTGTTTACTTATCATACCGAACAACCGGAGATACTAATTAACCGTGCCTTACTTCATTCAGGAAGTTTGCAAATGCCATATTTAATTTCTCGGCTTCTCTTGACACTCCTTGCGATGCTTCAAGCATTTGAACCGATGCTTCTTTTGCGTGGGACGCAAGATTCGTTATATCCGATATGTGACTTGTAACTTCCTGCGTTTCCTGAGAAGCCACCTGCATATTTTTAGTTATTTCATAAGTAGTTGCAGTTTGCTCTTCAACTGCAGCCGATATACCGCCCGAATATTCGTTAACCTTGTCAACGGCACTTTTTATTGCGTTCAATGCCTCGGAAACCTCCGACGAGATGGACTGTACGTTTTCGATTTGGCTTGCAATATCCTCGGTTGCTCTTGTAGCCTGATTCGATAAGTTCTTAACTTCCGATGCCACTACCGCGAACCCTTTTCCGGCTTCTCCTGCCCTTGCTGACTCAATAGTCGCATTTAATGCAAGTAAATTTATCTGCTCGGCAATATCACGTATCAATTTAACAACACTACCTATTTCACTTGAAGCGATTTCTAAAGATCTGGCACTGGATTCGGCATTAACTGCCTTTTTTACAGCATCGTTAACAACTTCCGTTGACTTTGTTACCTGACTGGAAATTTCATTAACAGACGCAAGCATCTCCTCCGATGCGGCCGCCACGGTTGAAACATTTTGTGAAGTACGCCCCGATGAGTTGGAAACATCCTTTGTTTTATTATTTACATCATTTACATTATTCCCCATCGACTCGGCCGTATGACTCAACTGTGTAGCTGCGGCTGCGACAGAGTTAAGCATTCCCTGAACTGACTGTTCAAAACGACTCGCCAGATCATGCATTGCTTTTTTCTTATCTTCTTCAGCTTTTATGTCGGCAAGCTTACGATCTTTTTCAAGTTGCCCTTTCTCCAATGCGTTTTCCTTGAACACTTGCAGCGCCTTTGCCATTTCTCCGATTTCATCTTTTTTGTCAAGTCCGGGTATTTCAACTGACGAATTGCCATCGGCAATATCTCTCATTATCTTAACCATCTTTGTTATAGGAGAAGAAATTCCTCTAGAAAATAATATTGAAAGTACTGTAAAAATAGCTACTACAACCAGAGCCGAAACCATTGCTATCTTTTGCATACTACGAATCGGCTGCATAACTTCATCATAATCTTCCTCACTTATCATGGCAAAATTAGCTCCCATAAATTCAAAAGGAATGTACGATGCGACAGTTACTTTTCCATCAAAACTATTAATAACCTTGTAACCTAGCTCATTATTCAGAGCCATTTTTACAACTTCCGTATCGACCTTAGTTTTTAATATTGTATCTTCATTCTTTAGATTATTTCTCATGAGCTTATCGCTGCCTACCAGATACGACCTTCCGCTTTCTCCCATTCCTTCGTTTTGTTGCATAACCGCATCAATTCTTGAGATAGGCATTTGGAAAACCAATACACCCGCCAACTCGCCGTTTTCGAAAAGTATCGGCTGAGAAATAAAGCTTGCGGCAGCACCATGACTTGGAGCATACGGCTTAAAGTCAAAAAAACTTTGTTTACCTGAATTATAATTACTAACAGCCGCCCTGAAGGCATTGCCAAGATCGGTATCTTTATACTCACCTTTTTCTAAATTAGTTGCATAATCAAGCTCTTTGAAAACCGTGTAAACAAGATTTCCTTCCGTGTCAAAAAGGAATATATCATAATACTCTTTCTGCCTCAAAAAATGACGAAACCAAGGGTGGTACTTTTCGTGATAAGAACTATATAATGAACCGTCCTTCGCATAATCTAACTCCTCTTTAGAACCTGTAGGATTTGGATTGTCGGTAATGTACAATTGTTGCAATTTATTTTTTTGATTATATCCGAAGTCTTCCCAACCTTTTTTAAAATCAAGCAAGGCCTCCCTTACAAAAGGACTCTTAGATAAAGAAGATAAATCCTGTTGTATTGATTCAAGATAACTTGACAAGGCAGATTTCTTTGAAATACTTAGAGCTTGTAATTTTTCCTCGGTAGCTATAAAAGCGTCGTTTGATGCTCTTTTTAATACTACTACACCCACAATTACCGAAGAAAGAAGAGCCATACTAACCATTATAATAGGTAACTTTTTAGATATTTTCATGCTAATCATACATTTCAATCCTTGGTTTTCTTTAAGCGCATATTTAGTACTTATAGTTTACAATTAAAAATAAATATACATAAAAATAGTTAATTTTTATTTAACAAACCACGTAATCTACTCAATAAAACCCACCTCCACAATCCCTGTTGTCAATTGACATTTTATAGAAATATTTTTTATAAACAGTTTACATTAGGTGTCATACGTATTATTAATATCTTCTTTTTTTCATAAAAATTTTAATTAGAAACAAAAACATGAGCAATGCAATGCAAGAACAGAAGACCGAATCGGAAAAAAGACTTGATGGTGCCAAAGAACGCTTAAAAAATGCTTTGACCGGTCTTGACTTACTCATAAAAAAACAGAATGAAAATCTGAAGGAAGAAAGAAAGATACGGACAGAAGTTATTAAAGATTTAGATGAGCATATCGGCAATCTTGAGACGATTTTAAAAAAAAATGACAAATAATATTTAATGGTTAATTATGGCTACAGTTAATTTTACATTACGGGACAAAAACTACAGCATAGCGTGTGATGACGGCGAAGAAGGAAGAATTAAGAAGCTTGCCGAAAAATTGGGAATTCGAGTTGATGCCATGTCTAAAACCTGTGGCTCGGCTAGTGACAGTGTAGTGCTTGCCTTTACCGCACTGATGATGGAAGATGAAGTTGCTACTTTAAAGGAAAACGGTGCTAATAATAACACACCTCAACTGCCTCTTGATACCGGCAATAACAAAACCATATCTTTAGAAGAGCATAAAAGAATAGTTAACAACACCTTAGCTGACGCATTAGAACCTATTGCGAAATACATAGAAAACCTTGCAAAAGAAATAGAAAGCAGATAAAATATAAGAAGGATGGGAGTGCTGCTTGGTTCGTAAGATAACGTATTCCCAGAGGCGATACTTTTTTTGATATAACTGTCACTGTCCGGAACGTGTTCCGGTTACATGGTTAATTTTGTACGAACTTGGTCTCATGGCGACTCAAGTTTATCTACGGCTTCTGCGGTTCCCATTCTAACCACTTTACTTCAATAGGCTGAACTAAATGTCTAATAAAGCCATAAAAGAAACCTTCAGAACGAAATTTCGGCAAATTAGGGATAAAGTTCCAACATCTGTTAAAGAAGAAGCTGAGAAAAATGCTGCAAAAATATTCTTAGAGAATATAAGTTTAAGCCCTAAAAACATAGTAAGTGCTTATTACCCCGCAAATAACGAGCTTGGAACGCTAGAGCTTTTAAAACAGCTCGCTTCAAAAGGAATCACCACCTGCCTTCCGGTAATAAAAGGTAAAGACTTGCCACTTGACTTTAAAAAATGGCAATATGGTGATAAACTAATACAAAGCAGCTTCTTTAAGCTACAGGAACCCGATGGTGAAGTTGTAAAGCCTGATATTATAATCGTACCTTTTATAGCATTTGATAAAAAACTGAACAGGCTCGGTTATGGTGGCGGATTTTATGACAAGACGCTAAAAAACCTCAAGTCGACAGGAAACAACTTTACATCAATAGGTTATGGGTATTCATTTCAACAAGAAGACGAGCTTCCAACCGGAGAAAATGACGTTCCTCTTGATTATGTAATTACCGAAGAGAGGATTATTAGAAGATTAAACCAAGCAAATGAAGAATAGTAATATTTGCATTTTATGCCGCTTTATGCTTATATGCGTACCCTTTATATATACCAAAAAATACGAGCAGAAGAAATGGCAGGTCATTCAAAGTGGGCAAACATAAAACATAGGAAAGCAGGGCAGGATGCAAAACGTGCTAAAGAGTTCAGCAAGCTTACAAAGGAAATACAGGTTGCAGCAGGCATAGGTCAGCCTGATCCGGATTTTAATCCGAGATTAAGGGCGGCTTTGGCAGCAGCCAGAAAGAACGGTGTTCCAAAAGACAGGATAGACACTGCCGTTAAAAAAGGCTCCGGCGTTATTGAAGGCGAGAACTATGAAGAAATGAGATATGAGGGTTATTCCGCCGGAGGAGTTGCCGTTATTGTAGAAACGCTTACGGATAATAAAAACCGCACCGCAGGGAACGTCCGTTCAATATTTACAAAAGCAGGCGGAAATCTTGGCGAGAACGGCAGCGTTAACTTTATGTTCGATCAGGCAGGAATGATTGAATACAAAGCTGATATCGCATCGCCTGACGAGATTTTTGAAGAGGCGGCACTCGCCGGAGCTGATGACGTTGAATCAGATGACGAAACCCATGTTATAATATGCAGCCCTGATAATTTCGCTGAAGTCCGTGATATATTGGAGCAAAAATTTGGCGAGGCTGAATCGTCCAAACTTGGCTGGAGACCAAAAGACCCTGTTGAACTGGATTTAGAAAAAGCAGAAAAGGTAATTAAACTTATTGAGAACCTCGAAGATGATGACGATGTTCAGGAAGTATATGGCAGCTTTACTATCCCTGATGAAATAGCGGAAATGTTGGCATAAAAAAGTCCGGCAACATTTAGAAGCCGGACTTTTTTTATTTGGTAATTATAATTTATTTTTATTCATTTGATGCTACAGGGGTAGTTTTCGCACCGGTTATTTGTGAAACTACTTTACTAACAGAGTCTTCCATTAATACGTTAGCATTTTGACTCATAGCAATAGCACCACCCAAAGCCCAGCTATTCTTATCAACCGCTATATGACCTAAACGCTCTTTAGTTTCATTGTCAATAACATATACGTCAGCATTAAAGTTAGCATTTCCGGCTGTAAACCCTATCATCATTCTTAATGCTGCATTACCGTCATCATATTCAGTTATATCTCCTGCAACAACCAATGCTTTTCCATCTACCGGCTCTCTGCTCACTTTTTCAAATACTCCTGCAAGGTCAAGCTTGTGTGCTATTTTATCAGCATAATTTTTACCGGCTAAGTCAACCAAAGCACTTGAGCTAGAACCGGGTATTTTATTTTCAAAATCTTGGACAAAAACAACTTCATAATCAGAAAGATCAATCTTTTTAGTGTCTTCTACTGATGCAGACTTCAAAGATGAAGTTGAGCCGCAAGCAGTTAATAATGCACAAAATGATGCAACAAAAATGTGTTTTAAAAAAAATTCATAGTAATACCTAAAATTAATCGTTAGTATGTGTTTGATGTTGTTAAACAAAACAACTTAAAGTTTAAAGCAAGCTTTGTATATATATATAAATTTTAATATCAACAACAAATGAATAAAATATTAGGCATAGACCCCGGACTCGGTCACACAGGTTGGGGAGTTATATCAAAACAAGATAATAAAATCTCATTCATTGCCTGCGGGGTAATAAGCTCAAACCCTAAAGAGAGTCTGGCTTTAAGACTTCTAACAATAAAAAACGGTTTACAGGAAGTTATCAAAGCTTATAATCCCGACCAGTGTGCTATTGAAGAAACCTTTGTAAATAAAAATCCCCTCTCTTCCTTAAAGCTCGGTCATGCACGTGGTGCAGCTATTTTAACCTGCTCGTTAAACGGTCTTAATCCTTATGAGTATGCCGCAACTTTAGTAAAAAAAACCATTGTAGGTGCTGGAAGGGCTGAAAAATCACAAATAGCCATGATGGTAAAGACATTATTACCAAGAGCCGTTATAAAAAGTGAAGATGCGGCAGACGCTCTTGCAGTTGCTATATGTCACTGCCAGCATAGTGCAATTAATAAGTTGCTTGAAACAGTGTAATAAGCTTTTATAATCTGGCATTGAATTTACTTATATTGTCATCCCCGACTTGTTCGGGGATCTTCTGTAAATGGCACGAGATCCCCCTATAATTTTCTACGAAAATTCGGGGGATGACAATAACGGTCATAGTAAATTCAAGTTTACTATACTTACAAAAAACACAAAGGCATTAACATGATAAAAAAGCTTAAAGGACGAATAGACACAATAGATACCGACTCGGTGATAATCGATGTGGGCGGTGTCGGCTATGGGGTTTTTTGTTCCGCCAACACGTTGCGTAATTTGCCTGCTAAAGGGGAAGCTGCGTCTTTACATATCGAAACCCATGTTCGTGAAGACCACATACATCTTTTTGGCTTTTCTACCATCGATGAGCAGGAAACTTTCCGTACCATAACAAAAATAAGCGGTGTCGGCGTAAAAGTTGCACTTGCTATATTATCCGTGTTATCGCCCGCACAGCTTGCAAATGCAATAGCTGCAAAAGATAAGTCGGCTTTCAAGTCAGTTTCAGGCGTAGGCCCCAAATTGGCAGAACGCATAATTACCGAGCTAAAAGGCAAGTTTGAATATTCATCATCACCTACAATAATAACGGGTGATTATACAAATAACATAATGGAATCTAACAAGAATATAAATGATGCAATTTCCGCTCTGGTTAATCTGGGCTATGGTCGTTCCGATGCATATAACGTAATCACAAAAATAGCAGCACAAAACGACAATGCACCCATAGACATTCTGATACGTGACGGCTTAAGGGAGCTTGGAAAAAGTTAAGGTTTTAGAAATACTATAGTTAGAAATGTTAAAATTTAGAATTTACTATAGGTGTAATTAGGTTAATTTTTTAGTTTTTAAAGATTAATAAATTAAATTAATTTGTTGTAGTCCATAGTTTTTTGTGTTATCAGCTTTAGCAAAAGCATAAAAATATCATAAAAATTCAAGCGAGATACATAAATGAACCGTTTATTACAGTCAGTTTTCGTAGTTTTATCGTCAAGTGCGATATCTTTATTTTCATTAGTTAGCAGTGCCAGCCCCTTAACATATCAGCCTACAAACCCGTCTTTTGGCGGAAATCCTTTTAATAGCAGTCACCTAATCGGTCTTGCTAATGAGCAAAAGTCATTTACTTCGGCAAGAACTTCAATACCTTCAAGAGATCCTCTGGACGATTTTTCCAGAACAATTCAAAGAAGTTTGTTAAGCCGTCTTTCTCAGGACATTGCCGATTCGATATTAGGTGAAAATGCTCAAGATTCGGGTAGCTTCCTTATCGGTGATACACAGATATTCTTCGCAAATGACGGTACGAATGTATCAATAGATTTAACCGATCTTACAACCGGTGGAACAACAAACATCATTTTACCTGCTACCGCCGGACAATAAATAATCAATATATAGATAGTAATATGAAAAAGTCTTTTTTCCACATCATTGTGGCAATGTTAATTTTGTCATCATGTGCTTCAGGTGTATCACCGTTCGATTTTGGTTCTGAGCCTCCGCAGATTTCCAGAGCAACCTATGCAGGTACGCTATTAAAGCAGTTGCCTAGGTCGAAAAACAAAACCGTGATATCGACGTATAAATTTATGGATCAAACAGGTCAGCATAAACCGAACTCTAATTTCAGCGAATATTCTAGAGCCGTTACTCAAGGAGGATTGGCCATACTTAATCAGGCATTGTATGATGCCGGAGAGCAGGGTTGGTTTACGGTATTAGAAAGAGAAAATCTTGCCAATCTGGTTCAGGAGAGGAATATAATAGCCAAGATGAGGCAACAATATAAACCTACTGACGGCAGGAGTATAGCACCTCTTCCTCCTATGCTATATGCGGGGGTTATTTTAGAAGGTGGAATCGTATCATATGAAAGCGACCTGTTAACAGGCGGTCTTGGTGCAAGATATCTGGGTATCGGCGGCAATACGCAGTATAGGCAGGACGTTGTTACGGTGTATTTAAGGGCTGTAAGCGTAAAAAACGGTGAGGTTCTTTTATCGGTAAATACTGCTAAAACTGTTTATTCTGCGGCTATCTCTGCAGGTGTTTTTAAGTTTTTAAGTGTGGATAAGTTGCTTGAGATAGAGTCGGGAGTGACTGTAAACGAACCTCCGCAACTGGCGGTGCAACAGGCTATTGAAATGGCTGTTTATTCCATGATAATGGAAGGTGCTATGAAAAAAATATGGCAATTTGAAGACCCTGCATTAGGTAAAGAGGTTATAGAGGATTATATTCAAAGAAAAGAAGAGCCGTATGAAGATTTCGAGAATATTTTTGAAGTGCTTACCAAAAATAATTCTGATATAAATTATCTTAATATGAAGGAAGAAGGATTAACTAAGCTTGAAAAGTTGCGTAGAAGAAGTCAGATGTATAAAAAGCTTAGAATGGATCTGGAAAAGCAAAGAATTGAAAAGCTGAAAAATGTTATCAGAAAGTCTAATACTCCTTCTAACGGTGCTAAGGTTAAGAGTAATAATGAGAAAAGTCAGGAGAAGGATTGATCTGTAGATGAAAGGGTTAGAGGACACTAACACAAGAACCTGAATCAAAAGTTGCCTGATATTTTTTCATTATTTTACGATTTAACGGGTAATGTTACAAATCCGTTTATGAATTGAACTTTTGAAGTTAGAATTATTATTTTAACCGGTCTTAATATCATTTAACCCAAAAACCCGATCAAACTGTCCTTTGTCATTTTCATTTAATGAATCACCTAGCTGCATTACTTCTTTTATAGGTGTATCCCAGACATTTTCACGCTTGTTTGATAATTGTTCAAATATTTCATTCTTGTATTTAGAGTTATGATATGTCCCTTTGCCCGATTGCTTGGTTGCAGGGCATTTACCGGATAGTATATCTTCCATATTATCCTCGAACATCTTAACCATCTCATCGTGCAATTTGTTATATGATGTGGCTAGGGTGTCGTTTTCTATATCAAACTCTACTTTTCTCCGCACTATTATATCGCCGGTATCAATGCCTTCATCAAGGTAATGGATAGTTACACCGAACCGGGTTCCATCAAATAACGACCAAAAATTCGGGTCGGCACCTCGATTAAAAGGCAAATATGATATATGAATGTCAACCCGCATTTAAAATTGACCCACTTTATGCGTCCAAAATTGACCCACCTATAGCGTTGGTTTAGGTGTTATATTTATTACATATTGAATTACTGGTTTTGGATAAAAAAAGGATTGGTTAGCTAGACTTTCATTTATCCTGTGCGTGCCAACCCTTTTTTGTGTTAAGAACTGTCGTTTATTTACGCTTTTTCATGCGATAGCTGTCATTACCTGTCTCAACGATGTCGCAGTTGTGACAGACCCTGTCCAGTAGTGCTGTGGTCATTTTTTTGTCGATAAACACAGTTCCCCATTCGCCAAAGGTAAGGTTTGTAGTTATTATCAGCGATGTTTTCTGGTGTATTTTTGACAGCAGATGGAAGATAAGCTGTCCGCTGTTTTTTGCCGGCGGTAGATATCCTAGTTCATCAAGTACAAGGATGTCGATTTTTTCCATCTGCTTTGCCAGTTTGCCGGATTGCCCGTCCAGTTTCTCGCGTTCAAGCTGATTGGCAAGGTCTACTAGGTTGAAGAATCTTACCTTACAGCCATCCCTTGCAGCTTTGGAGGCTATTGCGACAGCCAAGTGGGTTTTGCCTGTGCCGGGGCCTCCTACCATGATTATGTTTCTGGATGTTTTAACAAATTCGCCAGTATAAAGATGCATAACCTGTTCTGAGTTTATTGGTGTATCGCTAAAAACAAAGTCATTTAAATCTTTGCTCTTAGGGAACTTCGCAGCTTTCATTCTCGTCTGAATGGATTTGAGTTTCCTGCTTTTGATCTCTGATTTTAGTAACTGGTGCAGAGTTGAAGCTATGGTACTTTTGCGTTTTACCGCATCCGATATTACCTCATCATACGCATCTATCATACCAAACAACCTGATGGACTTCATGGACTTAAATATATCGTCCCGTGTGGATTCTGTCATGCCGATACTCCTGATAATAAAAAGTTATAGGCATTACAGTCAGCTCTTGGAACATGCTTTAGAGGCAGGTGGATAATATTGGCATCAGCTTCACTATCAACTGTATCACTCTTCCTTTGTAGAATGTTGAGTATTACATCCTTGCTTATGGCTTTAGATTTTAATGCCTCAGTGCAGGCTGCCGTAACGGACTCCATTGATTCTATCGGAATATACGATAATATATGGGCGAAGTCCCTTGCCCCATTTGTCTGTTGTTCAAGGTGTTGGCACACCTGATTCAGCTCATCGGGCAGGCGGTCGGCTCAATCCTATAGTGTGCACAAAGCCTGGCAAAGTTTTGGTTCCACCTGCGCTCCTTGCCACATAAAACCTTTGATACCGCAGTCGGCATATTATCATAAATGCCTCGTGCCGGAGTGCCTCCAAAGAACTCAAATGCACGGATAGAGCTTTACCAACTGAAACTCAGTGGTGCTATCATCGCCAACGCCAATTTGAACGTTTTCAGCCTTATAATCGCTCCAATCCTTGAATCGGAAACCCACCGCCTTACCACGCCGCGCACGGAAAAAAGCAATCAGTGCTGCCCACCGGCTTTCGGTTTTAATGCCCGATGCCACATTATATTTAGCGCGGGACTGGCTCCATTTGCTGTTGCACTGCTCATAGCCCGAAACGCTAGCCACCACATCGGTCATAAACATAGGGCCACCGGTTGCGCCGTAGCTGAAGCTGAGCCAAAGCAATTAAACCAATTACTAACAGTTAATAAAGGTTGGGGCTGAATAAAGAGGCTGAAATTGAGATAAGGCAGAACAAATATCTGAATAATCGGATTGAAGGAGACCATAGGTTTATAAAACGAATTGTCCGGCCGATGCTGGGATTTAAATCATTTGCAAGCGCCAATTTTACCGACAAAAAGGAAAAAGAGCTCGCGCCAGCACATGTTTCAGAATCCAATCTGTCTATCTTCCAACGCATCGGCCATTTTTTAGGCTTTGGCAAAGAACAAAATGAAGCAAGCGAAACGCCGCCTGAACACCAATATTCTGGAAGTTGGAGCAAAGATGAAAAGCCAGATTATAAGCCCGAAATAGAGCAAGAACGGGAATCCGTTCGCATCCTTAACCAGCAGGATTTCATCAAGCTACGCGAAGAATTTAAGCAAAAAGCCCAAAACGCCGAGGCCATACAAGACTTGGAACAAGAGCCTGAGCCTGATACAGGCTATAAGTTGGAGCGGTGATTATTTAGTATTAAGAAAGTCAGCAGGAGTAAGAATATTGATATTCCGATAAGGATGAAGCGTCAATAAATCCTGATCCCCTGATATAATGATATCAGCATCACCGCTGACAGCCACTTCAAGAAACTTGTTGTCTTTACTATCCCTGCAATCGGTTATAACGCAATTAACGGCTATTTTATGCCATGATCGGTGAATACGCGCTAAAAAACCAGTAATATCCTCTTCGTCAATATATTTTGAGAATTTAGGACGTGAAAGAACCGTCGAAATCTCTTCTAAAACGTCTGTAGAATAAAGAACAGAACCCATTTTTTCAGCCTCCTGCAAGGCTCTTGCAGGAGACGACGTTCCTATCATCAAAGCACTTATAATAACGTTAGTATCACAAACAAAACGCATTAATTTTCATCTTTTAGCATATCATTAAGGAGACTTTCGGTAAGCCCGCGTTCTTTGGCTTTTTGAGCCGTTTTTTTACGGAATTCTTGAAATTCTTCAAGATTTAAACGTGTTAAACGCTCATAATCAGCCATTGAAATAATGGCTGCAATCTCACGTTTTTGCTTCTCAATGATCACTGGTGCGTGTTGAGCACTGTCAATCAATGCACCAAAAGACTGTTTAGCTTCGGTTGCTGAAATATGCGTAATATCATCCATAAAATTACCTCCATGTAGTTACCATTATAGACAAAATAGACAAAATAGTCAATTTCTTTTGAAGAATTAATGTTGCCGCCTATGCCCACGGCGTAGGCGGCGCGATATTTTGGCGGTTTACGGCTCTTTTTCTTTCTGATTTAAAAGTCCGATAACCTGCATCGCCTGTTCAACTGATAAACGGTTAAGTTTCAAGCTTATATGTTCATCTGTCCAGATTTCGGCGCTACCATTATCTGCTTTGCAGATAGACGGACAAAACATAGTTTCAATCTCCCTTACCCCATATAACGACCGTGATATAATCAACGGCAACCTGCAAACAAGAATCTCAAAACTAACTCTGGCAGACGGCACAAACCGCAATGTCCATGAGATTTTCTTTGATACTAACGCTAAACTTCTTAATTCATTGCAATTAACTTTAGCAAATGATAATAACGAATTGGGAATACAACTTAAAATTAGCATTTTAGGATTTTTACCATGGCATTTGACATCACAATACAGCACGATCTCAAGTAATTGAGTCGGAGTTTAAGCACGCTTGAAAAGCAGGTCGCACCGCAGGCAACAATACGCACGCTGAATCGTGTGGCAGAGAGTGCCAAAGTGGCAAGTGCCAGACACATCGCACCACAAATGAACAGCAGGCAGGCTGGCGTGAAGCGGCATATTGAAACGCAGAAGGCAACCTTCAAACGTTTGTGGGCAACACTGGTGGCGCGTGATCGTGCGTTGCAGCTCATTGAGTTTGTGGTGGGCAGCAAAAAACCAACCCAGCAAAAGGGTGGCAAGCGTGGGCTGGTCAAGGCCAAGGTCTATGGTAAGACACGCACCTACAGCAAGGCTTTCATCGCTCCGCGTCGCAGCGGGTCAAGCAATACTACGGTCTACATCCGCAAAGGCAAGGAGCGTAAGCCGGTCAAGCAGATGTATGGTCCTGGCATCATGCAGCTGTTCCGGCAGCGTGAGAACGATCAGGTGATGCAAACAACGATACGGGAACGCTTCCCGATTGAGTTTGCACGCAACCTTGCTTTTTACGTTAGTCGTATAAAATCCAGATAGCAAAGCCTCTCAAATCGAAAAGCAGCTTTCGAATTTCGAAAGGCGAGCGTTGTTTTTGTGGCAAAAAATGTTAAAAAATGATTTGCGGTGAATAATTACGCTATTCTCCGCAAGATATGCAGAAAATAACCTTGCAAATGCGGCGAATAACAACTACAATCTCCTTATAATATGCGGAGATTATATGTATATCCATGAATCAAAAGACTGGCCAAGCTTTACGTTTAATCAGGCGGAACTCTCCGTACTGCTTGCCGATGTGCGGCATCTACAGGGTAAATTACTGGGAAGAATGGAAGCACTTGGCTTTAACTTGAGAGAAGAAGCTACACTGCAAACACTGACTCATGATGTCATAAAAACATCTGAAATTGAGGGCGAAAAGCTGGACACTGAGCAAGTTCGCTCTTCCATCGCACGTAGGCTTGGTATGGATATTGGTGCATCAACACCCGCAACACGAGACGTTGAAGGTATCGTTGAAGTGATGCTGGATGCTACACAAAAATACGACAAACCTCTTACCAAAATTCGTTTGTTTGATTGGCATGCGGCACTTTTTCCCACTGGTCGCAGCGGTATGCAACGCATCAATGTTGGAAATTGGCGCGATGAAAAAAGCGGTGCAATGCAGGTGGTTTCCGGCCCTTTCGGCAAAGAAAAGGTGCATTATGAAGCACCAACATTCGACCGTTTAGAGAAAGAAATGCAGCGTTTTATTCAGTGGTACAACGCTAAAGCTGAAACGGATTTAGTCATCAAAGCGGCTTTAGCACATTTCTGGTTTGTGACCATTCACCCGTTTGATGATGGCAACGGGCGTATTGCACGTGCCATTGCTGATATGACGCTGGCACAATCTGAGCGAAGCAAACAGCGTTTTTACAGCATGTCATCGCAAATACAAACAGAGCGTAAAGCGTATTACGACGTACTGGAAAGCTGCCAAAAAGGAACGCTGGATATAACGCCGTGGATTAAATGGTTCTTAGAGTGCTTAAAGCATGCCACCCTCGCATCCGATGAAATGCTTGAAGCAGTGCTGACCAAGGCACGCTTTTGGGATGCACACGCCAGTGAGTCCTTTAACGAACGACAGCACATTATCATCAATCGTTTGCTTGATGGTTTTGAAGGAAAGCTAACCTCATCCAAATGGGCGAAGATTAGCAAATGCTCCCAAGACACAGCGCTTAGGGATATCACGAACCTGGTTGACCGTCGCATCTTACAAAAAGATGACGCCGGTGGTCGCAGCACGAGCTACCATCTTACAGTCTTTCAGTGCTAATCCAAATGGTACATTTGTTCCTGTTGCAAACCCTATTAATAATATTGGCACTAACAATAGTGAAAGAACAACTTTATCAGCATAGGATTTGCACTGCACTATTTTGCCTGCACATGAGCAATGAACGCTATAACTATTGCTATCAAAACGAGCCAAGCAAGTGGTCGATATTTTGATGTTGGTCTCCTTGCAGCCATCGAATAATAGTGGTGCTGACACTAGTGATGGCTGTTCTTTTTGAAAAACTTCATCCAACGTTTTGTCTTTAAACTCAGGGTGTTTGTGCGTTTTATTATAGGTGGCAAGTTGACTTGCTAATCGGTCATTAAGCTCTTGCAGGCTACTGCCTTCAGGCATCGGTGTGAAAAACTGCTCACGGGAGATTTTAACTTGACGCTCGACTATGCCTTTCTCGTTGCCGCTAGCGGGGTTGCAGGCCGTCGGTTCAACTCGATAATGCGCACAAAGACTTTCAAAATGAGGGTTCCACTCCCGCTCTTTCCCTGCTAAAACCTTTTTTACCGCCGTCGGCATGTTGTCGTAGGTGCCACGAATCGGAGTGCCGCCGAAGAACTCAAACGCACGTATATGTGCATCAAAAACCATCTCATGCGTCTCGTTCGGGTAAATATAGACAAATCTTTTACGCGAATAGCACAGGACAAAATGCGCAACTTTTACCGTTACGATTTCACCATTTATAATTATTTTATCCGTACTCCAGTCAAACTGATATGCCTCACCAGGGGCAAATGACATCGGCACACATGCAACAGGGCTGACATAGAAAAAAACTAGTTGTACTATTCTGTATCTATTGAACCTACCAAGGCTAGTAGTTTAATAAAAAGATTATTTAGTGCATTTTTGAAAGGCAACTTAAAAAGAGGCTTTTCAATGATAGAGTGTTTCTCACTTACCAATGCATATCTTTTAGGTGATGTAATTTCATCCATGCACCGCTTGCGTTATAAAGAGTTTGTTGAGCGTTTGGAGTATAATGTACCATGTCATGACTCTATGGAATATGACCAGTATGATACTCTAGCTGCGGTACACTTTGTATGGCGTGATAATTTCGGCAAAGTGGGTGCGTCTTTGCGTATTAGCCCAACAACAAAACCATATATGATAAAGGATATTTGGCCATACACAGTTGAAAACATGGAGCTACCCTCATCAGATGATGTATGGGAAGCTACTCGCTTATGTGTAGATAAAAATCTACCGAAAGATATGCATTATAATATTCATGCTCAACTTTTATGTGCTTTGCAAGAATATGCATTATCAAATAAAATTTCTAGTTATATAGGCATAGCTCCACCGGGACTTTGGAAATACACCTTCATTCGCTTTGGGTGGCCAATTCATTTTCTGGGTGGCTCTCATAAAATAGAATACAAAGAAAATATTCGTGCAGGGCTTATGGAAGTTTCAGAAGAAATATTACAAAATATTCGTTCCATTAATAATATAACAGGCAACGTTTTAAAGGTCACTCCACAATCACAAATTATAAAGAATGTAGCATAATTATGGAAATAGAAATTAATAACAAATCATTAACTCAAGCTCAACTTGATACCATTAATGAAACGGTGAACGGACTTAATTTTATTGCACTCAATTTAGAGAAAAATAAATTACAACAATTATCTCGTCTAGTTAGAGCTGTAATGGTTGACTTTATTTCATGGAGTAAAAATAGCTATATGCTAAATAATAAATCATGTGATGAAGAGTATTTTGATGAATACTTGATAGATACAAGCATGTTAGCTGCAATGGAATTCTTAGCAAAATTTGCACTACTTGACGACATTAAAATAAAGAATGAATTTATTGAAATTATTTCAAAAATGGAGAGCGTGCTTAGTCCAAATAAGAAACATAATTAGTATATTAATGGAGGAAAGATGTTATCAAAAAATGCAGTAATATTTCCTATCAATGGCAATATTATACCAAATGAACCTAAATATAATAAGCTTGAGAAATACTATTACGATCTTCATAAAGTAATGCTAGTCTCAAGAGAGGCTGAGAATCGTGAGGCAATATTATTCAGACAGGGAAAAGGATTGTTTCATTTACCCGGAGCAGGGCATGAGGCAATAGCTCTTCTTAAGGGCTACCTTGACAAGAATGATAAAATTTTTCCACACTATAGGGACAAAGCATTAATGCTTGCTTTGGGGGTTCCGCTTTACCAACTTGCACTTGATTATTTTGGAAAAGCAGACTCCTCAAGTGGGGGTACTCAAATGTCTAGCCATTTTTACGCCCCCGAATACAATGTTTTAAGTTGTGCTACACCAACCGCTCTCCAAGCTTTACCTGCAGCGGGTGTGGCATGGGCTAAGAAAATAAAAGGTGATTATAGCTTAAGCATTTGCATTACAGGGGAAGCATCTATACGTCAAGGTGAATGGCTTGAAGCTTTGGTTTTTGCAATACAGGAAAATCTGCCCCTTGTGTTGATTGTTGAGGATAATGGTTATGGAGTAAGTACCCCAACAGATAAGATGACATTACCAATAATGCGGATGATACCAAGAGACTCATTTAATTTTACCGAAGTGCAAGATATTATTGCAACCGATGAGTGTTTCAAAAATGCAATAAGCAAAGCTAGAGATGAACAGGGGCCACAAGTAATATGGATGAAATGTCCAAGAATAATGTCTCATACTTCTTCTGATGACCAACGTAAATACAGAAGTAGTGACGAAATGGCTTCACTAAAAAATACCGACCCTATATTAGCTCTTGAAACACTTATCAAAGATCATGACGAAAATTACCATAATGAACTTTCTTTTATTAGAAATGATATTAAAGAAGACGTACAAGAAACTTATTTGAGAGCAAGTCAAGCAGCCGATCCAAATCCGTCGAGGATTTCTAATAATGTTTTAGCTAAGGAATGTAAATTAGAATGTCAGGCATTACCTGATGACAGAGAGTGGAATATGGCTGAAGCCATTAATTATACATTAACTAATCTAATGAAGAAAGATCCAAACATTTTTATGTTCGGAGAAGATATTGAAGACCCTAAAGGGGGAGTATTTGGTTTGACTAAGGGATTATCGAAAAATTTTCCTTCTCGTGTTTATAATTCACCTCTTTGTGAGGCTACAATTGCCGGTGTTTCATCAGGTATGTCTCAAGAAGGATTGCTCCCAATCTTTGAGCTTCAATTTGTTGACTTTTCAGGTCCTGCATTAAATCAAATTATGAATCAGATTTCTACCTTGCGTTGGCGTACTGCGGGAAGACAATCATCCCCTTTAGTTTTTCTTGCCCCCTGTGGAGGATATATTTCAGGAGGTGGGATGTGGCATAGCCAAACTTTAGAATCGCTTTTTGCTCAAATGCCCGGCTTAAGAGTTGTAATGCCTTCAAACCCAAGGCAAGCGTCTGAAGCTATACATAGGGGTGTTGAAGGTTTTGACCCTGTTGTAATATTGCTTCCAAAGAAGCAGTTTTTTAGAAAACGATGTATTGATGAAATGAAACATGATGATATCCTTGCTGAAGGAAATGATATTACTATTGTAAGTTGGGGAAATGGTATAGAGCTTTGCGAAGAAGCATCACTATTGTTATCAAGTAACTATAAGCTAAATTGTGATCTTATTTGTTTACAATCTCTTTCACCCTTAGATTTATCTCATGTAAGAAAGTCAATTAAAAAGACAGGAAGAATTCTAATCGTCCAAGAATCGACTCGGCACTGTAGTGTCGGACAGGCTATAATTGCAGAACTATCATGCGATACAGAATGTTGGGATAATCTTTTTTCACCTCCAAAACTTGTTAGTCGTGCTGATGTTCATGTTCCGTTCCACTACGAAACCTCACTTTCAGTATTGCCATCTGTTGAGGATGTATGTAATGCTTCTAGAGAGCTTGTTTCTATTTAATTTATAAGTTTTGATACTATGACTGAAGTTTTATTATACGCACCTCAGCTTGGTGAGGGTATTAAGAACCTTAAGGTTGCTCATATTCACAAAAATTCCGGTGATAATGTCCTATCGGATGAAGTGCTTCTAAGTGTAGAAACTGATAAAGCATTGGTTGATATTGAGTCTCCTAGTAGTGGATTCATAAAATCCATTTATTGTAAGGTAGGTGATACAGTAGATATAGGAAAATTACTAATAAAAATTGAAAGTGAGAAAAACAACGAAGAGTCTACGTTGTGTATGAGTAATCCTGTAATAAGTGGTGCTGAACCTTCATTTCCGGTATTAGTATCTGATAGGGATAATACAAGCATAGTCGGATTAAGCCCCAGAATTATTGGTTATTGTCGACGTAATAATATACCGATAAATAGTTTAAAACAAATAGAAGGAACAGGCGAAGATGGACGGATACGACTTCAAGATGTAATTTCATTTGTTAACAAGCTTCCATCCCTAAAGCAAATTAAGGCTCACACAGCATCTCTTGCTCCAGCTTGGTTAAAAGAAAGTATTGAAAGTGAAGCACTCGACTTAAGCTTTAAAACAGTGCTTATATCAAAAACTCAAAAACAACTAAATTTTGCTATAACACGTTCTCTTACCGTGCCTCAAGCATCAGTTTCAGTTTCTGCTGAACTGCCTGACAAACCACTTGCATTTATTGTAGAATCTATTGTAAAGGTTAGTCAGAAATTTGAAAAGCTTCGTGCGGAATACGTTGATGAAAATACAATGAAAATTCACAATACATGTAGTATAGGATGCGCGGTTGCTTTACCTGATGATAATATTACAACAGTTGTATATGATGCTAGCTTGCACTTTGAAAAAGAAGAGTTCATGAAACACTTAATTTTAGAAGTCAACCAGATCCGCCGTCAGAAACAACCTAAAGAAATTATAAAAAGGCATTCAGTATCAATTTCTGATATGTCAGGGTTTGGAGTTGAAGATGCATCACCATTTGTAGTTAGTCCCGCAATAGCAACCCTATTTATAGGTAGCAAATCTATTTCTGGCCTTTCAAAACTAACACTGGCATTTGATCATCGTGTTATGAATGGTGCGTATGCAGCAAGGATTTTAAAAGCTATTAAATTATACCAAAAGCACAAAAATTCTGACAGCATAACATACTAGAAGGTTTACTTAGGTATAATTATGACTGCCCATATCAAGTGGAACGGCCATCCCCGTGCCTGAACCTACCTCACTTTAGTGGCCAATCCATTACGACTCATTTGCTTCATCCTCTTAAAAGTAGTGAATTACTCTTAACAGATTGGCCTAGAATGGTGGTAGGTTCAAAAAGGTTGTCCTCTAAATGCTTGACAGACCAGCTATAGAATTTGTATTTTCGTTGACACCTATTTGGTATCGTTTCTCTTGCTTATTTTTTATATTTAGCATTATTAGCAATTATTTTAGATAAATCCAATACAACAGACCTTAATTCTGGAGAGGAAATTTTTTTAAAATTCTTTATAAGACTTAATAATGCTTGATCTTCAATATTATTATCACATGTAGAATCAACTGTATTCTTTTTAAGTAATATCTCCTCAAAAAAGTAATTAGGATCCACATTTAATATCTTACAAATCTGATAAAGCCTACTTCCACCGACTCTATTTAATCCAGTTTCATATTTTTGTAGTTGCTGAAAGGTGACCCCTATTTTTTCTGCAAGCTCTTGTTGAGTCATCCCAATTGAGTTCCTAGATAACCTAAGACGCTTCCCAATATATTTGTCAATATCATTTAATAATAAGTCACTCATAATATGAGGTTATCTCAATATATTAAAACTATAAGTTGAATTATGTTTTATATAACTATAAATTGTTTAGGTAGTAAATGTAAAGTATGATTTAGGTAAAAATGCTTGTTGATAATTTTATTGATGAATCTTACCAATTAAAAGATAGTGAGAAACTAATTGGTCTATTTGAAAGGGCAATATCTAGCCTAGGATTTGATAAATTTGTCTATAGCTTTATGACGGAACAGCCTTCTATTAAGGAGACTGCAAAACATGGTGTTATTAGAAGCTACCCTGATGACTGGATGAAGCATTACTTAGAAAAGGATTATATTAACATTGATCCAACATATAGGCTTGCACTAAGAACACCGGGTGTTTTTAGTTGGAAGGAATTAGAGGAAAGAATATCTTTACCCGAAATCTCTGTAAAAATGATGCGTGAAGCTCAGGATGCAAATATAAAATCAGGTGCTTCGGTTTCAATTCACGGTATGAACAATGATGTGGTAGGAATGGGATTTGCCAGTTCCGAAAATGATGCAAATACTAGTAAATGTAGCTTGCATAGGTTACATGCTTTAGCACACCAATTTCATCTAGTATATACAGATATTTTTAGTCTGGAAAATAACAACGTTTTTATAGAAGATGTTGTACTTACTGGTAAAGAGCGTGACGTTTTAATTTGGTGTAGTCGGGGTAAAAGTAACAGTGTAATAGCAGATATTGTAGGAACTTCTGAACATACAGTGCATTTCCATTTAAAAAATATTTTCAAAAAATTGCAAGTTAATGATCGAACAACAGCTGTTCTATTAGCATATAAGAAGCGTTTAATTAGTATTTAATAAGTATTATCTACAAAACTGCAGTGGCTATACTTTTGAACCTACTACCCCAAAAAGGATATTACGTTAAGAGTGTTTAACTATGTGTAATACGAGTCCTACCAATTTGTCTGCTAAAGTTGGGTAGGTTCAAGTCCAGAAGGTTTAAAATTATTCCCTTTAAAATTAACCTCGTTATCTACTAAAATATATCCATTAGATTCTGGCCAGTACTGTAGTGTTTTTGCAGCTCCATAAATATGAATGTCAGCAACTACGCCCCCATATGGGCGTGAAGAAGATGGCAATACGTTATCTGCAAATTCACCCAAGAACCCATCAACAATTTGAGGTGCAGAAGCCGCTCCTCGGGAGCATTTTCTGCACTCGGCCCGCCTCTAAGGACAAATTCTAACTTATCTCCAGTAGTATTGTCCGTCATTGAATAAACTATAAGCAAATGCAGTGGTTATACTTTAGCAGACAAATCCTATACAAGGATTTTAACCTAAAGGAAGATTATCATGAGAAGGAAAAAGAGTTTTTATGTCTGCTTCAGTAAAATTACCCATTTTTAATTTCCTGCTTTAAGAGGCTTATCATCAAACTTAGGTGGCTTATCACCGAAAAGCAGCCAAGTTGGGTTAACGCCAAGTATGTCAGAAAAAGCTGCCAGCTCGGAATCTCTTACAATCCGTTCACCACGCTCTATATTTGATAAAGTGTTCTGAGTCATTTCAATCCCATGATCTACAGATATCGGCTGTGGCCGTACCAAGGCATGGCAGATGTGGACATACGCACTGCTTAAAATCGTCACACGCCTGAATGCCAAGATGGGAGTACATTAAAATGTTCGAACAAAAAAAGACTAAACAAGATGAACAATTTCTGGCATTATCACAGATAGAATCGCCGGAGGTGTGAAAAAGCCATGGCGATTACTGATCTTGAACCATTCCGCCCATATAACCCGCAAGCTGGTGAAAGATATCTGGGATAATGAACAAAGTGGCAATGGCATAAACCGTGAAGCACTACAGCAAAGCATTAAAAATATTGAGCATCAGATTGAGCAGCTCTTTGATCGAATCGTAAAAGCCGAAAGCGAAACGCTTATCAAAGCATATGAAACAAAAGTGATGAAATTGGAAACTGAAAAAGCATCACTTGAGGCAAAACTGGCGAATTTTAGCGCTGGTCCCATGAGCTTTGAAGAAAGTTTTCAAACCGTTTTTGATTTCCTCGAAAATCCGCAGAAACTTTGGCATTCTGACGACCTTCTAGACAGAAGATTGTTGCTAAAACTGGTATTTACAAGACCACTGGCATATCAGCGAAATGAGGGTTTTCAAACCGCCTCTATCGTGCTGCCATTCGGGCGTTGATTAATGACAATTCGGTTTTGGTGGAGCCTAGCGGGGTCGAACCGCTGACCTCCTGCGTGCAAAGCAGGCGCTCTACCAACTGAGCTAAGGCCCCATAAAAGAGATTGGAAGCGAGCTTTTACAACATAATGTTGTTGCGGTCAATATTCTTTTTTAATTTTATCGTTTTTTTTATGGGGGTGTTCGATACAGATTGTTTTCCGGATATTGATTTGTTATTGTGGCACAAGATGCAATTTTTGATTTGGTTGTGGGAGATATTAATATCATGTGGAATAAATACACTTCTTATGCAACTATAGTTATGGCTTTGGTTGCGGTGTTAACTTTGATAATGGGATTCAAGGAGGAGGTCAAACATACAGCTAATATTCAAATAGGTAATGGTAATGCGAATGTCGGTGATGGTGGTAACGTTCAAACGGGTGGTAATAACATTAACGTCGGTGATAATAGTAATGTTACAATAGGCATTACTCTTGAGCAGCATCACGAATATTTGCAAAGAGAACGAGAACGCATAAAAGCCGAAATGGAAAAAGCACATGGTGCGGAAAAGCAGGAACTTCTACAGAAAATCAGCGTTTTAGATAGTAAGCTTATTGATGAAGCCAGCATTAGAAAAAGCTATGAGGAACACATCGAGTTCCTGAAAGAGCGTGTGGCAGCACTTGAGCAGTTAAAGGACGGAGGCATTTCCGTCGGGCTGATTGAGGAGGCAAAATCTGCCTTGTTAAACAGGGATACCTCAAAAGCCGATGATTTGTTTAAGCAGGTTAGTGAAAATGAACAGGCGGCAGTTGAGCGTGCCGCTTTTGCTAACTTTCAGCGTGCTAAAATAGCACAAGATAAACTTAAATATCATCAGGCATTGGAATTTTATGAAACCGCGGCAAGGTTGGATAATAAAAACGGGCTTTATTTAAATGACGCCGGCTATATGGCTCATGAATTAGGCGAGTATGACAAGGCGATCGGTTATTATGAAAAAGCACTTGCGAGTGATTTAAAGACCTATGGCGAGTGGCATCCGAATGTCGCAATCAGGTGGAATAACCTTGGGAGTGCATTTGATAACAAGGGCGAGTATGACAAGGCGATCGGTTATTATGAAAAAGCACTTGCGAGTGATTTAAAGACCTATGGCGATGGGCATCCTTCTGTTGCAATCAGTTGGAATAACCTTGGGGTGGCATTTCGTAACAAGGGCGAGTATGACAAGGCGATCGGTTATTTTGAACAGGCACTTGCGAGTGATTTAAAGACCTATGGCGATGGGCATCCAAGTGTTGCAATCAGTTGGAATAACCTTGGGTTGGCATTTCGTAACAAGGGCGAGTATGACAAGGCGATCGGTTATTTTGAACAGGCACTTGCAAGTGATTTAAAGACCTATGGCGACGGGCATCCAAGTGTTGCAATCAGGTGGAATAACCTTGGGTTGGCATTTGGTAACAAGGGCGAATATGACGAGGCGATCGGTTATTATGAAAAAGCACTTGCGAGTGATTTAAAGACCTATGGCGACGGGCATCCGTCTGTTGCAATCAGTTGGAATAACCTTGGGGAGGCATTTCGTAACAAGGGCGAATATGACAAGGCGATCGGTTATTATGAAAAGGCACTTGCAAGTGATTTAAAGACCTATGGCGACGGGCATCCGAATGTTGCAATCAGGTGGAATAACCTTGGGTTGGCATTTAGTGACAAGGGCGAGTATGACAAGGCGATCGGTTATTATGAGAGTGCATTGGCAATTATTGTGGCAAAGCTTGGTGAAAATCATCCTTATGCAAAAATCACAAGAGAAAACATAGCTGTCGCTCAGGCAAAAAAAGGGGCTAAAAGCCATAATGCTATAAGTAGCTCGGACACTATGGTCAAGCCATAGTATGACGGGTATCGGTCTAATGAAATCATACGATTTTTCGGCACACTCTCACATATTACAAAAAATAATTGTAAAATTATATATTCTACAAATTTTTTTGAGTAATTATTTGCTTGTGTATTGATTTTGTTCATGTTATAAGGCGGTCAAGTTTGTAATTGGCTATAGAAAATTTAATTATCATTGTCATTCCACGAATTTGTTTAGTAAAACAAATTATAGTGGAATCCATATTCTAAAAAGTTAGGAAACTTTTTAGATATTGAAAAGTTTTCCTAAACTTTTCAAATTGGATCCCATGATAAAAAATTTTACTAAATTTTTTTCATAGGATGACACGAGAAGTAAATTCAAATTGGCTATATTTTTTCGGTGTCTGTTAATGTTTTTTAGACTCGGAAAATAGTTTGTCGGTTACAGGTTTTTGTAAGGATTATATAGGTTGTGATTATGTCTGATGATGTTAAGCTTTCTAAGGTCGAGGCTATAAAAACAGATAGTATATATCTGCATGGCGGGCTTGATAAAGAAATGTCCTCTGAAGGCGGGGCGGTATCGGACGAGGCGTATGAATTGCTGAAATTCCACGGTAGCTATTTCGGTTTTGACCGTGATACGGCAACCGAACGCAAAAAAGCAGGTCTGGAAAAAGAATGGGAGTTCATGGTGCGTATGAAAGCTCCCGGAGGCAGGATAACGGCTAAACAATATCTTGGGCTTGACAGTATATGTGAAAAATATGCAAACGGCACTTTGCGTATCACTACCCGTGAGACATTCCAGTTTCACTGCATAATCAAACAAAATATGAAAAAACACATAGCAGCCATAAACGAGCTTTTGCTGACTACTTTGGGCGGCTGTGGTGATGTGGTGCGTAATGTTATGACTTCCCCTGCACCCAAAAAAGATAAGCTGCATTTGAAACTGTTAGAAGATGCAAATGTCATATCTGAATTTACTTTGCCAAAAACAAGTGCGTACCATGAAATATGGTTAGATGGTGAAAATATGGCAAGAAATCCTTCAAACGAGGATTATGAGCCGTTATACGGCAAGGTTTATCTGCCTCGTAAGTTCAAGATATCCGTTTCAGTGCCTGAAGATAATTCTATGGACGCTTTAACGCATGACCTTGCTATTATTCAGATATGGGAAGGCGGGGAGCTTTTGGGATATAACCTTTTGCTAGGCGGTGGCTTGGGCATGACTCACAATAAGCCTGAAACATATCCGAGGCTTGCTACCCCTATAGCCTTTATTGAGCCTGACAGGTTGCTCGACGGTGTGGCTGCGGTGGTTAAGTTGCATAGGGACTATGGCGATAGAAGTAATAGAAAACATGCAAGGCTGAAATATGTGGTGGAAGAAAACGGCATAGAATGGACTAGGAGCAAACTTGAAGAGATTTATGGCGAGAAAATGCAAGATGCCAGACCTATGGGGCAGTTTAGGGTTGTCGATCATATGGGGTGGCATGAACAGGGCGACGGCAAGTGGTATTTAGGAGTTCCCGTATCAAGCGGTCGTATTATTGACAGGGGAGAAGAAAAAATACGTACCGGCTTACGTGAAGTAGTTGCTAAATACGGTATGGATTTGGTTCTAACCGCCGACCAGAATGTTATATTATGTGATATAGCACAAACCGATAAACAGGAAATTATTGATGACCTGAAAAGCCACGGTATCAAATTGGTGGAAGATATTACTTCGGTTTACAGGAATATGCTGGCTTGTGTGGCACTGCCTACCTGCGGTAAGGCTCTGGCAGATGCTGAAAGGATAAAACTACCTGTTTTGGAAGAGGTTGAGCAGGTTATGGAGAAGCACGGTATATTAGATGAAGAAATAGCCATAAGGATTGCAGGTTGCCCTAACGGTTGTTCAAGACCATATGTCGGTGATATCGGTATAGTGGGTCGTATGCCGGGGCATTATGCAATGTTTATCGGCGGTGATTTTGAAGGTACTCGCCTTAATACCAAGATATTGGATAGAGTTCCTCAGGAAAATATTAAAGACGTTCTGGATATATTGTTTGCTAAATATAAGGCGGAAAAAGAAGAAGGCGAAGGATTCGGTGACTATGCCGATAGAGCCGGTATTGCAGGTTTGGCACAACTGGTAGAGAGCAACTTAGGCGATAAATATAAATGGGCAAAGGCGGCTTGATTAGGTGTTAGTGATAGTGTTGAGTGTTAAGAAGGTTTTTTAACTTACGCTAAAACTTGGTACTTTAGTAATGGAGGAAAACATGTTCCCTATCATACTTGACTTGACGAATATGAATATTGCTTTGGTAGGAGGTGGGGAAGTTGCCCTGCAACGCCTTAGGGAGATGGATGCGGCGGGTGTTAGGTATGTAAGGGCGTTTGCCGATAATTTCGGTAAGGAGTTCTGGGATACGGCAGGCGACAGGCTGACTACCAGAATGCCCAATGAAGAAGAGTTAAAGAAGTTTCAGGCGGTTGTTATAGTTGACGTTCCGATGAATACGGCAACTAAGATAGCCAAAATGGCTAAAAATGTCGGGGTAATGGTAAATGCCGAGGATAATAAATATATTAGTGACTTTTTTTATCCGAGTATATTAAGAAGGGGTGACTTGGTCATTACTGTTAATACAACGGGAAGATGTCATGTTCTATCCCGGCGGATTAAAAATATAATAGGTAAGATATTCCATAAAGGGTGGACGGATAAGGTTGAGGAAATTGCCCTGAAAAGAGCTCAGTGGGACGATATAGGTCTCAATAGAAAAGAAATTGATGAAATGAGCGATAAATATATAAGTGAAAAGGGCTGGCTGGATTACGAGGAACTAGCCGGAAAGAAAGAGGAAACATAAATGAGCATCTCATTAGGGAGATTACGGACATTTTACGGTCATATGGAAGCAAATGAATTGCTTCATATGATGATAGACGTGGATTTTAAAGATAGTATTGCACTGGTTTCATCTTTTGGTGCGGGGTCGGCGTTGCTTTTGTCGCTGGTTGCCGAGGTTGAAAAGGATACTCCGGTATTGTTCCTTGAAACGGGCAAGCATTTTGATGAAACGCTGGAATATGTAAAAGAGCTTGAGTCTTTTTTGGGGCTTACTAACGTGCAGATGCTTAAGCCTCGTGAGGACTTATTAAAGAATACCGACCCGGAAGGAAACTTATGGGAGAGTAACCCCAACAGATGTTGTTGGGTAAGGAAGGTGGAGCCGTTACAACGTGCTTTGGAAGAAGGTGGCTATAAGGCATTGATTACGGGGCGTAAAAGATACCAGACCAAAGAACGTGAAGAAATGGAAACAATTGAAGGGCATGAGGACGGACGTTTCAGGATAAATCCTCTTGCTATGTGGACAAGAGAAAAAGTAAAGGAGGAGTTTAAAAAAAGAAAACTGCCCGAACATCCGCTGGTAAGAAAAGGATATTTATCAATAGGGTGTTCGCCATGTACCAAGCCTGTTAAAGAAGGCGAGGACGAAAGGGCGGGAAGATGGGCACATACGGCTCAATTGCCCGGAGGAGAGCAAAAGGTTGAGTGCGGAATACATTTGGAGGGTATGCCGGCAAGACCTGATTGGAATATTTAATTAAAAGTTATCAGTTGTTAGTGGTCAGAGTTCAGTACCGAATTACGACCACTGAACTCTGATCATTAACAACTAAACACTAGGAGTAAAAATGTCAGCAGCAAAACAAATGAGTCATCTGGATAAGTTGGAAGCACAGAGCATCTATATATTCAGGGAGGCATTTAATAAAATTAACAAATTAGGTATGTTCTGGTCTTTCGGTAAGGATAGTACGGTGATGATACATCTTGCCCGTAAAGCGTTTTTCGGGAATATACCGTTTCCTCTAATCCACTGCGATACCGAGCTTGAGATGCAGGAAGTATATGATTACCGTGATAGATATGTAAAAGAATGGAAAATCGACCTTATCAGTGAGATTTGCCCCGGAATTGAAACTACCGACCCTACACTGCCTGAGGCGGCACGTCTTGGAGCCAGAAAAACAGGCGGCATCAAGAAGGTTATGGCAAAGCATAAGTTTGACGGTCTGTTTGCAGGAATCAGACGTGACGAAGAAGGTACACGTGCTAAAGAGCGCTATTTTAGCCCTCGTGACGCTGAAAGCCAATGGGACGTGAAAGATCAGCCTCCTGAGTTTTGGGATCAGTACACTACCGATTTTCCTCCGGGAACTCATGTGCGTATCCACCCGCTATTGCACTGGACGGAGCTTGATGTGTGGGAATATATCAAACGTGAGGATATACCTATGGTTCCTCTATATTACGCTAAGGAATATAACGTATTCGAAGGGCGTGATTTCGGCGGTAAGATGATGCGTTTCCGTTCACTTGGCGAGCGTGGTATCACATGGCCGGTAGAAAGCGGTGCTACTACAATTGATGAGATAATCGCAGAGCTTAAAGTTACTAAGGTTTCAGAGCGTTCAGGTCGTCCTATGGGAGCTGATGAAGATGAGGCTAGCTTTGAAAAGCTGCGTGCCGACGGTTATATGTAAAAAAGTGTTGGGTGATGTTGTAAAGAGTTAATAAGGCTAGCTATAACAACAAACACTCAAAGGTAACGTTTGAAAATAAATAAGGTGAGTTTAAGAGTGAGGATTAAAACCGGCACTCAACACTACCAATAAACACTAGGAGTTAAAATGAAAGCAATACAAGAGGTTCCGGCTATGGATAATGCAAGTTCAAAAGAACAGATGAAAATAGTTATCGTCGGTCACGTTGACCACGGTAAATCAACCTTGGTCGGGCGTTTGTTCCATGACACCGATTCGTTGCCTGACGGTAAGTTCGAGCAGATTCAGACAATGTGTAAAAGACGGGGTATGCAGTTTGAGTGGTCGTTCCTGATGGACGCTTTGCAATCGGAGCGTGATCAGGAGATAACCATTGATACGTCGCAAATATGGTTCAAGACTGCAAAGCGTAATTACGTGATAATTGATGCTCCGGGGCATAAAGAATTCCTGAAGAATATGATATCGGGTGCTGCTATGAGTGAGGCGGCTCTACTTATTATTGACGCTAATGAAGGCGTACAGGAGCAGTCAAAGCGTCACGGTTATTTATTACATCTTCTTGGTGTAAGGCAAATTACCGTTGCCGTTAACAAAATGGATTTGGTGGGGTATTCTGAAAAGAAATTTCAACAGATAGAAAAAGAATACAGGGCGTATTTGAAAAGTATAGGTGTAACGCCTACCGACATCGTGCCTATCTCGGCAAGGGAAGGGGATAACATAGCCAAAGGCAGTGATGATATGCCTTGGTATAAAGGCCCTACGGTTGTAGAGGCTCTTGATAACTTTAAGCGTAAGCCTGAATTACATGATTTACCGTTGCGTTTCCCTATTCAGGACGTTTACCGTTTTGACGAGCATAAACGTATTTTTGCCGGACGTGTTGAAACCGGAACTTTAAAGGTTGGTGATAAGTTGTTATTTTCTCCTTCTAACAAAACTTCTAAAGTAGCTTCAATTGAATTTTGGGGGGCTGATGAGCCTTGGAAAGAGGCCGGTGCCGGTCAATGTGTCGGTGTTACGCTTGAGGAGCAGATATTCGTAGAGCGTGGCGAAATTGCCAGTTTAACTAAAGACGCTCCTGTTTTAACCAACCTTTTCCGTGCTAAATTATTCTGGCTTGGCAGGAATGATCTGGAAGTAGGCAAGCGATACGTAATGAAGATTAACACCAGTGAATATAAGGTTGAGGTCAGGGAAGTAGAAAAAGTTATCAGTACCGATGACCTTTCACACTCGGAAGTTTTAAATGTAGCAAGAAATGACGTTGCGGAAGTTGTTCTACAGGTCAGGGGGCTGGCGGCTTTGGACGAGTTTGAACAAAACCAGCAAATGGGGCGTTTCATGCTTATGGACGGCTATGATGTTGCAGGTGGCGGTATTATCTCAATGGAGGGCTTTTCCGACCAGCGTGTATCGGCTAAAAAGGTTGAGTCAAAGAATCTGTTTGAAGTTACAGGTTCAATCAGCCAGAATGCACGTGCGTTAAATAACGGTCACTTGGGCGGTATGTTGTGGTTCAGCGGATTGTCGGGAGCGGGTAAAACTACGTTGGCAATTGAGCTTGAACGCAGGTTGTTTGCTAAAGGTTATCAGGTTTATGTATTAGACGGCGATAATATCCGTAACGGATTATGTGCCGACCTTGATTTTACACCTGAAGGGCGTTCCGAGAACTTACGCCGTGTGGCGGAAGTTGCGGCATTATTTGCAAAAGCAGGTGTTATCGTGATTACTGCGTTTATCTCTCCTTATTCCGAGGATAGAAGGCGTGCCAGAAACGCATTGCCTGAAAATTTCCACAGTATCTTTATCGATGCCGACCTGAAAACCTGTGAAGGCCGTGACCCTAAAGGATTATACAAGAAGGCAAGGGAAGGAAAAATAGCCCACTTTACCGGAGTTTCCGACAAATTCGAAGAGCCGGATAATGCCGACCTTATCGTAAATAACGGTACTCAGTCGGTTGACCGCTCGGTTGACCAGCTTGAAGAATATGTAGAACACCATTTTGTAGCCCCGCTTCGTAACCTTGGTAAGGAAAAAGGAGAAGCAAAAGGCGAGGGGATATAGTTGGTTGCTAGTGTCGGTGTTGAGTGTTAAGTGTTAAGTGTTAAGTGTTAAGTGTTAGTGAGTTTTGTTTAGCACTTACACTTAATACCATTGTCATTCCCGCAAAGGCGGGAATGACAATGTCATTCTGAACTTGTTTTAGAATCTAATTTGAGATTAGTAAGACCCTTAAATAAATTCAGGGTGAAATATAATTCAGTATTATAATAGATTCCTGCCTTCGCAGGAATGACAACTGAATAAGAAGTAACTTTTAAGAGAAACTAACAATGAAACTAAACTTTGGAATAACATTTGAAGATTTATATAGCCGTGACGGTCTGGTAAAGCTTGATAAGGCTTTTGTCGGTGAGTTGGCACAGGCTAATGCCGATGTGCATAACCGCTTTGTTGCGGCGAGGGCTGACAGGTCGCAAATGGAAGAAAAGGAAGTTTCAAATTTGCTGATTGATGTAGCACCCCACTTAGAAGATTTTACAGCTAGTCTTTTTAAAATTCAAAAAGAAACCAAGGCATTAGCTAAAGAACATGATGAACTGGCTAATATTTATACGTGCAAACGTCTGTTTGTACAAAGGCAGGTGGCTAAAAAATATAAAGCTGTTGATGTTCAAGATGTTGATGGCGATGCTTTGCGTAAAGACTTAGAAAAGGCTCTGGGCGGAGCATTATCCGAGAAGTTATATTCGGATACGGTAAATGCTTGGCTTGAAGATGCTGATAAAAATGAAGCAAACATCGATATGGCAGCAAAATATGCCGCATGGGCGTTGCATACCGACAATGGTAAAAAATATCATAAATCAGGTGTGTTATTCAAAGTTCCTAATAAACTTGATTTTTTTAACCTTGTTCCTGTTGAAACAACACAAAAGCATGGAATTACCGTTCAGAAACTTCCTGACGAGTCTATCCATTACCGTGACGGGTTCGCTCTTACCGATAAGGGTATAAGCTTAAAACAGGCATTAGATGATGCCAATTACTGTATATATTGCCATAATCAGGGCAAGGATTCATGTTCTAAAGGTTTAAGAGAAAAAGACGGTAGCGTTAAAAAAACAGCTCTTGATGTAAAGCAGGCAGGCTGTCCGCTAGAAGAAAAAATCTCCGAAATGAATACCTTAAAAGCAAGAGGTGTTTCTATAGGTGCGTTGGCAGTGGTAACGATTGATAACCCTATGTGTGCAGGTACGGGGCATAGGATATGTAATGACTGCATGAAAGGTTGTATATATCAAAAACAAGACCCTGTTAATATTCCGAGAAATGAAACCCGTGTTTTGCAGGACGTGCTTGATTTACCTTATGGATTTGAGATTTACTCGCTATTTACAAGGTGGAATCCTTTGAATTTGGATAGACCGTTACCTGCCGAGGATACCGGATATAAGGTGTTGGTTGCAGGGCTTGGTCCTGCCGGATTTACACTGGCACATCATTTATTAAATGACGGACATACTGTTGTGGCGGTAGACGGTTTGAAAATTGAACCGCTGCCTGAAGATATTTCGGGTGTTACCCAAAAAGGGATGCGAGTTCCTTTCAAACCTATTAAAGATATAAAAGAGATATTTGAGGATTTGGGTGAGCGTGTTCTTGCCGGATTTGGGGGGGTTGCCGAATACGGTATTACAGTTAGATGGAATAAGAACTATCTGAAGGTTATCAGATTGTTATTAGAGCGTAGGCGTACGTTTGCCATGTATGGAGGCGTGCGTTTCGGTAGTACGATTACTTATGATGATGCATTCAAGCGTTACGGGTTTGACCATATCGCCCTTTGCATGGGTGCGGGCAAGCCTACGGTAATTGATATGCCTAACGCTATGGCTAGAGGCGTTCGTACCGCATCGGATTTTTTAATGTCATTGCAGTTATCGGGAGCTGCCAAAAAAGATACTATAGCTAATTTACAGCTAAGATTGCCGGTAGCGGTTATAGGCGGTGGTCTTACGGCTGTTGATACGGCGACCGAATCACTTGCTTATTACCCTTTTCAGGTGGAAAAATTCTTACGTAGATATGAGGCGTTAGTTGAAGAGCTTGGTGAAGATGAGGTAAGAAAGCGTTGGAATCTCGAAGAAAGAGAAATCGGTGACGAGTTTATAAATCATGCAAAAGCTATACGCTTAGAAAAAGAAGCTGCTCATGAAGAGGGCAGAAAGCCGAATATCGTGAAGCTTATTAAAGGTTGGGGAGGGGTAAAGGTTGTTTACCGCAAGAATTTACATGATTCTCCTGCATATCGCTTGAACCATGAGGAAGTTGAACTGGCTTTAGAAGAGGGTATTGAGTTTGTGCCTAATGCTTCTCCTGTATCTGTGGAACTTGATAAATATGCTCATGCGGAGGCTTTGAAGGTTAGTGTAAGTAGCCCTCACCCTGAGGGAGAGGGGACTAAGCAAGCTCGTGAAGAGCTTATTCAGGCTAAGAGCATATTTATGGCAGCGGGAACTAACCCTAATACCGTATTGCAGCGTGAGGATTCGGAGCATTTTGAGTTGGACGGAAAATATTTCAAAGCAATTGACGAAAACGGCAATCAGGTAAAGCCGGAGTGGGATTCTTCAAAGCCTGAAGAAATACATGTTCTATTAAGTAAAACCGATAATGATAAATTCGTAAGCTTTTTTGGTGATATGCACCCTTCATATGTGGGGAATGTGGTAAAAGCCATGGGTGCAGCTAAGCAGGGCTGCCCTATAATCACCAATATATTGAATAAAGCAAGCCGTTCAAATTCTGATAAGAGCGACAAATTCATCAAGTACATGAATAATGAGCTTTTGGCAAGAGTATATAAGGTTGAACGTTTAACGTCTAATATAGTAGAAGTAGTGGTAAAAGCCCCTGCTGCGGCAAGAGGGTTTAATCCGGGGCAGTTCTACCGTCTGCAAAATTATGAGACCAATGCCGCTACCGTTACCGACAACCATAATAATAAAACAAAACTGGCTATGGAAGGTCTGGCACTTACGGGTGCATGGGTAGATAAGGAAGAAGGATTGTTATCTACTATAGTGCTGGAAATGGGCGGTTCGTCAGACTTATGCTATTACCTGCAAAAAGATGAGCCTATAGTGCTTATGGGACCTACGGGCGAGCCTACCGAAACACCGGCTGGTGAAACCGTCATGCTTGTAGGTGGCGGTTTGGGTAATGCGGTGTTATTTTCTATAGGTAAGGCACTAAAGGCAAACGGTTCTAGGGTACTTTACTTTGCCGGATATAAAAAAGCACAGGATAGATATAAGATAAAAGATATTGAAGAAGCATCAGATGTTATTATATGGGCATGTGATGAAGCTACATTTACTCCTGAGCGTGAACAGGACAGGGCGTTCCACGGCAATATAGTTAAGGCGATTGAGGCTTATGGCTCGGGAATGCTTGGTAAATGCAGCATTAAAGTTGAAGATGTTGACCGTATAATAGCTATCGGTTCGCACCGTATGATGGAAGCTGTAGGTAAAGCAAGGCATACCGTACTAAAAGATATGCTAAAGCCCGACCATAAGGCAATCGGCTCAATAAACTCGCCGATGCAGTGTATGATGAAAGAGATATGTGCCCAATGCCTACAAAAGCATATAGACCCCGATACAGGTAAGGAATATTACGTTTATAGCTGTTTTAATCAGGATCAGGATCTCGATAGTGTAAGCTTTGACCATCTTGACCAAAGGCTTGCACAAAACGGAATCCATGAAAAATTATCTGCTTTATGGATAAATAGATGCCTTGAACAGCTAAATTTACGAAAAAAAGCGGCATAAATGTAATTTTTGTACAAATTTTTTGATTTTTTTACATTTTTAGCACTTTGTAATGTTTCTAAATAAAACACATATATATCATATATGCCTTAAAATAGTGCATATCCTTGCGGATAAGCCTGTGGATAAAAAGTGGATAATTTTATTTTTTTTACGGTTCAATATTTTGTTTTATAGTCATTTATGCTATTGAAAGTTGGTGCGGACGGTGCTAAGGTAAACTATAGGTAGTTAAAAGTGATTTTGCTCGTTGACAGTGTGTCAAAAACATGGTACAGTTGTATTAGAATTAAACAATTTACAGAATATACATAAATTATTTAGTTATTTTTTTCTTGGGGGATTACAGATATGAAAAGTTCTATTAAAAAATTATTAGCAGGTTCGGTTTTAACAGGTGTTGTATTTTCTTATTCGGCAGCAAATGCAGTTACAGTAAATAACACCGCAACAGTTGATATAGTGGCTCCGTTACAAGTGGTTGCTAACAACGATATGGATTTCGGTAAAATCGTTCAGCCGACATCAGGTTCGGTTACAGCAGTGGTAAGCGATACAGGCGTATTAGCAGGTACGGCAGATTATATCGACACTACAGGATCGGAAGGAACCGTAAATATTTCAGGTGCTTCTACAGAAACGGTTTCTATAACCATTACAGATACAACTGCTATTACAGGGTTAAGCCTAGGTAGCTTTACAGGAACATTCGGTGGTCAAGCATTATCAGGTGGGTCTTTAACAGGTGCTACATTAACAGGCGGAACGGACATATTTAATATCGGTTCAACACTTACCGTTGATTCAACAGTTGCAACCGGTACACATAGCCCAAGTTATGATGTTGAAGTAACTTACGACTAAGAAAAAATAACTTCCAATAACTTTAAAAAAAAGAGCTTCTAGCTCTTTTTTTTGTTTGGCGAATATGTCTTTTATATTTTTATTAGTTATTCTAAAGTATAAATTGTTAAACTGTACAAAAAATTATACTAAAAATTGAAAAAATCTTTATTTAACAAGAATATCCCATTATTATCCCTAAATACTGCATTCACACCGATTGTAACGAATCTGGCACGATGCTTGCGACCGTATATATATAAATATGTATATTATTTATGTATTTGTAAATGGTTAGGGGATATTTTTAGTGAAACTTTTATACGCAACATTGCTGCCGGTATTAATGTGTTCTGCTTCATTTGAAGCAAAAGCCATTAAGGCTAGCGCTGTTGCAAGTGTAGAAATAGTTGAACCGACGGTTTTTAGTCAGGAAAGCGGTTTTGAAACATTGAGCATTGATACTTCGGTTTCTTTTTTCCAAAAGTTGTTTCAGAAAAAAAACAATGGCGGCAAAGAGGAATATGTAAGACAAATGCCTGAAAGCGAGTATAGGATAAGCGGTTCAACAAGTAACTCGATACAAATATCCGTAGCAAGTGAAAGCACACAAGAGTCTAAAGTGAAGATTGATGATTTCGTTGTGAGCTACTCGAACGGAGCAGATAACGGGGATAACAATATTGTTAGGTCTGCTCCGGGTCGGGACGCTAAGCTTAAGTTAGGTGCTACCCTTAAGGTTAACGGAGATACACAATCAGGTTATTATGAGCCTGACTTCAACATTGCAATCTATTACGAATAATATTTATCGTTATTGCTAACTAAACATAGTTTTTGTCATACTGAACTTGTTTCAGTATCTTCTTTGTTAGGGAGGGGGCGACACATGCAGGTATAAAAAACACTTGCAAGTTTCCACCCCTCACAAAAACACTTCGTGTTTTTAACTCTCCCTCAAGGGGAGAGTAAGTTTTTTGAGTTTTGTAGAGGTTCCTATAGCAAATTCCATAAAATATCAAAATAGTGGTGTATAACTGCATTCTAACTACTATATATTGTTGAACTTTCCTATTCTTTTGTTAGTATTTATAAGATATACAAAAGATAGAGTTGTTTAAGTTAATGCAATATAAAATTATTACAGCATTTATTACATTTGCGTTTATTCTCATATCTATCGATTCTTACGCACAGCGGGCGGTAAATATCCGTGAACTCAATTTTGGCAAAGTGGCAAAGCCAACTTCGGGTAATGTAAGTATCGTAGTTAGAAGAAACGGTTCCGTAGGTGGCGGAACAACGGCGATAATGCTTGATACTACTGCCGTATCGGCAGGTCGTGATAGAATATCGGGAAGCAGAAGGAATGATATACAGATATCATTTGACGAATGCTCAAGTAATTCTGCCTTGGGACTGCAGCTTAGAAGGTTTGTCGCTAATTATTCCGGGGTTAACTTTATAAACTCAGCTAACGGACTTCCTCCTGCATGGAGAGGGCAAAATCTGACATATGGAGCCACCTTGGTGATTAATTCAAGTACGCCCGGCGGAGTCCTTACTCCTTGTTATAACATTGATATAAATTACGATTAAGAAGGAATTTTAATGAAAAAGGTACTTTTTTTAATAGTTTTCCTAGCGTTCTCAGAGGTGGCATTCGCACAAGAAAAACCGGGTCTTTTAATCACACCTACAAGAGTATTGCTGGACGGAAGAACCCGTAGTGCATCGGTATCCGTTGCAAATAACGGTAATGTGGAAGGAACATATGCCATTTCCATAGTGAATAGGAGAATGCAGGAGGACGGTACTATAGTGCCTATAGGTGACGATGAGGAAGCAATCGAAGGTGAAAAATTCGCTACCGATATGTTAAGGATATCTCCACGCAGAATCACTTTACAACCCGGTGAACACCAGAATGTAAGGATATTGGCAAGAAAACCTGCCGATCTTGAAGACGGTGAGTATAGGTCGCATTTGAATTTCAAGATAGTTAATGAAGATACTACCGAACGTGAAAAAAACAGTGAGCAGACTGATAACTCGTTAATTATCAGTATTAAGGCGAATTTCGGAGTTACAATACCGGTAATAATAAGGCAGGGGGAAATTTCTGCAACAGGACAGATAAACGACCTTAAACTTGTTTCAAATGATGACGGCATTAAAAGTGTTGAGTTTGATATAACCAGAACCGGTAACAGCTCAATGTACGGTGATATTATAGTTCTTTATAAAGCTAAAGACGGAACGGAACTCATACTGAAATCTATGGGGGGTCTGGCGGTATATTCACCTAATAAAAATAGAAGATTCAAGGTGATGCTGGACGTTCCCGAAGGTGTAAGTATCGATGGAGGAACTCTTGAGGTGCAGTACAAAGCCAAAGCCAAAGAAGGCGGCGAGATATTAGCTAGTGAAAAAATAGAACTATAGTTTAGTAACTTTGAATTTATTTTACTAATCGGTGTCATCTTATAATTTGTTTTACTAAACAAATTCGTGGAATGACAAATATACACAACTTAAATTCAAAAGATTTAATCTATAAACGGATTAAAAGTTCATGTGCCGTAGCATATTTTTTATATTAATGTTTAGTATAACGGGCTTTTTTTGTTCAAACGTTTATGCGACTGAAAATACCGGTTACCAAAAGATAGAGCTTTCAGAAGACAACCTAGTCCTTACGGAGATATTTGTTAATAAACTCGGTACGGGTGAGATAGTGGAAGTTTACCAGTATGACGGAGGTTTTTTGGTACCTCTGGGTATGCTTGCAAATATATTAGAATTTCAGGTGAAAGTTGATTATCAAAATGAATCGGCTAGCGGTTGGTTTATAAAGGAAAATAGGATTTTCGTTCTTGATGTGGCAGCAGGCGAAGTTGTTGTAGAAGGGGTGAAGAAAAAACTGGACGGCAGGATAATCAGCAAAGGTTTTAATGATCTTTATGTGGATTCCTCTTATTTTTCGCAGTGGTTTCCTGTCGATCTTGAGCTAAACTTCTCTGACTTGGTCTTGTTTGTAAAGCCCCGTGAAAGTCTTCCTTTTCAGGAGCGTATGGAAAGAGAAAAAATACGCACTAAAAGTTTACGTAAGATGGGAATTGACGACAAGGGTTATGATGTCATCAAAAAACCTTACGAAATTGCTTCATATCCGTTCGTTGATTTTGATTTGGGTTACGATTATAGCAATCAAAGTGCTTCTCCGCATAATTCTACATATTCGGTTATATCTCAGGGTGATCTTGCCTACCATACCGCACAACTGACCGTAGCAGGTGATAACAGGGACTCGCTGACTGCATTAAGGTTCAATATGGGGCGTAGCAGTGAAGACGGAGGCTTGCTCGGTAAAGCTGACGCTAAATCATATTCATTCGGTGACATTACGTCGGTTCCCGTGTCAATGGTTACGTCAAGAGGCAGGGGAACGGGATTCACCGTTTCAAATAAAGACCTTGATGTTGCAGATGACTTTGACTCAACAAATTTTGTAGGTGACGAGCAACCCGGTTGGGAGGTTGAAATCTACAGGAACGGTGTTCTGGTTGATTTTCAAATAGTAGGCGATGACGGCAGATATGAATTTAATGACGTTCCTATCTTTTTCGGTAACAATATATTCAGGATAGTGTCATATGGTCCGCAAGGTCAGGTTAAGGAAAAAACGGAAACTTATCTTATAGATAACTCAATTTTGCCGAAAGGTGATTTTACTTATCGATTTTCAGTCGATAGAAAGTCAGAAACGATTTTCGGTATAGATGAAGATGATGATATAATAAGGCATGAATTAGGGGAGAGGTATGTAGCCGATTTTGATTACGGATTAACTTCTTCGGTTACCGGTAGTGTAGGGTTTATCCGCACCCCGTTAGAAGATGGAAAATTCCATAATTATCAATCAATAGGGGTAACAAATAGTTTTAATAAGCTGTTCTCTGCCGGAATGCTTACCGATGTTAACTTTGTATATGACTCGACAGATGGAGGGTGGGCAAGCGAGATATTGGCAAATGCCAAGATAAAGGAGATAAATGTCAGGGCAAGGCAGGCATTTTATGATGATTTTGTAAGTGAAATAGAAGAATCAGGCTCACAACAACGCCTTATGACAAGCAAGGTAGACTTGGACGGAAGGATAAGCAGCCTTAATTCTTCAGGTATTGCTTACCGTTTTAGCACAGAGCATGAAGTATTTGAAAATGAAAGGGAAATAAGCACCTTTAGTAACAGACTTTCGACTACATTCTTCGGTATAGGCTTGACTAATAATGTCGATTATACGTCAACAAAAGATTCTTCAACGATTACGGATACGTCAGGCGGTAGTTTGTCTGTCCGTGCCAGATATAAAAATGCCTCATTAAGGTTGAGTGCCGATTATGATATAACTCCCGAGTCGCAGATAACAAGTATAAACTTTATAGGACAAAAGCAAATAACCCGTGAAACAAATGCAAGGTTTAATATAAGAAAGGATTTGGTAGGGGAGGATATTACCTCGCTTAACATATCGCTCAATAAACGCTTTAAATATTTTACCTTAAGTACCGTTGCCGGTTTTGACGATCAGGATAATATCACGGCAGGAACAAGACTTTCTTTCTCAATGGGGCATTAGCCGCGCCAAGATAGATGGTTCTTCAGTGATAGGGATATGTCAAATGAGGGTGCTTTGAGTCTAAGGGCGTTCCTTGATAATAACTATAACGGTATTTTTGACGATGGTGACGAAGTTATACCTGATGTCGGTTTTATAAGTGAAAACGGTAAATTCAAAGGAAATGATACATCTCCGGTGGTTATCCCGAATATAGAAGCATATAAGAATTCACCCGTAAGGATAGATATTACAACATTGGAAGACCCGTTTTGGATGCCTAAGGTGGAAGGATACCATGTTGTAACAAGACCCGGAGCCATGAACGAGCTTGATTTTCCGGTTTATCTGACTACGGAGATAGATGGAACGGTATATTTGGAGCAGGGTGAAGATACTAAAGGTATAGCAAGAATCACTATGCAACTGGTTAACAATGAAGGGGAGGTGGTTAAGGAAACAAAAAGCGAGTTTGACGGCTTTTATATTTTCTCAGGTGTAGTGCCGGGGCAGTATGTCGTTAAAATTGCCGATGAGTCTTTGACGGAATTTAGCGAAGACGGATTGCACGAAGAACTGGTAAGCATCGTCAATAACAGTGATATAATAAGCGGCATTGATTTTGTTGTTAAGAATTAACGGATTTGTCGATTATAGTATTCACACTTTTCAATACTGCTGCCATCCCCCGAATTGTCGTAGGCAATTATAGGGGGATCTAATTTAAATTGACGGTAGATCCCCGCATAAAGCGGGGATGACAATCATGCGTGTACAAAAGTGTAAATACTATAATTTAAAGGGCTATAGAGTGTTCAATAAACTTAACCCTGCAATATCATTGAGCCTGTACCAAGTTCGGTGAATATTTCAAGTAACAACACATGCGGTAGTCTTCCGTCTAATATATGTGCTGCCTCGGTATGGTTGTTAAGAGCGTTGATACAAGTTTCTACCTTTGGAATCATTCCGCCGGATATGGTCTTGTTCCTAATCAGTTTTTGAGCCTGACTAATGGTTATTTCAGATATAAGCTCGCCGTTTTTATCCAATATCCCCGGTACATCGGTCAACATTAGTAATTTTGTTGCCGCAATTGAAGAGGCAATAGCTCCGGCAGCACTATCGGCGTTTATATTATATGTTTCACCATTTGCCCCTCTACCTATCGGGGCTATAACGGGAATTATATCGGATTCTTCAAACATAACCAGTGTTTCAGGGTTAATATCTGTCGGTTCTCCTACAAAACCAAGGTCAAGTATCTGTTCGATATTTGAATCGGGGTCACTTTTTGTGCGTCTTAGTTTTCTGGCTGATATAAGACCGCCATCTTTACCCGAAATACCTATAGCCATACCGCCTGCCATATTTATCTCGGACACTATTTGTTTGTTTATGGAGCCGGAAAGCACCATCTCAACTATTTCAACGGTAGCCTGATCGGTTACCCTTAAACCGTCAATAAATGAGCTTTGTATCTTAAGCTTCTCAAGCATAGAGCTTATTTGAGGCCCTCCGCCATGCACAATGATAGGGTTGATACCTACCTGTTTGAGCATAACTACATCTCGTGCAAAAGTCTTTGCAAGCTCAGGGTTGCCCATAGCACTGCCACCATATTTTATGACGAAAGTCTCGCCTGCGAATTGACGCATATAAGGTAATGCTTCGGATAAAATCTTGGCTTTTTCTAATTGCTTGACTCTATCTTTTTCTTTAGATTTTTGTGACATATTTTTTAATCGTTCTTATGTAAAACTTGCAATTATGGCTCTAATCGTATCTATTCCGATATTTTTCCGGCTGCTTGTAGTGATTACCTCCGGATGAAGTGCAATATGCTTATGAGCCTCTGCCTTTATATCAGAAATAATTTTTTCTACATCTAGTTTTTTTACTTTATCGGATTTTGTTAATATTATTTGGTAGTTTACCGCCGATTCGTCCAATAAATCCATGATACTGCGGTCACTGTCCTTTAAGCCTCTTCTGGAGTCTACAAGCAGCATAACCCTTGCAAGGTTAGGGCGACCTTTTAAGTATTTTTTGGTAAGATCCGTCCAGCCCTTAATATCTTTTTTAG
Source organism: Pseudomonadota bacterium (assembly GCA_027620075.1). Lineage (NCBI taxonomy): Bacteria > Pseudomonadati > Pseudomonadota > Pseudomonadota bacterium. Next base: position 498,800 of record JAQCEY010000001.1, on the reverse strand, counting down.
AAGCCTTTGCATAGCCGTAGCCGGGTAAATCAACTAAAGTTAAGCAGTCCCTAAGCAGAAAAAAGTTCAATTGCCTTGTGCGACCGGGTGTCACTGAAGTTCTGGCAAGGGTAGTCCTGCCTGTTATAGCATTAATAAGGCTGGATTTACCGACATTAGAAAGACCCGCAAAAGCCACCTCGCTTATATCCGATTCCGGTATATGCGATAGCTCGGTAGCTCCTATTTTAAAATCACATTGACCGGAAAACAGCCATTTTCCTTTTTCAATGTCTAAATCTTCATTTTCATTCATCATTTCGGCAGACGTCTGGTTATAACCCATTGTTGTAAAATAGAAAGAGTGTTGTTCCATGCCCAGTATATAACTAAACCGGCAGGGAAGGTGGATAACAAAAATACGAATATCCACGGCAACATCTTCATAACTTTAGCTTGTACCGGATCAGTCGGTGCAGGACTCATCTTTTGTTGCAGGAACATTGTAATACCCATAATTATCGGCCATGCACCTACCATTAATATCTGTGGAGGATCGAAAGGTAATAAACCGAAAAGGTTAAATATAGTAGTAGGATCCGGTGCGGATAAATCGTTTATCCACCCGTAAAAAGGTGCGTGCCGCATTTCTATAGTTACGAATAAAACCTTATATAGTGCAAAGAATATAGGAATTTGAATTAAAATAGGCAAGCAACCGGACATAGGGTTTACTTTTTCCTCTTTATATAAATCCATCATGGCTTTGTTCATTGCCACCTTATCGTTTTTATAACGCTCTTTTATATCAAGCATTTGCGGTTGCAGTCTTTTTAAATGGTGCATACTGACATATGACTTGTTGGCAAGAGGAAACAGGCACAGCTTCAAAAGAACCGTAAGCATCATTATTGCAATACCGAAATTTTCTACAAAACCGTAGAATATCATCAAAAGCTTATAAATAGGCTTGGTCAGGAAATATAGCACTCCGAAATCTACCGCACGGTCAAATAAAGGGATATTTAGTTTTTCACCGTATTCATCAAGCTTATTCACCTCTTTTGGACCGGCGAACAGGTTAACTTTAGAGTTTATTGTCTGTCCGGGAGTAATTTCTATCCTATTACCGAGATAGTCCACCTGATATTTGTCTTGCCCTTTGCTATCAAAGTGGCTGAAATTTATATCAAATTTTTGTTCTTGATCGGGAATGACGGTAGTTAGCCAGTATTTGTCGGCAATTCCTAACCAGCCCGAGCTGTTATCGAATTTAACCTTGCCGTCGTCCTTTAGGTCTTCATAGGTAAATTCCGATAACTTGCCGTTTATAGCACCTATAGCACCTTCATGTGATATAAAAAACGTTTGCTCTTTTTCCTTTACTCTGTTGATACGTCCGTAAGGAAATACCAGATAGCTGTCACTGCCATAATTCTCAATGGTTTTTGTGACTGTAAATAAAAAGTTCTTATCGATTGCAATTTGTATAAAGAATTTTAGACCGTGATTGTTATCCCACGATAATGTAACGGGTTTTTCGGGGGTCAACACTGTGTCTTCGGAGTACCATATAGTTTTGGCATCGGGAACCGTTACCGAGGTATCTCCCTTAAGCCACCCGAACTCCGAGAAATAAACTATTTCATGATCGGGGTCGTCCTCATTGTTTTTAGGTGCTAATAAACCGACCGGTGATAAAAGTGCAACCTCATCGGCATCTTTATCATTGTAAATCTTATGGTCAGCGAGTGTCAGGTCATCAAACCTTGCACCTTTTAAGGATATGGAGCCATGCAGCTTGCCGGTCTGTATTTTTATGCGCTTTACCTGTTCTAAAACCTTCTGCCTATCCGAACTTCTTAATTCATTATATATAGCAGGTGTTTGAATTGAAGCGGAGGCATCGTCCGGTGAGGCGGTGGAGGCTTGCTCGTTGCCCGGCATCATCTGTGCCTCTTTTAACTTCTTTTTCTGCTGCTCTTGGGCATATTTCCTTGCCTGCTCAATTTTAGGGCCGGCATAGAAATACTGCCAACAAAACAATACTATAAGCGATAGAACTATAGCGAAAATGAGATTTTTAGTATCGTGCATAAAACAATCCTGATTGTTTATTTAGGAACCGGGTCATAACCATGTTTACCCCATGGATGGCAACTTAATATACGTTTTATTGATAAATATCCACCACGGATTATACCGTGCGTCTTTAATGCCTCGGCAGCATACTCCGAACAGGTGGGTAAATAACGGCAGGCACGTGGAAGAAAAGGTGAAATTACTATCTTATATAACTTTATAATAGCAATAAGTGTCTGTACCATTTTTATACCTTATTTATGGGTATCGGTTGAATGTAAAGTATATTTCAGGTCTTTCTTTAAATCTTGGAAGCCACGCTCTAGGGTTTCTTTTCTGCCTATAATAACGTAATCATACTCAGGTTTTGCAAAAGAAGGTATAATTTGTTGCGATAAAGCCCTTAACCTGCGTTTTGCCTTGTTCCGTTTAACCGCATTCCCGACTTTTTTGCTGACGGTATAGCCGATGTGAATGTTTTTATCGGGTGATAGATTTTCACTCACTTGTATAACAAGACCTTTGGCGGAAGCTTTCTTTCCTTTTTGTGCGATTTTTACAAAATCTTTTCTTTTTTTTATGGAAACAAGTTTCATAAAACATTTGATACAATTTAAGCACTAAGCTTCTTACGACCTTTTTTGCGACGGTTATTTAATACTTTTCTACCGCCTACGGTACTCATACGAGCTCTAAATCCATGCTTGTTTTTGCGTTTGCGGTTACTTGGCTGGAATGTACGTTTCACTTTTAAGTACTCCTAAAATCTCATTATAATTATAAAAAATAGTCCGCCTTTATACATGATATTTTCCTATAGTCAATCAAAATAAGCCTCTTAGAACGGGCGATGTTAATATTTAATTAATATTCATATTTTATAGTTAGTTGAGTTGTGCAAAAATAAAGCAAGTATGTGTCGGCGTATAAAAATGTTTTTTTATTAAAGGCTTAAGGTGAATGGCGGTTTTTTGCGGTTAATTTATCAGCCAATTATTTCGTATAAAATTACGATTTGATTAGTGTTATTTTGGCGTTGATGTAATATTATATTGTAGATTAATGAAGTCGGGGGCGTACTTCAATGCGTTATTAAACATATTATATTAATTTTTGTGTTTTATTAATTTTTTTTCAGGTTGTGTTTATGAATATTAAAAATAAAAACAAGGGCTTTACTCTTATAGAGCTTTCAATTGTTATTGTTATTATAGGTTTGATTGTAGCAGGTGTTGTGGGGGGGCAGGCTCTGGTAAAGCAGGCAAAGCTTCGTTCTGTCGTAAGCGAGCATAATCAGGTAAAGCTGGCTATGAATGCGTTTAAACTGGAATATGATGCATTGCCGGGTGACTTTAATAATGCTTTTGCATATTGGCCTGCCGCAGCCCAAGGCTGTAATGCCGCAGGAACGGGTGCGGGCGTGCAGGCAGAGTGTAACGGTAACGGTAATAAGCAGATTGTGCTTGCCAGTGTAGGCGGTGCTATCGAATCATATATGGCATGGAAGCATCTTCAATTGGCGGATTTAACACCGGGTTCGTTCTTTCCTAGTAACGCTACTGCCGTTGCAACTTCGGATCTAAATATTAAAATACCTGCTTCTAAATATACCGGTGCGGGTATTACTATTGTGTATGACGATGGGACTTCTGATGCCACTGCCGGTGACGGTGCTGCTGCCGGTGGAAGGGATTTTAATAGGAATGTTGTTCTTATCGGTGGTGTGCAGTCAGCCGGTACAGGTATGGCTAACGGATTGATATTTGATGCTAAGGATGTTCAGGGTATTGATGACAAAATTGATGATGGTCAACCTCTTACGGGTGCTGTAGTCGGTGTGGGGGTTGCCGGTGCTGCTGCGACCGACTGTATAGATACTGCTCCTAATCCTGATACTTATAATCTTGACGGTACTAATACTGCTACTGCCGGTTCAGGTTGTGCAGTCGCATTTGAATTATAAAATAAATAAAGTATAGTAAAAAGTTATAAAAAAAACACTCCTTATATATAAGGAGTGTTTTTTTTATAAAATCTATTTATAATGAACGCTCCCTCCGTATTTAGTCTATTAAATGTTTACTTTTGTGAAAAGTCGGCTATATATGAGGCGTTGTAAAACTTATACCAAAAATAAAATAGAGTAGAATAAGATATGTTTAAAAAGCTTTTATCAGGAGTTTTTTCGCTGTTTGTATCTGTTAATGCCTATGCAGATCAACCGGTTCCATGGCAGTTAGGTTTTCAAAAGCCAGCAACTCCTATAATGGATAAATTTATAGATTTTCATAATGAGCTGCTTGTTATCATATTTGCCGTCTCTATTTTCGTAGTACTTCTTTTAGCCTATGTTTGCATAAAATTTAACGCAAAAAGTAATCCTGTTCCAAGCAAAACATCGCATAACACTTTAATAGAGATAATCTGGACGGTGGTACCTGTTCTTATTTTGGTATATATATGCGTACCTTCGATGAAGACGCTATATTATAATGAAACCGTTCCTGAAGATGCCGAGATGACCCTAAAGGTTATCGGTAAGCAGTGGTACTGGACTTATCAGTATCCTGACCAGAATCTTGCTTTCGATAGCCGTATAGTTGCCGATGAAGATTTAAAAGAGGGGCAGCCAAGGCTTCTAACTGTAGATAATCAGGTGGTGATACCGGTTGATACTACTATTAGGCTGCAATCTACAGGTGGCGATGTTATACATAACTGGGCTATTCCTGCGTTCGGTACTAAGCTTGAAGCGATTCCTGGTAGATTGAATGAAGGTTGGCTAAAAGTAAAAGAAACAGGTACATATTACGGTCAGTGCTCGGAGCTTTGCGGTACGGGTCACGGATTCATGCCTATAGCTGTGAAAGTTGTAACTAAAGAAGAATTCGAAGCTTGGGTTGAGCGAGTAAAGCCTGAATTCGGCGTTGAAAGTTAATCCGGTTTAAGCATTTAAATAATTTTTGATAAATAATTAAGTAAGGGAAAATTCGGTATGGGCGGTCATGCAAATCCAACTGGTTTTAAAAGATGGTTTTTATCAACTAACCATAAAGACATAGGTACGTTATACCTGATATTGGCAATTTTCGGCGGATTGGTCGGGGGCTTGTTCTCTGTAGCGATGAGAAAAGAGCTGGCAGAGCCGGGGTTGCAGTTCTTTCCTATGTTGGCGGACTTTATGGGAGGGAGTGTTTTCGGTACCGACCCTAACCAGATATATAACGTTTTCCTTACCGCACACGCATTTATAATGGTGTTTTTCATGATAATGCCGGCACTTTTCGGTGGGTTCGGTAACTGGTTCATTCCTTTGCAAATAGGTGCACCTGATATGGCGTTCCCTCGTATGAATAACATAAGCTTCTGGTTATTGGCTGTTGCCTTGCTAATGCTTCTTGCTTCTGCATTCGTAGATGGCGGCGTGGGTACGGGGTGGACGGTGTATCCTCCGCTGTCGAATAGTATTTTCCAGTCCGGAATGGCGGTTGACATGGGAATATTCGCCCTTCACCTTGCCGGAGCCTCGTCAATATTGGGTGCTATCAATATGATAGTTACAATACTTAATATGCGTGCTCCCGGTATGACGTTACATAAAATGCCTTTATATGTATGGTCTGTGCTGATTACCGCTTTCTTGCTTGTATTGGCGTTGCCTGTGTTGGCAGGTGCTATTACCATGTTGCTTACCGACAGGAACTTCGGGACAAGCTTCTTTGATCCTGCGGGCGGTGGTGATCCTGTGTTCTGGCAGCATCTATTCTGGTTTTTCGGGCACCCTGAGGTTTATATTATAATTCTTCCGGGATTCGGTATAATCAGCCATGTTGTATCAACTTTCTCAAAAAAGCCGGTTTTCGGTTATTTAGGAATGGCATACGCTATGGCTAGTATCGGTGTTGTAGGTTTCGTTGTGTGGGCTCACCATATGTACACTACCGGACTTAATGTTGATACGCTTGCGTATTTTACCCTTGCCACTATGGTTATTGCCGTTCCTACGGGAATTAAGATATTTAGCTGGATAGCTACAATGTGGGGTGGTTCTATTGAGTTCAAGACACCTATGTTATTTGCTATAGGCATGATATTCCTGTTCACTGTAGGCGGTGTAACGGGAGTAGTGCTTGCAAACGGCGGTCTGGATAGGGTTTTCCATGATACTTATTACGTTGTAGCTCACTTCCACTATACAATGTCTATGGGAGCGATTTTCTCGGCATATGCAGCGTTTTACTACTGGTTTGGTAAAATGTCTGGTCGTCAATATAATGAATGCTTAGGCAAAATACATTTCTGGCTGACATTTATAGGTGTTAATATTACATTTTTCCCTCAGCACTTTTTAGGGTTGGCAGGTATGCCTAGAAGGATTCCGGATTATCCTGATGCATTTGCAGGTTGGAACGAGGTTTCTTCATGGGGTTCTTATATTTCATTTGCTGCGGCATTGTTCTTTGTATACATAATTTTCCACACGTTGAAATTCGGTAAAAAATGTCCTAACGATCCGTGGAACGATATATCGGGTACTTTGGAATGGACTTTACCTTCTCCGCCTAACTTCCATAGTTATGATGAGATACCGAAAATAAAATAGAGGTAAGTTGATTTGAGTGAAAATATTGATGTAACTATTGATTCTATCGATATTTCAGAATCGAGAATAAAAGATTATATTGCACTGCTAAAACCACGGGTGATGTCACTCGTGGTTTTTACGGGTTTGGTAGGTATATTCCTTGCACCGGGTGAAATACACCAGTTAATAGCTTTTGTTGCCACATTTTGTATTGCCCTTGGCTCGGGTGCTGCCGGTGCTGTTAATATGTGGTATGAAAGAGATGTTGATGCCCTGATGAAAAGGACGAAGAACCGCCCTTTGCCGTCTAAGCGTATGATGCATCAAAGTGCGTTGGAATTTGCCGTTGTCAGTGCTTTTATCAGTGTTTTGCTGATGTCGCTAGCGGTTAATTTTACGGCAGGTTTCTTGCTGTTGCTTGCCATATTGTTTTATGTATTTGTTTATACAATCTGGTTAAAAAGAAGAACACCGCAAAATATAGTAATAGGCGGTGCGGCGGGGGCTTTTCCTCCTATGATAGGCTGGGCTGCGGTTACAGGAGATGTGTCGTTCCAGAGTTTTCTGCTTTTTTTAATTATATTTTTGTGGACACCACCGCATTTTTGGGCATTGGCGTTATATAAAAACGAAGATTATAAAGCGGCGAATATTCCTATGCTGCCTGTGGTTGCCGGAGATTTGGAGACTAGAAAACAGATATATATTTATACGGTAATATTATTTGCCGCAAGTATGTTGCCGATAGCCGCCGGTATGTTTGGAACTATATACCTTTTATCTGCTTTTGCTTTGGGTATATATTTTATGAAACTGGCTAAGGATTTATACGGCGAGTATTCGGAAGAATTAGCGAGAAAAACATTTAAATTTTCGTTGTTGTACCTATCGGTATTGTTTTTATCAATGATAATAGACAGGATTTTATAAGATGCCGCATCACGAAATACATGAAAAGAAAAAAGCGAAAAACTATGCGTTACTGATAGTACTTACGTTGCTGATTGCTACTTTTTTTACTGTTACAATGGTTAAACTACAAATAGCTGCGAAAAATGCAAGAATCGAAAGACAACAACAACAATAATAATAAAACAGCCATAAAGGTCGTAGCGCTTGTTTTGGGCATGTTCTTGTTGGCATTTGCATCATTTCCGATTTACAATCTTTTTTGTAAAATTACCGGTTATGGCGGCACTCCGCTTACATCTGACGAGCTTACCGCATCTAAATTGCAGGTTGGCGGTAGGACGATAAATGTAAGGTTCAATTCCGACATAATGCAGGACATTCCGTGGAAGTTTTCTCCTTTACAAAAGGAGGTTAGCGTAAAAACCGGAGAAAATAAATTAGTTTTTTATACAGCGGAAAATACTTCCGATAGTGCCGTAAAAGGAATGGCCACGTATAACGTAACGCCTGCCAAAGCGTCTGAATATTTTTTTAAAGTGCAGTGTTTCTGTTTTAACGAGCAGACATTGTCGGCACATGAAAAGGTGGAAATGCCGGTTTCATTCTATATTGACCCTGAAATAGAGAACGACCCGTATATGAATGATGTAAAAACTATAACATTATCTTATACGTTTTTTAAGGCTGCAGAATAGTTTATTACTGGATTTTTGAATTAATGTCTGTATAAAGACAAAAAAGTAAAATTAATGTGGAGTTTGTAATGAGTGGAGAACAAAAGCACGATTACCATCTGGTAGACCCTAGTCCATGGCCTTTAATAGGTGCATTTTCAGGTTTATTACTTGCTACGGGGGCTTTGTTTTTTATGCATGGGAAGCCAGCCGGGAATATAATGCTAATAGCAGGTTTTGCGGCTGTAATATTCACTATGTTCGTGTGGTGGAAGGACGTTATAAAAGAGGGTAAAGGCGGGCATCATAAAAATCTTGTACAGCATGGTTTGCGTGTGGGTATGGCGTTGTTCATACTATCTGAGGTAATGTTTTTCTTTGCATTCTTCTGGGCGTTCTTTAAGGCGGCACTGGCTCCTGAATTAGTGTTCGACGGTGCGCATATATTCGAGGAAGGTATAAAAGTTGTTGAAGGCGTTTGGCCTCCGGTGGGAATTGAAACCTTTAATGCGTGGGATTTGCCTTTTATTAACACCCTTGTTCTTCTTCTATCGGGTACTACGGTTACATGGGCGCATTACGCTTTATTACGCAATGACAGAAAAAACCTGATAAGAGCGTTGTTGATAACCGTATTGCTGGGTATATCATTTACATGTTTACAGGCTTACGAATACCATCATGCGGCATTCGGGTTTAAAGACGGCATTTATTCTTCAAACTTCTACATGGCTACGGGATTCCACGGTGCACACGTGCTTATAGGGACTATCTTTTTGGCTATATGTCTGATACGTGCCTTAAAAGGTGATATGAGTCCTAAGCACCATCTTGGTTTTGAGTTTGCGGCTTGGTATTGGCATTTCGTAGATGTTGTGTGGTTGTTCCTGTTCGCCTTCGTATATGTTTGGGGTAGTTAGTAATTATTTCAGGCTGAATTTTTGTTTAAAACAGGTATCGGGAGTGTTTTTCTTTGAAGAAGCCTGTATCAATATACAAAATATCATTTTTTCATAAATGTCCGTCTTGTGGAAAGGGGGGCATTTATGGTTCTTTATTAAAAGTAAAGGACGAGTGTGAAGTTTGCGGCTTTGCGTTAAAAGAGCATGACGCAGGTGACGGTCCGGCATTTTTTGCGATGTTTATTGTAGGGGCGGTCGTAACATGTTTGGCGGTTTTAGTTGAATTTATGTACCCTATGCATATATTGCTGCATATGATATTATGGACACCCGTAACAATTATTATGTCTATATATCTTTTGAAAGTAATGAAATCTTTTTTAATAGCAGCTCAGTATAAACATAATGTTCTTGGGTTTGCTAAAAAGGAAAAAAAATGAAGTTCAAACCAAAGCCTATTCCAACATTGATGACTATTGCCGGATTGGTGCTGTTATTATCACTTGGCAGTTGGCAAATGAGCAGGCTTCAGTGGAAGCGGACTCTTGTCAAAGAGATTAATGAAGGGGCTGCTTTGCCTGCCGTAGAGCTGCTCTCAGATAGAAATGAAATAGAAAAATTTAAATACCGCCGTGTAAAGGTTAGAGGCGAATTTTTGCATGATAAGGAAGTGCATTTGTTCGTGGGGCCTAAGGCTGAAAGAGGAAGACCCGGGTACGATATACTTACGCCTCTGAAAATTGAAGAAGGCAATTATGTCCTTGTCGATAGGGGGTGGGTAAATTCCGATATAAAATCACCGGAGAAAAGACCTGAAACCTTAGAAGAAGGCATGGTGGAAATAGAAGGGATTATCCATGCCGGAGAAACGCCGGGGCGGTTTACTCCTGAAAATGATGTTGCAAAAAACCTATGGTTTTGGATAGATTTAGATGAAATTGAAAATTACGCTGGCATTAATCTACAAAATTTCTATGTTAGAGCGTTGAAAAAAGATAAAAAAAATATATACCCAATAGCCTCAGATGAGTTTATAAAAGTAAGGAACGACCATCTGCAATATGCGGTAACATGGTATTCTCTGGCAATTATATTGCTGGTGATTTATTTTCTTTATAGCAGAAAAGCCGAAAAATAGTTTGTGATACGGATGCGATAACAATAATGGTAAAATATGGATAATTACAAAACTTTAGAAAAGATTTTTAAAAAATTAAACGATATTGAGCAGGCAAGTGCGGTGCTGCATTGGGATATGGCTACAAAGATGCCTGCCGGTGGTGCTGAGGCAAGAGCCGAGCAGTTGGCAACCTTAGGCGATATTCATCATGCTATCCTGACAGATGACGGAGTGGGTGATTTATTAGAAAGTGCCGGAATTAACGGACGCAAGTTAAATGACTGGCAAAAAGCCAATTTAAATGAAATGAAAAGAGCTTGGAACCATAACGCTTCCGTTCCTGCAAAGCTAATAAGCGAGCTTACAAGGGAAGGTGCTAAGTGTGAGATAGTCTGGCGTGAGGCAAGGTCAAATAATGATTTCAAGAAATTATTACCGCATTTGAAAAAAGTTGTTTCTTTAGTCAGGGAAATTGCAAAATTAAAAGGTGAGGCTTTTGGCTGTTCGCCATATGATGCTTTACTTGACAGGTACGACCCTGATAGAAAATCCAAACAGTTAGATAAGGTCTTTGATAATCTGAAAGAGTTTTTACCTGATTTTATAAGTCAGGTGGTAGAAAAGCAAAAGTCTGAAAAAGTTACCCAAATAAAAGGGCCTTTCGATATAGAAAAGCAGAAAATGATAGCTTCTAAAATGCTTGAGGTTATAGGATTTGATAGGGATTACGGCAGACTTGACGAGAGTTTGCATCCGTTTTGCGGTGGGTATCCGACCGATATAAGGATAACAACCAGATATGACAAAGACGATTTTATACCGTCCTTAATGGGGGTTGTTCATGAAGCCGGACATGCTATGTATGAAGAAGGTCTGCCTAAAAAATGGCTTAATCAGCCTGTAGGCAAGGCAAGGGGTATGAGCATACATGAAAGCCAGTCTTTGTTGATAGAGATGCAGGCATGTAGAAGCCGTGAGTTCATCAATTTCGTATCCGGAGTGCTTAAAAAAGAGTTTAACTCAAAGTCAAAAAGCCTTAACCCTGATAATTTGTACCATATTTATAATAAAGTTGAGCCTTCACTTATAAGGGTAGATGCTGATGAGGTTACATATCCTGCCCATATTATTTTAAGATATTATATTGAAAAATATATAATTTCGGGAGATATGGAAGTTGAAGACCTGCCTGAGGCGTGGAATCAGGGAATGAAGAAGTTCCTCGGAATAAAGGTTAAAGACGATAAAGATGGCTGTATGCAGGATATCCACTGGATGGACGGTGCTTTCGGATATTTCCCTACATATACGTTAGGTGCTATTTATGCCTCCCAGTTATTTGATGCGGCAAACCATAATAACAACGATATTATGCCTTCTATAGGTAAAGGGGACTTCAAGCCGTTAAAAGAATGGTTAAATAAGAACGTGCATGAAAAAGGCTCTAAAATGTCATCTGACGAGATAGTCAAGGGTGCTACCGGAAGCGAACTTGATGTTGAGGTCTATAAGAACCATTTGAAAAAAAGATATCTGGAAGGATAGTCGGGCTTAGAGAAAAAACTAGCTATGAAATATATAAGTACAAGGGGGAAAGCTCCTGTTTTAAGTTTTGAAGATGTTGTAATAGCAGGGCTGGCAAGTGACGGCGGGCTATATGTTCCTGAGTCCGTCCCAACCTTCGGCAAAGATGAAATAGCTTCTTTTAAGGGGCTTTCATATGAAGAGCTGATGCTCAAAATAATAACTCCTTTTATCGAAGATGAAATACCGCAAAGTATTTTGCAAGATATAATAAAAGAAAGCTATTTGCAGTTTCGTGATGCCGATATAGCTCCTGTTAAAAAAATAGCCGAAAACGAATATTTGTTAGAATTGTTCCATGGTCCTACAATGGCTTTCAAGGATTTTGCCCTGCAATTTTTGGGCAGGATATTTGATTATATACTTACAAAACGTAATCAGGACGTGGTTATAGTCGGTGCTACCTCAGGTGATACGGGTTCTGCGGCTATTGAGGGGTGTAGGCACAGCAAGCATGTGCAGATATATATAATGCATCCTCATAACAGGGTGTCTGATGTACAAAGAAAGCAGATGACAACCGTTCTGGCGGATAATGTGTATAATATAGCTTTAGAAGGAAATTTTGACGATTGTCAGCATATCGTAAAAGAATTATTTGCCGATCAGGGCTTTTTGAGCGGTCAGGCACTTGTTGCGGTTAATTCAATCAACTGGTGCCGTATAATGGCACAGATAGTTTATTATTTTTATGCAGGCTTAAAACTAGGCTCGCCTGAAAAAGAAATGATATTTTCAGTGCCGACAGGTAATTTCGGGGATATTTTTGCAGGATTTTTAGCCAAAAAAATGGGTCTGCCGATAAAACAGCTTATTGTTGCGACCAATAAAAATGATATTTTACACCGTTTCTTTGAAAGTAATGATTATAGCCGTGGCGGTCTGGAAAAAACCCTGTCACCGAGTATGGATATTCAGGTTTCAAGCAATTTTGAAAGATATCTTTTCTATCTGTACAATCAGGACGCACAAAGGATAGATGAAATAATGAAACGCTTTAAAGCAGGCGAGGGGATATCCGTTGAGGTTGACAAACTCGCTGAAGCAAAAAAATTATTTAGCAGTCTGAGCATCGATGATGATGCGACGTGCCAAACCATTAGACAGGTATTTGACGAATCGGGCGAGATAATCGACCCACATACCGCAACCGGGGTTAGGGCTGCCCGTGACAAAGCTGTTAAGGGGAGTAATCCTATTATAACAATTGCTACGGCACACCCTGCCAAGTTTCCTGAAGCAATTGAAAAATCAGGAGTTGATGAAGCTAAACTGCCCGAATGTCTATACGGCTTAATGGCTGCCGAAGAACGCTATGAAGTGCTTGCTAATGATATAGATACGGTAAAAGAATTTATAGTAAGCGGCAAAAAATGTAATGAACAAACAGGTGCTTAAACGCCATTATCTTGATATTTCGCTGTTTGAGCCTGAACTGGAGCTTCTAAATAAATCGGATAATCTTTTTTCTATTTGTCGAACTTCCTTTGCGTGTATTTCAACTTTCGTTAAAGGAGCTTCACTGTCCGCTTCATAGCCGCTATCGATTCCTGTGTCGTGATATGGTTTAGAAGGTCTCTCTCTGACATAATCGGATTTGCATTCTACACTTGAAGAATCACTATTGTCCGACACATTAATCACTGCCGCCGGTTTTTTGCCATCACTAATTTTTGAACACCAGATTCCCATAATTACCTCGCTTTTTCGTTAGGCATTTTACTATAAATACGGTTATTATTCAAACTAATTATTAATAAATTAACACTTGGTCGGTTCATTAAAATGTTTTAAGTTAAATTTTTTGAAAAAAAGTATAGGCTGGCATTTGTAAATATTAATTACAATGAAATAATATGACTGATTTAATTATACACCGGTTCAGGCAAGACCTGAGGATATCAGATAATCCCTCCCTTTATGAGGCTGCAAAAAAAGGTCGGGTGCTGCCGATATATATATTTGATGATTCTACGAAAAATCTAAGGCAAATGGGAGAGTCTAGTCTGGTATGGTTGCATTATGCCCTGCATGACCTTAATAAAAAACTTGGCGGAAACCTTAAGATATTTAAAGGAGAGCCTGCCAAAATATTGTCTGACATTATAAATAAATCGCAAGCTAAAGCAGTCTATTGGAATAGATGTTATGAGCCTTGGGCAATTGTCGGAGATAAAAATATAAAGGAAAAATTAAAAAATGACGGAATAGAGGTGGAGTCTTTTAACGGTAGTTTGTTACTGGAGCCTTGGGAAGCTTTAAAAGATGACGGAAGCCCATATAGGGTATTTACCCCGTTTTACAAAAAGAACTATCAATTAAAAGAGTTCCCTGAGCCTTTAAAAGAGCCTGAAAAATTAAATGTCTATACAAAAAATATAGGTGAAACAGATATTAATTCGTTAAAGTTGCTTCCTGAAATTAAATGGCATGATGAGTTGCTTAAAAAATGGGATATCAGCGAAGACGGTGCTAAAGAAAGGTTATTTGCGTTTTTAGATGACGGGATAAAGGACTATAAAAAAGGCAGGAACTTTCCGGCTCAAAATAATAATTCCCGACTATCGCCATATTTACATTTCGGTCAGATATCGCCAAGGCAGATATGGAATTCCGTACTTTTTTATGAGCAGAATGAAAATACCGAGAATTTTTGCGTTGAACTTGCATGGAGAGAGTTTTCTTATAATTTGTTGTATTATTATCCTGACTTGCCGTGGGATAACCTACAAAAAAAATTCGATAAATTCCCGTGGAAAAAAAATGACGGCTTTTTAAAGAAGTGGCAAAAAGGAATGACGGGATACCCGATAGTAGATGCGGGTATGAGGGAGTTGTGGCAAACGGGGTTCATGCATAACAGGATAAGAATGGTAGTTGCGTCGTTTTTGGTTAAAAACCTGCTTATAGATTGGCGTGAGGGAGAAAAATGGTTTTGGGACTGCCTTTTCGATGCCGACCTTGCCAATAATGCTGCAGGCTGGCAATGGGTTGCCGGTTGCGGTGCGGACGCTGCACCATATTTTAGGGTTTTTAACCCCATAAATCAGGGAGAGCGTTTTGACGCAAGCGGGCAGTACACAAGAAAATACGTTCCCGAACTGGCAAAATTACCCGATAAATATCTTTTTAAACCGTGGGAAGCACCGCAGGATATACTGGACAAAGCAAAAATAGAGCTTGGTAAGACTTATCCATACCCTATTATAGATGCTGCAAAGACGAGAAAAGAAGCCCTTGGGGCATATGAAAAGATAAAATAGAAAGCAATATGAGCGTTTGATAAATAATTTACAAAATTATCTTGCCAGTGCTTGCAAAATACTTTACTTCAGATAATCTCGTAAACTTAAAGTTTTTTATAGGTGAATTAAAAATGAGTAGTTTGATGTCCATTAGAATTGATGAAGAAAAAGGCACTAAGAAGGAGGAATATCTGTTTACAAGTGAATCAGTGTCAGAAGGACATCCTGATAAGGTATGTGACCAGATATCCGACGCTATAGTTGATGAGTATCTGGGAAAGTACGGCGAGTCAAGGGTTGCCGTTGAAACTCTTGTTACAACAAATAAAATAGTTCTTGCAGGCGAGGTGAGATGTCCTGTGGAAGTATCCCATGAACGCCTTGAAGAAGTTGCAAGAGGAGTGGTAAAGGATATCGGCTACGAACAGGAAGGTTTTCACTGGAGGAATGCCGATATAGATATTTATATACATGAGCAGTCGGCAGATATAGCACAAGGTGTCGATGCAGGCGGCAATAAAGATGAAGGTGCGGGCGATCAGGGGCTTATGTTCGGCTATGCATGTGATGAAACAGATGTGTTTATGCCGGCTCCGATTCATTATTCACACAGGATTTTGAAAGCACTTGCCGATGCAAGGCATTCGGGTGAGGCAAAGGGGTTAGGACCTGACGCAAAATCGCAGGTTACCTATGGTTATGAAGGCGGCATTCCAACTCGTGTTGATGCGGTGTTGGTTTCAACCCAGCATGAAGAAGGCGTGTCACAGGAAGAAGTGCGTGAGATAGTAAGGAAATATGTGACTAAAGCATTGCCTGAAGGTATGTTCACCGATAAAACAAGATTCCTGACCAATCCAACGGGTAAGTTCGTAATAGGTGGGCCTGACGGTGACTGCGGTTTAACGGGACGTAAGATAATTGTTGATACTTATGGCGGAGCAGCCCCGCATGGTGGCGGTGCGTTCTCAGGAAAAGACCCTACAAAAGTTGACCGATCTGCCGCCTATATGGCAAGATATCTTGCCAAGAATGTTGTGGCTTCGGGTTGTGCTAATCAATGTGATATACAGATAGCTTATGCTATAGGTGTTTCTGAGCCTGTTTCATTTTATGTTAATACGTTCGGTAACAACCATGTAGATAACAAAAAGTTAGAGTCCAGAATTAAAGAACTTGTAAGGCTTACGCCGCGTGGTATTCGTGAGCATTTAGGTCTGAATAAACCTATATACCGCAAAACGGCAGCTTATGGGCATTTTGGTCGCACTCCGTCTGATGACGGTAGTTTCCCTTGGGAAAAAACGGATTTAATCGATGATTTGAAGGATTTGTTGTAATATATTTTGTCATGCTCGGTGTGCCGAACTTATTGCAGCACATTACTTCTTTAAAAAAGATTCCGAGTAAGTTTCAAAAATGACATAAAGTATAATAGGTTCTTATTGCTATGATACCCGACAAGCGAAATAACAAGCCTGCTATGAGTGATGAACTTATGAGGTCGTTCGGTCGTGTACAGGGGCGTAAATTGGGCAGGGAACAACAATGGTTTGTCGATAATATCTTACCTGAAGTTTCAGTTAGTGTTGATAATGAAATAAATCTTCCTTCGATATTCAGTAATCAATATAAAGAGTTCTGTATTGAAATCGGCTTCGGCAAAGGGGAGCATCTTGTCGGCTATGCTAAAAATAATCCTCAAATCGGTTTTATCGGGTGCGAGCCTTTTATCAATGGTGTAGCAAGGTTGCTAAAATATATTCACGAAGAGAAAACGCAAAATATCAAGGTGTTGCATGGCGATGCAAGATTGCTGCTTGAAAAGCTGGGGGCAGGTTCTGTTGATAAGATATTCGTACTTTTCCCCGACCCATGGCCAAAGGTCAGGCATCACAAAAAACGTATCATTAATCAGGATATGCTTGGTCTTATATCAGGTGTTCTGAAAAAAGACGGTATCTTAGAAGTTGCAACCGACCATGTTGAATACGGGCAGTGGATTTTTGAACATCTTGAGGCTTTTGAAGGCTTGAAAAAAATAAGCGTTAGTAACGATCCGCCAAGTGACTGGGTACGCACTAATTATCAGGCAAAAGCAGAAAAACAGGGCAGGGGAGCTAAGTTCTTACGATATATGAATATATAGTTGAAAAATAACCGTAAAAGCGTCATAATGTTAATATGAAGGCTAGAAAAGTACCATTTGAATTAGAAGATAAAAAAGACGGCTGCTGCTTTAAGGGCTGTAGTGCCGGCGGTGATTATCCTGCACCTAAATCCCCTTATAATTCAAAGGAAAGATATCACTTCTGTTTGGATCACGTGAAGATATATAATAAGTCATGGGATTTTTTCTCCGGTATGGAACAAGATGAGATAGAGGGATTTTATATCGATAGTGTAACGGGACACAGGAGAACATTCAAGCGTGACGCTACTTTCCGTAACTTTTCCGAAGATGAGCTTAGGGAAAAGGTTTATAGGGAATTTAATTTTACGGGTGCTAAAAGAGAGAGGTTAAAGGATATTCCGGACTCTCAGATGAAATATATGAAGGTATTCGGTCTTACCCTTCCTGTTACTATGCGGCAAATAAAAAATAAATATAAAGAACTTGCCAAAAAATACCATCCTGATGTAAACGGTAAAGGTAATGAGGACAAATTTAAAGAAGTGACGGAAGCATATAACTACCTTAAAAATTGCGGTATCAAATAAAATTTTACAAGGAAAAATTCATGAGCGTTTCAGAACAAACGGATAAGCCTGATATAAAACTATCGGTAAAAAAGACCTTTGGTATTGATGTAGATATGGAAGTTGCGGCTTTTTCTAAAAGAACGGAGTTCGTTCCGGATATTGACGAGGCTTATTGTTTTGATAAAGATACAACGCTTAGTATCCTTGCCGGCTTCGTACATAACCGCAGGGTTATGGTGCAGGGGTTTCACGGTACGGGAAAATCAAGCCATATTGAACAGATTGCTGCCCGTCTTAACTGGCCTTGTATGCGTATTAATCTGGACGGTAATATAAGTAGGATAGACCTTATAGGTCGTGATGTTATTATTATCGAGGACGGCAAGCAGGTTACAAAATTCAATGACGGAATAATACCGTGGAGCCTTAAAAGACCTGTAGCACTGGTTTTTGATGAATATGACGCTGCCCGTCCCGATGTAATGTTCGTATTGCAACGTCTGCTTGAGGCGGACGGGAAATTCACCTTGCTTGATAAGAATGAAGTTATAAGACCACACCCTTACTTTAGGATATTTGCCACCGCCAACACTGTCGGGTTAGGCGATGTAACGGGGCTTTATCATGGTGTGCAGCCTATTAATCAGGGACAGATGGACAGGTGGAACATAGTTGCCACGTTGAATTATCTTTCAAAAGCCAAAGAGCTTGAGATATTATTTGCGAAAGCCCCTAAGCTCAAAAAAGATAAGAAAAAAGCCGATGCAATGGTCACTATGGCAGATTTGACCCGTGAGGGGTTCAAGTCCGGCGACCTTTCAACGGTAATGTCGCCAAGAACGGTAATCACATGGGCAGAAAATTATGAAATATTCGGCGACCTTGAAAAATCTTTCTGCCTGACATTTTTCAATAAATGTGATGAGTCCGAAAAATTTATAATCTCGGAATATTATCAAAGATGCTTTGGTGTGGAGTTGATAAAGTCTAATGTAGCTGCTTGATAAATTATAGAAACCTCTGCAAAATAGTGTAAAGTTCAACTCTTAGTCCCTTCTCCCTTTGCCAGAAGGCTAGGAAGAGGGAGGGGTGTTTCAACAAAAACATTAGTTTGTAGTTAAAGCATATGTTGAAAAAATCCCTCACCCCACCCCTCTCCCTTAGGGAGAGGGAGTTTTTACGCCATTTTACAGGAATGACAAAGATTATAAAATTCAAGCATGTCAAAATCTATCTATATCGAACACTTCCGCAATGTCTTATTTTGACAAAAGTTAACATATGTGATAACGGGTTATTATGAAACATTTGCAGAAGTTATTACAAAACGGCAGTAAAATAATTTGGCACAAGACTAACAGCGTGCAAATGATGCTTGAAGCCGTGAAACTTGAAAGATACGGAGTCAGCGGTGTTGAGTTTGATGTTGTAGGCACTTCCGATTCAGTTCCGTTTTTGATGCACGACAAAGTTCTTACCAAAGATTTAATGAGTGACGGCGAGTATAAAAAACGTAAAAGCTATAGCTATATAGAAGTCGGGGCTATTAGTGCCGAAGAATTAAGGGAAAAAAGACCGGACATAGATAGTTTAAGAGAGGGGCTGGAGGCTGTTAAATCTTCGGGTTTTTCACCGGCTTTTGAGTTCCATCTAGAGATAAAAAGTCCTGATAATAAATTGGTCGATAATATATTACATATGCTTGCCGATTATCCTAAAATAGACAGTCAAACCGCTATAAGGTCGTTTCAGGAATCGGTTTTGCAACATGCGAAAAAACAACAGCCGGAAAGGCAATATTGCCTTTTGCTTGAGGGGAAAAAAAGGGTCAACCTCAAAAAAGACTTCATAACAACAGGTAAAACAGTGGTGAAAAAGCTCCCTGATATTAATGGAATTGAAGAAATTTGCGGTTTTAAGCCCGATCAGGTTTCCGTCCATAGAAAAATATTAACACCTGATTTTATTGAAAATATGCAAGAAAATGGAATTGATGTTGAGATTTATACGTTAAATGATATAAAAGAGCTGAAAAGCCTAGAAAATGTTGATAGGATAACAACGGACGTTCCGTTAGAGATACATAAATATATAAATAAAGCAAAACCCGATGAAAGATGCAAATAACAGCTTGAAAAAGCCTGACTGGATAAAGGTAAAAGCACCTCAGTCACAAGGCTTCAAGGATACTTACGAGCTGGCAAGAAACCTGAAATTAAATACTGTTTGTGAGGAGGCAGCCTGCCCTAATATCGGTGAGTGCTGGGAAAAAAAACACGCCACTTTTATGATATTAGGCTCGGTATGCACAAGGGCATGTGCTTTTTGTAACATAAAAACCGGCAGACCTGACCTGCTTGATCCGCATGAGCCTGAAAATTTGGCAACGGCTATAGCCCAACTGCAATTGGAGCATGCCGTAATAACGTCCGTTGACAGAGATGACCTGCCCGATGGAGGAGCGGAACATTTTGCACAGTGCATAAAGGCAATCCGCAAAGCTTCGCCAAATACTACTATTGAGATACTTACACCTGATTTCCAGAATAAAAAAGGTGCGTTAGAGGTTGTAGTTGCCGCAAAACCAGATGTGTTTAACCATAATGTTGAGACCGTTCCCGGCCTGTATGCAAGGGTGCGACCGGGTGCAAAATATTTCGGTTCATTGAAATTACTCAGCCGTGTTAAGGAGCTTGACCCTTCCATGTTCACTAAATCCGGTATAATGGTCGGATTGGGTGAGAAAAAGCAAGAAGTTGTTCAGGTTATGGACGATTTTAGGGCGGCAGAGGTGGACTTCATGACAATCGGACAATATTTACAACCTACACCTAAACATGCGGTTATAGACAGGTTCGTAACGCCTGATGAATTTAAATATTATGAACGTCTTGGTCGGGCTAAGGGATTTTTGATGATATCATCTTCTCCGCTGACACGCTCTTCTTACCATGCCGGTGATGACTTTGCTAAACTAAGGGAAGCAAGGCATAGGCAATTACAGTAATAAACCTATTCTGCCTGAGTAAATAATTTTACTTAAATGTCATATTATGATAAACGGATTGCCCTCAATTTAAATGTTAATAAATTAAGGCTTTCCATGACGAAAAATACAGAATTCCGCAAGCTTGTATCAGGTGTTTACGAATCTGACGGAGCAACCAAAATATATGAATTGATGTCCGGCAAGCAAGGACGGCAATTAATGAACCGCCCTCTTGTTGAATTGGTAAAAGAGGCAGGTATAACTTCGCAAAATTTTGCCGACGCAATCGACTATGAAAAAAAATCAATAGATAGATACTTCAAATATTATAAAAACGGCAATGATAAAGATAACTTTGAGTTTCGTCAGTCCACACTGAACTCAAAAAGGATGTTAAATGCTGCAAAAAATGCAGTAATCGGTGAAGATAATAATTTCAAACTTGGTGATGCTGAAGGGATAACACCACTTGCGACACCTGTAATATGCAGGATAATTAATCATTCAAGGTTAGACTCCGGTATAGTTGCTGATGATACTATCTCGGAATTTAGCAGGTATGAAAGCCCGGAAATCTTCAAAAAAGAGCTGGAAGTGCTGGGGAAATGGACAAAAAACGCAATAGATAGCGGACTAACAAAAGGGCATCATTTAGATGATATTTTGTTACGGTAATTTCTTCTTATCCTTCACGTGCCGTAAAGTTTTAAGTCAGCGAATATATCTTTTGCATGAGTGTAATCTAAGTGAATTTACACGTTAGAAAATACTATAAAAGTACGGCTTATTTTTTAGACTTGCGATTGCAGATAATTTTCAATGCCTATATTTTCTATAACCGATAATTGCTGTCTTAGCCAGTCTTGATGTTCTTCTTCAGATGCAAGGATATCTTCGAGTAAATTAACCGTAACCCTGTCGCCTGCGTCATCTGCTACGCCGATAGCTTGTTTAAGGTCTGCAATTGCTTTGTCTTCTAACTTTAAGTCGCATTCAAGCATTTCTTTTGGTGTTTCGCCTATCATCAATTTTCCCAAATCCTGCAAATTGGGAAGTCCTTCTAAGAATAATATACGTTGAATTATAACGTCAGAGTGCTTCATTTCGTCAATGGACTCTGCTTTTACCTTTGCACATAAAGAATGAAACCCCTTATGCTCTAATATTCTTGCATGTAGAAAATATTGATTAATGGCAGTTAGTTCGTTTTTTAAAATGATATTTAGCTGAGATATTACCGCTTTATCGGACATAATTTCGTACTCGTTTATTTATAATGTTAGTCCAACATAGCAATTAACGGAAATTATGCAATACTCGGATTGTTAATATTTTCGTCCATAATTGAACCGAGCATAAAACTATCAATGTAATCAAGGCACTGACCGCATTCAACCTTGCAACCCGCCTCTTTAATTACAGACTCGCCGTCTTTAGGGCATTTGGTTTTGCAAAGCCTTTTTAAATCTTTTTCTTTTAGGGCGTTACATATACATAT
Source organism: Pseudomonadota bacterium (assembly GCA_027620075.1). Lineage (NCBI taxonomy): Bacteria > Pseudomonadati > Pseudomonadota > Pseudomonadota bacterium. Next base: position 476,527 of record JAQCEY010000001.1, on the reverse strand, counting down.
ATACATATTATAACCTACATTAATTGATAGTGATTATTATTATAGCTCGCATTACACTTTATGTCAATGAGAATCATTATCTCCTTCGCCCGAGGGGAGCAAAAAAGTGTATATATCCTGATATTTTAATTCAAAATCGAATTAAAATAATGTAGAAATAACTACTTAAGTTAAAGAACTGATAGGTCTGCATTTTATGCCTACGCATTATATTGAGAAAATATTACCTTATACGCCAAAGCAATTATTTGATTTGGTGGCGGATATTGAAAGCTATCCCAAATTCATACCTTGGTGTGAAAACGCAAGGATATATGAACGTGATGGCGATGCCGTTCTTGCCGATCTGGTGATACGTTTCAGGGGTGTTACGGGGAAATATACTTCACGTGTATTGATTGATGAAACAGAAAAGGAAATTTCCGTAGAGCTGGCACAAGGACCTTTTCATCATTTATATCAGGGGTGGAAGTTCATAAAAGTCCCTGAAGGTACAAGGGTGGAGTTCGACATTGACTTTAAGATACGTAATTTTTTCTTAGAAAAAATAGCCGATATGATGTTCGATGAGGCGTGTAAGAAAATGATGGACGCATTTACAAAACGTGCCGACCAGTTGTGTAAAGAGAAGGCTTAAATGCTAATCTATTCTTTTTAGTATCATTTCTAAAGCGGTAAAAACCGCTTTTTCCCTTATGGAATTACGGCTGCCTGAAAAGCTGTGTAATTCATAAACTGTTTCATGCCCCTGATATGCAGTTGCTATATAGACCGTTCCGACCGGAGTTCGCCTCGTGCCTCCGTCCGGACCTGCAACACCTGTTATTGAAACGGAAATATCCGCCCTCGACATAAGTAAAGCACCCTCTGCCATAGCGATGGCAGTCTGAAAACTTACCGCACCGAAATCTTCTATATAATAAGTAGGCACGGTCAGGAGTTCTACTTTTGATTCATTAGAATAAGTAACATAACCTCTTTCGAAAACTTCCGATGAGTTGGGGATTTCGGTTAGTGCCGCCGATAATAGACCGCCTGTGCATGATTCTGCGGTAGCAAGCCTGTATTCCCGTTTCCTTAGGGTTTTGAGAACCTCGTGTGCTTTTCCCGTTATCTCAGATGAAAACATATCCCTTCCTGTTGACATTTATTGTGGTGCCGGAAAATTTTCAACACCATTATAAGCAAAAAATCCCGATGCCAATAACATGGCAATTAAATACATTACGATTATTGCATAAACGGCTGCAAAAATATCATCGAACATTACGCCGAAGCTGCTTTTTATATTTTTGTCGCACCATTTAATAGGCCAAGGTTTCCATATATCAAAGATACGGAACAAAATAAAACCTACCAGTGATACGACGGATATCATTACCGTATAAGGAATGAAAATCGCACTGTTAATGAAAAAATCTTGCAAGTCCTGTAGGTTGTCAATGGAAAAGCGTATCTTATCATCAACGGAATAAAGTATATGGAAAATAGGTAATGCAGTTGCTACCAGTACAAAGCCGGAGAAAAAAACCAGCATTTGACCGACAACTTCATCTATTACGACCTCTTTAGGGTCCTGTCTGCCGGTGCGTTTCATATAGACGGACGTAGCCCACTGACCGATAATGAATAATAAAGTTATGCATAATAAATACAGATTGGTAAATTCTTCTTGTGTATCTGCAAATATAAAAAGTACATGCGATAAAATAAAAAGCGGGAAAGTGAAAAAGCTGCCCATAGTACCCGGTGCAAAAGGAATCTTTCCCGAACCGAACCACGTAGCGATTATAAATGCAGGGTGATACCGAGATATTCCTTTGGGAGTTTCCGTTTTTTGCGTTTCTTCGGTGTTTTTTGTCATTGCCATGCCTATTATTAATGCATATCTACGCTTACAACAGCCTGTGCCGCAATACCTTCACCACGACCTGTAAAACCTAGTTTTTCAGTTGTTGTTGCCTTAACATTTACATTTGTATAATCAATTCCTGCTATTTGGGCAATGCGTTTTTCCATATCTTTCTTATATTTTGATATTTTAGGTGATTCACATATGACGGTTATGTCAATATTATTTATTACACCGTGTTTTTTTGCAACAAGACTACATGCGTGTTCAAGGAACATATCTGATGACATATCTTTAAATTTTTCATCAGATGCAGGGAAATGCTCACCGATATCCCCCTCGGATATAGCACCCAGTAACGCATCAACTACGGCATGGATAGCAACATCGGCATCTGAATGACCTTCAAGGCTTTTGTCGTGTTCAACTTCGACTCCGCAAAGCATGATTTTATTTACATCGGATTTAGGTTCGCAAAATCTGTGAACGTCAAAGCCCAGCCCTACCGTAGTTTTATGTTTAATGCTCATTATCCTTTCTGCCCGTTCAAAATCTTCTTCCGTTGTAATTTTAAAGTTGAGTTGTGAGCCGTCAACAGTTATTACATCTTCACCTAAATATTCTTTTATAGCAGCATCATCGGTAAAGTTTCTGCCCTTAACTTCATTATGGCAATTTAATATTTCTTTATAGATGAACCCTTGCGGTGTCTGCGCCCTTATCATTTGTGTGCGGTCAATAGTGTCGGTTACTTTGCCGTTCTCATATTTTTTTAGTGTATCCTCAACCGCAACGGCAGGTATAACGGCTACATTCTCTCTTACGGCATCAATTACGGAATTTATTATCCGGTCAGATACCAAAGGACGTGCGGCATCATGTATTAAAACCTTATGCGGCTTATACTCCTTCAAAGCTTCCAGTCCGTGCCACACCGATTCCTGACGGGTTATGCCGCCTGATGTCGGAGGAAGTATCTCAAGGTCGCCGACTGCAAAGTCATAAAGGTCTTTATGGTTAGGATTATATACGACTAAAACGCCGTCAATGTTCGGATTGTTGAGGAACACCTGAACCGTATGGCGTAGCATGGGCATTCCATGCAAATTCATATATTGCTTGGGCGTAGTGCTACCGGTTCTTGTGCCGTGTCCTGCGGCAACTATAAGACAATATGTTTTAAGTTTGTTCATGCAAGACAAGATAATTTAATAGTGGAGTTGTGTAAAGTAAGAAGAGCGTAGAAAGTTGTTTACATATTTTCTGCTGAAAGTATAACTGGTTAAAGATATGTTTATTATGGCATTGTTAACTAAACATAGTTTTTGTAGTTAATATCAAAATTGTTAATATTTGCGTCATGCCGAACTTGTTTCAGCATCTGCTATTGGACAAAAAGATACTGAAATAAATTCAGTATGACAAAAGCTGTGTTTAGTTAGCAATGCCTTTATTATTTTAAATGAAGGTGTTGCAAGTGCAGAAAAAGATATTATTGGAAAGAGTTCGTCTAGAATCGGATATCAGGAAATTTTTAGGGGAGAAAATACTTAATAATTGTCCTCAAGTAGCTGTGGAGACTAACATTAGTCCGGAGCTGTTTTATGAAAAATATGTATTACAAAACAAACCGGTCGTTATAAAAGGACTGCTTGACGGCTGGTCGGCATATTCTAAATGGGATTTTGATTATTTTGCAAATAATTTTGCTGATGCTAATGTAGTGATGGATCTTTATGATATTAAAAAGACTGAAAAATCTTCTTTAAAAGAAGGAATTAGGCAAATTAAAAGTGCTTCAACCGATAAGCCGGTTTATTTGCAGGAATGGTGGTTTCAGTATGATTGTCCGGCTATTTTAGAAGATTTTACTATTCCTCCTCATTTTGAAAATGATGAGAATCTGAGGCTATTCGGATATGTAAACTCTACTTTATGGCTTGGTTCTAAAGGTGCTTGTACCCCGATACATGATGATAGTGTCTATTCAAACATCTGGGTTAGCCAGATAAAGGGCTGTAAGGAGTGGATGTTATTTGATAAGAATGCCTGTTTATTTGCCAAAGATGACGGTGAACCCGATTACGAAGAATTTTTAAGAAACCCCGATAATAACGTTATGCATTATCGTGTACAAAAGGGGGATACGTTGTACGTTCCACATAAATGGTGGCATCGTGCATATACCTTAGAAGATGCTATTAGCCTAAATAGTTTCTATATTTCAGATGAGATAGTACGGCGTTATATAAAAGATGTATTATCTATTCCTATGGCGGTCTCACTTAACAGCGAATTATTGCAGGAACACGATTTAAGGCGTTATAATATTTGTATGACACGTATTAAGATGTTATGTCGCTTTATGAAAATGGATGAAGAAAACATTCTTGGAATTAATACAAGCTCTTCAACTAAGGAAAAAGGTCGGAAAGTCGCATAATAAATCTTGATGTAATACAAATATTGCGTTTACTATTGGGGCTTTTTTTATTATAATGCCGTTTTTTAAAAGCTCGGATATTAATAAATGCCAATAAGAATCGGTGAATTTGAATTAAAAGATAATGTTATACTTGCACCTATGTCGGGAGTGACCGATAAACCGTTCCGTGAGCTTGTAAAAGGGTTCGGAGCCGGGCTTATGGTGTCGGAGATGATAGCTTCCGAGGCCATGATACGCCAGACAAGAGATAGTTTGTTAAAATGTGAAATGTCACCCATAGAGGATATGACCTCGGTACAGCTTGCCGGAAATGACCCTGATAAAATGGCGGAGGCTGCTCGGTTAAATGAGGATATGGGAGCAAAGATAATCGACCTTAATTACGGCTGTCCGGTTAAAAAGGTAGTCAACGGCTATGCCGGCTCGGCACTGATGAAAGATGAGTGTAAGGCGATAGCGATACTGGAAGCGGTTACTAATGCGGTTAAAGTGCCTGTTACCTTGAAAATGCGTATGGGCTGGAACAGGGAGCATTTGAACGCCCCTAAACTTGCTAAAGCCGCTGAAGAACTGGGCATAAAAATGATAGTGATTCACGGGCGTACCAGATGCCAGATGTATAATGGAAGTGCTGACTGGGAGTTTATTTCTAAAGTAAAAGAAGCGGTTAATATTCCTGTTATAGCAAATGGTGACATAAAAACTTATGATGATATTGACAGAGCATTGGAGCTGTCTAAAGCCGATGGGGTGATGATAGGCAGGGGGGCATATGGAAAGCCGTGGATAATTAATCAGGCATCTCATTATTTAAAAACAGGCGAAAAATTACCCGACCCGACCGTTGAACAGCAGTACGCCGTAGTCCTTACTCACCTTGACGGAATGTTATCTCACTATAACGAAATAAACGCTATAAGACTATTTAGGAAGCATGTCGGCTGGTATAGTGCAGGTCTGCACGGCGGTGCAAGGTTCAGGAACGAATATAACAAATTAGAATCCGTTCATGATGTTAAAGCGAAAATCAATGAATTTTATGAGGGTCTTTTTGAGTCGGAATTAGCTGCTTAAAGTTGTTGCAATTATGCATCATCATGCTGTATATATGCTAACATGAATGTATTGGCAAAAGATTTAAAGAATATTAATTTTGCACGCTTCAAGGCGTGGTCAAGAAGGGCTTTCAGGACGAAAAATCTGTCGATAATATTCGCTGTGGCGAGCATTCTTTCGGTGATGGCTACTTACTTTGCCATAAGCAATAACGAAAATCCTTTAGTTCCCGACTCAAAAGATGTTCTGGTTTGGATAGTAGTTGATATTGTGTTTTTACTTTCACTTACTGCTGTTGTTGCACGGCGTATAGTACGGCTGGTGGTTGAAAGGCGTAAAGGTTCCGTCGGGTCTATGCTACAGGCGAGAATGGTATTGATGTTCTCAATGGTAGCAATAGTACCTTCAATAGTTATGGCGGTTTTTTCGCTTATATTCTTTAATTACGGTATTCAGGCATGGTTTGATAAAAAGGTGAGTACGGCTATTGACGGCTCGGTGGAAATTGCCAGATTGTATTTGGAAGAACATAAAAAAATAATAGCTGCCGATATTTTGGGTGTGGCAAGGGACTTAAACCGTGACGCATATAATATGCGGCGTGATCCGGGGTCTTTTAGCCAGAAGTTAGCTATCCTTGCCGGAGTAAGGAAATTGCCTGAGGCGATAGTGTTCCAGAAAAATGAAGGCAGAAGCTTGTTGCTTGCCCGTACCAAGCTTAGTTTTTCATTGGAAATGATATTGGAGGATATGCCTATAGACACTTTCAATCAGGCAAGGGACGGAGAACTTGTTATACTTACCAATGAGCGTGATGACAGGGTTATGGCATTATTGAGATTGGAGAACTATTTTGATTCTTACCTGCTGGTAGGGAGGTTTGTCGATACTCAGATAATGAATCATATAGAGGTAACCGAAGGGGCGGCAAACGAGTATAAAAAGCTGGAGTCCGGCGTTTCTAATATGCAGATAAAATTCTTCATTATTTTCCTGATAGTGGCGTTGTTGTTATTACTTGCGGTGGTGTGGTTCGGTTTTATATTTGCACTAGCCCTTGTTAATCCCGTAAGGGGGCTGATAGCAGCTACCAAGAGAGTGAGTGAGGGAGATCTTAGCGCCCGTGTTTCTGAAGGAAGGGATAATGATGAAGTGGCAACTTTAGGACGTTCATTCAATAAAATGGCAGAACAGCTTGAACGTCAGAGAACCGAGCTTATTTCGGCACAAAGGCGCTCTGCGTGGTCTGATGTGGCAAGGCGTATAGCACATGAAATAAAAAACCCTCTAACACCTATACAACTGGCGACTGACCGCCTAAAAAAGAAATATGCATCTCAGCTTGATAACCCTGAGGAATTTACAAAATATGTAAACACTATTTCACGCAATGTAAGCTCTATAGGAAATATGGTTGAGGAGTTTTCAAGCTTTGCCCGTATTCCCGCACCGATATTCTCACATAACGATATATGCTCTCTTATAAGTGATGTTATTTTCTCAAGGAGCGAAACGAACAGCAATATCAGTATAGATTATGATATGCCGGAGAAACCTGTAATCTTAAATTGCGATACCAACCAGATGGTTCGTGTTATGACTAACCTGATTAAAAATGCCGAAGAGTCAATATCGGAGCGTATGGAAAAAGATAAAGCATTAAGGCACGGTCGGATAAATGTAGTTGTATATGTAAAAGAAAATAAATGCATGATAAATATTGTCGATAACGGAAAAGGCTTTGAACGGAGCGTTATTGACAGAATTACAGAGCCTTACGTTACTACAAAAAGCAAAGGAACTGGGTTGGGGCTTGCCATAGTGAAGAAAATAATTGAAGATCATGGTGGAGAGCTTATATTTTCTAACGTGGAAAACGGTGCTTGTGTTTGTGTCGTTTTTCCTATAGAGCGTTAAGTGAGGTTTAGTATGACAAGCTGTATAAAATTAACTTTTAGGGTTTTTGAATGTCAATAGATGTTTTAGTTGTAGATGATGAAGAGGATATAAGAGATCTTATATCGGACATACTAAAAGATGATGGATTTTCGCCAAGGGTGGCAAGTGATAGCAAGACAGCTATTGAAGCGGTAAAGGAAAGGGTTCCTGCTGCAATAGTTCTTGATATCTGGCTACAGGGAAGTGAGCTTGACGGACTCGGTATTTTAGAGGCGGTAAAAAGCAAATACCCGAATCTTCCTGTAATTATGATTAGCGGACACGGTAATATTGAAACGGCTATTAATTCAATAAAATTAGGTGCATATGATTATATTGAAAAGCCTTTTAAAGAGGATAGGTTATTACGTCTGGTGAAAAGGGCGATAGAAACCGCCAAGCTAAAGGACGAGAATGCACAGCTTAAAATAAGGGGAGGAATTGAAAATCATTTAATCGGAAAATCCCCCGCCGTTACTGCTTTAAAAAATGCGATTGATAGGGTTGCTCCGGCTGAAAGCCGTATAATGATAAAAGGTCCTGCCGGATGCGGTAAAGAAGTTGTAGCAAGAATAATCCACCAAAAATCCAAAAGGAAGAATGGTCCTTTCGTCATATTAAATGCCGCCAGTATCTCGCCAGAAAGGGTTGAAGAGGAGTTATTCGGAAAAGAAGATGCCGCAGGGATAGGTCTAGGAGAAAATAGAAAAATAGGGACTTTTGAAAAAGCACACGGCGGTACGTTATTCCTTGATGAGATAGCCGATATGCCTCTTGCAGTTCAGGGAAAAATATTAAGGATATTGCAGGAAAACAGCTTTGAAAGAGTAGGTGGTAACCGCTTGGTTAAAGTTGATGTCAGGGTAATATCATCTACCAATAAAAATCTGCAAAAAGAAATAGAAAATGGAAGGTTCAGGGAAGACCTTTTTTACAGGCTGAACGTAGTGCCGCTGAACGTTCCTTCATTAGTGGAAAGAAGTGGTGATTTAAAACCGCTTTCTGAATATTTTGTAAAAAGATGTGCCGATACGTTGGGCGTTGTGCCTAGAAAAATAAGTGAGAACGCAATGGCAGCAATGGAAGTTTATGATTGGCCGGGTAATGTAAGGCAGTTAAGGAACGTTATTGAGTGGCTGTTAATTATGGCTCCTGAAGACCCTAATGAACCTATCACATCTTCAATGCTGCCGCCGGAGATATTGCAGAACACGCCTATGTCGGATTCTTCCGGCTTAAGTAAGGATATTATAGGGCTGCCGCTAAGAGCAGCAAGAGAGGTGTTTGAAAAGCAATATCTTTCTTCCCAATTAAAAAGGTTTGGCGGTAATGTATCACGTACAGCTAATTTTGTAGGTATGGAAAGGTCGGCTTTCCATAGAAAGATAAAATCGTTGAATGTTCACAGTAATATTGAAGAACAAGAATTGGAAATAAGTGAGGCCTAATGAGAATTATTGTTTGTGGTGCCGGTCAGGTAGGCTCATCAATTGCAAGACAGCTATCTATTGAAGGAAACGACGTTACCGTTATAGATCAGTCAGCTGAGCATATTCAGATGATAAATGATACTTTAGACGTAAAGGCAAAGATTGGCTTTGCGTCCCACCCTACGGTACTAGAGGAGGTAGGAGCGGAAAATACCGATATGATAATTGCGGTGACCCTTTCAGATGAAATAAACATGGTAGCATGTCAGGTAGCACACTCGTTATTTAATATTCCCACAAAAATCGCAAGGATAAGGAACCAGAATTATCTGCGTCCGGAGTGGATGAGGTTATACAGGCATGACCACCTGCCGATTGATTTTATCATTTCGCCTGAAATAGAGGTTGCCAATGCAATTGTTAACAGACTGCATGTACCGGGTGCCGTAGATACCATTCCTTTTGTGGATGGTTTGGTAAAAGTTGTGGGTATAAGATGCACGGTTGATTGTCCGATGATAAATATGCCTGTGGAAAGGATACAAAAGCGTGTGTCGGAATTTGATGTTTCTATATTGGGTATATTACGGGGAGAGAGCTTTCTTGTTACGGGTGAGGGGCTTGAGTTGCTCGATGAGGACGAGCTTTATTTTTCCTGCGATACCAAGAACGTACAAAAAGTAATGGCAATGTTCGGTCACGAGGAGAGGGAAGCACGCAGGGTTACTATCATAGGTGGCGGTAATGTGGGGTTATTTCTTGCCGAGCAGTTGGAAAAAGAAGATTCTGATGTTAAAGTAAAACTTATTGAAGTTGATAAAGACCGTGCAGAACAGGTTGCCGACAGGCTTAACCGTACCACGGTAATAAACGGAAGTGCCTTATCTCAGGAAATATTGGAAGAGGCTAATGTGGCATTAGCTGAAACCGTTATAGCCGTTTCAAATGATGATGAGGTCAATATATTGTCGTCACTTTTATCAAAAAGGTTCGGTGCTCATCGTGTAGTTACGTTGGTAAATAATGCGTCTTCATATTCGCCGCTTACATCTTCTTTGGGAATAGACGTTGCTATCAACCCTCGCGAGATAACTGTTTCCAGTATTTTACAGCATATAAGGAAAGGGCGTATAGTTGCCGTGCATTCCATATGTAAAGGCAAAGCGGAGGTTATTGAGGCGGAGGCTGTAGAGGCATCGTCGGTAGTCGGAAAAAGAATAAAAGACCTTGCACTTCCCAATGGGATAGTTATAGGTACTATGGTAAGGAATGGTGAGACTATTGTTCCCGATGAAGATACTATTATAAAGGTAGGTGATAGGATAGTTATTTTAAGCCTTGCCAATATGGTAAGTAAAGTTGAGAAAATATTCTCGGTTAAGTTTGAGTTCTTTTAAAATAAATAGGTGTGCCGGTAATGATGAAACAAGTTCAGGGTTACGTTGTGTATAAGGAAAAAAATGTCTAAAATAAGTTATGTTAACGGTCAATATTTAGACCACAATATCGCAAAAGTGCATATCGAAGATAGAGGGTATGTTTTTTCTGATGGGGTATACGAGGTAGCACTCATAAAAAACGGGATTATTATTGACTGGGAGTTGCACTGTATAAGGCTGCAAAAATCTTTGCAGGGCTTAAGAATAGATTTTGCGGTAAATAAAGATGAGCTTGAAGCTATTGTAATGCAATTGCTGGAAAGTAACGCAATGGTTGATGCGGTATTATATTTACAGATAACAAGAGGCGTTGCTCCAAGGCTGCATCAATTTCCGCAACCTGCGGTCAAACCTTCTATAACTATGACGCTATCGCCATATAAACCTTTGGCTAAAGAGGTAATAGCAAGCGGTGCTAAGGCTATAACCAGACCTGACTTGCGTTGGAAGCTGCGTAATTTAAAAACAATATCGTTATTGCCTAATATACTGGCAAAGCAAGAAGCGTTGGAACATGGTGCTGAAGAAGCCATATTATTTGAAAAAGACGGTAAGGTAACAGAGGGAAGTTCTACGAACGTATTTATTATAGATAGTCTGGGGTGCTTATTTACCCACCCTGCCAATGAAAATATATTAGGCGGTATAACACGCAAAGGAGTGTTGACGGTTGCCGGTAACAACGGAATAATCTTTGTAGAAGAATCTTTTAACGTTCAAACCTTAAAGGAAGCTTCGGAAGTTTTTATAACCTCTACTACAAAGCATATTTTGCCTATAACCGAAATTGACGGTGAAAAGGTGGGCGATGGAAAGGTAGGAAAAACTACGCAAAGACTTATAGAACTATATGCTGAATATATAAACAAACAGTTGTGATTAATATGAATTTACCTAAGCCTAAAGCTATATTATTTGATTGGGATAACACATTGGCGGACACATGGCCGACAATACATAACGCATTGGAGAGAACCTTTGTTGAAATGGGGCATCAGCCTTGGAGCTTTGAAGAAACAAAGATGCGTGTACACCGCTCAATGCGTGATGCGTTCCCCGATATATTCGGTGACAGGTGGCAAGAAGCAGGCGAGAAATATTTAATGCATTTTAAAAATTCCCACCTTGAAAATCTTACACCTTTAGAAGGGGCTGAAGAAGTTTTAAAACATTTGGTAGGTACTGATATCTATGTTTCTTTGGTCAGTAATAAAACAGGTGAGAACCTCCGCAAAGAAGTGAACCATATAGGCTGGCAAAGATATTTTGTAAAAGTAGTAGGGGCTAGGGACGCTGAAGAGGATAAGCCCTCTCCCAAACCTGTGCTGATGGCACTAGAGGGAAGCGGCATAAAACTAAGTAGAGATGTATGGTTCGTAGGTGATAGTATTACCGATATGGAATGTGCATATAATTGCGGGTGTATCCCCGTTTTTTACGGAGATCAGGATTTAAGCTCGGAGAGGTTCGCTAACCATCAGCCGGAGATGCACTTTAAAGACCATAATGAAATGATAGAACTATTGAAGAAGTTCAGATAAATTAAACTCCGGATCTTCCTGTTTGCTCCACTTTGTTGTCTTTTCTTTGTTGTTCTCGTTCTCTGAACTCCATTTGTTGCTGATGAATTTTGAGTAATGCTTCCGAATCAGGTTTTATTTCATCCGGTAAAGAAATTTTAGATGTTTCGCTAATTAGTGACTCATCGTCAAGCATTCCGGGTATGTATAGAGGGGCGGATTTAACTCGTCTTTTTCTTTCTTCGGTAGTTCCATTTTGTGAGGTATTTGCCATAGTTGAGATATTATCAGCGTTAGCATCATTTACAATAGTCGAGATATCGGCATAATCTGCATTTGTGTATTGAGCCTCCACTGATAAATCGTCTATGTTTTGTTGCTTATTAAAAATTTTTCCAAATAAATCTTTCATGCCGATATATCCGCTTTTTAATTTAATTAAAATATTAACTACTATTTAATGTTAGTGTTTTTATTGCTCTGTGTAAAGTTTTGTATAAAAAATTAACTTTAACCGAATATTTCTTTTCTAGCTTAATTAGCGAAAATGAAGTACAAACACGTTTATGAATAAATGCACATTAATAATACAGCCAAGTATTAAATCGCAGGAACATAAAGACCTAAGGAGCATTGAAGCCAAGCTTGAAGAAGCTAAAGGGCTGGCACTTGCTATTGATCTGGATATTGTGTTGGCAGAAGTTGTTACTTTGCAAAAAAAAGTGCCTGCTACATATATAGGAAGCGGAAAAGTTGAGGAATATGCAGAGTTTGTAGAAACAAATGAAATTGATTTGCTTATATTCAATGAACAGCTTACGCCTATTCAGCAAAGGAATTTGGAAGTTGCTCTGAAGTGTAAAGTAATAGATAGAACGGCCTTAATTTTAGAGATTTTCGGTGAGCGTGCCAATACTAAAGAAGGCAGGTTGCAGGTTGAACTGGCTGCACAGGAGTATCAGAAATCAAGGTTGGTAAGGTCATGGACTCACCTTGAGCGTCAACGGGGCGGGGGTGGCTTTATGGGCGGCCCCGGAGAAAAGCAGATAGAGTCTGACAGGCGTGCTATCAGGGACAGGATAGCAATGATAAAAAAGAGAATTAAAAAAGTTGCGCAAACCCGTGATATACAAAGGCAATCACGCAAAAAAGTGCCTTACGATATTGTAGCTCTGGTAGGATATACCAATGCCGGTAAGTCAACTTTATTTAACAATATAACCGGTGCTAACGTGTTGGCGGAGGATAAGCTTTTTGCTACATTAGACCCGACTATGCGAATATTGAAGCTACCGTCGGGGCGTAAAATAATTATTTCCGATACGGTTGGGTTTATTTCTGATTTGCCTACTCAGTTGGTAGCCGCATTCAGGGCTACTTTGGAAGAGGTGATTGAAGCCGATGTTATTTTGCATGTCAGGGACATATCAAACCCTGATAATACCGAGCAAAAGAATGATGTTCTCAAGGTACTTAAAAGCCTTGGTTTAGAAGCAAAAATACAAGAGAACATGATAGAGATATCCAACAAGATAGACCTGCTGGATAATGAAAATAAAAAATATATATCGGACAAAAAAGATAGCGTGCCTGTTTCCGCCGTTACAGGCGAGGGGATTGATAATCTGTTTGCAAAAATAGATGAAAAATTATCAGCGAAGTTTTTGGAGGAGGAAGTTACTATTTCCTGCCAAAACGGTAAGGCTATATCATGGGTTTATGCTAATTCCAAAGTGCTTTCCGAAGAGAATGATGAAGAAGTGATGAAAATGAAAATACTTATATCTGAAAAAGATTTGGGTAAGCTAAGGAAGATGATTTCGTAAAATTTATAACTTATTAATTAATAACCTTTGCAGTGGGGTTGGTCAGTGCGTCAATATAGCGTCCCTGAAATAAAGATATTCCCACTTCCTTCCCGAAATCAATAGCTTCCTTTGAGCTGCAATGACACAGTATAATACGGTTCTTTCCGCATTTATTGATAGCTTCAATAAGGCTCTGATCCTTAGATGTCTTTGTACCCATTTCAGGATTCCAGCTAAGTTTTGCAAGGTCAAAACCTAGATTTTTTCTGTCAATCTGCATGAAACTTGCACTATCTAATCCGTCAAGGCATATACGGTAGCCCAAATTCTGCAATTCTTTTTGTGCTACTAAAAATTTTTGTATATCCTCAAAAATATCCGCAATATGTATCTCGATAATGATAGAGGACTTATGTTTTTGAGCTATCTGCGAGTCAAATTCGGCAAACTCTTCTGAAAACAGGGTTTTTACATTAAGGTTGATGCTTATAGGGTTCTTGTTAGAGATTTCCTGCTGTTTTAGTGCATTGAGAACTTTTTTATCCAATATTTTTGTAAGATATTTAAAAAGAGTCTTGCTGCTCATCAGGTCAACATTCAAAGACAAAAGCTTTTGCAGATTTTTGATGTTTGTATAGACTTCCTTAAATATTACTTTAGGTTCTTTCCCCCTTAAAACGGCACAAACCGGTTGGCTTCTAAGGCACGAGCCTATTTCTATGTTCTTTAGCTCGTCGATTATCTGTACCAGATACGAAGGAGAGAATATATGAAGCTTTGAACGCCCGCCTTTAGGGGTTTGTATGACATTTTTTGTCTGTTGCTGTTGTTTTTTTTCAACTTCCTCAATATCTTTTCCCAACTTCCTTTTGCAGCTTACGAAAAAATCCCGCCACTGGAACTCAAGGTCATATACGGAGCAAAAATCCTCGTTCTCATAACCGTCATCAGTATAAGCCAACGCATCGTCCATAAAAAGGTAACGCAACTGGAAAATAGCTTTTTCAAGCAAACCACGGTTAGTTCCGTTATACAGAACGACAATATCGAAATCTTTTAATAGGAATAGGACTGAATCCAAGCCTTTGAACAGGTCGCTCAAGACATTTATGGCTATTTTTATCTGGTAGTCGCTGCGGAATTCTTCCTGAAGTCGGGAAAAATGATAATGTAATGCGTAATAGCCATCGGAGGAGGCTCTCAGACTGCTGGTTATTTCAAATAACTTTGCTTCGGCACCGGTTGCAACTGTTCTCATGTCGCCTTGCTAATTTACTGTAAAAAGAATTTAACAATGCCTAAATGGCTAAAAAACGTATTGGGGTGACTATAGCAAAATATTATAATATTTTGCAATCTATAATATTTAAAATTAGCTTAAAGCTTTGATTCTGGCACAAAGACGGCTTATTTTCCTAGAACTTGTATTAAGTTTGAAAACACCTTTGCCTACAGCTTTCATCATTTCAGACTGAGTAACCTTTAAAGACTCATTAGCGGTTTTCTTATCACCTTCGTCTATGAGTTTTTCGGTTTTTTTAATAAAAGTCCTAACACGGTTTTTAATATTCCTGTTAGTCGCAGTACGACGTTCTGTTTTACGAATTGACTTTTTTGTAGCTGTATGGTTTGCCATTTTTATCCTACTTAACAGTTATTCTTTGTTTGTTAATATAACAACTTAATCTTAAAAAGATTGCGTAAAATATAGTATTGCACTAAAGCAGTCAAGAAAAAAGATGCCGGTATATGTCTTTTTATCTTACAAAATTATCCAGAACGCTTTGCGTTATATCCGCAACTTCAGGGTCGTTATTTTTAACCATTGGCGTTACCTTGATATACATAGGTCTTTTATTGAGGTTGGCAAGGTTTACTCCCTTGTCTTCCGTCCGCCATGATTCATATATACGTTCTATGTATTTATCGGAATACTCTCTGTTCATATTGTGATAATGCCTGATTGCGGTTTCCCAGTTACCGTTCTTTTCATATTTTTCAGTCAGAAACTTGGCGGCATATTCTATATTATAGCGAGGTTCAAATGCCTGATTTAAGTTAGTGAAGGCATCGGGGTGGTATTTTAAATTTATCTGCATACAGCCGATATCTATGCTTTCTTTTCCCTTTGCAATCAGTTTTTTGACTTTAGCAATTGCCTCTCTTTTTGAGTCAAAGTAATAACCTTTGCCTTCGACGTTGATTGTCCATGGCCATGCTACTTTTTTATGATAAAATTTTGACCATTTGCCGGATTCGGTAACCGATATTGCTCTTAGCATGTTACTCGGCATGTGGTTTTTATGTTCGTATATAGGGAAATATCTGTTGCAAAGACTTGAGTTTTGGCGTTCAAAGCGGTAATCCTGCCTCTGGGTGTATGACATATCTTCTGATTTTACATTAGATATATTAGTAGTATAGGTTAATATGGCTATCGCTGCTGCTAGAGGTATGTTTTTAAACATTAATTATACTCCTTTGCATGCGGTGCATGCCGTCCCGATTGCGAAGATTGTAACACGATTTGTTAACTAAATCTAACATTATTTGCACTTTGCTTCGGAAATTACTAAATGGCGGTTTATTTTCTATAACAATACTATATATTGATTAACATGTACTACCAAAGATATAACAACGGATATAAAATTCAATTAAAAATAGTGCCTAACTCGCAAAAAAATCAAATTTGCGGGGTAGTTGATGCCGATTTTGCAACTAAAGCCTTACGTATTAAGGTGGCTGCCGTGCCTGAAAATGATAAGGCAAATAAGGAGCTTATAAACTTTTTATCTAAAGAATGGAAGCTTGCAAAATCCGATATGGTGCTTCTGTCAGGGGAGAAATCTCGGATGAAGCTGTTATATGTTATAGCCGATGAGGAATTTGAGAAAAAGTTGCTGCAACAATAATTACCGCAACGCACAATAAGGTTTCTTTGACTAATTATACCGAGTGATGTATAAGTATTTGCTCAATTTTATTCATGCAATAAGGTCAAAGGTATAAAATATGTCTGAAAAGAAAAAAGGCACTTCTATAACGGATGAAGATGCATTATATTTCCATAAAAGAGACGGAAAACCCGGTAAAGTTGCCGTTTTGCCAACTAAACCCCTTATGACACAGAGGGATTTGTCGCTTGCATATTCTCCCGGAGTTGCCGTACCCTGCCTTGAAATACAAAAAGATGAAAGCAAGGCATATGAATATACCGCAAAAGGAAACTATGTAGCCGTTATATCGAACGGGACGGCGGTTCTTGGTCTCGGAAATCTGGGTGCATTGGCATCAAAGCCTGTAATGGAAGGAAAAGCCGTATTATTTAAGCGTTTTGCCGATATTGACTCGGTAGATATAGAAGTAGATACCGAAGACCCTGAAGAGTTCATCAATGCGGTAAAATATCTTGGACCTACATGGGGCGGGATAAATCTTGAAGATATCAAAGCCCCCGAATGCTTTATAATCGAGCAGAAGTTAAAAGAAGTTATGGATATTCCTATATTCCATGACGACCAGCATGGAACTGCTATAATTACGGCGGCAGGTCTTATCAATGCGGCTCATGTTACCGGGCGTAAGTTCAAGGATATGACGATAGTAGTAAACGGTGCGGGAGCT
The DNA here is from genome assembly GCA_027620075.1 of Pseudomonadota bacterium. Taxonomy (NCBI): domain Bacteria; kingdom Pseudomonadati; phylum Pseudomonadota; species Pseudomonadota bacterium. The sequence goes on along the minus strand of JAQCEY010000001.1, from coordinate 459,411 downwards.
GCCTCAATTGCTTGTGTGGAACTTGTAAAAGCAATGGGAGTGCAGCATAACAACGTTATACTTTGTGACTCACGCGGTGTTATATATGAAGGGCGTGAAGACGGTATGAATCAGTGGAAATCTGCACATGCGGCTAAAACAAAGGCAAGAAGTCTTGCCGATGCCATGAAGGGGGCAGACGTATTCTTGGGTCTATCCGTAAAAGATGCCGTTACTAAAGACATGGTAAAATCAATGGCTAAAAAGCCTATAATATTTGCTATGGCTAATCCTGATCCGGAAATAACACCGGAAGATGTTGCCGAGGTTAGAAGTGATGCTATTGTTGCGACAGGTCGCTCGGATTATCCTAATCAGGTTAATAACGTTATGGGATTCCCGTATATATTCCGTGGTGCGTTGGACGTGCGTGCAACTACTATCAATGAAGAAATGAAAATTGCCTGTGCGCAGGCTCTTGCAGACCTTGCCAGAGAGCATGTGCCAGATGAGGTGTCGGTTGCATATTCGGGCAGAAAAATGCAATATGGTCCGGGTTATATTATCCCCGTTCCGTTTGACCCTAGGCTTATATATACTATTCCGCCTGCGGTAGCTAAAGCTGCTATGGATAGCGGTGTGGCGAAACAGCCTATTGAAGATATGGAAGAATATAAGCGTCAGTTAAGTGCGAGGCTTAACCCTACTGCTAACAGCCTTAACCTTATTATGGACAGGCTTCACGCCAATCCGAGAAATGTGGTGTTCTCTGAAGGTGAAGAAGAAAAAGTCATCAGGGCTGCCGCTATATGGAGAAGGCAGGGTTACGGAACTGCAAAACTTGTGGGCAGGGAAAACCTTATATTAAAGAAAATGGCTGAAATGAGTATTGATCCTGAGGGTATCGAAATACATAATGCTGCCGTTACCGATAAAAATGAAAAATATATAGAGTTCCTGTATAACAGGCTTGGACGTGAAGGTTATTTGCGTAGGGACTGTGTGCGTATGGTAAAAAATGACAGGAATATTTTTGCCGCATGTATGGTACAGTGCGGTGATGCCGATGCTATGATAACCGGTCTTACCCGTAATTATTATGACTCGCTTGACGATATATTGAAGGTTGTTAACGCAAAACCGGGTAAAATGGTATTCGGGCTTTCAATGATGATAGCGAAGGGTAAAACGGTGTTTATTTCGGATACTACCGTAAATGAGCTTCCTACACCTGACGAACTTGCCGATATTGCGATACAGACGGCGGAAGAAGCCCGTAAGATGGGGCATGTTCCACGTGTTGCAATGCTTTCTTTTTCCACGTTCGGTAACCTGATGCGTTCACGTTCTTCAGAGGTGAGGGAAGTGGTTGAAATACTTGATAGCTGTGATGTGGATTTTGAATATGAAGGCGAGATGGCGGCAGATGTTGCCCTTAATCCTGAATTGATGAAGTTGTATCCGTTTAGCAGGTTATCAGGCCCTGCAAACGTACTTATCATGCCTGCGTTGCATTCTGCCAACATAAGCTCTAAATTGTTGCAGGAGCTTGGCGGCGGAACGGTTATAGGACCTATGCTTATAGGTTTGGAAAAACCTGTTCAGATTGTACAGATGGGTGCTTCGGTGTCAGAAATATTGAATATGGCAGCTTTGGCAGCCGTAAATTCAATTAGTGATGAGGGTAAGCATAATAATAACGGCAAGAAGGCTGCGTAATTATAAAATAACGGTCAATAATTTAATAAATATTATTGACCATTATTACGCATCTATCAACCGTTTCACTTAGGGTATATGTTCCGGTTGCGAAGTCTTAGCAATTTGCCGCTGCACCTGAGTCTTTTCCTTCAAACGAAAAAATTAGTCCGACATGCGATAAACCATCGTCAATTTTTTTATCAATGGAAAAGGCGTCAGCAGTTGTGAACCCGCTGTAAACGCAGTCTTTATCTAGCTCCACTCCATCGCTACTTTCCCTGCCGACTATTAAAAAAGGACTTGGGCTTGGAGGGCGGGGTGATATCCAGCCTATTCCAACCGTATTGTGGCGGAATCCAAAACAATTTTTTCCTCCGAATGCGGTAGGTACGTTTATTACGGGAGTAGCGTTGTTTGGACTGCCGTCACCTACTCCGCTATATGTTCCGCTTATTATTTTTGCTAGTGAAAGGTGCTGCCATAAAAGTAGCTGTTCATTGTTTGTAGCACTTGTATAATTGTCTATCCGCCTATTTCCGTTGCCGTTGTTAGTGCTTGCGGCACCAAAATAACTTTCGGCGTTAGCTAGGTCGCCCGGTAGAGCGTTGTATTCCAGTTGAAATGTGTTTATTGCAATTTTGTATTTATCGATATCCGAGATTACCGAGCGTAATTTTGCTTGAGTAACAATTGCTTGTCCCCCTACAATGCCGGCTACTATTAACCCGATTATCACTATAACTATTGATAATTCAATTAATGTGAATCCTTTGTGTTTCGGATTGCCGTTCATAACTTCTTTTAGTTTATCATATAAGCCGATAATTTGATAATAAAATATATGCCTAAGCTTATTAAAAGATTTTAATAAAACAATTTGTTAGTAAGATGTCTAAATTTCCTTATTGCCCCATAGGGCAACATCTGCTAGTTTGCAACACCGATTTATAAATTATAAGTGTATTGCTATGAAAACGAAAATTGTAGAACAGCTTGAAAATAAAAGGAAAAGTGCACGTTTTGGCGGTGGGCAAAAACGTATAGATGCACAGCATAATAACGGTAAGTTAACGGCACGTGAAAGGCTTGAGGTGTTGCTTGACCCTGATTCTTTCGAAGAATACGGAATGTTCGTTGAGCATCGCTGTCATGATTTCGGTATGGGTGAGAACAAGACCCCCGGTGATGGCGTTATTACGGGTCACGGCACTATAAACGGAAGACTTGTGTTTGTGTATTCACAGGACTTTACGGTTTTAGGCGGCTCTTTGGGCGAGGCTCATGCTGAAAAAATATGTCGCATTCAGGATATGGCAATGAAAGTAGGTGCTCCTATTATCGGTATTAATGATTCGGGCGGTGCGAGGATACAGGAGGGCGTGAACGCTTTGGGCGGTTATGGCGAGATATTCCAGCACAATGTTGATGCATCGGGTGTTATACCTCAGATATCGCTTATTATGGGTCCTTGTGCGGGCGGTGCGGTATATTCTCCTGCTCTGACGGACTTTATTTTTATGGTCAGGGGTAGTTCTTATATGTTCGTTACGGGTCCTGAGGTTGTAAAAACCGTAACACATGAAGATGTAACACGTGAAGAACTGGGTGGTTGCGATACGCATACCGCTAAAACAGGCGTTGCAGATTTGGGGTTTGATAATGATATTGAGGCACTGCTTCAGGCAAGAAGGCTGATAAATTTCTTGCCTAGTTCAAACCGTGAGCCTATTCCCGATAGGAATACACATGACTATGCGGACAGAGTGGATTTGTCATTGAACACACTTGTACCTGATAACCCTAATAAGCCATATAATATGCGTGAGCTTATCGACAGGGTGGTAGATGAAAATGATTTTTATGAATTACAGCCTGATTTTGCAAAAAATATAATTATCGGTTTCGGTAGAATGGAAGGCAGAACGGTTGGTTTTGTAGCTAATCAGCCGATGCATCTGGCAGGTTGTCTGGATATTGATGCTTCAAGGAAAGCTGCAAGATTCATCAGGTTCTGTGATGCATTTAATATTCCGCTTGTGACTTTTGTAGATGTTCCGGGATTCTTGCCGGGTGTGTCGCAAGAGCATGATGCAATAATAAAACATGGTGCAAAATTATTATACGCATATGCGGAAGCTACCGTTCCCAAAATCACCGTTATTACCAGAAAAGCATATGGCGGTGCGTATATTGTTATGAATTCCAAGCACTTGAAGGGTGACCTTAACTATGCGTGGGCAAATGCCGAGATAGCTGTTATGGGACCAAAAGGTGCGGCACAGATATTGTTCCGTGAGCATGCTAACGACCCTGAAAAAATGAAGGAAAAGACAGACGAGTATGTTGAAAAATTCTCATCACCTTTTGCCGCTGCTGCAAGGGGCTTTATTGATGAGGTAATACGCCCCCAAAATACCAGATGGAGAATCTGCCGTGCGTTGACTTTTCTTGAGAGTAAAACGGTAGATAAGCCTTGGAAAAAACATGATAATTTGCCGCTGTAGTGAATCTTCAAGTTTAGTGTTAAGTAGAATTAGGTAAAAAAATATGTTCAAAAAATTATTAATAGCCAATCGTGGTGAAATCGCTTGTAGAGTCATTAAGACCGCTCGTAAAATGGGCATAAAAACAGTAGCGGTATATTCTGAAGCGGATACTAACTCGGCACATGTAAGCATGGCTGATGAGGCGGTTTTTGTGGGGCCTTCACCTTCCACACAAAGCTATCTTAATATTGAAAATATAATGGACGCTATCGTATCTACCGGTGCTGATGCGGTTCACCCCGGATACGGCTTTCTATCCGAGAATATGAACTTTGCACGCGCTGTTGAAAAAGAGGGTGTAGCATTCGTCGGCCCTTCGCAGGATTCTATCAAAATGATGGGGGATAAAATTGAGGCTAAAACAATAGCAATTGAGGCAAATGTAAGCACTATTCCCGGTTACATGGGAATTATAAAAGATGAAGACGAGGCTGTAAAAATAGCGACTGATATCGGTTATCCGGTTATGGTAAAAGCCTCGGCAGGTGGTGGCGGTAAAGGAATGCGTGTTGTATATTCGAAAGATGAGGTTAAGTCCGCATTTCGCTCTGCAACAAATGAAGCCAAGAAAAGTTTCAGCGATGACAGAATATTCATAGAAAAGTTTATTGAAAAACCAAGACACATTGAAATTCAGGTGTTGGCCGATAAATACGGTAATACGCTATGCCTTGGGGAAAGGGAATGCTCTATTCAAAGACATAACCAGAAGGTTATTGAAGAAGCTCCAAGCTCGTTCATTGATGAAAAGACCCGTCAGGCAATGTATAAAGAGTGTGTGGCACTTGCGAAAAAGGTGAGCTATTACTCGGCAGGTACTGTTGAATTCATCATGGATTCTAATAAAAAATTCTACTTTTTAGAGATGAATACAAGACTTCAGGTGGAACACCCGGTAACCGAATATGTTACCGGACTTGACCTTGTAGAGCAGATGATAAATATAGCATATGGCAAAAAATTAGAATTAAAGCAGGAAGATGTAAAATTAAACGGCTGGGCTATCGAGTCAAGGATATATGCCGAAGACCCGTCTCGCGGCTTCCTTCCTTCAAGCGGTAGGATATCCGAATATAAAGAACCTGAGTCAAATACTAATGTCAGGGTCGATACGGGTATCTATGAAGGCGGTCAGGTAAGCATGTTCTATGATGCTATGATAGCAAAGCTGATTACATACGGCAAAGACAGAAAAGAAGCGATCGAAAGAATGCAAACGGCATTAGGTGAATATGTTATAAGAGGAATATCGCACAATATCAGCTTTTTAGAAGCGGTTATGGGGCATTCTAAATTTGCGTCAGGTGATATTTCCACAAACTTTATTGCAGAAGAATACCCTGACGGATTTTTCGGTGCGGAACTTACTTCGGAAACTACAAGAATATTCTTATGCGTAGCGATTCATATATTTTTAGAAGATGTAAAAAGGGCAGGGACTATAACAGGGCAGCTAGAGGGAAGGCAAAGGCTGATAGGCAATAAATGGGTGGTTAACGTTGATGATGAAAGTTTCTCCGTCTATGTTAAGTCAATTCATTCCGGTTATGAGGTGCTGCATGACAGGTCGCAGATGGTAATAAAAAGTGCTTGGATACTCGGTAACAGGCTGTTCCACGGCGAGGTTGACGGTATTCCTGTAAATGTGCAGATAGAATATTTTGCAGGCGGTTTTTATTTAACCCACGCCGGTGCAAAAGTAAAAATATCCGTTCGCACGCCAAGGGTTGCAGAGCTTGACAGATATATGCCTGAGCCTAAAAGCGGTGTTGATTCTTCCAAGGTTGAGGCTCCTATATCAGGAGTTATTGTTGACATTAAAGTAAAAGACGGCGATAAAGTTAAACAGGGGCAAGAGCTTTTTATATTAGAAGCCATGAAAATGGAAAATATTATCTGTGCTGAAAAAGATGCCAAAATCAAGAAGGTTTATCTTAATGCTAATGATAATACTACCTATGGACAAGTAGTTATAGAGTACGAAAATGCATGATGAGCCGGGTTTTGGTGACGGTAAGCCTAAAGTTAAAAGCGATATATATTGTTTAAGGCTAGTTATTGAAGGCAAGGTTCAGGGAATAGGATACCGTAACTGGCTCAAAGGAGTTTGTACCGAAAGCGGGATAACCGGCTGGGTAAAAAATAAGTCAAACGGTTCCGTTGAGGCTGTTTTGTATGGCAAGCAGTCTGTTGTAAAAGAAATTGCTTCAAGGTGCTATAAAGGTTCGGCAATGGCACAGGTGAAAAAAGTAAAAGAATATCCTGAGGAAATTAAAAGCACTATCCCCAATGAGTTTAAAATAGCATCTTCAGGGTGATTTAATGTGAATTATAGGTTAAAGGTATTTTGAAAGTTCTATATAGAAATATATCTATTATTCTCACACTTTTTTTTGCCGGGGCATGTACGCAAAGCCCTGCTTTGGTAGAAAACCGTAACAGCTATTCAAGCAATTTTGATTACAGGATAAATCCTTTTAAAATAACTGTAAAAAGCGGTGATAACCTATATACTATATCCAAGCAGTATGGCGTTGGTATACGTGATCTGATAGAAATAAACAACCTGCGTCCCCCGTATATTCTAACTCCTGATGAGGTGCTGAAATTACCTAAAGCTAAATTCCACATGGTAAAAGAGGGTGATACTTTGTATGCGGTTTCACGTAGCTATGGTGTTGACCTTAGCCGTCTGATACATGTAAATAACATATCCGAGCCATATATAATAAGGGTGGGTACTAAGCTGAGTATTCCTAGTTCTACAGAATATTATCAGACTATTGCAAAAAAAGAAACTGTAGACAAAGAAGATTTTTTTGTAGGGGAGCAAAAAACTGCGTCAGTTGTTGAAAAGGATTTGGGTAGAATCAATAGCTTACCCAACGCCCCGCAAGTTATATTGCCTAAAGAAGTAAAATTAGGAACGGACACGGCAACTTTACAATCAGGTGAGGGCGGCGGTATTGTTCCTAAACTCAGACCTAATAACAACCCCGCACCGCACCTAAAACCCGGCACGGTAACGGCGGGCAATACAAAAAAGGAATATGAACCGGCATCTTACACTCCTCCTAGCTATAATAGCAAAGATTATGCGGCAAGCGGATTCAGATGGCCGACAAGCGGGACTATAATTTCAAGGTTCGGACCAAAAAAAGGCGGTCTGTATAATGACGGTATAAACATAAGGGCGGCCGAGGGTAGCGATGTTGTGGCTGCCGATAACGGCAAGGTTGTATATGCCGGAAACGAGCTTAGAGGGTATGGAAATCTTATTTTATTGAAACATTCCAACGGCTATGTTACCGCATATGCGCATGCAAGAGATATATTCGTAAGAAAAGGTGATAGTGTAAGTAAGGGGCAGAAAATAGCCTCTGTAGGCAGTACGGGGCATGTATCGGTTCCGCAGTTGCACTTCAGCATCAGAAAGGGAAGAAAGGCTATAAACCCGCAATCTTATTTGCCGACCGGCTAGTATGCTAAAAAAATCAGGTTATAATATCTTGCGAAACCTGCATAATGCGTATATTAATATCAAGAAAATAATAAAAGGAATAAAGAATGTTATTTATATCTGAAGCTATAGCTCAATCAAATGAAGCACAAGTTCCGCAAGAACCCGGTACAATGGCTAATTTATTGCCGCTATTACTTATATTTTTTATTTTTTATATGTTCATAATAAGACCCAAGCAAAAGGAAATAAAACAACATAGCAATATGATAGAGGCTACCAAGAAAGGTGATGAGATAGTTACCGGCGGCGGCATTGTGGGTAAGGTGAGAAAAGTTGAAGATACTATATTAGAGGTCGAAATTGCAGCCGATACGGTAGTAAAAGTTATGCGTAACACTATCACAAGGAATAATTCTGCGATTGAAAGGGCTAAAAAAGATTTAGCTAAGCAAGAACCGAAAAAGAAATAGGTTAGAAAAATGCTTAATTTTTCATATTTAAAAATAACTTTTATTGCAGCAGTCTGCCTGTTTGCAGTTATTTTTAGCCTGCCTAATTTTATGGGAGATAAAAAGGTAGGGTTTTTGCCTGATTCAAGGGTGAATTTAGGGCTGGACTTGCAGGGAGGCTCATATCTGCTTTTGGAAGTGGATTTTAAAACTTACCTCAAAGAGGATTTGCAATCTGTCGCTTCAGAGATTAGAACCGTATTCAGGGACGAGAAGGTTAACGGTGAAAGAATAGGTTATACGGGCGGTATAAATGTTATCGGTGAAAAAATCGTTTTTGAACTGACCGACCCGTCAATAGCGCCCGAAGTGACTACAATAATCAAGGAAGTTTCAAGCGAACTGGAAGTTACGAATACCGAAGGTAAGGTTTCTGTCGGATATAATAAAAATGCATTGGAACAAATGCTGAAAAAAGTTATGGATCAGTCCATTGAGATAGTTAGAAGAAGGGTTGATGAGACGGGAACAAGAGAGCCTGACATACAGCGTCAGGGTGATAACAGGATATTATTACAGGTTCCGGGATTAAGTGACCCTGAAAACCTAAAGGAAATTTTGGGTAAGACCGCTAAACTTACGTTTCATTTGCTGGACGATTCTCTCCCTTATCCCGATACTACACGCGGACCTGTACCTCCGGGGACAAAAAGGCTTTATAGTGAGGACGGAACAGCAGCTTTTGCCGTAAAGAACAGGATTCTTTTAACAGGGGAGCTGTTAACCGGTGCAAGCTCGTCTTTCGACCAATTTGGAAGACCTGCGGTTAATTTGACATTTAATAGTCTGGGGGCAAAGAAATTTGCAGGAATCACCAAAGAAAATCTGAAGAAGCCTTTCGCCATAGTTTTAGACGGCAAAGTCCTAACCGCCCCCCAAATTCAATCGGTTATTTTGGACGGTAAACCTCAGATAACGGGTAATTTTACTACTAGGGAAGCAAGCAATCTGGCTCTATTATTGAGAGCCGGTGCGTTACCTGCTGAATTGAAGATTGTTGAGGAGCGTACGGTAGGGCCTAGTCTTGGAGCGGATTCTATCGCAGCGGGTAAAAAAGCTATAGCGGTAGGTATAGTGCTGGTTATAGTGTTTATGTTTGTATCTTACGGCTTGTTCGGACTGTTTTCCGATATTGCACTTATTTTAAATATGGTGCTTATTTTGGCGGTTATATCAGTGTTCGGTGCTACTTTAACACTACCCGGCATTGCAGGTATAGTGCTTACCATGGGTATGGCAGTAGATGCAAATGTTCTTATATTTGAAAGGATAAGGGAAGAGATAAGTAACGGTAAAACCCCGTTTGCGGCCGTAGATAACGGATTTCAGCAGGCGTTCAAGACAATTATAGATTCAAACACTACAACTTTGATAGCGGCATTATTGCTTTATATTTTCGGTTCGGGACCTATAAAGGGATTTGCGGTAACGCTTTCAGTCGGGATATTAGCTTCAATGTTCTCCGCTATATTACTGACAAGGTTAATGGTGGTTACTTGGCTTAAGAAAAAACGACCGACAAAACTTGCATTCTAATGGATATCACACCTGTAATTCCTAAAGGACAAAATGTTATAAAAGGTTATGGCAACATGACCTTTAAGGTTAATGATGATGAACATAATTCAAGCATCATAGTGCTGCCTGAAGAAGTTTTTGTCTGGCAGGTAGAATCGCATCAGGATATATCGGTAAATTCATTTAACGATGTCATCTCATATGATGAATTAGAGATATTGCTTATAGGTTGCGGTTTAGAACACAAACCGCTTGATAGCAATATAGCCATCGAGTTGCAAAAAAAGGGTGTAGGCGTTGAAATTATGACCACCGGTGCTGCGTGCAGGACATATAACGTGCTTCTTGCCGAGGGGCGAAAGGTGGCTGCTGCACTGATACCGGTATAAAAAATACCCGGCTATTTACTAACCGGGTATAATTATTTTTTAGTTATTAAGTATATTATGCAGCTTTTGCATTTTTTGCATTAGCTAGATTTTCAGCGGCAAAATCCCAATTTACAAGGTTGTTTAAGAAAGTCTGTATATAATCAGGACGTTTATTCTGGAAGTCCAGATAATATGCATGTTCCCAAACATCAATAGTTAGCAACGGTTTTTGACCTTTGGTGAGAGGTGTTTCTGCATTTGAGGTTTTTACTATCTTTAATTTCCCTCCATCTAGCACCAGCCATGCCCATCCGCTACCGAACTGGGTGGCAGCCGCATTAGCAAACTCTTCCCTGAACTTATCAAAACTGCCGAATGCCTCATTGATTTTGTCGGCAAGTTCACCTTCGGGAGTGCCGCCGCCATTTGGCTTCATTGAGTTCCAGTAAAATGTATGGTTCCAAACCTGAGCCGCATTATTGAATATGCCGCCTTCGGATTTTGCAACTATCTCTTCTAAAGAAGATCCGGCAAACTCAGTGCCTTCAATTAGTTTGTTAAGGTTGGTAACATATGCGTTATGGTGCTTGCCGTAGTGAAAACTAAGTGTATTTGCACTTATATGAGGCTCTAGTGCATCTTGTGCATATGGAAGATCCGGTAATGTTATAGCCATGTTATTTCCCTTTTTTTTGATTGATTTTGATTGATTATTCGCAAGGCTAACATAAGGCAAAGCAATGCCGAATGCAAAGAAAGCTTTTATGAATTCTCTTTTTGTAAAAAATGCCATAAATTTTATACTTTTAGTTGGGGTGCATCTGTCAAAAAGCAACGTGAATAATAAGATTGGTGCATTTATAATACTATATACTTTTACTTTCAATATTAAATGTGTTATAATGAAATATATTTATTGTTTTGTTTCATAATAGGAATGTTGTGTTAGCAATAAAATACCGATGGGGGTATAAGTATGATGAGTATTGGTTTTGGTGGTGTCGGCGGCGGCGAACTGGAATTAGATAGTAGGGTTCTTAATAAGCCGAGAAACAGGCGTGAAAGGCTTACTACAATACTGAAAGAGTACTGGGATATCGTACGCAAAAATAACTCGTTTCCTGTTGAAAGTGTTTTCGATTTCAGAAAGGTATATGATATATGGGATAGTTGTTTTCTAGTTGACGCTAATAATCAAACACGAGAGGAAGATTATTTCTTTAAGCATATCGGGAAAGATATAAGAAATGCATATCAAAGTGAGTTGAGTAATTTACAGATTGACAAAATAGTAAATACCCACGCCGGACATCTTGCAAGGGAATTTGAAAAGGTACTTGCCATGAAAATTCCTATCTATTATGAAGGTGAAATAACTATTGATAAAAACAGATTAATGAAATATCGTCAAATATTGCTACCCTTAGGGCAAGATGATGTGAACATTAAATCCATTATGGGTGGTTTTTCGTATAAAATATTTTATAAAAATCAATAATTAAGATATTATTATGGTTATACCTCCGTTAACATATGATTTAAGTTTTAGCAGATCCAGCAGAAGAATAACTTCCGTACTTAAGAATTATTGGGAATATGTGAGAGATGATAGAGGCTTTCCTTCAATGTCGGAAATCCGGAAAAACGATATAAACCATATATGGGATAACTGTTTTATGGTTAAAGCCGATAATTCATGTATGAGTCCCGATGATTATCGGTATATTTATTTAGGTGAGAATGTTAAAAAAGCATTCGGTGAAGATCTTACGGGAATGACTATCGAGAAAATGCACGCACCCGAGGTAGTACATCTTGCTGAAAAATATGAAAGAGTGCTTGCTACCAAGCTTCCGGTATATGATTCGGGCGAACTTCATCTGGAAAACGGTCAAACAATACTTTATAGACAAATTTTGCTTCCATTAGGAGAAAACGGTATTACAATAACATCTATTTTAGGTGGAATATCATATAAGATTTCGGATTAATGGTTGCAGCACTCCCGTTTTGTGAGAATGAAGTAAAAAAGCACGATTACGAAAGGTATTTGTGTTGCCTTCTTGCCGACTGTCGTGTAAGGAACAGGCTTTTTGCAATATATGCCTTTAACAATGAAATAGCAAAAATCAAACATATCGTTAGTGAGCCTATGGCGGGATATATACGTCTGCAATGGTGGCGAGATGCAATCGATGAAATTTATACAAGACAACCTATAAAACACAGGCATGAAACGGTAGATGCTCTATATGAAGTAGTGCGGGAGACAGGTGTAGGCAAAGAGCTGTTTGATAATCTTATAGATGCAAGGGAAGCTGATATTGACTTTAAGACTCCGAAGGATATTGACAGTTTGGGTGAGTATGCGATAGGTACTTCTTCCAACCTTTTTTACCTGCTCCTTGCGGTAGCAGATGTCAATTGCAATACTGCTAAAGAGGCGGCGTACCATGCGGGTATTGCGTTCGCTATCACAGGCTTTATGCGTTCTATGAAATATAATGCCTATTACGGAAGATTGATGTTGCCGCAGGATATGATGAAAAAACAGGGCATCACGGTTGATGATATATTAAGAGGGGAAGGCGTTGAAAAAACAAAGCCTATTGTGAGGGCTTTGTGTGATAAGGCTGAAGTTAACCTTCACCATACGAAAACGTTGTTACAGGGTACGACCGATGCAGCAAAATCGGTTTTGCTGCCCGTATGTATCGTTGATGTTTTTTTAAAGCGTATAAAAAAATGTGACTACGATCTATTCAATTCAAACATAGAGGGAAACATTTTTTCTATACAGATGAAAATATATCTTAGTAAGCTTTTGAAGCGTGTTTAACGTTAAAATGCAAATAGTAAAACACAATGTTTTTCATCGCTACTAAAATTAGCCGTGTTGTAGTCGGAGCCTGAAGCGTGTAAAAATTCTTCCGAGCAGCTATCGGTTGGTGTACCGTAACCTGTAGCACCGAAAACATTACCGTTATTTGCTATACCGTCGTCCAATTTTAAGTCAATTTTATATGCCTCTGCTACAGATAAGGTTTTCCACCAGATATTTCTTCCCGGTTCACGGCTTCCTAAAAGTAAAATGTTAGCCATTTGCTGCTGACCGAATATACCGTTATATGGTTGTCTGTTTACAAGGAAATACTTTCCCTTATCCGTTGAAGAAAAATATAATGTGTTTTCATCTGCATTATTTGTGCCGCCTACGGATATACCGCTGAACGGTTTATTTATAAAGCCGGCAAGATACATATGCTGCCAAGCTCTGAATGTTTCATTATCATCCGTATCATTTGTACCTCCGTTAGAGTGCCAATGCCAGCTAATCAGACTATCACCGTTGCCGTTACATTTTACCGGGGCTGCATCGCAACTAGCTCCCCAATAGTCGTGTGCGTTCCTCATATCTCCGGGTGGTTGTTTGAATTGTTCTACGAAAGAATCGTATGATATTTGTATTGATGATAATTCACTGATAAATCTATTTAACTTTGCGGATTTCGCAATATTTTTACCGGCAACTATACCTGCTACGACAAGTCCCGTTACAACTATTACGATAGACATCTCAACCAATGAGAATCCGGAGCTTCTTTTTTTATACAGACATATTTTATACATAGATATTCTATCTTATGTTATAATATATTATAACACATTTTCTAATGTTTAGAAACAGTTTCGGATTTTTATAAGTTCCAATTAGATATATCTTCTAAAGCCCTTTCGCAATAAGCCGCTTTTCTTAGTTTTTTCCCTACTTTTTTATCAAGTGGTGGCAGCAGTCCGAAATTTATGTTCATTGGCTGAAAAGTTTCTGATTCGGCATCTCCCGTAATGTGGCTTAGTAATGCTCCAAGTGCAGTTGTTGCGGGGGGAAGGGTGATATCTTGTCCGTTTATCTCATAAGCTGCGAATTTTCCTGCCAAAAAACCGCATGCTGCACTTTCTACATAGCCTTCAACACCTGTTATCTGTCCTGCAAAGCGGATATCGGGTCTGTTTTTAAGGCGTAAAGTTTTATCCAGCAGGGAAGGGCTATTTATAAAAGTGTTGCGGTGTATTCCTCCAAGGCGGGCAAACTCGGCATTTTCAAGACCGGGTATGTTTTTGAAAACTTTTGTTTGTTCTCCATATTTCATTTTTGTCTGGAAGCCGACAATATTATATAAAGTACCAAGCTTGTTATCCTGACGTAGCTGTATTACCGCATATGGTTTTTCGCTGCTATGCGGATTGGTAAGCCCTACGGGTTTCATAGGACCGAAACGTAATGTTTCCACTCCACGCTGTGCCATAATTTCGATGGGTAGACAGCCGTCAAAATAAGGTGTGTCCTTTTCCCATTCTTTAAATTCCGTTTTGTCTGAATTTATCAACGCTTCAACAAATTCATAATATTGTTCTTTAGTCAAAGGACAGTTGATATAATCCTTTCCCGTCCCCTTGTCATAACGTGACTGGAACCACGCTTTGTCCATGTCTATTGACTCACGGTGGACTATCGGGGCTATGGCATCAAAAAATGACAGATATTCTTCACCCGCTAATTTTAATATATTTCGGCTCAGTTTTTCTGATGTGAGCGGACCTGTGGCAATTATCGTAGGCGTACCGTTATCGGGTATTTCTTCTATTTCTTCACGTATTATGCTTATATTTTCATGTGATGCTATAGCTTTGCTGACGGAGGCGGAAAAATCTTCGCGGTCAACGGCTAATGCTCCTCCTGCCGGAACCGAATTTTCATCTGCACATTTTAAAATAAGCGAACCTTTGCGTCGCATTTCTTCGTGCAGCAAGCCTATTGCACTTGCCGTATGGTCATCTGAGCGGAAAGAATTTGAACAAACAAGTTCGGCAAGACCGTCAGTGTGGTGTGCCTGTGTTTTGCGTTCTTTAGTACGCATCTCGTATATTGTGACTTTTAAGCCTGAATTTGCTGCCTGCCATGCAGCTTCCGAGCCTGCAAGACCGCCGCCTATTATGTTTAGTTGTTTCATTTTCTATCCCAATATTTTTATAGCCTGTTCGTGAGCGGTTTTTGAGCCTGCCGCAATAACATTGCCGTCCGACTTTTCGTTTAGTTCGTTTCCCGTCCAGTCGGTTATTATGCCTCCTGCCTCTTTTACAATAGGTATCAAAGGCATAAAATCGTGTGGTTTTAAGCACGAATCTATAGCCAAGTCAAGAAATCCGCTTGCAACTAAAGCATATAAGTAGCAGTCACCGCCATAGATAGTGTGTTTTGCGGATTTTGAAAGACGATTGAATTTTTCTAAACCATCTTTTGTAAAATAATTAGGACCTGTTGTTGCGATCGTCGCTTGTGATAAGCTTCCACAATTTTTTACTTGAGCGTTCTTACCGTTTAACTTGCAGCCTTCTCCTTGAACTGCAAGCCAGCGTTCTTTGGTTATAGGCTGGTTTATAACCGACAATATTGGCTTGCCGTTATCAAGTAACGCTAACAAAGTACCGAAGATGGGGCGACCGATCATAAAAGACAAGGTTCCGTCAATCGGGTCTATTATCCATTTATAACGTGCGTTAATGTTTTCTTCCCCGAATTCTTCGCCGATTATACCATGTTCGGGATATTCTTTGTTTATAAACTCCCTTATTGATGTTTCTGCTTCCCTATCTGCTATGGTTACGGGGCTTTCATCATCTTTGGTTTCAATATTGTTTAAGTTTCTATAGTGTTTACAGATAATATCCTCCGACTTATCCACAACTTTATCCACGAATTTCTTTATTTCTATGATGTTTAAACCGTCCATTGTGTGACCCTTGATTTTTTCGAGGATATTATTGGTTATTTTTAATTAATTCTACCTTAAACTTTGTTAATAATTAAAAACTTTTCCACCAAATTATCATTTGGCGGCTATTGACTTTTAATTTGGGTGTGGAATAACGATTATTAAAACTTTAGGGTTTTTATTGTAATTATTTTAACAAAAATTTAGGTAAAAAATATGGCTGTAATAAACGGAACTGCTGCAAATAATTTCCTTTTCGGAACTAATTTAGCGGATTATATTAACGGAAATGGCGGTAATGATCTTATTTTGGGTCTAGCCGGAGATGATGAAGTTAACGGTGGTCAGGGTAATGACATACTACTTGGCGGGGCAGGCAATGATAAGTTTGTTTTCGATGCAAATAGCGGTAACGATATTATTTGGGATTTTACTAAAGGTTCTGACAAAATTGACATTGACCCTTCTATATATGGCAATGTTAGTGATATCCTTAGCAATATTACATATCAAAACGGTAATGCTAAAATAGATTTAGGCGGCGGTAATAATATTTATGTTAAAGGTTTAACTCCGAACAATCCTTTAACAAAAGATGATTTTGTTCAGTACACCGTAATCGATTTTGAAGATTTGAACAGTACAAGCAGCGGTACGCCTCTTCCTGATAGCTATCAGGGTTTTGAGTGGAAGCTTGATAACGGTGCAAATGCTTCTCATCAGGACGACCCTAGTGTAGGTTATGGTGTTATGGGTACTAACCTTATATATAATACCGGTGGTGCTACTTCTGTAACTATATCAAAAACCGACGGTTCAAGTTTTGATTTTGAAGGTGTTGATTTAATTTCCGCAATAGCTCCTAATCAGGATATAGATATTTTCGGTTATTTAGGTGGAGTTTTAGTAGGAAGCACAACTGTTTCATTAACAAATACTGCCGTAACTGAAGTTGATGTTGATTGGACTGAGATAGATACTCTTATATTAGACCCTCAACTTGCAAGCGGCAATTACTTTGCAATGGATAATTTTGATTTTGTTGTTTAGTAAAATATATTAATAGTGTCATTCGCCTAGTTAACGGGCGAATGGTGCTATTTAATTACGCATATAAACATCATGCTAAACTTTATGAGATTGTAAACATTCACACAAGTTAATTTAAAAGACTATATATATCGTAGAACCTTATTGTCAGGTCATAGTCTGATGGGTAATTGGTTCTAACCAAAGTAAACAGACTCCCATAACAAGTCGGTAATGACAGCCTCAAGGGCAGCAATCGGTGAGGGACAATATAATTTCGGTAGTTTATCGTGTCGGACGCAATGAACGCATTTCTTCTTTAATCTCACGCTGCATTGTTTCTAATTCCCGTAGTTTCCGTCGCAATTGTTCGTATTTGTCATTGTTATCAGATGCTGATATCGAAGCCGTATTGGAAGTTGTTCCGATTCTGTTCAGTCTTTCAACGTTGACTCCCCCTGAGTTGATAACAGGTTCTTCTGCCGACATTAGCCTAAGTGGTGCAGATGTTTGTATTTCTACAGAGTTAGTTTCAATACCTAATTCATCAGGTTCTATGATTGCTTCGGCTGATGGTGTTGCAACCCTATCATTTGTAACTACAGGTGCAGCTAAAACAGGCTGTCTTGGAGCCGAAACGCTTCCTGATTCTTCTTTTTTAGGTTCCTCTTGCTTTTTGGGAGGAATCTTTTTCGGTTCTATTTTTTGGTTTTGGTTTGCTGTCCCAATTGCTTTACCTGTAAAACCGTCCCAAACTTGTTGTATAATTGACCCTCCCTCCATTGCTATTTGTTGAGTAGGTATGTTATCAAGAGGGTTGTCGGAAGCGTTTGCCGAGGAGATTATATTAAAGTCAAAGCTAGTATTTACACCTGATTCGGTCACCGATTCTATTACTATAGGTGATTCTCCTGAGCCGGTTATTGCCGAATTAAGTCCGTTTGAAGTTGTAAACGAAGCCAGTAAAGCCGGAGTTGCCATACCTATCTGGAAAAGCTTGTATGCCTTTACCTCGTCGCTATGCATATATGCTACGGTTCCGCCGACAAACATAAATATAATGAATTGCAGGCTTATACCGATTATGTGACCTGTTGAAAGCCCTGAGCTTTCAGAAAAAACAGCCGTCAGGTCTAAAGTTAGCAAAATTGCACATACGGGCATTAAAGCACCGAGAATACCTGCAAAAAAACGTTCCCTACCTGTCATATTAACCTCCGTAAGTTTTATTTGTATCGCTGCAAGGATAGCTTTGGTTTCTTGAAACTACCTCTGTTTCAATATCGCCATATTTATATGACTTCAAGAATTCTATAATTGCAAAGCGTTCGTCTTTTGTTAGCTGTTGACCTATTGCCCCCGGCATATTGTCAAATATATGCCCCTTGTTTGAATTGCCTTTTTGGGTAACGTCAAATTTGGTTACATTTCTTACAAAGGTATCCATACCTACTTTTACAGGGTCGAACATATAGCTGCCCACATCAAACGTTTTTGAACGTTCATCATAAGGGCTTAATAATTCATAAAGGTTTGGTACTGAGCCGTTATGCAGGAAAGGAGCCGTTGCCCATATTCCATGTAGAGGTCTTGCTTTATAACCGCACGGAGCGCGGACTAGATTCTTACGCCCTTTGCCGTCAAATAAAGGTTTTTCCTCCTCGGTAACACCTTCGGCGGCATATCTGTTTTCCATAACCTTTTCAGTTATGAAATGCAGTCCGAATGCCTGATCTGCCTGAGCCGGTCCGCCTATCTTTCTTGAATCTACGCGGTAGTTCTCAAAATTCTCAGCCGTAGTCCTATCAGTACCTATCTGTTCGTAATTTAACATTGTAACACGCCATTCATCAGTGCCGTTAATGACTTTTTCGCCATGGCAGCTTACACAATGTTGTTTATATAGTTTTTTGCCCATCTCAACTTTGGCTTCGTCCAAAGGCCAGATATCTTCAGGCCATGCCGGAGCTTTTAATTTTTGCAGGGTCTCCTCTATTTTATATAGATTGCGTACCGGAACGGTAGAATCAAACAATTTATCCTGATCCACAAGGTTTAATTTGGCAAATACACCTAAAGCCTCACCGACATTTCTTGACATCGGCTGCCTTACCGAGCCGTTCCACTGAACCCAGTCAAGACGGTGTATGTCCCAAACATGAGGATAGCTAACAGGACCGTTACCGACCCTTAAGTTATGTATTTTCTCAAGGTCGTAGCCAAATACCGTATTAGATATGCGTTGCAGGGCATCAAGACGACCGTAACCTTCTTCTGTCGGATATATATCCTTTAAAGCCTCGGTCAATCCGGTTTTAAAGCCTTTTTCAACCGCATTTTTTAAAGCCTGTTGCAATTGTGCTTTTTGCTCGTTCGTAGCACCTTCTCCGAGTATCCTCTTTGCAAAACGCTCAAATTGTTCAGGCTTTGTGTGTGTCTCGATAATTGAGGAGGTAAGAACCCTGCGGAACTTATCCAGAGAGTGCATGGAAGCACCGCCGTCAATCCTTATAGCCTTTAATGTGCCGTTATCGGGGTCTTTATAATTTAACTGTCCCGTATGACACGCCGCACATGTAAAGCCGATAAAAGGCTGATCGGTTTCAGGGTCATATGTAACCGCCAAGCCGATAGGTAGTCCCTGTGCAGGTCCCATATCATTTTCACCGGCGTGCATAAACCCGATTCTGCTCATGAAGTCAGCATCCATTAATAAACCCTGCTCACCAAAACCCGGTTGTTCTAAAGATTTTATCCAAGCAAGCGGAATAGTGAAAGTTCCCTGACTCGTCCGATAATATAAACTACGGTCTTCCTTTGTCCAGCCCTGATCAAGGTAGCGGATATCGGTAGTGAACTCATCACGTGGAAAAAGGGTCATACATGCGGTTACCATAAGCACCGACCCGATTATTAATAGCTTCTTCATGTTTGAAAGTTTCATTTGCGTTTCTTTGGTTTAATTAAAACTTAAAATATATTTTTCAGGGAAAGGGCTTCCGTTCGTAAATTCAATAGGTTGTTTTACCTTTAGGTTGTCACGCAGGATAATCTGTTTAACTATTTCGGTTATCTCAACCATACCGACGTATTTTCCTAAGCATTCATGTGCACCGAAACCAAGATGCATATAATGATAGTTGGGTCTGTCGGTTTTGAATGATTCGGCATCGGGTATCTGTTTTTCGTCCCTCATTGCAGAGCGTGTTGAAATCAGGCACACCGAACCTTTTGGAATTTTGGCCTCACGTGGTGTACCTGCCGCTAATACATAGTCTTGCGACGATAGCCTTGCTACGAACGGATTGATAGGATTGAAACGTAGTGCTTCCCATACATAAGCATCAAATTTTTCGCTATCGTTTGATTTGGCGTAGCCTTTTGCTTCTTCAAGTTTTTCAGGGAACACACGGATTAGCTGGTCTAGTATCTGAACTATAGCCTGAGAAGTTGTTTCAACACCTCCTACTAAAAGCCCCATAACGTTTGTGATAATCCTTTCATCGTCAAAGTCGCAACTATCACTGCTTCCGTCTACAATTTTTATCAGGCGGCTGAACGAGTCATCAAGTGACGGGTCTTTTTTAATAGCTTTGCGTCTTTTTACTATCTCGCCTGATAGGAATTCTTTCATCTGTGAACCTGCGGCGATATTTTGCTTGTGTGTTTCCTCATCATTGGTAAGATTGTGGAACATATCTGCCTGTGTTTGGTACGACCACTTAAACAAGTCTTTTTCCTCAGCGTTAAAGCCGAAATAGTCCTGTGTTACACGAATCGGAACGCCTCTTGAGATTTTGCTTACCACTTCAATGCTGCCGTTTGACTCATCAAGAGCCTTGTCGGTATATTTTTTTACCATATCCCTTATTTTAGGAAGGTCATTCATACGTAAAACCACACGCATTATGGATTTATCACGATAATTAATTTCCGTATTGTCCCTTGCCAGCATATAAGGACCTACGGACGGATCCATTTTAGGAGCATAAGGTGCCACTGTAAAAACGTCGTTACGGGTCAAGGCTTCTTGAACATCATCAAAAAGCGTTATCATATAGCCGTTCTGAGTTTTTAATATAGGGCTGATTTTTCTAAGAACGGAAAAAAGCTTGTCGGGTTCATTCTTTAAAAGCTCGGTGAAAAGTTCGGTTTGCTCGGATTGGATAGCTTTTTTTACCTGTTGAACCAATTCGTTATCGGCACCGCCACTGACGTTTTGTAGGATTTCGTCAATGTTTTCTTTTAATTGCGAGAGCATGCTCATATATTATTCTCTAACTTTAAGTTGGATAAAAATTTTGCAGACAGATTATAAGCACAATATAATTATTTTTTAACTAGTAAATAGAGAAAAATTAAAATTTTTTAATCTATGATTGTAGTTTTAAAAATATGGTACTTATGCAAGTGTGGTTACAAGCCCCTTTGCGGAATCGAGCTTTTAATTTGTTCGGCATATGAATCGTGCTGTGGGTCTTCAAAAAGGTTAGCCCATGAGATGCTTTTCTCTATTTGAGGAGGCTCAACGGTTATACGTAAGGGCTTACCCGAATTAAAATTATATGTAACCGTTTCTGCGGTGGAGTCTATTTCCTCAATAGTTGACATTTTTTCGGAACTTTTGCTGCGTCCTGTTATTTTTCTTGCCGGAGGGTCGGTTAGGTCTATCTTGGATTTGCTTTTAGAGTCCTGACTTACTTTATAATGTAATTCTAACTGCGATTCTATAGGTGACTCATTAATGGTGTTTAAATGACTTATTCTCATCATTTCTAATTGTTCTTGGAATTTTTCAGGGGTGGGTATTCTATCAAAAACACTTTGTCCGGCTTGCGTTCCTTGTCGTTGTTCTCTTTTTACTTTTCCTTGTAGATGCTTGCTAATTTGAGTGAGAGTTGGATTGACAACAGCTTTCTTCATATTCTAACCTCTTTTAAAATAAAAAAACCTTGAATTTTAATTTGTACATGGAAATTCAATTTAATAAAAGAAAAAAATATAAGATCTTGTTTAATTAGCCACTTAAGTTACTAATATAGTCAGCTTTTGTGTGGGTGAGTAATTTTTATGCTTATCGAATTGAACTGATGCAAAAAAACTTATAGTCCTTTAAATTAACTTCCACCTATTTTAATGTCATCCCCGCCTACGTGCGGGGATCTTCTATAAACGGCACAAGATCCCCCTATAATTTTCTACGAAAATTCACAGGGATGACAACTAGGGTACGGAAGGAATTACCGTATTTATCTTTTCGGCACGAACGAAGTGTTAAATAGCTCGGATACTATGGTCAAGCCATAGTATGACGAGTGACTTAACCTACCAATAATCTTAACAGGCTATTAAATACTCCGTTCATAAAGGGGTCAAGAGAACCCACTTTGCCAAGAAGTGCCTGATTAGCCATAATCTGTGCCTTCTTCTGTTGTGCTTTTTGCTTCAGTGCATTGAGTGCGGCAGTATCTTGAGGGGTCATTTGCGGTTTTTGAAGCTTGTTCTTGTCCCTTATCATGGTAACAAGTTCTTCCATTTGCTTTTTAACTTCCGTATCTAGTTTTTCGATTAAGGACTTGAAATTAGTTGCGGTTCCTTTCATGCACTCTGTGTCGGCAACGGTGGTGACGGTGGCGGAGCGAGGATTGCTGTCTATAAGAGCCATTTCACCGAATACCGAATCAGCCCCTAGCTTTGCCAATGATACTTTTGCGTTACCTGCTGTTTTTGATATTTCTACACCGCCTGATAAAATAAAATAAACCCCGTCAGGATTATCGCCTTCTTTAAATACTACCGCTCCTGCGGGAAATTTTACGGTTTCTATTCCTGACATTTCTTACCTATTAATTAAATAAATTACACAGGCTATAGTTTTAAACAATTTATATAAAATGTTCAATTGTTAGTTTTGTTAAGGGACTATTAAACAATACTATATACAAAAGAATATTACTGTACTTGAAAAATATAAAAATAGGTTTATATATGGTGTTCTGTATAAATTATTGAAAGGTAACAAAATGGCTTCTGATACTACAGATAAAAGTTTTGAAAAAGATGTAATAAAAGCACAAGGTGCCGTATTAGTTGATTTTTGGGCCGAATGGTGTGGTCCTTGTAAGCAACTATCTCCGGTCATTGATGACATTGCAAATGAAATGGGTGATAAAATCTCCGTTTTCAAAGTGAATATTGATGAAAATCCTGATGCTCCTGCTAAATATAACGTGCGTGGCATACCTACTTTGATAATTTTCAAAGACGGTGCTCCGGTTGCAACTAAGGTTGGTGCTTTACCGAAAAGCGGTCTTGTGGAGTGGATAGAAAATACACTTGCAGCGTAAGCGTTTAAATAAATGACCGAAAGAAATAAGCTAAAGAAAGTGTCGGAGAAATTTATCTCTGACACTTTTTTTATGCCCGTAATAGGTGCGGAGATTGAATTTTACCAAAAAAATTCCGGCATTGATTTAATCAAAAAAAATTGTGACGAACGGCAAATAAAATATTTGGATATAAAAGAGGAAAAGGGTGAAAATCAGTGGGAAATAAGTATTACTCACAAAAATGACGTAGTTGCAATTGCCGATGAAATTTTAAAAATCAGGGAGTCATTTAAAGATGCCGATTTTTCTGCTATGCCGTTTGATAGCGTATATGGGAACTCATTGCATATTCATATTAGTTTGCTTGATAAAGATGGCAAAAATATATTCGCAAAAAAAGGCGAAGAAGAAAGTGAGTTTATGAAATATGCAATAGGCGGCTTGCTTGAAAAAATGCCTGAGTATATGCAGGTTTTTGCTCCATACGAAAATTGTTATGAGCGTTTGAAAAAAGGCAAAGATGCTCCCTCTACCGTTAGCTGGGGTGGGAATAACAGGACTGTAGCCTTGCGGTTGCCTGCCACCACGGCGGAACCTGAAAACCGTAGGATAGAACATAGGGTTGCAGCAGCAGATTCCGACCCGTATTCGGTTATATCGGCTATTTTGGAAGGTGTTTCTTACGGCATATTGAATAAGGCTATGCCAAAATCTGCAAAAATATATGGTGATGCCTCCTTAAAGATGTATGGCTTGGATAGTTTATATTAATTTTTTTTAAAAGGTGATAAATGAATTTTACAAAGAAATACTCAAATGCTCTTTGGGTTTTAAGGATATTTATTTTAGTGTCTTTCGGGGCGATAGGTGCTAGTATTTATTTCAATTTTTCCCCTAAAGTTTTCGCATTAGAGTTTAACAAGGGCTTATCTAAAAGAAAGAAGGTGGAAGTTCTTTTTATAGGTAATAGCTTTACGTATTACAATCAAATGCCCGATATGCTTTCAGCAATTTCAAAATTTAACGGTAACAGTGCTTACTATATTGAAAGTGATAGCGTTGCATATGGAGGCTTTACACTGGAAAAACATTGGGAAAAAAAACAAGCTTTACAAAAGATAAATTCAAAAAAATGGGATTACATAATTTTTCAAGGGCAAAGTTCGACAATGGTTAGTGTTAACGGCAAGAACAGTTTTGATAATTATTTAAAGGCTTTTGTTGAATCCATAAGGAGCGTTTCGCCCGATACCAGAATCATATTATTTTCAACATGGTCATATCATGAAAACAGTTCGTTCTATTTTAAAAATGGTATTGATTATTTTACTATGTTAAAAGATACCCAAGAGGGATATTATCAATTTGCAAAAAAATTCAATACCGGAGTTGTTTATACCGGCACTCCTTTTTATGAGGCTAATAAACGCGGTATAAACCCTTATAGTGACGGTCATCACCCTAACAGGAACGGAAGCTATCTTGTTGCGATATTATTTTATAAGAATCTTATATCGGATGCTAATGTCAATTGCGAAGATATAAAGTTTGCTTACGGCATAAACGAGAAGGTTTGTAACTCCATGAAAGAAATAGCTTTATATTAGATTGTTTTATCCTACTTTTTGTAGCTGTTTAGTTTATCCTTGACTGAGGCGTGTTTTTCCTACATATTGGGGAATGCGGATATTAAAGTTTAGGAAAAAACATGGAAATAAAACTAGATGTAAATTCGGTTATTGAGCATTTTGGCGGAATCACGCCTTTACATGAGCGTTTTAAAAAAGCAGGTATAGAAATAAGCCGGAAAGCTATTGAAAAGTGGAAAGAGCGTGAATCTATCCCTACAAATAGCTGGCTACAGGTGGAGAACCTTGTAAAATCAGACGGTAATCTTGAATCTTTTAGGGGGAAAGTTGTGGTAACAACGGGAAGTATGTCTAAGGACGTTCTGAAATCTGAGAAAAAAGAAACAAATATTTCAGCGAAGGTTGCTTTGAAGCTGTTTGAGGAAATGCTGAATATCAGGCGTTTTGAAGAAAAAGCCGGTCAGCTATACGGTCAGGGCATGATAGGCGGGTTCTGTCACTTATATATAGGTCAGGAAGCGGTTGCCGTGGGAATGCAGCATGTGATGAAAGAGGGTGATAGTGTAATTACGACTTATCGTGACCATGGTTTGATGCTTTCATGCGGAAGTGACCCTAAGGTAGTTCTGGCGGAGTTGATGGGGCGTATTGACGGTTGCTCCAAGGGTAAGGGTGGTTCAATGCATATGTTCGACCTTAAAAATCACTTCTATGGCGGTCACGGTATAGTCGGTGCACCTGTTCCGCTTGGAACCGGAATCGCTTTTGCAAATAAATACCGTGAAAACGATAATGTTTGCCTTACCTACTTCGGTGACGGTGCGGCTAATCAGGGGCAGGTCTATGAGTCATTCAATATGGCGGCTTTGTGGCGTTTGCCGGTCGTCTATATTATTGAGAACAATGAATATGCAATGGGAACTTCGGTAAAGCGTTCATCGTATGCTACCGACCTTTATCATCGTGGCGAGTCAATGGGGATTCCGGGTATGCAGGTAAACGGAATGGACGTGCAGGAGGTTATAAAAGGCGGGCGTGAGGCTTTGGAATATGTGCGTTCGGGCAAAGGTCCTATTATAGTTGAGATGAAAACATACAGATATCGTGGACATTCAATGTCTGATCCTGCTAAGTACCGCTCTAAAGAGGAAGTTGAAAAATTCAAGGAAAATAAAGACCCTATCGACACTTTAAAAAAGTTTATTCTTGATAATAATTTTGCGGACAAAGATAAGTTAAAAGATATAGATAAGGACATTAGAGCTAAAATCAACGAAGTTGTGGAGTTCTGTAAAAACAGTCCTGAGCCTGATTATGACGAACTTTGGACGGATGTATATCAGTAAAGGAGATTTAATATGGGTAAGAAAGCATATCAGTTAAAAATACTTCTTGACCAAAGCAAGCCACCAATATGGAGAAGGGTTTTAGTAGAGCCTGAAATTAAACTTTCGAAGTTGCATGATGTTATACAGACAGTTTTTGGGTGGGAGGGACATCATCTTCATCAATTCTGGCGTGAAAGCGGAGATATCTTTGATTGGAGAGAGGTTTATGCCCTACCTAATTTCGGAATGAGTGAGCCGTCGCCATTTTCTGATGAAAATGATAAAATAATAGATGAGAGGGAAGTACAGCTAGATACTTTGCTTAAAAATGAAAAAGACAAAATTTATTACTGGTATGATTTTGGTGATGATTGGGAGCATAAAATTATTCTTGAAAAAATACTTGATGATGTAAAAGAGGGGCTTGAGTTGCCTTTGTGTATTAAAGGAAGGCAAGCTTGTCCACCTGATGACTGTGGAGGTTTGTGGGGGTATTATGATTTATTAGATATTTTGGAAGATAAAAAACATCCTGAGTATAAGCATGTAAAGGCGTGGTTAAAAGATATCGGGAAAAAAGATTTTGAGCCGAATTTTTTTGATGTAGATAAAACTAATTTGAAATTGAAGAGCTATTTAAAAAAGGTTGCGTAAAATATGACAGAACAAACAGTAAGAGTGGCACTTCGTGACGCAATGGCAGAAGAAATGCGTCGTGATAAAGATGTCTTTGTAATGGGCGAGGAGGTCGCCGAATATCAGGGTGCTTATAAGGTAACGGAAGGGCTTCTTGCCGAGTTCGGTGACAAGAGGGTGATAGATACGCCGATTACCGAGCATGGGTTTGCGGGGCTTGGCGTTGGTGCTTCATATGCAGGCTTAAAGCCGATAGTTGAGTTCATGACATGGAACTTCGGTATGCAGGCAATCGACCAGATAATAAACTCTGCTGCCAAAACTTTATATATGTCGGGCGGTCAGGTGAAATGCCCTATAGTTTTTAGAGGACCAAACGGAGCTGCTGCCCGTGTGGGTGCGCAGCACTCACAATGTTATGCAAGTTGGTATGCACATATTCCCGGTTTAAAGGTTATAGCTCCTTATTCTGCTGCGGACTGTAAAGGGCTTTTGAAGTCTGCCATACGTGACCCGAATCCTGTTATATTTTTAGAAAATGAGATTACATACGGATTCAAACATGAAGTGCCGGACGATGATGATTACCTAGTGCCTATCGGTAAGGCTGCCGTTGTGCGTCAGGGAAAAGATGTGACGATAACAGCATTTTCGTTGCAGGTTAAGTTTGCCCTTGAGGCTGCCGAAAAACTGGCTAAAGAAGGAATAGATGCGGAAGTTATAGACCTTAGAACTATACGCCCTCTTGATACTGAAACTATTATCAATTCGGTAAAGAAAACAAACCGTATTGTTGCAGTAGAAGAAGGTTGGCATTTTTCCGGAATTTGTTCGGAAATCGCAGCCGTAGTTATGGAAGAAGCCTTTGATTATTTAGATGCTCCTGTTACACGTGTTACAGGTAAGGATATTCCGTTGCCATATGCGGCGAATTTAGAAAAACATGCCTTGCCGCAAGTCGAGGATATTGTTAGTGCGTGTAAGGGTGTTTGTTATAAAAAATAAGTAATGCTGTCACCCCGTCGTATGATGGGTTACAAGTAGAGAGCAGAATAAAAAGGAATTATAATGTATTATGTTTATATACTGGCAAAAGCTAGGAATAGTACATTTTATACAGGCGTTACTAATGATTTACAAAGAAGAGTTTACGAGCATAAAGAAGGTTTGATTGAAGGTTTTACTAAAAAATACAATATTAAGAACTTAGTTTATTACGAATATTTTGATGACGTTAATGAAGCTATAAGAAAAGAAAAACTGATAAAGAAGTGGCGTAGAAAAATAAAGATGGAAGCTATAGAAAAAAATAATCCTGATTGGAAGGATTTATATTATGAACTTTAGTGCTGCCTAGTTTTTTTCTTGTCACCCCGTCGTATGACGGGGTCTGGAAGGGTTTGCAACACCGCACCGGACCCCGTTATAAAAACGGGGTGACAAAAATGGGAATTAAGGGACAAAAAGTTTAAGGAAGATAAAATGAGTGAATTTAACCGTCGTTGCTACGAAATACTAAAAAAAGTCCCTGCGGGTAGGGTTACTACTTACAAGGCGATAGCTAACGCTCTTGGCACTAAGGCATATAGAGCCGTCGGTAATGCGATGAATAAAAATGAAAATGCTCCTGTTATACCATGTCATAGGGTAGTAGGGGTTGACGGAAGTTTGACGGGTTATGCTTTCGGTCTGGACAAAAAAATACAGATATTAAAATCCGAAGGTGTGGAAGTAAAAAATAATAAAGTTGTGAATTTAAAAGACAAGTTGATTGAGGAGTTTTAAGAATTGCAAAATACGGTAATTTATCTAATCGGTTTTGCCGGTACGGGAAAATATACCGTTGCTAAAGAGCTTTCTAAACTGAATGATTTTAAAATAGTTCATAATCATTTGGTTAATGATACGGTATTTGATGTTTTGCAAAAATTTGAAGAAGATATTCCCGAATATGTTTGGAAGCAAATATCTAAAGTTAGGAATGTGGTTTTTAATACAATTGAAAATTATGCAGATAAAAAACTAAATTTTATATTTACCAATGAATTGGTCAAGCAAAGAAAGAGTGATGTTGTTTTATATAAAAAGGTGGAAAAGCTGGCATTAAAAAGGAATAGCAAGTTTTATCCAGTCAGATTAATTATTGACAGTGATGAACATAAAAAAAGAATTACAGCACATGAAAGAAAGCTAAGTAATAAAATTTCAAATGTTGATTATGTTGAAAGTTTAAGAGGGGTTGAGTTAATTGAACCGAAAAATAAGAATTTGTTTGATATTAATGTTAGTAACTTGTCAGCAACGGATTCTGCAAAAAATATTATGAAAAAGATTGAGGAGTTTTAAATGCCTATAGAAATTACAATGCCTGCTTTATCACCTACGATGGAGCATGGGAATCTGGCAAAATGGGTGGTAAAAGAAGGTGATAAGGTGGAACCGGGGCAGGTTATTGCCGAAATTGAAACCGATAAGGCTACTATGGAAGTTGAAGTGGTTGATGAAGGGGTAATAGGAAAAATCCTTGTAAAAGAAGGAACTCAGGACGTTGCGGTAAATGAGGTAATCGCACTATTACTTGAAGAAGGTGAGGATAAGAAGGCTATTGATAGCTATAAGCCTAAGAAAGCCGAGATAAAAGAAGAGCCTGAAGACGAGCATGATAATGATAACGAAAAGAGCGATACTCCTAAGAAATCAGCGAAACAGCCGCAAGGCGGCGGTGGAGCAGGTTTAACGCCTCCTCCTGTTTTTGTTCCGTCATCTTCGCAGGAATCTGTTGCAAAAAGTTCGGATTTTAAGGCAAGCCCTATCGCAAAAAGACTGGCCGCAGATGCAGGGATAAATATTGAATCACTTACGGGAACAGGACCAAAGGGAAGGGTGGTAAAATCAGATATTGAGATGGCTATAAAAAATGGCGGCTCAAGCTCTAATGTGGTAAGAAACCCTGTTGAGGTTACGGCTATACCTAATGATAATATGCGTAAAGTTATCGCAAGCAGATTGTTACAGTCAAAGCAGCATGTTCCGCATTTTTATTTAAGCGTTGATTGCGAGTTGGATAAACTGCTTGAGGTTAGAAAAGACCTGAATGATTCTGCTTATATTGATTCTGATAGCGGTCAACCGGTTTATAAATTATCGGTAAACGACCTGATAATTAAGGCTGTCGGTAAGGCTCTGAAAAAAGTGCCACAGGCAAATGCAAGTTGGACGGATAATGCAATCATGCAATATAATAATGTTGATGTGTCGGTAGCGGTAGCAACCGATGGCGGACTTATCACGCCTATAATAAAAAATGCCGACCAAAAAAGCCTGCCTGTGATATCAAACCAAATGAAAGAACTTGCCGCAAGGGCAAGAAAAAATGCACTAAAACCTGAAGAGTTTCAAGGGGGCGGATTTAGTATATCAAACCTTGGCATGTATGGAATCAAGAATTTCAGCGCGATAGTTAACCCTCCTCAGGGCTGTATTCTTGCCGTTGGGGCAGGAGAGCAAAAAGCCGTGGTGAAAAACGGTAGTATAGTACCTGCAACCGTTATGTCGGTGACTTTGTCATGTGACCACAGGGTAGTAGACGGGGCGGTAGGTGCGGAGTTTTTAGCCGTCTTTAAGGATTTTATACAAAGACCGGTGACTATGCTTGTTTGATTTTTTGCTGTCATTGCGTGAATTTGTTTAGTAAAACTTTTGGATAAAAACAATTAATGTTTATGGCAGAGTTTATTTGTACGAATTGCGGTTATCAGGGGAAGAGAAGGGCTATAAAACCCGGAAGCAGAGGAATGGAAATAATTTTGTGGGTGGTGTTCCTGATTCCCGGTCCTTTTTATACTCTGTGGAGAATATTAGGTAAAAAGTGGAAATGCCCTCAATGCGAACAAATAAACACTATGTTTTCCGTTAACAGTAAATCGGGTAAATTAAAGCTTGATGAAATAAATAAGGATATTTCGGAAGAAGAACTGGCAAAAATACCCGATAGATGGGAAGATGATAGAAAAGAATATAACAAAAAACACGGAATTATACATCAGCCCAAAATAATTATTAAGGCAAAACCAGATAAGGACGAGAAGTGGTAGAGATAAGCAAAGATAATTTTAAAATGCGTCCTTTTAAAAGTTCCGATGCTCTTGCATTTGTTAACGGTTTGAACACCAAAACAATAGCAAGGGATACCACTATTGATTTACCTTGTACTATGGACGCTGCAAATTGGTGGATATCGTTCATACAAAGTGCGGAGCAAAAAAAGCCTCTGCCTGAAAAGCACTTTGTTATTGATATTGACGGGGGGCTTGTCGGGTCGATAGGGATAATAAATATAGATAAACACAAAGGTGAGCTTGGTTACTGGCTGACAGATAAACATTTCGGCAAGGGAATAATGACAAAAGCTATAAATGAAATGGTGCGGTATTGCACAAAAGATATAGGTTTAAAAAGGATATTCGCCCCTGTTTTGCCTCATAATAAGGCTTCTGCCAGAGTTTTGGAAAAAAACGGTTTTGAATTAGAAGGAACGTTGAAAAAATATTTTAAAAAAGATGGAAATTATATAGATGCACTTGCATATGCGTATGTAAAATAGTAGCTGAATAAAATAAAGAAGGAGTAAGATATGAATAAATTTGATGTTGTTGTAATAGGCGGTGGACCGGGTGGTTATGTTGCCGCTATTCGTGCTGCCCAGCTTGGTTTGAAGACGGCGGTTGTTGAGGGCAACCATTTGGGCGGTATATGCCTTAATTGGGGGTGTATCCCTACAAAAGCTTTGCTGCGTTCGGCTGAAGTTCTAAGAACTGTGCAGCATGCTGAAGAATTTGGCATTACCGTTAAGGATATAAGTTTTGATATTCAAAAAATAGTCAAGCGTTCAAGAGAAGTTGCGTCACAGCTATCTGGCGGAATCGGTCATTTGATGAAAAAGAACAAGATAGAGGTGTTTGACGGATTCGGGAAGCTAAACGGTAAAGGCAGGGTTAAGGTAGAAAAAGACGGCAAGAAAATTGCAGATATAGAATCGCCTAATATCATTATTGCAACAGGTGCAAGGGCAAGGACTTTACCGGGGCTTGAAAGTGACGGTAAGCAGGTGCTTACATATAAAGAAGCTATGATACCCGATGATGCACCTAAGTCCTTATTGGTGGTAGGCTCCGGTGCTATAGGAATAGAATTTGCCAGTTTTTATAATGCTTTGGGTGTTGATGTCACCGTAGTTGAAATGGCTGATAGGGTCATGCCCGTTGAAGATGCGGAAATATCTAAAATGGCTCGCAAGTCATTTGAAAAACAGGGAATGAAAATTCATACCAAAACTACCGTTCGGGAGTTGAAGAAATCTAAAGACGGTGTTACCGCTATTTTAGACAGCAACGGTAAGGAAACAAATATTAAAGTCGATAGGGTGATTACCGCAGTCGGAATTGTTCCCAACACTGAAGGTCTTGGCTTTGAGGGAACTAAAGTTAAATTTGACAGGGGGCATATTGTAACTAACAAGTGGTGTGAAACAGATGAGGCAGGTGTATATGCAATAGGTGATGTGGCATCAGCACCATGGCTTGCTCATAAGGCTAGCCATGAAGGTGTTGTGTGTGTTGAAAAAATTGCCGGATTAAACGGTGTCCACCCGATAAATAAAAATAATATCCCCGGTTGTACATACTGCCACCCACAAGTTGCCTCAGTTGGGTTAACCGAAGAAAAAGCAAAAGATGCAGGGCATGAGATAAAGGTAGGAAGATTTCAGTTTGTCGGAAACGGTAAGGCTATAGCACTTGGTGAGCCTGAAGGGTTGGTGAAAACCATATTCGATGCTAAAACCGGAGAGCTTCTGGGGGCTCATTTAATAGGTGCGGAGGTTACAGAGCTTATTAACGGATTTTTGGTAGGCAAGACAATGGAAGCTACGGAATCTGACTTTATGCACACTATATTTCCACACCCGACATTATCGGAAATGATGCATGAATCGGTGCTTGATGCATTCGGAAAAGTTGTTCATATGTAAAATTAATGGAGTGTTTAATAAATATCGCTTTTGTAAAAATTGCACTGAAATCTGGAATTTTTGTCATGCTGAACTCGTTTCAGCATCTACTTTGTCGTGTTAGAGATGCTGAAACAAGTTCAGCATGACAAAAGCGATGTTTATTGAACACTCCCAAAATTAATTAAAAAAGGGAGCTAACTAGCTCCCTTTTTTATATGTACTATTCATCACCTGATGGGGGAGTTGAATCTTTCTTCCCCTTCATATGACCTTTATGTGATTTATGATATTCGGTCATTTCATCTTTTGAGATTTTACCGTCTTTATTTGTGTCTATGTCTTCAAATTTTCCCTCACGGTTTTCCATGCGGTCTTCTTTTTTTTCGGCACGATCTTCTTTTTTATTCTCGTGGTAAGACTTTATTTCTTCCTCGGTAAGTTTGCCGTTGCCGTTAGCGTCCATTTTTTTGAACTTTTCTTCTTTAGCTTCTAAAAACTCTGCTTTGCTTATTTCACCGTCTTTGTTTTTATCAACTTCTTTCATCATATAAGCTTTACCGTAATGACCGCCTTTTTTCATGTTCATGAATTCTTCTTTTGAAATGAAACCGTCATTATTCTCATCTTTTTTTTCAAAGAACATGCCGCCGTCACGACCTTTGCCTTCATGGTCATTTGCCATAGAAGGAGCGGAAAAAGAAATTATTGCCGTAGTTGCTAAAAAAATTATTTTTTTCATGTTAAATCACCTTTATTAAATTGAGTAAAAAATATACATATATTCTTATTTGAAAATTATCTGAAAAACTATCCGAATATATTATTTATATTTAATTATTATCCTATATTCTTTTATCTGAAATAAAATAAAAAAGCTATATGTATAATGTTTAATTACATACTAAAAAGATTGCTGCTGATGATACCTACATTGCTGGGTATTGTTCTTATAAACTTTATAATAGTACATGTTGCCCCCGGGGGACCTGTTGAGCAGATGATAGCTCAGGTGACGCATACGGGTGTTGATGCAACCGCTCGCTTTACGGGAAATATGGGGGATATGCCGAATGCAGGCAACGCCAATAAGAATTTAGCATCAGGCGGTTCGTCAAAATATCGTGGAGCTCAGGGGCTTGACCCCGACCTGATAAAAGAAATTGAGAAGTTGTATGGTTTTGATAAACCTATACATATACGTTTTTTTGATATGCTTAAAAATTATGCCGTATTTGATTTTGGGGATAGTTTTTTTAAGGATAAAAAGGTAATAGAACTGGTAATTGATAAGATGCCCGTATCCATTTCTTTGGGGCTTTGGACAACGTTACTGGTTTATTTAATATCCATTCCCCTTGGAATCAGGAAGGCGGTTAGGGACGGCTCTAATTTTGATATTTGGACAAGTACATTGGTTTCCATAGGCTACGCCATTCCGGGGTTTTTATTTGCTATTATTTTAATAGTATTTTTTGCCGGAGGTAGCTATTGGCAGATATTCCCGCTTAGGGGGCTGACCTCTCCCGGTTGGGAAAGCTTTTCCGCATGGCAGAAAGTTTATGATTATTTTTGGCATATAGCACTGCCCGTGCTAGCCATGGTGATAAGCGGTTTTGCAGGGCTTACCATGCTTACGAAAAACTCTTTTTTAGAAGAAATAGGAAAGCAGTATGTTATAACCGCAAGGGCAAAGGGGCTATCTGAAAAACGGGTGCTATACGGTCACGTGTTCAGGAACGCCATGCTTATTGTTGTTGCAGGTTTCCCCAGTGCTTTTATCGGTATATTATTTACAGGCTCCTTGCTTATCGAAACAATATTTTCATTAGACGGCTTGGGGCTTTTGGGTTTTGAAGCGGTGGTAAGCCGTGATTATCCGGTTATTTTCGGAACGTTGTTTTTCTTTACTATAATAGGGCTTGTCCTTAACCTTGTAGGTGACCTTACATACCGCCTTATCGATCCGAGAATCGATTTTGAAAGGAGAGATGTATGACACCACTTGTAAAAAGACGTATCGCAAATTTTAAGAATAACAAAAGGGGGTATTATTCCTTTTGGATATTCTCCGTACTATTTGTTATCAGTATCCTTGCCGAGTTCGTAGCAAATGATAAGCCTATATTGGTAAAATATGAAGGTGAGCTTTATGTTCCGGTGCTTTTTCAATATGCTGAAACGGAATTTGGCGGTGATTTTGGAACGGAGGCAGATTACCGTGACCCGTATGTAACTAAACTTATTGAAGATAAAGGCAATGGTTGGATGGTATGGCCTCCGATACGCTATAGCTACCGCACCATAAACTATGACCTTCCCACGCCTGCACCTTCGGCTCCGACCTTTGACAATCTGCTTGGAACAGACGATCAGGGGCGTGACGTTATGGCAAGAACCATATACGGTTTCAGGCTGTCGGTGTTTTTCGCCTTAATCCTCACTGTTTTCGGTTCTATCATAGGTATAGCGGCAGGAGCGGTACAGGGATATTTTGGAGGAACGCTTGACTTGTTATTCCAAAGATTTATTGAGATATGGGTGGGGCTTCCCGTATTATTCATATTGATAATACTAGCCTCGGTAGTGACCCCTAATTTTTGGTGGCTACTTATAATAATCTTGTTGTTCAACTGGACAAACCTTGTGGCGGTGGTGCGTGCCGAGTTCCTCAAGGCAAGAAACCTTGAATATGTCAAAGCTGCTAAAGCTCTGGGAGTGGGCGAATCCGTTATAATATTCAGGCATGTTTTGCCTAACGCTATGGTTTCTGCATTAACATTCTTACCTTTTATATTAACAGGTGCTATTACAACATTGACATCGCTTGATTTTATAGGGTTTGGGTTGCCTGCCGGCTCTCCTTCTCTTGGCGAATTATTGGCACAGGGCAAGGCAAATTTGCAAGCACCATGGCTTGGTATTACAGGCTTTCTTGTGTTGTCTATAATGCTGACATTGCTTGTCTTTATCGGGGAGGCTGTAAGAGATGCTTTTGATCCGAGAAAGGCTTGGTAAAATTCAAATCTTAGTCCCTTCTCCCTTTAAGACCTCTGCATAATGCAAATGAAACTCG
The DNA here is from genome assembly GCA_027620075.1 of Pseudomonadota bacterium. Taxonomy (NCBI): domain Bacteria; kingdom Pseudomonadati; phylum Pseudomonadota; species Pseudomonadota bacterium. The sequence continues at coordinate 423,556 of JAQCEY010000001.1, read as the reverse complement.
TCATTACCCGAATTGCCAAAGGCAATTATAGGGTAATCTCATGAGATCGCCCTATAATTTGTTTCACAAATTCAGGCGATGACGTATTTATTATGCAGAGTCTAATCAGGTGAAGGATAATTCTCGCTATGATTCTTTCCCAAGCGTAAACGCAGTGCGTTCAGCTTAATAAATCCTTCGGCATCCTTTTGATTATATACTTCATCTTCTTCGAAGGTCACTATCTCGTTGCTGTATAAGCTATTAGCAGACTTGCGACCTACAACCTCAACCGAGCCTTTATATAGTTTTAAGCGGACAAGACCGTTCACACGGTTTTGGCATCTGTCAATTGCAGCCTGTAGCATATAACGCTCGGGACTCCACCAGTAGCCGTTGTAAATCAGCTCGGCATAGCGTGGCATTAGCTCATCTTTCAGGTGCATAGCACCCTTATCTAATGTAATGCTTTCTATTCCTCTGCGTGCTTTTAATAAAACAGTTCCCCCCGGAGTTTCATATACACCACGGGATTTCATGCCGATATAGCGGTTTTCAACTATATCAAGTCTTCCGATACCGTTTGCACCTCCAAGCTTGTTCAATTTAGCAAGTAAGTTGGCAGGGGACAGTTTTTCACCGTCTATGGCAATAGCGTCACCATTATCGAACTCTATCTCTATATATGTAGGTTTATCCGGTGCGTTTTCAGGAGATACGGTAAGACGGAACATATCTTCGGTATATGCTTGCCAAGGGTCTTCCAATACTTTCCCTTCATATGATATGTGAAGCAGATTTGCGTCCATTGAGTATGGAGCCTCACCCCTTTTATCCATAGCTACGGGGATTCCTCTTTCTTCTGCGTATTTTATAAGTTTGGTACGGGAGTTCAAATTCCACTCACGCCAAGGGGCTATAACTTTTACATCGGGTTTTAAAGCATAATAACCAAGCTCAAAACGTATTTGGTCGTTTCCTTTGCCGGTTGCTCCGTGAGATACTGCATCAGCACCCACCTCTTTGGCAATTTCTATCTGGCGTTTTGCAATTAACGGACGGGCAATTGAAGTGCCAAGCAGATATTCGCCCTCATAAATAGCATTAGCACGGAACATAGGGAATACATAGTCCCTTACGAATTCTTCACGCAGGTCATCAATGAATATTTGAGTAACGCCGAATTGCTCCGCTTTGCTGCGAACAGGGTCAAGCTCCTCGCCCTGACCGATATCAGCCGTGAAAGTAACTACCTCACAATTATATTGTTCTTTTAACCAGCATAATATTACCGATGTATCCAAACCGCCCGAATATGCCAGTACCACTTTTTTTACGTTGTTAGTCATTTTATGTCCCTGTTGAATCCCGTTTTTTAGCATTGCTAACCTAAATAGTTAACGCACCTTAAATTGCGTCGTCCCCCGAATTTTCGTAGAAAATTATAGGGGGAACTCCCACAATTTGAACCGGATTACCCTATAATTTTGTTACACAAAATTCGGGTAATGACGTAAAACTATACTAGTTAGCAATGACCGTTTTTTAGCCGTTTATATATAATAAACGTTCCAATATAAAGCTATTTTTTTCAGCGGGGTATTTTTTATAAAATACTATAGAAAATAGTTGAAAAACATATTAGAGTATAAAACTTCACGGAACATTTTTTTTGATTATAATTGAACGGATAAGCCATGCAAAATTACAACGCTCCTTTAGACGATATCAATTTTTTGTTAAATGATGTTCTGAAATTAGAAGATGTTTTGAGGCTTGATAAGTATAAGGATTTATCAGGGTCTTTGATAAATGCCGTGCTTGATGAGGCATCAAAATTTGCAGGCAAAAGGCTTTCTCCGTTGAATGTTATCGGAGATAAGCAGGGGGCACATTCTAAAGATTCGGTTACAACTACACCTGAAGGATTTAAAGAAGCCTATGAGCAGTTTGTAAAAAACGGCTGGAATTCAGTTCCTTTTTCTACTGAAATAGGGGGGCAGGGCTTGCCGTGGTTGGTATCGACTGCCATATCTGAAATGTGGAGCGGTGCTAATTTTGCTTTTGCACTTTGCCCGTTATTGACTCAAGGGGGGGTGGAGTTGCTCGAAAATCACGGTAGTGCCGACCAAAGAGAAAAATATCTGAGGAAGTTAGTTTCAGGTGAGTGGACGGCGACTATGTGCCTTACCGAGTCAACGGCAGGTTCGGACATTGGGGCGGTTAAAACTATAGCTAAAAAAGACGGCGATAAGTATCTGATAAAAGGTCAGAAAATATTTATTACCTTTGGAGATCACGATTATACCGATAATATTATCCATATGGTTCTGGCAAGATGTGAAGATGCACCTGATGGAATAAAAGGCATATCGCTTTTTATTGTGCCGAAGGTTTTAGAGGACGGTTCTAAAAATGATATCAGGGTTATAAGTATCGAACATAAGCTGGGTATTCACGGAAGCCCGACGGCAGTTTTGAATTTCGGTGATGAAAATGGAGCGGTAGGTTATCTTGTCGGAGAAGAAAATCACGGCATAAAATATATGTTCACTATGATGAATAATGCAAGGCTTGCAGTCGGTGTAGAAGGAGTAGCCATTGCCGAGGATTCGTTACAAAAGGCGGAGAATTTTGCGGCAGAGCGTGTGCAGGGAGGATTGCCTATAGCTAAATATCCTGACGTTAAACGTATGCTGATTACTATACGAAGCCAAACAGAGGCAATGCGTGCTTTGTCTTATTATATAGGCAAGTGTATCGACCTTTCAAGAAATCATGAAGATGAAGCGGTTAAAGAAAAATATAAAGAAATAACCGATATACTTATCCCTGTTTTAAAAGCCAATGCAACCGATATGGGCTTTTTTATGTCATCGGAAGCTATGCAGGTATTTGGCGGGGTAGGTTATGTTGAAGATTACGGGATAGCACAAAACCTGCGTGACTCACGGATAGCCATGATATATGAAGGCACTAACGGTATTCAGGCAATGGATCTGGTGAAGCGTAAAATAATTATAAATGACGGTAGGCTGTTTGAAAGCCTGTCTGTTGAGGTTTTTGAACTTGTGCAGGGAAGTGTGTTCGAAGATGTAGTAAAAGATGCGATAGGTAAATTGGTGAACGCTACATCTCAGATACGTTCTATGGACGATAAGAAAGCCGAGTTTAAGGCTTATTACTATACAAGGCTTTTCGGGGTTGTTATGGGCGGGGTTATGATGGCAATGTCCGATAAGGCGTTAGGTGATGATGAATCGGGTTTTTTCAAACTAAAAAGAAAAACTATAAAATTTTATATGGACTTTCTTCTTCCGGAGGTGAATTATTTGCACGAGATAGTAGTTAGGTAATGAGTTATGGAAAAAGATATAAATCCCGATAGGTTATACAAATTTATTTGCGGTGAAATAGAAGCTTCTATGCACGCCCTTGATGCGGGTAAGGAAGTTAATATGGAAAATATAGACAGGAATGTCAGAAAGTTTTGTGATTTAGTTACAAAACTTCCTGCTGCCGAGGCTAAATCATATGATGAAAAAATAGACAATATCGTAAAGGAATTAACTTATATTGTTGAAACACTTACCGAACGTAAGTTAGAGATAGGAGAGCAGATTAATTATACTTCTCAAAGGCGAAAGGCACAGTCAGCATATGGCACGGCTATGTTGAACAGTGTGAATGAGGCTAAATAAATGGATTACACAGCCTACATTAAAGCAATATTAGCACTGGTGTTCGTTTTGGGGCTGATAGGACTTTTTTCATTCTTGTTGAAGAGGGTATCCTCAGGTCAGTTTGCAGGCAAGTCAAAAGCCGCAAAGCGTATTTCCTTAGAAGAGGTTTTTTATGTTGATGCAAAACGTAAGTTGTTATTAGTCAAGAGGGATGATGTCGAACATCTTATATTACTTGGTGCGAACAGTGAAACTGTAATTGAGAATAACATCACAGTTAAACAATCTGATTCAAAGGGGGAGAAATGAGGATAATCTTGTTTTTTACCTTATTGCTGGCTTTAGGCGATAATAATGCCGTTGCTCAAACATTGTCGCTTGATATGGGCGAAGGGGGAGGGCAGGTTACTTCAAGGATATTACAGCTTATAGCACTTATTACCGTTATAAGCCTTGCTCCTTCAATATTGGTGATGGTAACGTCATTTACCAGAATAGTTGTTGTGTTCTCGTTTTTAAGAACGGCACTAGGATTGCAGCAGACTCCGCCTAATTCCGTTATAATAAGTTTATCACTTTTTCTTACCATGTTTATCATGCAGCCTGTTTTTATGGAGTCATATAATAAAGGGCTAAAGCCTTTGATGGACGAGGAGATAACCGAAGAAGAGGCGATTGAGCCTACAATTGCACCATTCAAGGTGTTTATGCTGCAAAATGTTCGTGAAAAGGATTTGGGGCTGTTTTTTGAATTGTCAGATACTAAGGTTCCTGAAAAAATCGAAGAGACCTCTTTAAGAATTTTAATACCGGCATTTATGATAAGTGAATTAAGGCGTGCATTTGAAATAGGCTTTCTGCTGTTCATACCGTTTTTGATAATTGACCTGATGGTTGCTTCAACCCTGATGGCTATGGGTATGATGATGTTACCGCCGGTGTTAATTTCATTGCCGTTCAAGCTTATATTTTTTGTGCTTATAGACGGCTGGTATATGGTTGTGGGGAGTCTGGTCAAAAGTTTTGGCGGTTAAGCACCGCCACCATCATTAGTAGCGGTCTGCTCTGTGTTTACCTTCAGGTAGTTATCAAGGAACTGTTGCATGTCTACAAACTCAACCGTTTGGTCAAGATTTCTGTAATCAACGGGTCCACGGTCGGTAGCAACGAATGTAAATACTTTCTTGCTATCACTATCAGGAGTGAGTGGCTCGAAATCCTCGTATAATACCTGTAATCTTCTTTTTCTCTCCATTAAAGCATAAGATACGGCAAGCTTTATTAACTGGTTCATCTCATCTTGTGTAACCTTGCGTCCGTCCCTCCTTATATCCCTGAACGGTGTTTCCAGTTCATCGATAACCTTGTTCCATACCTTGTTACGCCAGTAAACTTCGGCACGTAAAAATGCCGCTTTTTGGCTATCATTGCCTTTTAAAAGTGCAAGGGTTTGGTTGTTCTTGCCGAGTTCTATCAATACATGAGCCTTTATATATTGCCTTTTATCCTTTATTTCTTCACTGATATTATCATTCTCCGTTGCCATTAAAACATCGTACGCTTTTTGCGGTGAGCGGTTTTTTAAGTGAACATTAACAAGTTTAAGGGCTGTAATATCTCGCTCTTCCCCTATAAGCCTGAAACGTATCTGGTGGGTAAGGAGTGCCGCAGCTCTGTCTAGCAGGTCAACCTCAATAAGGCGGTCGGCAAGGCGGCTTATCATTTCATCTCCGAGTTTACCTATCGGAGTTAGTTCCCTGAACTCGTAATAAAGGGTTAAAGCGTCAAGCTTAGGCATTTCATCAACTTCGCCCTGACTGAATATCTGTACGAACTTGTCACTCATTTTTTTTGCGATTAACAGTGATTCATCAGAACCGGGGAATGCAGCTATAGAAGACCTCCATACAGCAAAGCCTTTCATATATTCCTTTTCTTCCATGTAGAATTCACCAAGCATCTTTAATATATTGAATTCCAAAACGCCGCCACGCCAGCTTATGCGAAGGTCGTTTAATCTGTCAATTGCATCGGTGACTTCAATTTTTTTCAGGCGTAACTCATATATCGTAAGGGCTAGTTGCGAACGGGTACGGTTATATCGGTCTAAAACATTTCCACTTAGATTTAACCACGTTTGAATAGCTTTTTCGGATTCCTCGTCTTTTGCGTAGAACAGTCCCCTTAGAAACTCAATACTGTTTTTGGTAAATTCCCGTTCCTCGTCTTTTAATAAGCTTATTATTTCTTCTGCGACAACCACGTCGTTTCTTTTTAGCCTGTCTTCTAGGGCTATCAATGCAAAGTCGTTAAATACCCTGTCGGGATAGAATTTTAAAAATACTTCAACATTCTCAATAAAATTCATTCTTAGTTCTTCTTGTTTTCTTTGCTCGGACGTACTCCACCATAATTTGTTATCTTCTATCTGAAAGGCGTCGGATGATTGATATAACTCGCTTTCTTCAAAGCGCTTTATCTCTTCCTGATAGTGGTCGGTAACAAAACGTGCTGTGGATTCAAGTTTCTGTACTTCTTCGGAGTTGGCAAAGTCGGGGTCAATCTGCCTGATTATACGCAGTAATCTTGAGGAGGTTTCATAAATCAGCCTTGTATTATCGGTAGTATTGCCGTCTTCAAGGCTATTTTTGTCGTCCTCTTTTTTTTGCTCAAGTACAGGGTTACTACCGATGAATTTATCAATTTTTATCTGGCTGCCGAGTCCTATATTTGCCGCAGCCGTCCAAAACGCTATCTCGGCTTTGCCACGTTCATCAAGAGAATTGATATCGATATTATTAAATGCCTCAATCGAATCGTCATATCTATGTGCCATATATAATGAGGCTGCCTCAACTATTCTTACGTCATTGTTTTTAGCGTAGTTTTTGTCAAACTCCTTTATAGTGTTAATGATACTGATAGCTTCCTGATATAAAGAATGTGCAAAATAGAATCTTGCAAGTTTAAGGCGTTTTTCATTTTTTTCCTTCCAGTCAACCTCTGTTATTTCCCACAAAATGTTTTTAAGGTCTTTCAGGTAGGTTTTATCATCTCCGATTTTCCACGTGTTGAATTTTATGGCTGTAATGTCCTGACCCTTTTCTTTCAGGCGTTCTACCTGCTCCCTTGCCAGCCGTTCTTTTTCCTGTAGCTCTCTTAAGGCTAGCTGTGCACCTCCTGCCAGTTTGTTAGTGGGGCCTGAAATTTCAATATTGTTTTTATCGGCACCAAAACTGATAAAGTCGGATATCAGGTTTATCACTATACCCTGATATGTATTTAGAACGGTATAATCGGGATATTTTCTTGGCACTTTAAAGCCGCTGCTCTCCTCAATGAGAGGAATTACTATCATTTCATCGCCAACTGTCGGGTCGGTTAGGCGGATAGGTTTTAAAGTGTTTTCAAAGCCTTTAATATTTAATTTTGAGCCGTGAAGCTCGCTATCCTGAATTGATATTTCCGGCTCATATTGGGGTAGGGATTTTTGTTTTGTCAGGGATATTAGCCAGTTGTTTTCTTCCCTGTGTGGAACGGCATAATAGCTATCCCTTAATTTTAATCTCAAAATAGTATAATATTTGTTATCAAGCTGCTCGGCATCTTCGTATATTTCAGGTTTTTCAGTTAGTATATCGGTAGTATTTACCTGACGGTATTTATCAAATATAACCCATAAATACGCCCCTCTGTGAAATACTGCAGCCCCAACCGGTCTGTCCCACTCAAAAAACAAATTATCTGCCGAGCCGTCCTTCTTTGTAAATTTTTGTGGTTCCGGCTCTTCTGCAACCGTGTTATTATTTTCTACAATTTCAGGCGTACTCGGAGAATCCTCTTCGGCGACTTCTTGCGATTCCAGCTCTTCTTCGGTTTCTTCTGTCGGAGTTTCAACGGTGTTTTGAGCCAGTTCAAGGCTTCTAAACAGCTTTTCGCCAAGACCTGCATCTTCGAATTGCTGTAACAAATTTAATTCGGCAGTCTCAACTACCCTTTTTAAAGGTTTTGGTTGTTCCTCCTTAATTTGAACGGCTTCTTTCTTTGTAGATTGCGGCTCTTTTTTTGCGACCTGTATATCAGGCTCTTGTTTGGTATTGACAATTAAGTCAATACCAACAAATTTCTCACTGATAAATTTTCTGTACGCATACCGGTTATCATATAAATTAAAAGATATGGTTTTTGTATTGCTAGTGGTATCTATCGACTTTATATATTTGTTAACATTTTTATCTAAGGTATTTAAATAAGGAGTAAATTCTTCTTCAAAAGATACGTCTAGTTTACCGTCATGCATTTTGGGTGTGAATTTTACATCAGGGTCGGTATAGAAAAATATCCTTAAAAATTGTCCTTTATCAACAACCTTTACAACAATTTTTTTGGTATTATCCGATATACTATAGCTAGAGGACGGTAATATTATTATTACCGTTAAAAAGGCGTACAAAAAATAAAAGGTGAATTTTTTCACTTAATACCGTTTAATATATAATGATTTTAGGTATTAGCTACTTGCTATATATAGTATATATGCAATCATATAACCGCAATATCTATACAAAAAGAATAAACATATTCTACGATATTTTCAACCATTATTTTCAGTCCGGGCTATTAATATATGGGCGTACTATTATATCTATTCTGTTTAAGGATTTATCATCTAAGCCGGATGGCTTTTCATTTTTTACCATTGCTTCCAGCTTTGATAAGTTGCCTGCATCCCGCATGCCGGAGGCTAATTTAACGGCTCTGGATAACGCAAGTTTCAAGCTGTCGGTGTGTTTGCTTTCGTCATTTTCGTTTATGTATCCGAATACCTCGATACGGTTTTTTACTCTTTGTAAAGCATCGCCGATAATAAATAGTAGTACTCTGGAATCTTCAGTCAGAACAGGGGAGTTGCCTTCAAATAAGTTTGGGCCGTTAATCTTGATTATTAAACTATTTGCGTCTTTTTCCAGTTTTATATTATTTTTTAAAAATGCGTCATCTTTTATTTTACTTTCAATTACCGCTTCAAGGTAGTCAATATCGGTACCTTTATTTATGGTAATTTTAGTGGCATGCAGGTTAGTAACTAATTTCTTTTCAATCACCTTTGCAGCTTTAAAAGATTCTCCCATTGATTCCCTTAGCTTATCCCACTGACCTTTTTTTATTGAAGTTGTCGCGTATATCAAAATAAAAAATACCAACAACAATGATAAAAGGTCGGCAAAAGTCATCATCCAATTGTTGTTACTTGTCGTCTCTTCGGTTTTAAATTCGTGTAAAAAATGTTCGTTGTTTTGGGTCATTTGTCGAGCAGACCTTCAAAAAAATTATCTGATTTCTTAACATTTGTTTCGATTATTAGATATTGTTCATTGTTAAATGCTATACCTGCCGTTATATGTTTTTTTTCAATATTATTATCTAAAAATTTCTCAACGATATTTGTCGAGCGTTCTTTATCTATCTCAAACGCATCTTTATTATCAAGTAAAGAGAAGCCTTGTGAATCGACTTTTATATTTATCTTTACATCAACCCCTCTTCTGTCAAGGGATATTGTTTTAACCAGCCTGTTGAAAAGGCTTTTTTGAAATTCAATTATATTTGCCGAGTCTTTTTCAAATACCTTCCTAAGCGGTATTTTTATCATCATTTTGTAGCCCTTTCTCTCTACGGTGAACTCATCAGGCTTATAAGCACTTTTTAGCTCTTTTTCCACATCATCAAAATATGTAGTGACAATTTGTGAGAACGAAAAAAACAATGCCTTGTTCTCTAAGTCGGTTCGACCTGAGCCTGAAGAAAACGACTCTTCGATACTTGAAATAGCCTCTTCCTTTTTCTTTTGGTTTTCATCGGATATGCTGTTCAATAAGATAAAAAAGGCTAATATAACTAAGTATAAGGGGACAAATAAAGCGAAAGCTCCGGTTTGTGAAGGCTCAATCTCGTAGTTAGTTTTGTCGTGCTGCTGTTCCATTACAAAACTATAATAATATAATAGCTTAAAAGTTGAAATTTAAGACTAGACACTATCAAATAGTTTGTCAATATCATCCTGATTCGGTGAGTCTTGATTGGACCCGGGGCCTTTCATTAAGTGGGCATCGCCTCGTTCATCTTTGTTTATATCCTCATAAGAATATTTCGAAAGTATGTGTCCTGCGGAGTGTTCAATGAAATCAAGTGCTTTTGATATTTTTTTAATGCGTTGTCCTGTTATGTCCTGAAAGTTGCAGGCTTCAAAAATTATCATTACATTGTCTGTAATACCCTTTGAAACCTCATTTTCAGGGCTGTTTAAAATTATTTTCTGTATATTCTCAGCCGAGTCAAGTATCGTATCTGTTGCCTGCTCCGTTGACTCTATAACTGCATCAAGCTCCGAAGACGCTGATTCTATAACGTTATCCTTCTTGCCGTCATTAAAGTCCATTTTGGCAGAATGTGCCGTATCGCCGATTGCTTTTATTTCTTCGAATAATTGACTATCATATTTATTGCAGTGAGTTTTAAAAAGTAAAATCAAGTCGGAAACAACTGATTCTACTTGATTAAGCTCCACATTGTTACCGTTTTTATCTTTTAGGCTACATAATTTATAATATAAGTCTTTGGATAGCTCCATTTTTTTATCCCCAGTTACGAAAATGTTAAAATTCTCCTAGTACTGCCGTTAATTTGTTTTTTAATGTATCTACATTAAACGGTTTAACTATATAGTTATTAACCCCTGCCTGTTTTGCTTTTATTATATTTTCAGGCTTGCTTTCGGCAGTAATCATTATAAACGGTACTGTTCGTATATTACCGTCAGACGAACGAATACTTTGTAACAATTCAAAGCCGCTCATGGGTTCCATATTCCAGTCGGAAATTATCATTTTATATTCTTTTTCTGAAATCTTTGCCAAAGCTGATTGACCGTCAATTGCTTCATCAATGTTATTAAAACCTAGCTGTATTAAGAGGTTGCTTACGATTCGTCGCATTGTTTTAAAGTCATCAACAACTAAAATACTCATATTCTTATCAACCATTACCACATGCTCCTTTATAGATGGGTTTTTATGCCTGTGTTGCAATTTTCAATTGCATTATTATGGCAGAGCTTCCATCTTAGAGGGTATGGTATCAAAGTTTTGTTAAAATTTAGTTAACAACTAATTTACGCTGTGTTGCGAGCTTTTCGGTGATGACCTTAGCCTTGTCAACATTCATTTTGTCCATTATTTTGGCAAGGTTTGCTTCCTTCATCTTGCCGGCTATTTCAACAATTATCTGCATGTCCATGCTTTCAAATACCTGTGCAGCATTTTGCGGTTTCATATTCTCATATATTTTTACAAGCCGGATGATTTTCTTGTTTTCTTTTTCATTATATTCTTCAAGCAAGCTGCTTATGTCTTGTTTTAGCTCTTTTAGCTCCTCCATTTTATGGCTAATTTTTTTTTCGGTGGCGTTAAGTATGTTTTCTTTCATCGCAATAGACTTGCTCCAATCTTCCAGTTCCTTTCTGCGGTTGGCAAGATTCTCAAGCAGATTCCTTTCCATTTCTGTCATGTTAGTGACTTCAAGCTCTTTTGGCCCCGCACCTGAATAACCCGGACTTAACACCGCCTCTTCGTCGGAAGATTCGCCGTCTGGCAGGCCTTCTTCCCCTTCCTCAACTTCAATTTCTCCTTCTTGAGCCAGAGCCTCAAATTGAGATACCAGCTTATCGGAAGGGGCGTTAGCTTTTTCGATAATAGCATCAAACACCTTTACAACTATAGATGTAAAAGCAAAAAATAGAATAAGGGGTAATATCCTTAGCCTCATGACGTTATAAAATCCGTATAAAATTATTATTTATCACCATATCCGATGGCTTTTAACATATCGGCAACTATCTGTTCTTCATCTTTTTCATTATTATTGGAAAAAGATGAAACAGGTTTGTTTGTTTTTATATTGTTTTTTTGAGTTTCTTTATTCTCGTTTATCTGTTCAAGTAATGATTCAAGGGCTTTTGCTTTTTTTGAATCAACAAACGGTTTGATATTATTTTCCTGTGGCTTTGTTTTTGAATTGCTTAAGGAATTTTGTTGACGCAGTGCTTTTATTTCTTCGGGATTAGGGCTTGTAAAGACATGGCTGCCCTGTGAAATGTCGGGAGTAACCGGCTTGACAGCCTGAATGACTGCCGCCTTTTTTTGAGCTTTTTTAACTTTGTCGTCCATGACCTGAGTAACTTTTTCGGCTTTTTCAGTTAAGAATGCCAGATCATCAATCAGTACATATCCCTTATCCATTTTATCGCTAAGTAATCCTGAAATCTCGGTGCTGACTTTTTTGAGGTCGTCAATACCTATTTGAGCTTGCAGTATAGTCTCATCAAAGCTCTTAAAAAGATTTGCCAGTTCTTTCTTGCTTTGCTGCAATATAGATATCTTACGGTTTAGTATCACACCGTAAACTATTGCTACCAATAATAATGAAATAACTATGATATCCAGTATTTCTGCCATTAATCGCGTTCTCGCATGTTTTTATTTATAACCTGACTAACGGCGATTGCCACGTCTTCTTCTACCTTGCCGATCTTTCCTTTTAAAACACGAATACCTTCGCATGTAAGGTCTATATCTTCACTTGCTTTATTATCTAAAATTATAGTGTCGCCGACTTTGAGCCTCATTAATTTTTCCATTGTGGTTTTCTTTTTTCCCAAGATAGCCTTAACCACCACATCAGTGTTATATATTTCTTTACCTAAATGCAACTCCCATATTGAATCTTTACCGAAAGATTCGCCCATAAAGGTCTGGGTAAGTAATTTTTTGATAGGCTCTAAGGTTACAAGAGGGAACATAACCTCTATATTTCCCCCGCGTTCTTCCATATCGACACGTAATTGCAGCAGTACAACGGTATCTGACGGGTGTGCTATTGTTGCAAATCTCGGATTTGTTTCTATTCTTTCGAACTGGAATGTTGCAGGGCTAAGAGGGTCAAATGCCGCTCCCATATCTAAAAGTATAAGTTCCGTTACCTGCCTTACTATGCTTTGTTCAATAGAAGTATAGGGGCGACCTTCAATCCTTATAGGGCGATTGGATTTTCTGCCGCCGAACAAAACATCAACCATCGAATAAACGATAGAACCGTTATATGTAACCAGAGCAAGGTTTTCCCACTCTATTGCCTTAAATACCGAAAGTATCGCAGGCATGGGTATCGAGTTTACGTAATCACCGAACCTAAGTGACGTAATTGAGTGAATATCAACATCAACGTTATCGGAGGTGAAGTTGCGTAAAGAGGTGGAAAGCATTCTGACGAACCTGTCGAACACCACTTCAAGCATCGGGAAGCGTTCATAAGAAAGCAATGCCTTGTCAAGCATAGCCTCAATGCCGGTCTTTTTTTCATGAACGGGGGCGGCACTAAAGCCGAGAAGATTGTCTATCTCGTCCTGAGACAGAGCTTTCGAGTCATCGCCACCGCCACCGCCTGCCATAGCTTCCATGGCTGCCGCCATTTCCTCTTCTGTTTGTTGCCCTTCTTCTGCCATAGCTTAAATTCAAACTCTTAATGTTAACGCAATTGTGCGTTTAACGTATTGTAAACCTATTGTACTAATATTTCCTTAAACAAAATGTCATTTATTTTAGCAGGGTAAACTATTTTGTTTATTCTAAGCAAAAGTTCTTCCCTTAAGCGGTAAAGACCTGCCGAGCCTTGCAAGTCCTCCTGCCGTAATTCCCTGAGATAAACCTGAAAGCTATCCCTTATTCTAGGCATTTTTGATTCAACCATAGGTATTTGCGATTCACCTGCAAGCTCAAGGGACACGGTCATTTTTAAAAAACTCGGTCTTTTACTGCCCACATTGAGGTTGGCAATAAATTCTTCCATATCGTAGAAAACTGTTTTTTCAATTACACCGTCTTCACCGACAACTTCTTCGCCCTCTCTTATCTCGCCACTGCTTACTTCTATCTTTTTATTAAAAAATCCCATAAAATATGCTGCGGCACCACCACCGCCCGCTAATAGCAATACTAAGACAATTATTATAAGCTTAAGTTTGCCGCCTTTCTTTTTCTTCTTTTTTTCGCCGCCTTCTTCACCTTCACCGCCATCTTCTTCCCCTTCCCCTTTGGCTTCCTCAGCTTCATTTTCGGAGGTGTCCTCGTCCTTTTTCTCCTCAATATTCTTTTCTTCTTCAGCCATTAATTACCTATCGGTTTAGATTCAAGAGGTGTAAAATAACACAATTACACAAGTTTAATCATATGCATATGTAGAGTAATTCTCAATAGAAAAACACTAAATATAGTTAGTTTTTTTGTATGTGTGTCCAAATTGTTGTGGATAATAATTGTGTTTGTGTTAAGTGGCTGTGATAAGGTGGGCTAGTTAGGCAAAATTTTCTGTTGTTAGGAGAAAAAAATGCCGTTTGAGTTTATTCTTTGTGTAAAATAATAGTCGTTAATTTGGTTAGCCATTGAAAATGAAGGGGTTTTTGAAACTGGCATGAAAAGTGCGTATCAGTTAGGTACAATTTATTTTAGCATGTAGGCTAAAGCGGTATTTTTGACAATGGGTTTTTGATACTAAAATTGGCAGGTAGCCCGAAAACTAAAAGAACGGTTTAGGGTATTTAAAATGAGATTTATGAAAATTGCGACGATAATTTCGTTCGTATCGGTTATATCGGTTACAGGTGCATCCGCGGATAATTCTTTATATGTGTTGGCTGCCCGTCAGGGTGACCTAAATAAGACTATGAGCCGTATCTCCGATATGGTAGCCAATGTTAATACAACAGCATTTAAGGCTGAGTCGGACGTTTACGACGAGCTTGGCGAAAGAATGGATGACCGCTCCCATATATCATTTGGGACGATATCCGCTTCAAAGCGTGATTACTCACAAGGCAACCTGATAGCGACTAAAAGGCAGCTTGATATTGCCATAAACGGTCCGGGGTTCATTATGGTGGACACTCCCCGCGGTATCCGTTTTACCAGAGGCGGCAATCTGGCGGTTAACTCCGAAGGTTCGCTTGTTACTAAAGAGGGCTACCCTTTGTTAGGTCCGGGTGGCGGTACGGTTGAATTAACCGAAGAAGACATAAATATTATAATAAGAGAAGACGGTCTGGTTTCTGCCGGAGCCGAGGAAAGGGGACAAATAGGAATATTCGAGTTTGCAAATTATCAGGCTTTGGTAAGGGAAGGGCAGGGATTCTATAAAACCGACCGGACACCTATACCGAGTGAGGAGTCAAAAGTTGTGCAGGGCATGATAGAGGCTTCAAACGTTAACTCGGTACGTGCCATGACTGATTTAATAGAAGTGTCACGTAATATTGAAACTGTAAAGATGCTTCAAAGGGATATCCACGATATCAAACTAAATTCAATAAAAACGTTAACAAGGCAATAAGGGAGTAAGATAATGCAATCACTACACACGGCAGCAACCGGAATGCAGGCGGCAACAACCAACATAGATGTTATTGCCAACAACCTTGCCAACCAAAATACAACCGCATATAAGCGTAAGAGAGCCGAGTTTCAGGACTTGCTATATGTTCATGATAAAAGAGTTGGTACTCAAACGTCCGATGCAGGAACAATCCGTCCTACTGGAATACAGATAGGATTGGGGGTTTCAACCGCTGCGGTATATTCCATTGCCGAACAGGGTGCTTTTGAACAGACAAGTAACCCTTTTGATTTGGCGATAAACGGAAAAGGATATTTCAGGGTAAGTCTACCCGATGGAACGGAGGCATATACAAGAGCCGGTGCTTTTCAGGTAAACGGTGACGGTGAGATAGTTACGGCGGACGGATATACCGTTTCACCCGGAATAACGATACCTGATAATTCAAGCAGTGTTACCGTCAATAATAGCGGAGAGGTTATAGTTACGATTGCCGGGCAGACTGCTCCTTCAAATCTGGGGCAGTTTGAGCTGGTCAGGTTTATCAATGAGGCAGGGCTTGAATCTGTGGGACAAAATTTGATGGTTGAAACCGAGGCTTCCGGTCCTCCTACGGACGGAACACCTAATGAAGACGGATTCGGGGCTATCACACAAGGGTGGCTGGAAGGTTCTAATGTGATTCCTGTTACCGAACTGACAAATATGATAAAGGCTCAACGTGCCTTTGAAATGAATATTAAGGTTATGGAAGCTACCGACGAGAGTATGCAAACATTAAATCAGGCGGCGTAATTAAATATAAAAAAGGAGTAGAGGGCGGAAATGTTTAAATGTTTGGTTATATTTTCAATTGGTATGTTGTTTGGAGTACCTTTTTCAAACGCTTCGGAACAAATGTACACTGAAGAAAGTATCTTTGAAAATATAAGCGTTATAAGCGTCGATAAGATAGAAAGTATGATATCAGACTCTCTAATGGACGAGTTGCAATCGGACAGGATTGATATTGAGCTTAGAAGTTACCGAAAGGGAGTTCAGTTCGATATTGAAAAAGAATATTTTGATGTTGAGATAGTCGAATATGATATTAACAAGAGAGCTAGGCGTTTTGATTATAAGGTGTCTTTTACGAACGGTGATTTTAGGCAAGTTCTGGATATAAACGGTTCTTATGATGAGATAATAAGTATCCCGTCACTTGCTACACGCATTCCTTTTGGAACTGTTATAACCGAGGACGATATCGAATTTATTGATGTTCAAGCTCATAGGCTAATGCACGATACCGTTACAGACCCTAGTGAGTTGATAGGAAAAACATTAAAAAATTCTAAGTCTGCCTTGCGTCCTATACGTGGCAGGGACGTACAAAACAAACAGATAGTTCAGCGTACCGATAACATAGATATTGTATATGAGACTCCGTCTATTACCGTTACCGCAAAAGGAGTAGCTATGGAAAGCGGTGCGAGGGGAGATGTTATAAGGGTGAGAAATACAAGCAGTAATAAGATAGTGGAGGCTATGGTGAAAAATTCAACATCGGCTATAATCAATGCAGGGCAATTATGATTTTTACAGTACTTACACTTTTTAACAATACTGTCATCCCCCGAATTTTCGTAGAAAATTATAGGGGGATCTCATTTAAATTTATTCAGATCCCCGAACAAGTCGGGGATGACAGTCCTAAATATTGAAAAGTTAAAACACTATAAATGATTTTGTCATGGGTGAAGGTGGATAAAAAATGCAAATAAATAATTTAAGTAAAGCAATATCGATTTTGTTAGTCACTACCGTAGTTTCAGGTTGTGGGGATTCATTAAGTGAAATGAAAAATATAGGTAAAGAGCCTCCGTTGGAGAAAATGGAACTGCCTATGTCCAAGAGAAGTTATGAACCTGTTGAGTGGGAGGAGGAAGAAAGCGAGTTGCAGCCTCAATACGCTAATTCTCTTTGGCAGCAGGGAGCCAGAGCTTTCTTTAAGGATATGAAAGCACGAAGGGTGGGAGATATTTTAAAAGTTGTTGTAAAGATACAGGATAAAGCAGAGCTTGAAAATTCGACACAGCGTAGCCGTTCTACCGATGAGGATTCAAACGCAGGGTCGGTTTTCGGTATTCAGGATAAACTTCTTGATGTTATACCGGGGACATCGCCTGCCTCATTTTTGCTAGACGTAGCTTCAACTGGTACTTCCTCAGGTACCGGTACGGTGGATCGTGAGGAGATAATAGAAACCGAGATAGCTTCGATGGTTACACAGATATTACCTAACGGAAATCTTGTAATTCATGGCGATCAGGAAATAAGGGTAAATTTTGAGGTTAGAAAAATAACTGTTGACGGAATCGTAAGGCAGGAAGATATAGCAGCGGATAACTCCATTGATTCGAACCAGATAGCCGAGGCTCGTATCTCTTATGGAGGCAGAGGACAGCTTACAAATGTTCAGCAGCCGAGATACGGAACTCAAATTCTTGATCTTTTAACGCCTTTTTAACATTTTTCGGCGGGCTGTATCTAAAAATATACAACTATGCTGTTTTGTGTTATAGCAGTTTTGTTATTTGAAAATACGCTTATTACAAAACTGAAGAGGTCGAAATGCCGTCCGGACAAGGTCTTACCGAGTATCAAAAATCTAAAATAAGAAATACGTATCAGCATGAACTTGATGATATAGATTCTACGGAAGAAGTAAAAAATAACCTTCTAAGAAAAACAATCGATCCAAAAACAACTCCTTTATACGCTCAAGCTTTCTTTAATCCGAAGAAATTTGAATTAGCTAAAGCTAAAACAGACAATGAAATTAACGTAGTCCCAAAAGGTACGGTAAGAGAATATATTCTTGAAACTTTACAGGATTCTTTAGAAAAAAGTGATTTCCCAAAAATATCCGAAGATGATACAAAGGAGCTTATGAGTCAGTTTAACGACAATAAATCCTTGCTCAGAAGGGGAAATGTTCAGCGTTTGAATGACGCTCATTCAAGTTTCACATCTAGGTGGGTTGAAGGCGTTGAAAGAGTAGGCAGAAACAGTGGTGCTTTTGATATGATAGAGAGAATTAACAGAAGATTAGATGGTGTTAATGATATAACTCATAAATTTGTGGATAAGTTAAACTGTTTTAAACGTGATGATGACCCTAATAACAGAGGGCGTTAAAAAAAATCGGCATTGCCGACTAAACATAGTTTTTGTCATACTGAAACAAGTTCAGAATGACATTAATCAGAAATATACTAATTCAACAATGTCGTTGTTTTTTAAAAATTAACAAAAACTCAAATTTTTCTCAAAAATTAATTCACTCGTTAACGGTTTATTAAGAAATGGCTGTTAATTTCTCCTCAAGGCTCAATTAGGAGCGAAAGAAATTTTTACAAAGTGAAATTATAAATTACGTAAATTAGGAGAAAAAGATCGTGTCATCAGTTCTTAACTTAATTAAAAACTTACCTGAAATTGCGAGTGATAACAATAATCCTGCTACTGACATCAATTACATAAGGAAGTCGACTAATTTAGTTAACGATGCACTTAGTAAGGGTTCGGATATCATGCAGCTTGCTAACGGAGATATACTTATTACCGAAGTTAAAACCGTTACCTATAAATACGCTTGGAACAAAGAACAAAACAAGTTTGAAAGAGTTACTTCAGGTAGTAAAGTGCGTAGAAGAGCAAAGCTAAAAGAGGCTAATGATTAATAATATTCGGTTTTTGTCGTAGTTTCTTCCGGCGGCTTTTAATTTACTATAATCTGTCGATATTAACATGCACTCGGAAAAAGAGGGTTCACTATATTTATATTTATTGAGAATTAAATTTTTGGATATAATATGTGTATAGTAAACTTTCGGAAAAATAATTATGAAAATACTTGTAATGGGTGCAGGTGTTATCGGGGTCACTACTGCGTACCGACTTTCTAAAAGCGGGCATGATGTTACCGTTATAGATAAAAATCAAAAATCTGCGTCCGAGTGTAGTTTTGCAAATGGCGGTCAGCTTAGCTATTCACATGTTGAACCGTGGGCTAATGTTAATTCTTTTAAAAAGATACCCGAGTATCTTGTTAAAAAGGATTCTCCGCTAGTTATAAAGCCTATCGTAGATTTAAAAATGTGGAAGTGGTGTCTGCAATTTCTTTCTTGCTGCAATACTAATCAGGCACTAAAAAGCAGCGAAAATATGTTAAGGCTTGCTATGTATAGTAGGAAGTGTCTTGAAGAGATAGAATCGGATATTTCATTTGATTTTTGCAAGCAGGATAACGGTATTCTACACGTTTTTAAAAGTAGAAAAGCACTGGATTTTAATATTGAACAGGCAAAATTTCAGGAAGAACGAGGTTGTCCGTATGAACTGCTCGACAGTATGGATAAGGTGGTAGAAAAAGAGCCTGCTTTAGGCTACGGCGATATGGATATCATAGGCGGTATATTCTACCCTATGGACGGTAGTGGCGATGTAAATAAATTTACCGTATCACTTGCCGAGGAATTAGTAAAAAGAGGCAAGGTTAAATTTGAGTATGATACGCAAATTGAAGAAATTGTAATTGAAGGTAATCGTGTTAAAGGGGTAAAAACGGATAAAGGCGAGATAAGTGCCGATAAATATGTGGTGTGCCTCGGAGCAAAGACTCCGCTTATTCTAGGTAAGATAGGTATAAAAATTCCTATATACCCTATGAAAGGATATAGCATATCAATCCCGATAGGCGACCTGAAAGATTCGCATGTCCCGTCGGTAGGGGTTACCGACCAGTTCAATAAGATAGTATATTCACGTTTGGGCGATATATTGAGGGTGGCAGGAACAGCCGAGTTTGCCGGATATGATGACTCTGTTGAAAAGCCGCGTATAGAAACCTTAAAGCGTATGACGAAATATCTTTTTCCTAAAGTTAAGGGGCTGGAAAACGCTACCGAGTGGGCTTGCCTTAGACCCTCTACTCCCGACGGTTCTCCTATAATCGGTAAAACTAAAAAATATGATAATCTATATTTAAATACCGGTCATGGGACTTTGGGCTGGACAATGTCCTTTGCAAGCTCAAAAGCCATAGCGGATATAGTTGATTCTAAAATGCCTGAAATTGACCTTAGCGGTCTGGATACATGCCGTTTCGGTATATAGGGGGGGGGTAAGTGCCTGTAAAAGAAAGTTTTATTAATATTGAGGAAAAGCATGGCTTGCGTAAGCTTGCATATACCGATTGGGGCAATGAGGATAACAAACGTGTTTTGGTGTGTGTACATGGTCTTTCCCGCAATGGAAGGGACTTTGATTTTTTAGCGAAAAGCCTTGAGAAGGATTACAGGATAATATGCCCTGACGTGGCAGGCAGGGGAAATAGCGATTGGCTAGAGGATAAAAAAAGATATAATTATACGACCTATGTTTCTGATATTCTTATTTTACTTGAGAATCTTGGCTTGCAAAAAATCGACTGGGTGGGTACGTCTATGGGTGGTATAATAGGTATGATAATAGCATCGCAAAAGGCAAATCTTATCAACAAAATGGTGCTTAATGATATAGGTATGCATATATCGGGTAAGGCTCTGGATAGGATATTCGATTATGTAAGTATAAAACCTGAATTTAAAAGTTATGAAGATGCGGCAAGAAACCTAAAAGCCAGAATGCTGACTTTCGGACTTGAAACCGATGAGCAGTGGCGGCATATTTTCAAGTATAGCATAGAAGAAAATAACGGCATTTATACATTCAGGTATGATGCTGAAATAGTGCAGAAAATTCCAATTATTACCAGAATTTTGGGCAACATCAAAAGTCCCCGCAGGATAGGGAAATGTCCTGACGTGAATCTTGAAAAATTCTGGAATAAAATTAATTGTCCGGTTTTTGTATTAAGGGGCGAAGTGTCCGATATCTTGTCCGATGAAACCTATAATAAAATGCTTGCTTCAAAAAGTCAGACCCAAGGGGCGGTAATCAAAGGTGTAGGGCATGCCCCGATGCTTATGAATGATGAGCAGATATCATATATCGGTAAGTGGCTTGCCTAGTCTTGTTTGTATCACAAATATTTCAAATTAATCATTCGTTAATATTTATACTATATTCTTATAGTTATAATGCATATCTAGAGATATCTGCGTAATACGTCAGTTTTTTTGTATAATTCCGTAAGTTTCTAATCAAAATATGGAGATGTAAGATGAAGGTGCTAAATAAAATCCGGCTGATTATACTTATGTCTATTATTCCAAATATGGTTTATTCTGCCGACATTCAACAAAGAGATTATTTATCATATATACCAAGCGGATTACCTTCAGGCGGTAAGGTTCCTCTGGTCATGGTGTTGCATGGTGCTTATGGAAATGCCGAATTAACTATGAACGGTACTTTCTGGAATCAGGTGGCAAATGCTTATAAGTTCGTTGTTGTTTATCCTCAAGGTACGGAAGAGGCTAGCGGGAGCAATAAAAGAACATGGAATGCCGGAGAATGCTGCGGCAAGGCAGCGTACGATAAAGTTGATGACGTGGCATTTTTAATGCAGTTGATTGCCGATTTTACACAAAGTTATAATATTGACGATAATAAGGTATATATTCTGGGTCATTCCAACGGAGGTATGCTGGGATATAAGTTTGTTTGTGAAAAGCCCGGAATAGTCAAGTCGCTTGTTGTGGTTTCGGGTGCGTTGATGGGGGATTCGTGCCTTGATAATAGTAGCTTATCCGTTTACGCAATACATGGTGCAAGTGATGCGTTCATAAAGCCCGACGGCAATGACGGTACTAAGGGCATAAAGTATAATTCGGTGCAGGAGGCAGAGGTCATACTGGAGGATTCCGGTGCTTATTTTGAAACTCTTATCCTAGATGGTGTGGGGCATTATATGTATGAGGTGCAAAGAGAAGTTTACGATAGCTATTCAAAGGTGCTTGCTCATCTGGCATTTTTGTTCATGCTGGCAAATTAAATTTAAAAATCTTGTTAAAAACTACGAAGTGTTCATTGTAGACAGACTTTGTCATGCTGAACTTGTTTCAGCATATACTTTGTCATGTTAGAGATGCTGAAACAAGTTCAGCATGACAAAAATTACAGATAAGACCTCTGCATAATGCAAATAAAACTCGTCATTACCCGAAAATACGAAATAAAAATAATAAGTTTACTTCTAGGGCGCCTTAGATTGCTTTGAAAAACATACAAATTCTATATTTATTGAACACTCCCAAAAAATAGTAATCTTTTATGTTGATACTCAACTAATAATCACATAATATTATGGTATATTTATTTTAAGTTGTTTTGTGACATCAGGTAGAGCGTATGAGTGCAACAAAAAAAGATAGTAAAAATTCAAAATCATTATCACTTCCGTCGGTTCTTGATATCAGGTCGGCATCGTCATTTTATGATGAAATCAAGCCCTTATCCGAAGCCGGTACAAACTTGAAAGTGAATGCAAAAGAAGTGGAGAAAATCACCACTCCGGCAATTCAGATATTGTTAGCATCGGCTTTGGCAGTTTGTAAAAAAAAGGGTAGTTTTAAAATAGAAAATCCTTCATCAGAAATGACGAATGCTTTTTTAGTGTTGGGTTTAGAGTCGCAATTTAATAAATGGAAATAACAAATGCCAAAAATAGCTTTAACTGTAGATGATTCAAAAACAATAAGGGAAATGGTGTCATTTACCCTGAAAAAAGAGGGGTTTGATGTAATTGAGGCGGAAGACGGACAGCATGCTATAAGTGTTCTGGGTAATCAGGAGGTTAGCCTTATAATAACCGACCTGAACATGCCTAATATGGACGGTCTGGAATTGATAAGGAACCTTCGTTCTAATCCGACCTATAAATTTACTCCGATATTGATGCTTACCACAGAAGGTGATGCAAATAAGAAGCAGCAAGGCAAAGATGCCGGTGCGACAGGCTGGATAGTTAAGCCGTTCAATCCTGAAAAGCTTATTCAGGTAGTAAATAAAGTAGCTGCGGCGTAATTTTAATTTAAATGGTTTATCGATGGATGATTTGCAGCGATTTAAAGAAACATACATAACGGAATGTTTTGAGCTTCTTGAGGATATGGAGGAAAGGCTTCTAGGGCTTGACCAAGATAATCCTAACAATGAAGAGTTAAACGCAATATTCCGTTGTGCACACTCTATAAAGGGTGGTTCCGGTGCTTTTGGCTTTAATCGCATCACATCGTTCACTCATATCTTAGAAGAACTTCTTGATGCTATGAGGGAAGGAGATCTCGCTCCTACAAGAGAGGTGACCGATGCCCTTCTGTCTTCGGTAGATATTGTAAGACAGATGGTTGTTGCGGCACAATCCGGGGTTGAGGCGGAGGCGGGTATTGAAGATGAGGTTTCCGAACATCTAAGGAGTGTGCTTGGCAGTGAGTCTAATGTTTGTGAACAAAAGAGCGAGTCTGACAAGAGTGATGATGACGAGATTAGTATATTCAGTATAGAGTTTAAGCCCAAAGAGGATATGCTAATATCGGGAAATGAGCCGTTACTTATCATTAATGAGCTAAAGTCATTGGGTGACTTGCAGTGTGAGATAAACACGGATAATTTACCTGATATTAACAAGCTTAATCCGGAAAAGTGCTATGTGTCATGGAGTTTTAGCCTAGAGACCGAAAAAACAATTGATGATATCAGGGAAGTTTTTGAGTTTGTTGAAGATGAGTGTGAGCTTATAATCGAGAAGATAGCAGGTTTTGCCAAAGAAAGACCCAAAGCTATTGAAAATGGGTCTAAACAGGCTGAAGTACAAAAAGAATTACCTAAGCCGCAATTGGTGAAGGAAAATAATACTGATGATGCGGCAAAAGCCGCTCCGGTAGTTACTTCCATAAGGGTTGATATCGATAAGGTTGACCGCTTGGTTAATATGGTGGGGGAGCTTGTTATAACGCAGGCAATGATAGCGGCACAATCTGCCGATATATCGTTTGAAGAACACCCTAAGCTTGTGCAGGGGATAACTACTTTATCACAGCATACAAGGGAATTGCAAGAGGCGGTTATGGCCGTGCGTATGCAGCCTGTAAAATCTGTTTTTTCAAGAATGCCAAGAATAGTAAGAGACCTTTCAACGCAGCTGAAAAAAGACATAAGGCTTGAGATGATAGGAGAGGCAACCGAGCTTGATCGTACCGTTATAGAGCAGCTTTCCGACCCTCTTACTCATATGATTAGAAATTCAGTGGATCATGGTATTGATACTCCTGAAAACCGCATTGCCGCCGGTAAGCCTGCCCAAGGGGTTATAAAGCTTTCTGCCGAACATGCCGGAGGCAAAATATTACTGAAAATATCTGACGACGGACGTGGGGTTAACAGGGAAAGAGTCTTACAAAAAGCTAAAGATAAAGGGCTGGTGTCGAGCGAAGCAGAGCTTTCCGATCATGAAATAGACAATCTGATATTTATGCCCGGATTTTCCACGGCGGAGGTTGTGTCTAATATTTCAGGGCGTGGCGTTGGTATGGACGTGGTAAAGCGAAATATAGAGAGTTTGGGCGGTACTATAAATATAATAAATAAGCCGGGGGAGGGGTCTACGTTTTTGGTAAGTCTGCCGCTAACCCTTGCGATACTTGACGGAATGATAGTTAGGGTAGGCAGAGAAAAATATATTATACCTATCGGTAGTATCATTGAAACTATGCGTCCTAAAAATGATGAGGTCAGAAAAATAGCAGATGCTAACGACCTGATTAATGTTAGGGGTGATTTTATATCGATACTTTATCTGCATAAGGTTTTCCGTATTGCAGGTGCTGAAAAAAATCCGAGTAAAGCACTTGTGGTACTGGTTGAAAACGGCATGGACAAGTTCGGGCTTGTGGTCGATGAGTTAATCGGACAGCAGCAGGTTGTTATAAAAAGTCTGGAAGAAAATTCAGATGCCGTTCCGGGGATATCGGCGGCAACTATACTTGGTGACGGTAAGGTTGCACTAATATTGGATATATCAAAATTGCAGGAACTTACTTCTGTCGTTGAGGAAGTGGAACAGGAAAATGTAGCTTAAAACAGGCGGTAACATATGGTAAAAGAACAAATAGATGAAATTGAGGGAAGTCAAAGCGAGGGGAAAAGCCAAGAGCTTTCCCAAAATGATGTCCGTAATATTATACAGGAACATCAGGATATAGCCCAGTTTTTGACATTTAAAGTTGATAATGAACTATATGGCGTTGATCTGCTAAGTATAAGGGAAATAAAGGGCTGGACGGAAACTACCAGATTGCCGAATAGCCCCCCGTTTATGAAGGGAGTTATAAATCTGCGTGGTGCGGTTATTCCTATATTTGACCTGAAAGGAAGGTTTGATATGGGCGAGACTAAAGCAACGGAAAAACATGTAGTGATAATAATTGCCGTAGGTCAAAGGTTGATAGGCATATTGGTTGATGCGGTATCGGATATTATAGAGGTTGCACAAAATGATATTAAGCAGGCACCGCAGATGGAAATGAAGGTTGATGACAAGTTCGTAAAAGGTCTAATTTCACTTGATGATAAAATGGTTGTGGTTCTTGATATAAATAGCCTATTTGACAGTCAAGATATTAAAATTGATGGAAATCGTAAGTCGGATATGAAAGAGGAAGCGTAATAGTAGAGGGTTTTTGTTGTGGCGGTTAGTAGAGAATTTCAGTTCACAGACGATGATTTTAAATTTGTAGCTGCAAAGATTTACGAAAAATCTGGCATAAAGTTAGCCGATCATAAGCGTGATATGGTATATGGGAGGTTAGCAAGAAGGCTGAGGGAGCTGAATTTAAAATCATTTGAGCAATATTGCAAGTTTATAGATAGCCCTGAAGGTGAAGGGGAGGTGGGTAATTTTGTAAATGCCGTAACTACTAACCTTACAAGTTTTTTTCGTGAGCATCACCATTTTGACCATTTGAAAGAATCATTAAATCAAAGAAGTTTGCAGCCTAAGGCCGATAAGAGAATTAGGATATGGTCGGCAGCAAGCTCGTCAGGCCCTGAGCCGTATAGTATAGCAATGACCGTTTGTGAAGGGTTAAAGAATTATAAGGCGTGGGACATAAAGATACTGGCAACTGATATTGATACCAACATGCTAGAGACGGCTAAGAACGGCGTATATGATGATAGCCTGCTTCAAAAAATCCCCGTCGGATATAGAAGTAAGTATGTGGTTAAATCTAGCAGAAAAGATAATAAAGGCGTAATGGCTGAAAATTTGAAGGAGCTTATTACTTTTAAACAGCTAAACCTGATGCATCAATTGCCTATGAAGGGACCGATGGATTATGTTTTTTGTAGGAACGTAGTCATATATTTTGATAAGCCGACCCAAATAGAATTGTTTAAAAAAATATCATCTTTAATGCCGTCGGGAGCGATTTTGTATATAGGTCATTCGGAAAATCTATTTAAAGTTAGCGATGATTTTGAACTTATAGGCAGAACAATATACAGGAAAATATAATAGTGGATATTAATAAAAAAGTTGTCGGTTCTGTTTACGAGGATAAAGAAACTGAATCCGAGATTGCCGGAGAGGTAGTCAAAGTTTTTTCAGGCGACTGTTATGTAACTGACAAACGTAATCAGGTTATGGTAACGGTTTTAGGGTCTTGTATATCGGCTTGTATAAGGGATCCGTTTGTAAAAGTGGGAGGAATGAACCATTTTTTACTGCCAGACGGTACAAACGCAGCAGATGCTCCTCTTAGATACGGTGCTTATTCTATGGAAAAACTAATTAACGATATATTAAAGCTCGGTGGAAAAAAAGAACGGTTGGAGGTGAAAATATTCGGTGGAGGTAACGTAATAGAAAGCTCTGCAATGATAGGTGATAAGAACGTAAAATTTATAAAAGAATATCTGCTAAATGAAGGAATAAAAATAAACGGGCAGGATTTAGGCGGAAATTCTCCAAGAAGGATTCATTATTTTCCTGACACGGGTAGAGTCATGATGAAAAAGATACGTGGAGATAGGGAGGTTGCACAAGTCAAGCAAGAAGAGAAGCGGTATATTAAGAAAATCAAGGATACGGTTTCACATGAGAATGACCGTGATAAAAGTGGAAGTGGTGTTGAATTATTTTAGAGGTTTTTAGTATGCCTATCAAGGTTCTTATAGTTGACGATTCCAGACTTATAAGAAGCATTTTTGAGGAAATGTTATCTTCAGACCCTGAGATAAACGTCGTAGGGACGGCAGTAGATGCGTATGATGCAAGAGAAAAGATAAAAGCCTTGAATCCTGATGTGGTAACGCTAGATGTTGAAATGCCGAAAATGGACGGTATTGCTTTTTTAGAAAAAATAATGACCTTACGCCCTATGCCTGTAGTTATGGCATCTACTCTTACCCAGAAAGGAGCGGATACTACGATAAAAGCCCTTGAGATAGGGGCGGTTGATTATGTAGCAAAGCCTACCGATAATAATAGCAGGGATAACTTAATATTTTTGAAGGAAGAGTTAATTAATAAAGTTAAAATAGCTGCAAGAGCTAATGTAAGGACATTCCGTAAAAAGACGAATAATGTAAAAGTTCTTGAATTATCAGCAAATAAAGAGTTATCTAAAAAAATTATAGCAATAGGCTCCTCTACCGGAGGAGTTGAGGCTTTAAGAGAGGTTTTGGTAAAATTGCCTTCTAACATGCCACCTATTGTTGTGGTGCAGCATATGCCTGAAAAATTTACTAAGCAGTTTGCTTTAAGATTAAACGGCTTATGTAAATTGAATGTGCAGGAAGCTGTAGACGGACAAAAGGTGTCTTCGGGAAATGTTTACATTGCTCATGGAGGGTGTCATTTTAGAATTAAGAAAAAAGGTACTGATATCTTGTGTGACTTGGGAGGTCATGATAAAGTTTCGGGACATTGTCCGTCAGTGGACGTATTGTTTGATTCTGTTGTTTCCGCCATCGGTAACAAAACATTAGGCGTTATATTGACAGGTATGGGAAAAGACGGTGCAAACGGAATGTTAAAAATAAAAAATGCAGGAGGCTATACTATAGGACAAGATGAGGGTAGTTGTGTTGTATATGGAATGCCCAAAGAGGCAAGGCAAATCGGAGCTGTTAATACAGAAGTTTCGATTACAAAAATGGCTGAAGAAATAATAAAGCAATGTATGTGAGCGGAGATTTATCATGAGGCAGCTAAACAATAAAATAGAAAAAGATAATGATCCTATAGAAGAAGGGAGGATTCGTCTAAAAGACCTGCTTAATGCCGGTATAAAAAATTCTGATATTCCCGATATAGGTAATAATGCGACTAATGAAATCGGTTCTGAACAAAAAGAGA
Source organism: Pseudomonadota bacterium (assembly GCA_027620075.1). Lineage (NCBI taxonomy): Bacteria > Pseudomonadati > Pseudomonadota > Pseudomonadota bacterium. The sequence goes on along the minus strand of JAQCEY010000001.1, from coordinate 395,104 downwards.
ATGTAGGGGAGTCAAGCTATCGAGCCGACTCTAAAGCCGTACAAAATAGTTCTGCCCAAAATATGATGGATTCACTTATACAGGCAAAAAAAGTTGAGGCTAATGTTGAAAGCCCCGTATATAATAAGGTCAATTCATCAGAAGGAGAGCATAAAGTTTTACTTTCGTCATTGATTAAGATGCCGCATCAACAGCCGGAAGAAATTAAAAATATATCAGAACCGCAAGTTCTAGAAACAATGCAATCTCAAGAGCCTGAAACGGTTTTGCAAAATAATAGTGAGCCTGTCACAGAACCCGAAATGCAGACCCGACAGGTTGTACAAGAAAATGAAGCTCGGTTAGTTCAGGAAAATGCGGTTGAACAGACTGCATCTGAATCGTTGCATGCTGATAAGGAAGAAGATGTAACTTATACCGCTAACGCAATTCCGGTTCAAGAGAGTGTTAATCAGTTTTATAAACCTGTCGAGCCTGTGGTTGAACCTCAGCCTGCCTCAATGCAGCAGGAAATTTTAGTTGAAGAGCAAAAAGAAGAATCGGTTGCAGGTAATGCATTTGTAGAAACTCCAGTAGTTGCCTCTGCTGAAAGTGTTGTTGATAATAATATTATAGAAGAACAAGCGATTTCTGTTCAAGAAACGGTCTCTGTTCCTGAATACGTAGTTGAAAGCTTAAATGTTGCCGAGCCTGTGATTGAACCGCAGCCTACCTTGATGCAGCAAGAAATTCCGGTTGAAGAGAAACAAGAGGAGCAGCTTGCAAGTAATGAAGTTGTAGAAACTCCCGCAGTTGCCTCTGCTGAAAGTGTTGTTGATAATAATATTACCGAAGCACAAGCGATTCCTGCCCAAGAGGCATTTACTGCTCAGGAAAGCGTAAGTGTGGAAATTAATCCCCCCCAACCCGAAGTCGCTCGGGAGCGACAGGAAGCAGATACCATACCGAGCAATCAGCCGGTTGATGTGCAAGGCAGTGTTGATATCCCTCAACCTCAAAATAATGATTCACTACAACAAAACCCTCAACCGATTGAAGAGCCTGTAGCTAATATCAGTCGGAATATTGAAAGCAATAGAATAGAAGATCTTATAAAATCTGAAGATGATGAGCCTGAAGTCTATATCGGTAACGATAATGTTGCAAACAATGTAGATAGTGAAACAGGCGATTGTCAGAATGTAGAGCCGGAGCCTGAACCTGAACCCAAGCCGGAAAGCAAGTTAAGCAGGATATTTAAAATAGCAGGGTCTATAGGTGTATCGAAAGAAAATGGATCTATAACTGTTAAAAAAGTGGAAAAACAGATGAGTGTTGAAGAGTCTAAAGTTGATCCGGTTCCTGCTAATGATGTGCAACAAAAGAATAAGGTTGTCAATATTGAGGATTTTTCAAGTAATATGGGATATAAAAGACCTCAGGACGTATTGAAGGATTGGTTAAAGGAGGCTCGGTTACAAACGGGTATTATAGATATAGTTAACCAAGAGCTTAGAAAAACGGCAGTTTCAATTGAGCAGGGTACTCAAGGTTTAAATGTGAAGTTTAAAAGCCTTGCCGAATCTTCAATGGAACAGGGTGATAGAATAGAGGAAGTGGCTACAATGCTTAACTCGCTTGATGTGGGGGGGGAGCGATACTCTCTTGTTGATTCTATTGGTCTTATTAATAACGCAATTGATGATGCTACGGACAAGATTTTGTATGTATCAAAAAAAGCGATGTCTATGGTTTATGCCTTGGAGGCAGCCCAAAATAATTTATCTGCTATCGAATCTTTCATAGGAAGGGTGCAAAAAATTACCAAGCAAACTAACCTGCTGTCTTTAAACGCCACTATTGAGGCAAAAAGAGCCGGTGATGCCGGAAAAGGGTTTGAAGTTGTTGCCGATGAGGTTCGGTCTTTATCGAAAGAGATATCGGGCTTATCAGAAGAGATGAATTCCAAGATAGGGGAGGTGGTTCAAAGCGTAAATGACAGTTTTGGAACCTTAAATGAAGTTGCAACGGTTGATATGTCGGATAATATACTTGTAAAAGAAAAAGTCGACCTGATAATGAAGAGTATCTTGAGTCAAAGCGATAATCTGGAAAAGATACTGTTGAGTAATGTGGAGTTTACCAAGCAGACATCTAGTAACATATCGGGTATGACCATGGACATGCAGTTTTCAGACAGGGCATCACAATATATAAATAATATAACTTCTGTGTTGGAGTGTGTCAAAAACGATAATGCTGATAGCCAAAAAGAAGGAGAGAGAAGTTTGTGCATCAGTATGACCAATTCAGACATAGATAAAAACAGAGCCGCTGAGATAGTATCAGGGATGACTCTTAGCCAATTAAAGAATGATTTTATAGAATTCTTAATTAAAGAAAAATATATTTGTTCAGCGGACGAGATTGGTCAGAAGGCCGCAAATAGTTCATCAGAAAGCGATGATGATATTGAGTTATTTTAATTATAAGAGAGATATTTATGGAGTACGTAAAAACCATCAATGGGGCTACATGTGATATAAAGATGCAGGGCAAATTTACATTCGCAGACCATGGTAATTTTAAAGATGTTATAGGTGTTTTTAATGATAGTGGATTGAAGCAAATAGAAATAAATTTAGATCAGGTCGAATTTGTTGATTCGGCGGCTTTAGGGTTGTTTTTGCTTGTGCGTGATGAAGCTAAAAAAACAAACAAGACAATAGTGCTTAAATCACCTCAGGGGCAAGTAAAGAAGATGTTCGAAATATCAAGATTTTACGAATTATTTGATGTTAAGTAATCTTAAGATGTCGGCTTTATATCAGTATCAGAAGTGCCGGCTTCATTATCTTTATCCATGCAACCTTTAACAACGATATCATATACCGGGTGTTCAAGTGCTGATAGAGCCGGACTTGATGAAAACATCCAACCGAAGAATATTTCTTTTTTATCTTCTCCGGGAATTTGTTCCCAGATTCTAAGTAAAGCCTTGTTTTCAGGCTCTTCTTCCGGTGGGGCTTTCCAGCATTTTATAAGCTGCACCTCGAGGTTGCCGAAATTCATTTTATTATCTTTTTGAACATCAAATGAAGAAACCCGTGCGGTTATTTTATTTATTCCCTGTAGGGATACGGAATTTGTAAAATCTTTTTCGTGATAAGTTATTTTATTTTCAGAAGTGTTACTATAAGAATTAGCACTTATAGCAGATAAAAAAAACGAATATAAAATAATAGAGATTTTTTTATTCATCTAATAAACCGCCTGTCAAATCATCGTCTTCGCTTGATGAACCTTCTTTATCATCTAAGCTTCCGAAGGCAAATTTTCCTATAAGTTCTTCAAGGCTTACCGAGTCCTGAGTGTATCTTATCTCGCCACCTGAGCTTATATATTCTTCTTCGCCACCCGGTTCAATGGAAATATATTTTCCACCCAGAAGACCATCGCCGATCACTGATGCCGAGCTGTCACGAGGTATTTTTATATCTTGATTAATACCCATTTCCACTACGGCCTTAAAGTTTTTCTGGTCAAGATACTGGTTTGAAATACTGCCTACCTTGATACCGCCGACCCTGACATCACTGCCGATTGAAAGGCTTCCTATCTCACGGAACTTTGCCGTTACGGTATAGCGACCCGAATCAGAAGATATATTACCGCTTTTATATGATATGAAAATAAAAGAGGCTGCTATAATAAGAACTACAGCTCCCATCAATGTTTCAATTACATTTCTGCCCATAGTAAAATACCTATTATTATTTTATTCAGGTTTCCAAGCTTCATAATCGCTTGCTACTTTATTTCGTACCCCACCTTTAGACTCGTGTCCGGCAGGAAAATATGCATTTTTTGTACCTGTTAGGTTTGGTGTATGAGGTTTTTGCCACTTATATTGTTCATCAGGTATATTATCGGTGGTATAATGCAGCCAGCCATGCCAAGACGGAGGAACTTTTGAAGGCTCAGCCATTCCTTTATATAAAACCCACCTTTTTTTCTTACCGCTGTAATCGGTTTTCTTGTCTTCAAAGTACCTATTGCCGAACTCGTCAGTTCCTATCAATTTACCCCGAAGTTTAGTGTGTATTTTAGTTGCTATTGTCATAATTTAATATTTTATATGCAAAGTTTCAGGTTATATTTATAGCTTATAACCTGAAACTTGCAACGTATTTTAGAAACTTAGTAGTTTTGCGTTAATAACGCTGTTTAATTTGCTTATCTTTTCAAGAAGATCGCCTTTTGGTTCCTCATCAATTTCAACCAAAGCTATAGCACTTTTCTCATTAGCACCACGCCCCAGATGGAAGTTGGCAATATTGATATTAGAGTCACCCAAAAGTTTACCCAAGTCACCGATAAGACCCGGTTTGTCCTCATTATTGATGTATAGCATTTTTGAACCTAAGCTTGCCTCAAGTTTAACCTGACCTACTTCAACAATACGGGGTTTAGTGCCGCCGAATAAAGTTCCGGCAACATACTGATTTCCTTTCTCGGTTGTAACCGTTACCTTTATAAGGTTCTGATAGTCACTTTCACGTTCGTGTTTTACTTCGCTGACACTAATTCCTCTGTCCTTTGCTACAATCGGAGCATTTACCATGTTAACCGATTCTGAAACAGGCTTTAAAAGCCCCGTAAGTATAACCGAAGTAATAGGCTTCACATTCATTTTTGCGACAGCACCTTCAAACTCTATCTCTACCTTTTTGATGCCGCTTTGTAGTAGCTGTCCTGAGAAGCTTCCCAGTTGTTCGCCAAGCTGAAGGTATGGTTTTAATTTAGCCGCATCTTCCGATGATACCGAAGTTATGTTAAGTGCGTTGGTAACAGTGCCGTTATTCAGGTAGTCCGAAAGCTGCTCGGCAACCTGTATAGCAACGTTTTCCTGAGCTTCTGAAGTGGAAGCACCAAGGTGAGGGGTGCAGATAATCTGCTCCATACCGAAAAGGACATTTTCCTTTGCAGGTTCCTCTTCAAAAACGTCCAGTGCGGCTCCGGCAACATGCCCTGATTCAATAGCGTCTTTTAAGTCTTTTTCTACTATCAGACCACCACGGGCACAGTTGATTATATAAACGCCTTTTTTAGTTTGTGCCAGATTTTCTTTACCTAAAATCCCCCTTGTGGAATCGTTAAGAGGTGTGTGTAAGGATATGAAATCGCTTCGTTTTAAAAGCTCGTCAAGTTCAACTTTTTCAATGTTAAGCTCTTTAGCACGCTCAGGGGAAAGATAAGGGTCAAAACCGATAACTTTCATTTTTAGCCCTTGAGCCCTGTCCGCTACTATCGAACCGATGTTGCCGCAGCCGATAAGCCCTAGAGTTTTTGAGGCTACTTCAACACCCATAAAACGAGATTTTTCCCATTTGCCTGCGTGCGTAGACTCGTTGGCAACAGGAATCTGGCGTGCAAGCGACATCATCATAGCAATTGCATGTTCGGCAGTAGTGATAGAATTACCGAAAGGGGTATTCATTACTACAACTCCGTTTGCAGTGGCGGCTTTTTGGTCAACATTGTCAACACCGATTCCGGCACGTCCGATAACCTTAAGGTTTTTAGCTGCCTTAATTACTTTTTCTGTAGCAGTTGTTGAAGAACGTATTGCAAGCCCATCATAATCGCCTATTATTTTGCATAGTTCGTCTTCGGATAAGCCTGTTTTTACATCAACTTCAATCTTATTATTCTTGAAAATCTCTGCCGCTTTCGGACTCATTTTATCTGATATTAATACTTTTGGCATTTTAAACTCCTATATAGTTAGTTCGCAGAGTCTAGAGTTTAGAGTCTAGTTAATTTTTTCTGCGGTTTTTGTTTGATTTTGTTTGTTAAAGAATTTTTTAGGCTCTAATCACTATTAATTAAGCAGCCTGTGCTTTGCCTTTAACTTCAGCGTAAGCCCAGTCAAGCCATGGAAGCAAATCTTCCATATCTGCTTTTTCAATCGTAGCTCCTCCCCATATGCGGATTCCGGCAGGTGCGTCACGGTAAGAGCCGATATCATATGCTATGCCTTCATTATCCAGAATAGATACGATTTTTTTCGCACGTGATTCCTGTTCATCGGCAGGCAATGATGTGTAATCAGGGTCAACAATCCTTAGGCAAATTGACGTGTTGGAGGTTATCTCATCGCTTTGGGCTAAAAAATCAACCCAGTCGGTTTTAGCAACCCAGTCTTTTACAACTTTCAGATTTTCGTCGGAACGTTCAATCAGCTTAGGTAGTCCGCCTATTGATTCCGCCCATTTCAAGCCGTCAATCGCATCTTCTACCGCAAGCATTGAAGGTGTGTTGATAGTTTCACCTTTAAAAATGCCGTCAATTAACTTACCGCCTTTTGTAAGGCAGAAAATTTTAGGCATAGGCCATGAAGGTGTGTAGCTTTCAAGTCTTTTTACAGCCCGTGGGGAAAGAACAATCATTCCGTGTGCAGCTTCACCGCCCATAACTTTTTGCCATGACCATGTGGTAACGTCAAGTTTGCTAAAATCAACATCCATTGCGAAAACCGCACTGGTTGCATCACATAAAGTTAATCCTTCCCTGCCGTCATCTATCCAGTCGGTTCCCGGTACTTTTACACCTGACGTAGTGCCGTTATATGTGAACACTACATCACGGGAAAAATCGGCCTTTGATAAATCTGGAAGCTTTCCGTAATCTGCTTCGTATTTATTTACGTCTTGTAATTTTAATTGTTTTACAACATCGGATACCCAGCCTGAGCCAAAGCTTTCCCATGCAAACAGGTCAACGCCACGTTCGCCGAGCAATGACCACATAGCCATTTCAAAAGCACCTGTGTCAGATGCCGGCACTATTCCTATTTTGTAATCCTCCGGTATTGATAATATCGACCTTGTGCGGTCAATTACTTCAGCTAATTTTGCTTTACCGATTTTAGCCCTGTGAGAGCGACCCAGTGCCGCATTTTTTAAAGCCTCTAAATTCCAGCCCGGCCTTTTGGCACAAGGTCCTGACGAGAAACAAGGGTTTCCCGGTTTTAAAGTTGGTTGTGTCATAGAGTATTTTCCTGTCCTAAATTCTATGGTTAATAAATTTTTTCAAACAACGGTTCATAATTATGAACAATCTGACTAGTCTTTTACTGGTTTTTATGTTTATTTGCAAGGTAAATAATTATGTGTCGTATTGTGTATGATTAAATTTTATAACGGAATAAAATGATAAAATTAGAACGCAATTTTTATAACAGACCTACCTTAAATGTTGCGAAGGATTTAATCGGCAAGGTTTTTTTGTTTAATTCTTTTCAGGGTGTTATCACCGAAACTGAAGCTTATGTGGGAAAAGATGACCCTGCTTGCCATGCTGCCAAAGGTATGACCAAGCGTAATGAGGTTATGTTCGGTAAAGCCGGAGTTTCATACGTTTATTTTATCTACGGTATGTATCATTGTTTGAATTTTGTAACCGAAGAAGAAGGGTTCCCTGCCGCAGTGCTGATAAGGGGAATTTATATCCCGCAGGTTGATTATAAAAAAACAAATGGTCCCGGCAAGTTATGCAAAGTTATGAATATAACACGTGAACATAGCGGTGTTGATATAACGGATAATAATAATTTTTATGTGGCAGATAAAGGTTATGACCTGAAATTTGATACGACTACCAGAATCGGAATAAGTCAGGGCAAGGATTTGCCGTGGCGTTTTGTAGTGGGAAAAAACGAACTCAAAAAAATTGCCGGTTGAAATTCGAGAATATAAGGATTAGCCTGTTGTCGGATAAAAAATCGAAAAGATAATTTTGTTATACGAATTTTGTATATAATAATGGAGAAAGATTAATGTATAGAATCTTATCGTTAGTGTTGTTATCACTTGTAATTTTTTCGGGTACTGCTTTTGATGTTCGTGCGGAAGAACAAGTGCAGGAAAATGTAATGCAAATTGTAGAGCAACCCGTCGAAGCTGATGCGATAAAAGAAAAAAGACCTGAAGAATCCTTAGCTTTAATAAGAATTTCAAAGAGTGCGTTAGAGACCGTTGTCGGAGGTATGGCAACGGTATTGTTTTATAAAATTGCGGGATTCCCTGTCCTTGTATTGTGGCTTGTTGCAGGCGGATTGTTTTTTACCCTTAGATTGGGATTTGTAAATATAACAATGTTCCGCCATGCCATAGATGTTGTGCGTGGAAAATATTCTTCAGATAATGACCCCGGTGAAGTTACACATCTTCAGGCATTGACGGCTGCCGTATCGGCGACGGTGGGCTTAGGTAATATCGCAGGTGTTGCCGTTGCGGTTACAGTTGGAGGGCCGGGTGCCGTCATATGGATGATGATAGCAGGGTTTTTCGGAATGTCTGCCAAATTTGCGGAAGTTACCCTCGGTTTAAAATACAGAAAGATTGATGAAAACGGTAAGGTTTCCGGTGGAGCGTTCCACTATTTGACAGAAGGACTGGCGGAAAAGAATTTGCCTATGCTTGGAAAAATATTAGCTGTTATCTTCGCTATTTTTTGTATTGGCGGTTCGCTGGGAGGAGGGAATATGTTCCAATCCAACCAGACCGTTTCAATTATGACCGACTCTTTTGAAACGTTCGGCAACCTTGATTGGGCAATATCACTGGTGCTGGCTGTTAGTGTCGGTTTTGTTCTTATCGGCGGTATTAAAAGAATTGCACAGGTGGCGGAAAAAATAGTACCCGTTATGGCCTTAATATATATGACGGCATCAATAATAGTTATAATAGTAAATTCCGATAAAATCGGTAGTGCCGTGTCATTTATGTTGCAAGATGCATTGAGCGGAATTGCAGTTGGCGGCGGAATATTGGGGGTTATTATTAATGGGTTCAAACGTGCCGCATTCTCAAATGAGGCAGGGCTTGGTTCTGCACCGATAGCTCACTCGGCAGCTAAAACAAAAGAGCCTGTAAGGGCGGGAGTGGTTGCGTTGTTAGAGCCGTTTATCGACACTATGGTTATATGTTTTGTTACCGGTTTGGTAATAACAATAACAGGGGTTTATAAAGATGGCGATGCGGGTAACGGAGTGCTTTTGACCAGTGCTGCATTTTCAACCGTGATCGACTGGTTTCCAAAGGTGCTTGCGGTAGCGGTTGCTTTATTTGCGTTCTCTACAATGATAACATGGAGCTATTATGGTGAGAGGGCTTGGGGGTATTTGTTCGGTTATAAATACCTTTCCGTTTATCACATAATATTCTGTTTCGTTGTGTTTTTGGGTGGTGTTCTGGATAATATTTCACTGGTAGTGGATTTTTCCGACTTGCTGCTTTTATCAATGGCGATACCTAATATTATAGGGCTTTATATATTAAGCGGAATGGTGAAAAAGGAACTTGCCGATTATACTAAAAAGCTAAAAGAAGGTAAGTTCAAGATTTATAAATAATCTAATTAAAGCTATACTTTTTAATCTAATAATTGATACTTTTGATGTGAGTTGAAATTATTTATCGGTTTTTATCCACATGTTTTTAGTGGAAGTTCTTTACAAATTACCATATATTGTTACCATATGATAATAAATTGGCAAGATATGCCAATTTCCGGTTGTTTTATAGCAAGTCTCAGGTAGGGGGCATGATAACCGGAGTGTTTGCCCTATTTCTAGTTTAAGTTTTTAGGTAATTTATCGTATGAGCGATACGGCACAGCTGTTTAAAGATATGGGACCTTCCAAATTAGGTATGATGGGTGTTGTTGCCGTCATTATACTTGGTGCTTTTATATATATGTCGTTCAGGCTTTCTACTCCGGCTGTCGTTCAGTTGTTTAGCGGTCTTGATTCGGGAGATAGTAGCAAGATTGCTGCAAAGCTTGAAGGTATGGGGGTGTATTATGAGGTTCTGTCCGGCGGTTCACAGATTATGGTTCCCCGTGATAAGGTTTTAAGTATCCGTATGAATCTTGCCGAGCAAGGGCTACCTTCGGGGCGTGCCAATGTAGGTTACGAGCTTTTTGATAAGAAAGAGGGAATCGGAGTCTCAAATTTCGTAAATAACGTAAATCTCATAAGGGCTTTAGAGGGGGAGTTAGGCAGAACCATAACTGCGTTCAATCAGGTGCAAAGTGCAAGGGTGCATTTGGTAATACCCAAGCAGGATTTATTTGCGAAAAAAAAATCCGAACCTACCGCCTCAATAATTTTAAGCCTGAGAGGCAATGAGGGGCTGGGGTCATCGGAAATAGCCGCAATAAGCCATCTGGTGGCTACGGCTGTTCCTAATTTAGATGTAAACAAGATAACCATAGTAGATACTAAGGGAAGACCTTTCAAAAAAGGTGCTAGCGGTGCTAACGATGCGGGAATGACCGCTTCAACGAATGAAGAGTTCAGGATTCAATATGAAAACCGCTTGAAAAATGTAATAGAAGATTTGCTATCACGTTCGGTAGGTGTCGGGAAGGTTGAGGCGGAAGTATCTGCCGAAGTTGATTTTGACAGGGAAGTTATAGATTCGGAGATTTATGATCCCGACGGTCAGGTAGCAAGATCCGTTCAGACTATAGAGGAAACGGAGTCTTCATCTGACGGGGTTAACGGTCAGGTAACGGCAGGAAATAATATTCCCGGACAAATTGCCGATACGGGTGCGGCATCTTCTGAAAGTAATGTGGCAAGGGTTAACGAGATAACTAATTATGAAGTTTCAAAGACCATTAAAAAGCAGATAAAGGAAACAGGTGAGGTAAGAAGGCTTTCTATTGCCGTTTTAGTAGACGGTACTTATGAATATGATGAGGAAACCGAAGAATATATATATAGCGAAAGACCTCCCGAAGAGCTGGACAAACTCACAAAACTTGTAAAATCAGCTGTTGGATATGACGAGATCAGAGGTGATAAGGTTGAAGTTATCAATATGAAGTTCTCTACAGAGGTTACAAGTAAAATTAAAGAAGATCCTTTTGCGTGGATAAAGCATGATATAGGAAATATTATACAAACAATAGTTATAGGGCTGGTTCTTACTCTTGTGATATTGCTTGTTGTCAAACCGATGGTAAGGCGTGCGTTTGAAATTACAAAATCCGATACGGTAGAAGAAGAGCTTGAGGCTGCCTTAGCCGGTCAGGACTTGGAAGAACTGGCACAAATAACCGGTCAGCATGAGAAGGTGAGCGAAAGGGAATCGTTAATAGATCTCGATAGTATTGAATCCAAGATGAACAAGACATCATTAGCGGCAATAAATGATCTGGTTGAGCGTCACCCCGAGGAAACCGTGACTATACTAAGAAACTGGATGGAAGCTGATAGTAAAAAATAGTTTATAGAGAAAAATTATGGCAAATATTGATAACTATGCAAAGTTAAGCGGTCTTGAGAAAGCTTCAATTGTTCTTATGTCGGTTAACGAGAGTAATGCCACAAAAATATTTAGCATAATGCATGATGATGAGATAAAGGAAATATCTCATTGTATGTCAGGTTTGGGTACGGTAAGTGCCGATGTGGTTGAGCAGTTGTTCTTTGATTTTTCTAACTCTGTTTCTGAAACGCTGTCATTTGTAGGTAACCTTGATAATACGGAAAAACTCCTTGCGAAGGCTCTTGGAAAAGAGCGAGTTGACGGAATTATGGAAGATATCAGAGGGCCGGCGGGACGTAATACATGGGATAAGTTAGGGAATGTCAGTGAAGAGATACTGGCATCATACCTTAAAACCGAGTATCCGCAAACGGTTGCTCTTATAGTATCTAAGTTAAAACCGGCACATTCTGCAAGAGTTCTTGCTATGCTTCCTGAGGATTTCACTTTTGAGGTAATGCTTAGAATGCTTGAGATGGATAACGTTAAAAAAGAAGTTCTTGATAATGTTGAAAAAGCGTTGCGAGCCGAGTTTATCAGTACGGTTTCTAAAACTCAGAAACTTGATAATGATGAGATGATGGCAGAGATATTTAACAATTTCGATAGGACAAGCGAAGCTAAATTTATGGGAATGTTGGAAGATAACAGCCCCGAGTCAGCGGAGAAAATCAAGAACCTTATGTTTACTTTTGAAGATCTCATTAAAACCGATGCACAGGGAATACAGTCGTTATTACGGGTTGCCGATAAAACCAAGCTTACGATTGCTCTTAAGGGTGCGAGTGAAGAAGTGCGGGATTTATTTGTGAAGAATATGTCGGCTCGTGCTTCTAAGATTATGCTGGACGAGATGGAATCTATGGGACCTGTAAGGCTGCGTGATGTTGATGAAGCCCAAAGCGAGATAATTATTCAGGCGAAGGATTTAATCAATAGCGGTGAAATGAATCTGGCTCAGGGTGAGGGTGATGAAGATGAGCTTGTATATTAAATTAGCTTTTATAATTACGTCATTCCAAACTTGATTTGGAATCCAAGAAAGAAAAATAAGTATGCATAAAATGCATGCATTATTATATTGCTCGGATACTATGGTCAAGCCATAGTATGACGTTACCGATATATGTAATTATAAAGTTAATTTACTAATTTTGGTTATTTATTGTTAAGGAAAAATGGAAGAGTTTAAGTTAAATACATTTAAAAAAGATGTGAAAAATAATATTTCAAATGCCGACAGTAATTTTCAGTCGGGTTTTGATAAGGTTTTCGGTTCTTTTTCCGGCGGTACTCCTGCGGTTGCAAATAAGCCCAAGCAACCTGATAATCAAAGGTCGGAAGCCAATAATACCGTTCACAATATCCCGAGTACCGTTGTAAAGGACGAGCCTAAAATTACTGAAGCCGAGGTGACCGCAAGTCATAAGAAGGGCTATGAAGAAGGATATTCCAAAGGATACAAAGATGCTAAAACGGCTGCTGATGATATAAATAATCAAATAAATGAAACGGTTAAGAATATTGACCTGAAGCTTAAGGATATATTGGAAGTAAGAAAATTCGAAGACTTGAAGAAGTCCGAAGATGTTATTGATCTTGCACTTAAAGTTGCCCGTAAGGTTTCCGACAACTCCATATCGGATAACGCTTGCCGGTTAGTAGAAAATGTAATCGTAAAAAGTTTTGAAATTCTGTTTGACGAACCGAGGCTGTTAATATGCGTCAATAGCAAGATACTGGCGGATATGAAGAAAAAAATAGACAACCTTGTTAAGTCCGAAGGGTTTAGTGCTAATGTTGAAGTTGTGGCAAGTGATAATATAGGGGTAGGTGATTGCAAGATACAATGGCAAGGCGGCGGTTTGATAACCGACCGTGAAGCAGTATGGAAAGACATTGAGGCAATGTTGCAATAGTATTTTACAATAAGTTATAAAAATACTATTGTTTATATACTTTTAGTTAATATTTTTTAGAGAGTGTTATGTCAGATGAAGAATTAAAGGATAGTCCCGAAGGCGAAGGTGTTGCGGTAGCCGATGCGTCAGATGATGTTGATATAGATTCGATATCGGATATACCTGTTGAAATATCGGCGGTTCTGGGTAGTTGCACTATGGCTGTAAGCCAGCTTTTAAAGTTAGGGAGGGGTGCTGTTGTAACTCTCAATAGAAAAGTCGGTGAGCCGATTGAAATATTCGTGAATAACCGCCTTGTTGCAAAAGGTGAGGTGGTTATTGTTGAAAATAAGATAGGTGTTACCATGACGGAAATCATAAGGTCGGAAAAAGATTAGATAATCGGGTTATTACAAATGCAACGATCCATAAAACACAAGCTTGTTGATGCTTCCACGATTGTCGGGATATTGGTCGCTTTCTCGCTGGTAAGCACTGCAATATATATCGGCGGTAATCCTGAAGGGTTTTTCGATGTACGATCGGTGCTTATCGTTATTTTAGGAACGTTCTTTGTGACTATGGCGTGTTTTTCGTTTCCTGAAATAATACAGGCACAGCTTGCTATGATACGTACGATATTCTATCCGAGTGAGGACGTGTCAAAAGCCGCTATGAATGCTGTTGAGATAGCCGAGATATCGCGTGTTAAAGGCTCGCTTGAACTGGATAGCTACTCACATCTTACAAGGCATAATCCGTTCTTAAAAGACGGGGTAAATATGATAGTGGATCATATCAATATTTCTGAGATTGAAGGCGTTATGAATAATGAGGTTGAAGCACTTGCATACAGACACGCAAAAAGTGTTGCCGTATTAAGGAAGGCTGCCGAGGTATCGCCTGCTATGGGATTGATAGGTACTTTGATAGGACTGGTGCAGATGTTAGGCAACCTTGAAGATACGTCAACTATAGGCCCTTCAATGGCGGTTGCACTTTTGACCACTTTTTACGGCGCGATAATATCATATATGTTTTTCTCGCCTATAGCCTCTAAGCTGGAGAGGAATACAAAAGACGAACTGCTTATAGCTAAAATATATATCCATGCGGTAAAATCTATCGCAAACAGGGAAAGCCCCAGAAAGCTTGAACTATTCTTAAATAGTATTATACCTCCTACCAAGCGTATTAATTATTTTTCTTCCCGCCGTAATATGTCGAGTAAGACAGGATAAAAAATTTAAAAAAATGAAAGTAAGTTATGAGGTTATTAATATTAAGCAGACATAATACTCAAGTGTCTGCCGCATCAAAAATAGCAAAGGATAAAGGAGCTAGTGTTTCTCAGGTAAATGATGTTGAAACGGCTCTGGATTTTGTAAGGAACGGCAAAGGAGCCGATCTGGTAATGGTAGATGTTAGCATGGACATCGCAGGGTTCATAGCCTCCCTTGCAGCGGAAAGAATTACAATTCCCGTTATAGCGTGCGGACTTACCAATGATAGCAAAGCTGCCGTTGCAGCAATTAAGGCGGGTGCTAAGGAGTATATACCGTTACCTCCCGACGAAGAATTGATATCATCGGTTCTTGAGGCAATTTCAAGTGATAAGACCGACTTTATCGGAGAGTCACAGGCTATAAAACAAGTGATTAACATGTGTGACAAAGTTGCAGCTTCCGATGCTAGTGTTTTGATAACGGGGGAATCGGGTACGGGTAAGGAAGTTGTCGCTAAATATATTCATAATAAAAGTAAGAGAAGCGGCAAAAGAATGGTATCGGTTAATTGTGCCGCAATCCCTGAGAATCTATTGGAGTCCGAATTATTCGGTCATGAAAAAGGTGCTTTTACAGGTGCCTTAGCCAGAAGAATAGGGAAGTTTGAGGAGGCAAACGATTCGACGCTTCTTCTTGACGAGATAAGTGAAATGGATTTGCGTCTTCAGGCGAAATTATTGCGTGCGTTGCAAGAACGTGAGATTGATAGGGTAGGGGGCAATCAGCCCGTTAAGGTAAATATCAGGGTTCTTGCGACCAGTAACAGGGATTTGACCGAAGAGATAAAAAAAGGAAATTTTAGGGAAGATTTGTTCTTCAGGCTTAATGTAATTCGTCTGCAATTGCCACCATTAAAAAGCAGGGGGGTGGATATAGGGATATTTGCCGATTATTTTGTAAAAAAATATTGCGAGGAGAACGGATATCCTAAAAAAGCAATAACAGACTCCGCAATGAAAAAACTTAATTCATATGCATGGCCGGGGAATGTGCGTGAAATGGAAAATACTATACACAGGGCAGTGCTTATTTCTTCGCATAAGGTGATTGAGGAAAGCGATATTATGCTCGGTGACGGTTCGGGAAATGATAATAATGCAGCGTCCGGCTCGGTAAATAATCTGGTAGGCAAAACAATAGGGGCGGTTGAAAAAGACCTGATATTAAATACGCTTGACCATTGTTTGGGAAACCGTACACAGGCGGCAAGTATTTTGGGCATTTCTATCCGGACATTAAGAAATAAACTTAATGAATATGAAGCTGCTTAATATTATTGTATTATGCAACACCCTCTTTTGTTATCACTATCATGGTCGATTCTATGTGTTAAGATGACATCTTTTTCATCTTTGAAGTGTTTTTTTACAAATTTTTCCACCTCTGATTCTGACTTTAAGTCCTCTAAATCAATTTTAGATTGCTTACTTTGGTTTGGGAATATTTCTATATAAAGCTTCTTAAGACCTCCATTTTTCAGTACATTTCTTAGATTGCTATATTCATCATTAGTCATTGTATATTTTTGGATTGTTGAGTTGCTCATTTGTACGCAAGTATCTTCAATAGGCTCAGTTATCCTAGATGTCAATTTATCGCAATCAGTTTCGATGGAACCTATGCATCCTAAAGAATCTGTAATGCAGGATTGGTACCGGTCGTCAGTGCTTACCTTCCTGTCTAAAGAATTGTTATCGGAATTAGAGGAGGAGTCATTATCTAAAAGCGAAGGGTATTGTTCTACTTGGAAAGGATTGTTTTCCGGTATTTTATCAATATTCTTACGGACATAATATGATAATATTGATAACGCCACCGGTTTTAGAAAAGGTGCAGCTTTGCCGGCTATTTCTGATGTAACAATTTTATGTACCGTACTTTGTTCGTCAAAGCCTGATTGTTCCAAAATAAAAGGTATTGCGTCCTGATAAAATTTTTTTTCCTGACCATTATTAAAGAATTTAGCTATGTTATTAACAATCCCAATACTATCATTTGTCTTTTGTAATTTTTTAGTACTTTCGTTACTAACATTAAAGCTTTGTAGTGTTGAGGTTACATTTTTAGTGAGTTTATGTAATTTGTTACTTGCATTTTCTACATTACCAGACAGATTCTTGAGTGTCTTGCTTGCCATCGTAATTTGATCCTTGGTTAATTCTTTATTCATAATTCTAGCATCTATATTGTTACATATTTACAGTGTAACATAAAGGTATCGCTTGTGCAATTTTTGATTAATTATAGTGTGGCATAATGGATTTGCGGCTTCTATATCACTTTGATAATTAAGTTTATTTCATCATCAATTTTTAAATCTTCTTTTTTCCTAATCTCGGCTTTTACAGGCAGTAGGTAAGTGCCGGATTTTTTATCAGGAAAAATAGAAGTTTTCCATGTGATGTTGCCGATGGTTACTTTTACAGGGATAGAACCCCAGCCTGCCGTTAGTCCGTCACTTAGGAACTTTATTTCAGCAGATTGTTCCTCCGGTACTGTGAAAAAATGCCAAGAAGATTTTACGCCTTTATAAAGCCATAATCTTGATTTGAAATTATATGTTTGTCCCGATAGCATTTTATCTTGTAATAATAAATTATATTGGTTAGTAATATGCAAAATTCTTAAAATAGTCATTAGGTTTTTTATATTATGAAACGTTTATTACTTACGGTTTTTGTTTTACTTTCTTCGCCAAGTCTATCATTTGCAGGTATATTTGATGGCTTTCCTTCTGAAATAAAAGGTGCGTTAAAAGATGCGTATGCTACGAAGAATAATTACGTAATTGAAGCGGTAATAAAATATACAAAAGACCGCTATCCTACGTATGAAGACAAGATACAAAGCTACATGACCTCATTAAAAAGCGATGAGGTAAAAGAAAAAGCTAAGGTTGCAAATGCCGATGATAAAAAAGAGAAGAAAGTTTCAGGTAATGTTGATGTGGGATTGCAAGTAGCTAACGGCAATACCAAAAAACAGGATTTGAACGGCTCTGCTAAAATAAATTACAAAGGTGATGGTTGGTCAAATACTTTGAGCCTCTCAGCAAGAGGTAGCGAAGAGGGGAATGTTAGAACTAATGAAGAATATAATATTAATAACCAAACAAAATATGATATTACTGAAAGGTCATATTCATTTTTGGAGCTTGAATACGTAAATGACAGGTTCAGTGGTTATAATTACCGTATATCTGAGCTTTTGGGTATGGGATATAAATTTTATGATACCGATAATTTTAAGCTTTCCGGCGAATCAAGCATGGGCGGAAGGCAAGGTGAGCTGTCTGATGGCTCAACCGAAAGGTCGATGCTAGGAAAGTTAGGGGCTAAAGCTGAGTGGAAGATAACTAAAGATATTACATTAAATCAGGATATTAACTCATCATTTAGTTCTGATGCCGTTATCACTACATGGGATACCAATATTAAGAAAAGCCTGACTGATAATTTATACTTAAAGTTTAATTATAATCTGCAGCATACAGATGATGTTCCGGTTGGAGTGCAGCACACCGATAGCTTTACGTCAGTCGGTGTAGGGTATGAGTTTTAGTTTTAGTTTTAGTTTTAGTTTTAGTTTTAGTTAAAATTAAAATTAAAATTAAAATTAAAATTAAAATTAAAATATTATTGGTTTGTTAGATCTATATAGCCTAATTTTTATTGGATTCCAATGAAGTACCTTTTATTAGTAGCACATGGCAGCAGACGGGAGGAGTCCAACGATGAAGTTAGGCAGCTTGCCAAAAAGCTAAATGATATGCAGCATGGGTTTGATGAAGTGGGTGCGGCATTTTTGGAACTTGCCGAGCCTCTTATACCTGACGGTATAATCAGAGCCATTGATAAAGGGGCTACGGAAGTTGTTGTTATGCCTTATTTTTTATCGGCGGGAAGGCATGTTGTTTTAGATGTTCCGGCAGATGTGGAGTCAGTGAAGGCAAAATATCCGCACATCAAAATCACACTAGCACCGTATCTTGGTTCGTCACCGAAATTGCTTGATGTTATTCTTGATATGGTGGATGGTTAATATTCAATTACACTTCGGACGTTTATATCGTTCCACCGGAAGTCATTGAGTTCGGTAAGGTTTATAAGAACTGCAATACCTACCACATTGTGGTTTGTTTGCTCACATAGTTTTACGGCAGCCGTTAATGTTCCGCCTGTTGCAAGAACATCATCAACAATTAATATATTGCCTCCGCCTTTTTGCATCTCAAGGGCATCATTACCGTATTCTAGACCGTAATTGATTTTAGAATGAACGTTAGGTAGTTTGCCTGATTTGCGAATCTTGACCATTCCTTTGTTGTTCTTATATGCAAGACCTGATGCAAAAATAAAGCCTCTTGATTCTATTCCTGCAATTACATCAATATTATTCCATTCGTCGGCGGTGAACAGGTCGCTTAATTCATCAACTGTTCGGGTATATTTATCTCTGAGCAAGGGTGAGATATCACGAAATAGTATACCTTGTTTGGGAAAGTCAGGTACTGAGTTAATATATTGCTTTAAGTTGCTCATTTTTTATACTTTATACTTTATATAATTGTTTTTTTGTTCCACTCTGTAGTGCCATCTGGATTGTCTTTCAGTACAATGCCTTTGCTAGAAAGTTCATCACGAATACGATCGGATTCTGCCCAGTCCTTTTGCTCTCTAGCTACTTTCCTTTTCTCTATCAAGTCGTTTATTTCAGAGTCGGAAATTTCATATAGTGCCTGCTTTTCATCATGAATATGATTACTTCCATATGGAGACGTGTAATCAATTTCAGTACCTCCAATAAAGCCGATATATTCAAGAGTTTTGTGAGATGAATTATTTAATTTATTAGCGTACTTTTCATCAGGTAGTATATCAATAAATTTAGCACATGCTTTAAGTTTTGACGCTTCCCCTTCGTTTGAATATTTATGCATTATTGCTAATGCTTTAGGTGTATTTAAATCTTCTTTTAGTGCTTCAATAAATTCATTAGGGACTTTTAAGTCTTCTCCGTTATGTTTTTTTAGGACACTGAAAAATCTATTCAATGATGTATATGCGTCATATAAAGCTTTCTTATTCCAATCCAGCGGCTTTCTATAATGTGTAGCTAGCAGGGCGTAACGAATTGCTATACCATCTACGCCTTTTTCTAATAAATCATTTACAGTTATAAAATTGCCTAGGCTCTTACTCATCTTTTCGCCTTCAACGCTTAAAAAGCCGTTATGAACCCAATATTTCGCAAATTCACTACCCGGATACGCACAGCAGCTTTGGGCTATCTCATTTTCGTGATGGGGGAATTGTAGGTCTGCACCTCCACCGTGAATATCAAATGTTTCGCCTAAATATTTTGTACTCATTACCGAGCATTCAATATGCCAGCCGGGGCGACCTCGTCCCCATGGGCTATCCCAGCCCGGTTCATCTGTTTTAGACGGTTTCCATAACACAAAATCAGCAGGGTCTTTTTTATATGGCGCTATCTCCACCCTTGCACCGGCTACCATTTCCTCACGGCTACGTCGTGATAAGTGACCGTAATGCGGGTCGCTTTGTACGCTGAACAATATATGTCCGTCAGCTTCATATGCATTGCCGTTATTTATAAGAATATTACACATCTCTATCATTTGAGGTATATGTTCGGTAGCTCTAGGTTCAATGTTCGGTGCAATACAATTAAGTGCTGCCATGTCATCATGGAACATTTTCGTTGTCCGGACGGTAAGTTCCGAAATATCAATGCCACGCTCTTTAGATGCGGCATTTATCTTGTCGTCAACATCAGTTATATTACGGGCGTAAGTAACATGCTCTTTTCCGTATTCGTTCATAAGAACCCTGTATAAAGCGTCAAAAACCACTACAGCCCTTGCGTTACCTATATGCGCTCTGTCATAAACCGTAGGACCGCATACATACATGCGTACGTTTTTCTTGTCTATCGGTTTGAAATCGGTTTTCTTCTTGGTGAGGGTGTTGTGTAGTTTTATGGTCATAGCTTGGTTCATTATTGGTTTTTTATTAATATACACAACGCTCTTTGTTTGTCATCAATTTAACAATTGACCGATTTAATTAAACGGTGTACAATAAATTGACTAAGGGAGCTTTATTATGAAAAACAATACATATAAAAGAGTTGTAATTTTATCTGTTGCACTATTTTTTTGTTCAGGTTTTTTTAATATATTTAGCTCGGGTTGGATAAAACATATTCCACAGGAGTTAAAACCGACAAAAGTAATATATGAAGTTGATGGAACGCATTTTTTCGGTCCCGGTGGGATTAATGATGCTTTTATAGTTTATAAATTGTCTGATGAAGTTGTTGATAAGATTCAAAAAGAAGGTTTGTTATATCTTGAGAACATGTCTTCTACTAAAGATTATAAAAAACTACACGATAATTATGAAAATAACCGAAAAAATGAAAAAATGACCTCCAAAGAAGAAAGAAAATTGCGTTTTGCTTATTGGGATAATGTTAGAGGGCTGTTTAAAGACTGGCGTGCATCTCCTGTGACTGAAGCTGATGATATGTGGAATAAGACTAGGTATAGGCACTATAGAAAAGAAATAAAAGGTATGTCGCCTGAGGAAGCTTGGGCAAAATATAAAAAAAGGGTTAGTGATACAAATTGTGTAGATGTATCGGTTTGTAGTTTTTACGGTGATTTTAAATCCGTACCATATTATTTTAAGGAAAAAAATAAGAGTCTAGAGGATATCAATTTTATTGATGAGATTAGTTCGGATTATATAAAACTAATTGATAAAATTATAATGTCCTCCGGTAGTTATTACGGTTACGGAGAATATGGGGCATTAGTAATCTCTCCTGAGCATAAAAAAATGTTTTTGCTCTATAGGCATTGATTTTAATTAGCAGTAACATACCTATCAATAACCTTCTTGATTCCCATGCCTTCGAAGGCTATTTCAAGCTGGTCGCCATTGACGTTTAAAACTATGCCGTTACCGAATTTAGGGTGAGATACTTTTTTCCCGACGCTAAAGCCTTCGGGACTGGTTTTGGCTGTGCCTGTGCTTGTTTTTTTTGCAGGTGCGTAAGGTGAAGGTTTCGGAGAGTAAGACGCTCCGTCTTCAAAATTAGACGAAGGGGCAGGGAAGTTAAAGCCGTTATTAAGGTTTATCTTCTCAATATTTTCCTGTGGCAGCTCTTCAATAAAACGTGAAGGTATGCTGCTTTGATATTGTCCGTAAATTCTTCTATTTGCAGCCGATAATATATATAGGTTCTTTCTGGCTCTTGTAATTCCTACGTAAGCTAGTCTACGTTCTTCTTCTAAGCCGCTTTTTGCTTTATCGTCAATAGCACGTTGATGCGGGAAGGTTCCTTCCTCCCAACCGGGTAAGAATACCGTGTCAAATTCCAGTCCTTTAGCCGCATGAAGGGTCATTATGCTTACCATATTATCATGGTTCAGATTATCTATATCCGATACAAGGCTTACATGTTCAAGAAATTCTTCAATAGATTCAAATTCTTCTAAAGCACGTAAAAGCTCTTTTATATTATCAAGCCGCCCCTGTGCTTCAAGGCTTGCGTCCTGTTTCCACATTGATATATAGCCGGACTCTTTAGCTATAACTTCCGCAAACTCGGCAACGGTCATTTCTTTTGCTAAATTTCCCCATCTGACAAAGTCATTTGTCAAGTCAGATAGTGTTTTGGAAATTTTCGGTTTAAAGCTATCCTCAGACAACATAAGTTTGATAGATTCAAACATTGAAATTCCATAAAGACGAGAGGTTTCATATATGGATTGCAAGGTACTAGAGCCTATCCCCCTTTTGGGAATGTTTATAACTCGCTCTAGTGCAAGGCTGTCATCAGGCTGGGCTGTAACTCTTATATAAGATATCAAATCCTTTATTTCCATGCGTTCGTAGAAACGCAAACCGCCTATTACCTTATAGGGTATGCCTCTGTTCATGAAGCATTCTTCAAATGCCCTCGTCTGAAAACCTGCCCTTACCAAAATAGCCATTTGATTTAAACCGTGGCGTTTTATCTGCTGCAATGCCTCTATTTCCTCAGCCACCTGCTTTGCCTCTTCCTTATCGTCCCATGTCAGAAGCAGTTTTATAGGCTCGCCCTCATTATCCTGCGTCCATAAAGTTTTGCCGAGCCTGTCGGAATTTTTGGAGATAAGGTGAGATGCGGCAGACAATATATGCGATGTAGAGCGGTAATTCCTCTCCAGCCTTACAACTTTTGCACCTGCAAAATCCCTTTCAAAGCGTAATATATTACCGACTTCAGCACCACGCCAGCCATATATGGACTGGTCGTCATCGCCTACACAGCATATGTTTTTATTCTTCTGTGCCAGAAGTCTTAGCCATAAATATTGCCCTATATTCGTATCCTGATATTCGTCCACCAGTATATACTTAAACTGTCTTTGGTAATCGGCTAAAATATCAGGATTTTCATTGAAAATAGTAACGTTATGCAGGAGTAAGTCACCAAAATCGGCAGCGTTCAATCCTCTAAGGCGGGATTGATAATCTTTGTAAATTTCTAGGGATTTTCCGCCTGCAAAATCTATTATGTCATTTGCCGTTACTTTATCCGGTGTCAGTCCACGGTCTTTCCAGCTATTTATTATATGCATCTGCTGTTTTGGGTCCCAGCGTTTTTCATCTATTTTATGGTCGGCGAAAATTTGTTTAATCAAGCGTAACTGGTCGCTTGTATCTATGATAGTGAAGTTTGATTTTAGCCCTACTGCCTCCGCATGGCGGCGTAGAATCTTTGCACCGATTGAATGAAATGTCCCGAGCCATAACCCTTCCGACCGCTCTCCTACTAATGATAAAATCCTGTTAGACATCTCTTTTGCGGCTTTATTTGTAAAAGTAACGGCAAGAATCCGGCTAGGGAAGGTTCCGTTCATTAAAATATTTGCGATACGGTATGTCAGGACTTTTGTCTTTCCCGTACCTGCACCTGCCAGCACCAGTAAAGGACCGTCTATTTGTGTAACAGCCTCAAATTGCTCTTCGTTCAGGTCTTTAGATAATGTATCGGACGTATCTTGTTTATTCATAATTTTCAAGTTCTGCACGTTAATTTTCTCAATAAAATTTGTGATTGTTCATATTGTATTAATCATCTTTATATATTACTATAGTTAATTAGGTAAATTTTTTGTAAGTTTAAAGATTTGGAGTTACCGTGCAACGTCTAATGATGTACATATTTCTTGTTGCAATGATTATCACATCGCTGCTTGTAGCAGCTCCGTTGTTTATAGATAATGATAAATATCAGGAAAAATTATTAGTATATATAGAAAAGTCACTGGGGGTAAGACCTAAAATAAAAGGTTCTTTCGAAGTAACTTTTTTTCCCGTTCCAACTGTTACTGCCAAACAGTTATATATTGAAAATGCCAAAGAGGCATCAAATAATTATATAATACAAATAGAGTCTATAGTCAGTAAGATATATTTTACCGATATTCTTGCCGGAAATTTTAAGGTGCGTGATATTCAATTCATACGACCTGTGTTTGAATTTGAAAACTTGGGTGTTGAACAAAATAATGAAACAGGTGCAACAATAAATAAAAATAACTGGTCATTTTTGATAGACGGCTTTAAGAATCGTACGGTATCCGATTCCGAAAAGTTTCCGGACAGGGTTTCTATTACAAATGCCACATTCTCGTATAGTAAAGATTTAAATAAGAAATCTATAGATTATTTTAACGTAGAAATTACGGCGGACTCGTTTAAAGGGCCTTTTAGTCTAAAAGGAGGTTTTTTAAGTAGCAACAATACGGTTACGTTTGAAGGGGGGGTGGATTCTTTTACGGAAGGAGCCAAAGTAGGTCTTCTTATAAAAACAGATGCCGCACAAGTTAACTTAGACGGGGTGTTCAAAGACGGTGATGTTCCGAGGATGGAAGGCGGTATTAACCTTTCATCAAATAACATCGGTCACATTATGGGGGTGTTTTTTCAAAATAAATCACATTTTACAAAAATAACCTCAAAAGAGGAATTAAAAGTATCGGGTCGGTTTGTTTTTTCAAAAGATACCTTTGAAATACAAGATGTTTTGATAGATTCGGATAGTATCAAGGGAACCATGAATATGGGTGTGGATTTTAATATAGAGGATAAATCAAAGAGCGTCAACTGGAGAGTTCTGGCAGATATAGATAAAATCGATATAGATAACCTGTTTAAACAGAAAAAATCAGAACAGGCTCAAGATGATTTGTCAATAGACTATTATGCATACTCGGTGAATACCGCCAGTCTTGCCGATTTTAAGTTTGATATCCCGCAAAGTCTTACTTTATCAATGGATGTTACCGTCGATGATATAATATATAACCAGAAAATAAGTAACGTAAGAGCTGTTATGGATATAGTTAACGGTCATGCGGAGGTTAACAGTCTTTCTGCAGATCTGCCCGGTAATTCCAGAGCCGTATTGAGGGGGAAGATAAAACATAACGGCACAAGGCCGTTGTTTGAAGGTGAGTTAGAATTCGGAGGAAGCAACTTTAGAGATTTTATGAACTGGATAGATGATTATTACAGTTTTGTTCCTGAAGACCTTATGAAAGAATTTTTATTTACGGCTAAGCTTAGGGTTACTCCGCAGCATATTGACGTTACGGATTTGTCATTTTCTTTCGATCAATCTTTGTTCAGTGGCGGGATCTCTTTAAGACCTTTAAAAACCATACCTATAATAAGTGCGTCAATTAATATTGATAGGATGGATCTGGACAAATATAATATTGATAAAAAGATATTTGAAGAAATAGGCGGGTTCGTAGATGGTGCTGATGAGGTTCTTTTGGAAAGAACGTGGCTTGCTAAATTACAAAACAGATTAAATATTACTATTGACGCTAAAGATATTGTTTTTAACGACCACTATATAACCAACTTTTCAACTGCCGGCATAATAACCAGAAATAATTTTAATTTACAGCGGTTCTTTATTGATTCGGAGGTGGCAAAGCTTAAGTTAAATATGTATGCCGATATAGAATCAAGAGATACCCCGGAAATAAAATTTAATTTTCTGGCAAAAGATCTGGATACAAAGTTATTTATCCCGAAAGAAATTTACAATAGTGAGAAAAAATATACATGGTCAAATAAACCTATTAACTTCTTGGGGCTTGCCAATCTTTATGGTGAATATAAAATAGCTATAAATAATCTCAAGCATAAGAATCTGGAGATGTCAAATGTCAATATTGAGGCAAAAAGTATCAATAAAATGCGACCGGAAGTCTTGACATTTGATAAGTTCCAGTTTGATATTTACCAAGGGAGAGGAACAATTCAAGGTCAAATGGGGGTGAGTATTAAAGCTCCTACGGTTGCAGTGAACGTTTTCTTGGAAGGAGTCGAGCTTAATCCTTTGTTAAAGGTTTTTAAAGAGGATATTGAAACTACCGGACAATTATTTTTTAGGGCTTCATTTTCCTCGAAAGGTTATAGTTTTGCCGAATGGATTAAGGAGTTGAGCGTTAGGGACGGAACAGATGCCAAACTTAGTTTACAACAAGTTAAGTTCAAAGGATTTGATTTGGACGCTATAATTAACGGAGCTAAGAGATTATTCTCGTTCATAGATATGCAGAAAGTTATTGAAAAAGCATTAGTGTCAGGTGAAACAACATTCGATTGGATGGAAGGGGATCTGCTGTTTAAAAACGGAATATTGGGAGTGAAAGATTTTAAGTATAGCAGTGATAATGCAAAGGGCGAAATAGATGCTAATATAAGTCTTTTTAGCTTTGATACCAAGGCAAGGACAAATATATATTTCCAGCCCGATCGGAAAAAGGTTGTTGTATTGCCTATCGAGATGAAAGGCAATATTTTGGAGCTTTATAAGGATAAGCAAATCGATACAAGGGATATTGAAATATATATAACCGATAAAGCGACTACCAGATAACATCTGCATAAAATAAAATTCATTAAAATATGACTGAAATCAACATAACAAAAATAGGTGTTCTGGGAGCCGGAAGTTGGGGTACGGCTCTGGCAGTTTCTATGCTGCGTACAAAAAAAGAAGTTCTGATATGGTCACGTTCCGAGGCTGTTACAAGTTCAATAAACAACGAGCGTTGTAATAACTACCTTCCCGATATGATTATTCCTGAAGGGGTATCTTCTACAAATAACATTAATGACGTTATTAAGTGTGATGTGTTGTTAATAGTTATACCTGCCCAGACAATAAGAGAAAATTGTGAAGCTTTAAAAAATGCAGGGATAGGGAAAAATGTGCCTTTAGTTATATGTTGTAAAGGCATAGAGATAGGTACGGAAAAGTTAATGTCGGAAGTGGTAAAGGAGGTGCTACCGGAAAACCCTATAGCGATTTTATCCGGTCCTAATTTTGCTAATGAAGTGGCAAACGGTTTGCCGACATGTACTACTCTAGCATGCGAGGAACAAGAGTCGGGTATGAGACTAGTAGAAGCTTTGGGCTGCCATGTTTTCAGGACTTACTATACCAATGACATTATCGGTGCGCAGATAGGAGGAGCGGTTAAGAACGTTCTGGCAATTGCGTGCGGCATAGCTACAGGTAAAGGTTTAGGGGAAAACGCACGTGCTGCCATAGTGACAAGAGGAATGGCGGAGATAACCCGTCTTTGTGTTGCTAAGGGCGGCAAGGCAGAGACTTTAATGGGGTTAAGCGGTATAGGCGATATAATGCTTACCTGCGGAAGCCGTACATCAAGGAATATGTCGTTCGGTTATGAGTTGGGTAAAGGAGTTTCCGTTAAAGAGCTGACAGACGGGAAAGCAAAATTGGCAGAAGGTGTTGCAACCGCCAAGTCCGTATCGGAGCTTGCGAGGTCTTTGGGCGTAGATATGCCTATTTGCTATGCCGTAAACGATATTATTTTTAACAATGCTGATATTGACAAGGTTGTCATGAGCCTTTTAAGCCGTCCTTTAACTGTAGAGTAGGGATTTGCTTTAAGTAAGCAATTGACACTTGCCGACCTTCGGTTATTCTATCTTGCTATATTATTAACCGCAGGGTGATAGGGGAAATTTTTATGGCTGACGGTAGTTTGAAAAATGATGAGATAATACATCATGATGATGTTGTTATTACGGTTAAGGAAGAAATAAAAAAATCTGCATACGCAGATAATGATACATATCTAAAAATGTATGCTAATTCTATTGAAAATCCTGAACAATTTTGGGCGCAGCAGGCAGAGTCGTTAGACTGGATAGATAAATTCACAAAGGTAAAGAACACCTCATATGACGGGGATATAGATATAAAATGGTTTGAAGACGGCGAGCTTAATGTTTGTGTTAATTGCGTCGACAGGCATTTGGCAAAACGTGCTAATCAGACAGCCATAATCTGGGAGGGTGATAACCCTGAGGATTCAAAAAACATTACCTATATGGAGCTTTACAGGGAAGTTTGTAAGCTTGCCAATGTTATAAAGAATATGGGTGTTGTTAAGGGCGATAGGGTAATGATATATATGCCAATGATACCTGAAGCTGCTTATGCAATGCTTGCATGTGCGAGGATAGGAGCCGTCCATTCCGTTATATTCGGAGGGTTTTCTGCCGAGGCTATCAGGGGGCGTATGGAAGATTGCCGTTCAAAACTTATCATAACGGCCGATGAAGGAATAAGGGGCGGGAAAACAATTCCTCTAAAGGCTAATGTAGATGAAGCCTTGGATAGCTGTTCGGTTCCTCATAAAGCACTTGTGTTTAAAAGGACTAATGCCGATATTGCGTGGAACTTTGAAAGGGATTTCCGGTACGATGATTTGGTCAAAGAGGTTGATGAGCATTGCAATCCTGAAGTCATGAAAGCCGAAGACCCGTTATTTATCCTTTATACCTCAGGTTCAACGGGTAAGCCTAAAGGGGTTTTGCATACATCGGCAGGATATCTGCTATATGCGTCCATAACCCATAAATATGTTTTTGATTATAAAGACGGAGATATCTATTGGTGTACGGCAGATGTCGGTTGGATAACGGGACATAGCTATATTGTGTATGGTCCTCTTGCAAACGGTGCTACCACGTTGATGTTTGAAGGCGTGCCTAATTATCCGAGCTGGGATAGATGTTGGCAGGTGGTGGATAAACATAAAGTAAATATCTTTTATACCGCTCCGACTGCCATAAGGGCTATTATGCGTGAAGGTGATGATTACGTTAAGAAAACCTCAAGGGAATCATTGCGTATTTTAGGTACGGTCGGCGAGCCTATTAATCCTGAGGCGTGGAACTGGTATTACAGGGTGGTGGGTGACAAAAGATGTCCGGTAGTAGATACTTGGTGGCAAACTGAAACAGGAGGAATAATGATAACCCCGTTACCCGGTGCTACCGACTTAAAACCCGGTTCGGCAACACGTCCTTTCTTCGGTGTTAAGCCTGCTATAGTGGATAATGAAGGTAATGTTCTCGAAGGAGAGGCAGAAGGAAACTTGTGTATCCTAGATTCATGGCCGGGGCAGATGAGGACGGTTTATGGCGACCATAAGCGTTTTAAGGAAACATATTTCTCGCAATTTCCCGGTAAGTATTTCTCCGGTGACGGGGTCAGGCGTGACAAGGACGGATATTATCGGATAACAGGGCGTGTTGACGATGTTTTGAACGTATCGGGACACAGGCTTGGAACTGCGGAGATAGAAAGTGCGTTAGTTGCTCATAAAGACGTTGCCGAGGCTGCTGTTGTCGGTTATCCGCATGATATAAAAGGGCAGGGTGTATATGCTTTTGTGATACTTAATAAAGGTGTAAATGCAAGTGAAGAACTGGCAAAAGAACTTGAAAAAACGGTAAGGAAAGAGATTGGGGCTATAGCAAAGCCCGATCTGTTGCAATTTGTAACAGGTTTGCCTAAAACTCGTTCAGGTAAGATAATGAGACGGATACTTCGGAAAATCGCTGAAAATGATTATTCTAATTTAGGGGACACTAAAACCTTAACTAATCCGGAAATTATTGACGGACTTATTGAAAACAGGCTTAATAAATAAAAATTAACCAATTGTTTACTAAATTTTAGTAATATATAGATTAGTCTTCTATAGGGGAAAGTTAATGGCTAAAGAAAATAAGAAGAAAAATATATTTATCGTTGAAGATAACGAGCTTAATTTAAAGCTTTTCAAAGATATTCTTAATGCTAACGGTTTCGATACATCGTACACTCAAGATGGATTTGAGGCTTTTTCCCTTATAAAAAAGCATAAGCCGGACACCATATTAATGGATATACAGTTACATGGAATTTCAGGTTTTGATATTATAAAAGAAATCAAGTCCGATGATGAAATTAAACATATTCCGATAATTGTTGTTACTGCTTTTGCGATGAAAGATGATAAGAAAAAAATTATGGATTCGGGTTGTGAGGCGTATATAGCAAAGCCTATATCAATTAACCCGTTCCTTGATACTATTAGCAAGTATGCTAATAGTATAGTGGAAACAAATTAATTTTCAGGAAGATTAATGGCGGCAAAAATTTTAGTTGTTGACGATTTGTTACCCAATCGAAGGCTTCTTGAAGCTAAGTTAAAGGGCGGCTACTATAATGTAGATACTGCCGAAAGCGGTCAGGAGGCAATTGATAAAGCTATCGCAAACCCTCCGGATGTTATATTGCTTGATGTGATGATGCCTGAAATGGACGGTTTTGAGGCATGTAGAATTCTGAAAAAAAACCCTATAACTTCCGATGTACCGGTTGTGATGGTAACAGCTTTAAGTGACGTTGAAGATCGTGTGCAGGGGCTTAATTCGGGTGCGGACGACTTTTTGACAAAACCTATTAACGATCTGGCTTTATTTGCAAGGATACGTTCGTTGGTAAGGCTCAAAAGCATGACCGATGAGCTAAAGCTGCGTGACCAGACGGGCGAAAAGCTTGGTGCTGAAGATCCAAGAAGAGATATTGAGAATAACTTAGCCGGCTCTAATGTTTTAATAATTGATGATGATGCGGCTCAGGCTCAGCAGATAAGTACAAAATTGTCTGAAATTAATGTTAATGCCATTGTAATAGGTAATCCGCCGGATGCGGTAAGAAGGTCTGAAGAACAAAGTTTTGACCTTATTATGGTTAGTGCACAGCTTTCCAGCGATGACGGCATAAATTTATGTACACACCTTAGAAGTCAGGATAAAACACGAAATACACCTTTACTTATCATTATTGAAGACGATAAACCCGAATTGTTGGTGAAAGCACTTGACCTTGGTGTAAATGACTATCTTGTTACCCCCATTGATTCTAATGAGGTTATAGCAAGGGTGAAGATTCAGGTAAGGCGTAAAAAATATCAAGATGCATTGCAGGCAAACCAGCAGCAAAGCCTTGAAATGGCTGTGCGTGACGGCTTAACGGGTCTTTATAACAGAAGATATTTTGATACGCATGTTGAAAGAATGCTTGAATCGTCTAAGGAAAACGGAAAACCGTTATCATTAATGATACTGGATATGGATCATTTTAAGCATGTTAACGACACATACGGTCACCAAAGCGGTGATGAGATTCTAAAGCAGTTATCAGACAGAATTATGAAAAGCGTAAGACCTTCGGACTTGGTGGCAAGATACGGAGGTGAAGAGTTTGTTGTGGTAATGCCAAGCACGAACTTGAAGAACTCTTCTATTGTGGGCGAAAGAATAAGAAAAGTCATAGAGGCTTACCCGTTTTCAATACCGGTTGAGCCGGGAGAGATTAAAAAAACCATCAGTGTAGGTCTTGCCGTGTCAACGCCCGATGATAAGGTTGAACAGGTGGTTGAAAGAGCGGATAAGGCTTTATATCATGTCAAAAACACCGGTCGTAATAAAGTAGCCGTATATAGCGAAAGACCGCTTTAAAATATAGTATTTCCAA
This sequence comes from Pseudomonadota bacterium, assembly GCA_027620075.1. NCBI lineage: Bacteria > Pseudomonadati > Pseudomonadota > Pseudomonadota bacterium. Next base: position 363,646 of record JAQCEY010000001.1, on the reverse strand, counting down.
AATTTATTGATAATTGTCATCCCCTGAATTTTCGTAGAAAATTATAAGGGGATCTTATTGTAAGGCAAAAAGATCTCCGAACAAGTCGGGGATGACAAATTCAAGAGTGGTTATCAATAAAATTTAGAAATACTATACTTATAATTACGTCATTTTGTACTTGATACGGAATCCAAGAAAATAATAAACATGTGCAAAACACATTCATTATAACAAATAACAGCTTGTAAATCATTCTCAAACGCACGTAAATATAAAATTGTTTTTACTAGCCAATTTACTTTAAAGTTGATATATGAAACGACTTGTAATTGTTAATAAACTAACTATTGTGTGGTGCGTATGAATTATGAGTCGGAAAATGAAGAGAGTAAATTGCCGGTGCAAGGATTTTTTAATGAAGATGAGTTTCTGAATAATTTAGAAGAGCTTTATAATGACAGCGATTATAACTCGGAAGATAAAACCAAAATGGCTAAACAAATCTTTGCTAAATTGAACGAATTTTTGCAATTGGATGAAAACTACCAAAAACAATTATTAACGGCTGAGTTTGATGCATTCGGTAGACCTGTAATTGCCACTGCTTTGGTTATGTACAATATGCAAGAAGAGCTGGGCATCACGTTGGCTGTGTTAACGGATAGTGAGAAAAAAAATCTTATTAATTGTGTAGATAGTAATAATGAAAACTTTCTTCATTATGCTATGAAAAGTAATTCTCCCGAATCTGTAAAATTTCTTATGGAATCGGGAGTAAATCCTATACAAAAAGAAGTAAGTCATGATGATACTCCTTTGTCTTTAGGGGTAGAAGGTGCTTCATCGGAGGCTGTTGAGGAATTTTTGAGTTTTTTTGATAAAGCTAAAACTAAAGAAGAGTTGGTTAGTAATCAAAAAACTAAAAGAGCGGCTTTAAATAAATGTGATAACGAGGGTAATACGGCACTTCATATAGTAAAAATATCACAAGAACTTGAAACGGCAGAAGAGCCTGATTCTAAAGTTTCAGCCGATAATCAACAAAAAGATTATTTGAAAATGGAAATGATAGGATTGCTTTTGAAGCATGTAGGGTCACATCACGAAAAAATCTTCACAAAAAAGAATCAAGACGGAAAAACAGCGGAAGAAGTTTTTAGAGAAACCGGCAGTACGGAAATAGCCGATGAAATACATAAAAAACATACGGATGTTTTGTTCTCCAAGCTGGAAAGTATTATTTTAAAAACGGTTAATGATAGAGAGTTAAATTCTGATGTGGGTGAAAATATTGCCGGTTCGGATAACGCATTAAGAATAAAAAAGAGGCTAGAAGGACATATTAAGGGAGATTATGAGCATTTAGATGAATTAATCGGTGCTGACAACACAGGGTTTATGAAGCCGTCACGCGGTCAAAGATTGAGAATGGAGATAGACAAGATAGTTTACGGTAAGAAATCGGAAAGTCTTTCGGAGCAAACCCAAAAAGACCTTGAAGAACTAAAGCTATTTCTTACACAGAGAGGAGCAAGGCAGATTGCAGAGGGAAAATCGGAAGAAATAGTTGAAACACAAGAAGAGGGGCGTGGTAGAAAAAGAGGAGCAGAAGAAATTAGTGATGTTACCTTTTTGGGTGATAATATTCAGTCCGTATCAGGACGAAGCCGTTTAGGGAGTAATTCTTCAAGCAACGGCAAGGGAACCGGAACAGCGTCAACGGCAGATTCGGAGGCTAACGTCGGTTCAAGAATTGTTTCCGACATTATAAAGGCTAGGAGTGCCGCTCAAATATTGGTGGGGTTGCGTAGTTCATCAACAGAAGGTGTCAGCCCAAGACAGCCTGCGGCTCTTGATGTATTAAACAGAGATTCGACAAACGGAGAAAAAACGGACAGGGCTAAATAGTTTACGCATGTTCTTTTTCTTCTATCTTATGACCTCTTGCCTTTTGCAGACGATAATTAAATTCAGCTCCGAATATAAATATCATAGCCGTTATATAGAAGAATAATAAGAACGCTATTATTCCTCCCAAGCTGCCATATATAATGTTTACCTGATCAAAATTACTCAAATACTTGGAGAAAAGTGCTCCCGCTATAAACCAGAAAATTATAACGATAGCGGCTCCATATGAAACAGACAAAACTCCCTGCTTGGTATTGGGTAGTATTATATAAGCTGCTATTACCACTAAAAATAATGTTAGAGTAGTTATGATATATCTGATATACCCCCATGCAGGACTTGCCGAGAAGCCTTTTAGATGAAGGAACTCGGTAATTTCCTTCAACTGGAATGATTCTTGAAGGTTAGACCATATATTAGGAGCTATTATTAAAAGCAGAGTAACTATCATAAGTGCTGCCGTTAGTATTATGAATTCTCCGATGCTCATTAATCTACGCCATATATATGCAGGAGGTGTGCTTACCCTATAAGCACGGTTAAGTATTGTACGCAATCCGTCCACCATTGATGATGCCGTCCATATTGAGCCTACTATCGCGATTGTCAGTAGCCCCTGCGGAGGGCCGGACGCAATTTCCTGTATCCGTGGTTTTAGTGCGGGTATTATTTCTTCGGGAATCAAATCATTTTGCAGTATTAGATCTATCATTTTTATACCGACATCCGACTGACCGATATATCCGGCAATAGCAACAAAAAAAACCAGAAAAGGAAATAGCGCCAATAATGCCAAAAATGCCAGATAGCCGGCATGTTCAATGCCGTCATGTCTAACCGTATCGTATGCTGCATTATAAAAACATTTAAAAACTTGTTTGACTGAAAGCATTTTTTATTACTTACTTTGCAGGTTTTGAAACTATGCTAAGATGCGGTTATTTGTAAGTTCTTTATAATCTTCTTCATTGAATCCTACAATATATTTGTTTCCTGTATATAATATAGGTCTTTTTATAATAGAAGGATTTTCAATCATTATTTTAATTGCCGAGCTTTCATTATTAACGCTCTGTTTTTGTTCTTCGGAAAGTTTCTTATATGTAGTTCCACGTTTGTTTATAAGAAAATCTATTCCTATATCCTTACACCATTGCCTAAGCAATTCTTCGGCCGGAGGCTGCTTTTTATAATCGTGAAACTCAAAGCTCACACCGTTATTGTCAAGCCATTTGCAGGCTTTTTTTATGGTATCGCAATTTTTTATTCCATACATCTTCATGCTGCTATCATATCCTCATATGATGGAGCAGTCCAGCTTTGTGGCTTTTGAACTTTGCCGTTTACATATTTAATAGTACCGTCAGGCTGTTTTTTACCAAGGTTAGCCTCGCATATCCTTTTCATAACTTCAACGGTCTTTTCTTTGGCTAACTCATGATTGTCACCTTCAAAACGGAAGGTTTTATAAATACCGTTAAGGGCTATGAACGCAACATCGCCAAATCCGTCAATTATTTCAGGTAGGTCATGCTCACTTACCGCTTTCTTTGTTTCTTCAACTTCTTCGTTTAAGAAGTCTAGCGTTTTTCCAAGAAGTGTTTTTTCGTCAATGCCCTCGGCAAGTTTAGGGTCAACTTCAAAATCACGACTGAATTCTGTAGATTTTTCAACGATTTCATATGTCATTATAAAATACCTTCTTTAGTGTTTTGTTTTATTTTCCAAATCTTTTAAATCTTTTTGTAGCTCTTCTTTTTTTGCTTCGATTTTATCGGAAACGGATTGTAAATTCAAAGATAGTTTTTCCTCTATCTCTTTATTTAAATCATCACGGTATTGTTTTATTTTTTCGAGTTCTTTCTTTATTTCGTTATTTTCCTTTTTGGCTTCTTTTGCCTGTTTGTTTAGTTCGTCTAATAACTTACCCATAACTAAAACACCGTTCTTGAAGTTAAACAAAAACTTAATATAAGTGATGTAAGATAAATTGTCTAGTTAACCTTTTATTAAGGAATAAATGTTAGTTTTATTAGTAAGTTAAAGGCAATTTTTATAAAGTAGAATTAGCTTGAGTTTGCAGCGGCTCAGGCTAATTTTATTTTATGGCAAATGTGTATGTTCTTTACAGCTTTCTTTATATGGAGTATCAACGGTTATATCTAAATATAACAAAGGATATTCTATCATGAAAAAAATTATATCATTATCGCTGGCAACAGCTATTTTACTTAATCTAACGGCGTGCGGTACTATTTTATATCCTGAAAGGAAGGGGCAAAAAGGAGGGCGGCTTGATGCGGGAGTAGTTGTTCTTGACGGTATCGGGCTTCTGTTCTTTTTAATACCGGGTGTAATAGCATTTGCGGTTGATTTTAGCAACGGTACTATTTACGTTCCGGGTTCCGACCGAAGCTCTCTTGATGTAGATAAAATGCAACCTATAAACGTTGATAAAGAAGGTTTGACAAAAGAACTTGCCGCCAAGATAGTATCTGAAAAAACAGGTCAAACTATAGATGTTTCTAAAGCCGAAATTTATAAAGAAAATAAAAGCGGTGATGCGGTTCGTTTGTATTAATGAGAAAAGTTATTACTCAATTAATCGTACTATAAGAACAACGTCATTACCCGAATTGCCAAAGGCAATTATAGGGTAATCTTCATAAGATCGCCCTATAGTTTTCTAAAGAAAACTCGGGCGATGACGAAAAAGAATTCAGTATGACAAATTCTATAGTTAGTGAACACCTTTTGCCCTTTTTGTTTAGATGGCGTTTACTTTAGCACTTTAGTGTGGTATTTGGTTTTATGCTTTTAATTAAAATAGTATAAGGTTAATATTGATGCCACAGAACAAAAAAATCGAAATCTCAACCGAGCCGTTTCCGTCTTCAGAAAAAATGTTCATAAGTGGGGATTTGTTCCCTGAAATAAAAGTGCCGCTGCGTAAGATTAAATTGCATGAAAGCGCGGGTGAAGATGATGTTGTAGTCTATGATACGTCAGGTGCATATACCGATCGGAATGTGGAAGTCGATATTCGCAAAGGGCTTGCTAAAACCAGACTTCAGTGGATTGAAGCTCGTGGTGATGTAGAGCGTTATCAGGGCAGAGAAGTAAAACCGGAAGATAACGGGCAAAAAGCCTCTAAAGTTGAGGAGTTCAAATTCCCTAACATAACTCCGCTCAGGGCAAAGGCGGGTAAGAATGTTAGCCAGATGCATTATGCTAAAAAAGGCATAATAACGCCTGAAATGGAATATATCGCCATTCGTGAGAATTTAGGCAGGAAAAAAGCTGCCGAGGCAAATTCTAAAGGTGGCGACCCTATGGGGGCGAATATCCCTGATTTTATTACACCTGAATTTGTACGCAAGGAAGTTGCACAAGGGCGTGCGATTATTCCTGCCAATATTAATCACCCCGAATCAGAGCCTATGATTATCGGGCGTAATTTCTTAGTGAAAATAAATACTAATATTGGTAATTCTGCCGTTACTTCTTCGATTGAAGAAGAGGTTGAGAAAATGGTGTGGTCGTGCCGTTGGGGCGGTGATACTTTGATGGATTTATCCACAGGCGATAACATACATAATACAAGGGAATGGATAATAAGAAACTGTCCTGTTCCCGTGGGTACAGTGCCTATCTATCAGGCGTTGGAAAAAGTAGGCGGAGTTGCCGAAGACCTGACATGGCAGGTTTTCAAGGATACTTTGATAGAGCAGGCAGAGCAGGGGGTTGATTACTTTACTATCCATGCAGGTGTTCGCTTACCATATATTCCGATGACCGAAAAGCGTGTGACCGGTATTGTTTCTCGTGGCGGTTCGATAATGGCTAAATGGTGTATGGCACATCATGCTGAAAGTTTCTTATATACGCATTTTGAAGATATTTGCGAAATTATGAAAGCGTATGATGTTTCATTTTCGCTTGGTGACGGATTGCGTCCGGGTTCTATTGCCGATGCTAATGACGAGGCGCAGTTTGCCGAGCTTGAAACATTGGGCGAGCTTACTAAAGTAGCTTGGGAGCATGATGTTCAGGTGATGATTGAAGGGCCGGGGCATGTTCCTATGCACTTAATAAAAGAAAATATGGATAAGCAGTTGAAGGAATGCCATGAAGCACCTTTTTATACTCTAGGGCCACTTACGCAGGATATAGCACCGGGGTATGACCACATAACAAGTGCTATAGGTGCGGCTATGATTGGCTGGTATGGTACGGCTATGTTATGTTATGTAACGCCAAAAGAGCATTTGGGCTTGCCTAACAAAGATGATGTTAGGGAGGGTGTGATAACATATAAGATTGCGGCTCACGCTGCCGATTTGGCAAAGGGACATCCGGGGGCGCAATTGCGTGATGATGCGTTGTCCAGAGCTAGGTTTGATTTTAGATGGGAAGACCAGTTCAATCTTGCCCTTGACCCATACAGGGCAAGGGATTTCCATGATGAAACCCTGCCTGCCGCAGGTGCTAAAGTGGCTCACTTTTGCTCTATGTGCGGCCCTAAATTCTGCTCAATGAAAATATCGCAAGATGTCCGCGACTTTGCCAAAGCCGAGCGTGAAAAAAAGGAAGGCATGAAAGAAATGGCAGATAAGTTTAAGGCAGAGGGTGGTGAGATTTATCAGAAGGTGGGTTAAAAAATGGAAAAAAATTATACAGCTCCAAATGTAGACAAAACATCTTTTCATTGCCCTCATTGTGGTACTAAAGCACCTCAATTATGGCTTGATTGCTATGGTGAAGAAGTACCTACTGATGATGGACTTCCATATGTTATTACATTAAAGAAAACGGAAAAAATGATTGAGGATTTTAAAAGTTCAGATAATGGAGGGATAATTTTTGAAGAAGATGACTTGAAGCATTTGAGGGAAAAAGCAATTAATGCTGAAGGTGAAGACTTTTGTTTTAGAAGTCTAGATAGTAAAAACTCGCGGCGGTGTAATTATAGTTTTGAAAACATATTTTTTAGTGTTTGTCAGGAATTGAGCTGTAAAAAGGCAGCTTTATGGGTTCATGATAGGTTAATTATTCCTGCTTCGTGTGTTGAAGAACCTCCAAATGATGACATGCCAGATAAGATAAAAGTAATTTATAATGAAGCCCGTGAAATTCATAATTGTTCACCTAGAGCATCTGCTGCATTATTGCGTCTATGCTGTGAAATGTTGTGTGATGATCTTGATGCTAAGGGTCAAACTTTAAATGGAAAAATTGGTGATTTAGTTTATAGAGGAATGGATAATCGAGTTCAAAAAGCTTTAGATGTTGTAAGGTTTGTTGGTAATGATTCTGTACATCCCGGTCAGATTGATTTATCGGATAATTTAGATGTTTCTCATACTTTGTTTGTTCTAGTTAACGAAATAGTACAAGAAATGATAAGTAAGCCAAAAAGGCTTAACAAAATATATGAGGAAAAATTGCCTCAAAGTGTAAAAGAGGGAATTGAAAAAAGAGATAAAAAGAAGGCTTAAAAATTCTTACTAATTCCTTAAATCCCGTATCAAGTACGGAATGACGAGTATAAACAAAATTCGTCATACTATGGCTTGACCATAGTATCCAAGTTTGACAATGACGGTTATATTAAATTTCGAATAAAGTACCCTTCTTGTTGGTCTTCTTATCTACGTATGAAACCCAAGAATGACCGTTTTTATCGGTTCCTTTGTCTACAGCCTTTTGGTTTTTAGATAAAGTAGATTCTATTTCATCTTCTTTATTGAAATCGTCAAATATCTTATTTCTAACTTCGCGGCTAAATTCCGTTTGCTTCTTTTGCTCATCTTGTTTTATTTGTTCTTTTGCATCGTTAACAAGGTGTTCTTTTAGCTCGTCATGTTCGATATCGTCAAAAATTCTATCCCTTTGTGTGGCTGTGACTTTTTTTATAGATCCGTCCCTTTTTTTGTTGATATTGATATCCTTATCGGAAGTTTTGTCTTCTTTTTTAAATATATCAGGAAAGATTTCTGCTGCTTGCGGCTGATATTTTTGTTCAACTTCAAACATCGCCTCATCATATGGCAATTCATCATTAGAGATTATTTTATCAAGCTCTTTATTAGCCTTTTTCCTTATTTTATTTAGCTTTTCTAACTTCATAAAAAAGCTACTATTTTTATTATTTCCAACTTTGCGACTAGAATTCTTTTGTTCATCTTGTTTTATAGAGCTGTCTTCTTTTTTACTGATTTTGGAATCTTTATCGAAAAGCGTTAGTTCTTCGGTGATAGTATCAAGCTTTGGCTCGAAAGGAGTCTTTTTCTCAATCATTTCACTACGGATATGTTCTGATGCTCGACGTGTTTTAGGTATTTTTTCATTTTTAGCAGATGCTTTTAGCAATTTTTCAAACCTACTTTTTTTGCCGTACTCAATTCGTTCACTTGTATGTGTAGAGCCTAAAAGCCCTAATTGACCGGCGGCACTGTATATACCTCTTACTTGTTCAGGGGATTCCGAGTATTTTGCTATTGGAACGGAGTCTTTATAATATTCTGTTTTGTTAGTCTTATATGCCGTATTAGGGGTGTTTGAATTTTCATTATTGTAATCGAAAAACGTGCTAAAACTATCAACAAACGAACTCATATCCGTTAAAATTCCACAAGTTAGGTCGGAGATTGCCTTATCAAATGACATATTATACCACATATATTTAATAAATTAACTTTTTGTTAATTTAGCATAAGTTGTCTATGATGTAAAGTTAAGTTGACATTTCACCCTTTTTGATTGCTTAAGTAGGTGAGTTTTTAATTAAAATTTACTATAGAATTCTTGCGGCTTAAAATTTTCTCCCGACATCTTGACAAAAATCAACTCAATTTCCATATCTATAATATAGGATGTACAGCCTTGTTTGATTTTATAAGTAATTAAGATTTAAGGAGGTTTTGCCATGAGTTTAAATAATTTAATCAGTTTTAACAAGCCGAGTGCATTGCAGGTTAAAAAACGCGGATATGACCCGTTTTTTTCTCTGCAAAGCGAGATAAACAGGCTGTTTAATGAAGATTTCATGCCGACTTCGGCAAAAGAATATAGCAGTTTAATTCCCAATATTGACGTTGTGGAAAACGATAAGCAAATTATCGTAAAGGCAGAGCTTGCGGGATTGGCTGAAGATGATATAGATATTGAAGTAACTGAAAAATCACTTTCTATCAAGGGCGAAAAGAAAGACGAACATCAGGAAAAAGGCGATAGCTATATAATTAAGGAATCTTCCTACGGTTCGTTCAGTCGAAGTTTTACTTTACCTGAAAATGTTGACGGCAATAAGGCAGATGCCAAGTTCAAAAAAGGCGTTCTGACTATTACTATCCCTAAAAAGGAATTGCCTGAAAACAAGGTTAAGAAACTAAAGGTAAAGAGTGATGATTAAATGACCATAAGGTAATCCATATTCATATTGCTTTTCCCTATATTGTAGTGCTATTTTACTAAAACTAAAAAACCATGATAGGGGGAAGCAATATGAAAAAATTACTAAGCGTAGTATTATTAAGTTCATCTTTGATAACAAGCGGCTCTTTTGCCGGTAAACACGGCGATGAAAAAGTTGAGATAAAAAGTTTCAAAGCTGCCGAGAATATATATATGATAGAGGCAAAAGGCGGTAATATCGGTGTACTCAAAGGTGAAAATAAAACATTGATAATCGACAGCCAGTTTGCCGATATATCTGACGATCTGAAAAAAGAGATATCGAAAATATCGGAAAAGCCTATAAAATTCTTACTAAATACACACTTCCATTTTGACCATACGGGCGGCAATGAGAATTTCGGTAAAGACGGCGTGCATATAATCGCTCACGAGTTCGTATATGATAAGCTAAAAAACGGAACGGTTATCAAAGCTTTCAATAAAACTATGGAGCCTGCCCCACAGGAGGCACTGCCGTTTATAACGCACACTAAAGGGCTTCATCTGCATGAAGGCGATGAGGATATTGATGTAGTTGCCTATCAGGGGCATACGGGCGGTGATAGTGCGGTTTTCTTCAAAAAATCAAATGTGGTGCATACGGGAGACTTATATTTTAACGGCAGATATCCGTTTATTGATACTTCAAACGGCGGAAGCGTTGAAGCTATGATAAACGCCATGGAGGATATACTGTCAAAGGTGGACGATGATACGAAAATAATTCCCGGACACGGCTCATTATCCGATAAGAAAACAATGCAGAAAAACCTTGATATGCTTAAAGATTTTACGGCAACCGTAGCCACAGCTAAAAAAGCCGGTAAATCTAAAGATGAAATCCTGAAAATGGCGGAAATACAAAAATATGATGCCGAATACGGAAAGGATTTCCTTACTACCGAGCAGTTTCTTGCGATAGTTTTTGAAGACTAATCTACCATTTAAGGAGCTTTCGTCCGATATTCATGCCGATTATAACCATCAACAGCATCGGTGCGTAATGCCAAGTAAGGATATGCTTGGCTTCATCGTTAGGTTCAATCAGCCTTAAAGCTATATATGAAAAGTTGACCGCAGAAAGGCTAATCATAGCACCCGACCAGCTTTGGTTGGTGCTTGCACCCTTTTTGGCTAAAAACACCATAACTAAAATAGGGAATGCTGCAAATGCGAACATATCGGCAAAACACTGATAGGTGGCGGTAGTGGTGTTAATCGGGATATTTGAACCGCCTTGGTCTATTAATCGTATTATCAATATCACCGTTAATGCTATGAAAGGGGTTGTTGCTAGCAATTTGAGATTCTTTTTCTGATGGCTATCGGGGGCGGCGAAATAAGCCGCCGTTAAACATGACAAAACAGAACCTATAGCTGCTACTATAAGTTCTATAATAAAAACAGGCTCATTCATTTTGTCTGAAATATCGTAACGAAACTGTAGGAAAAGAGGTAATATAGCAACATAGGAAAAGCCTGACAAAAACCACTTTAAAGCCATGATTTCAGGTGCTTTCATCTTTTTGACCGGTTCCAGTTCGTCAACTAATTTTTTTGTTAAGTCGTCTATCTTACTCATTTTTTAGTCATTTTTTGTTTTAATGTTTTATATATTCTGTGAGCGGAGGTCTTTACCGCCGATTCGCTCATATTTAATTTTTTCGCAACTTCTTTTGCCGTGTAGCCCTCAACCTTCATTAATTCGATAATTTTTCGTTGTTTTTCAGGTAATTCATCTATTGCCCCATATAGTTCTTCGTATTCATCATCTGATTCGGTTACATTTATATCAAATTCATGTGATATTTCGTTTAAATAATCGGATTCATTCTCGGATTTTTTATATATCTTCCTAAAATGGTCGTATAAACGGAATTTTGCGATAGAAAATAGCCACGGCTTAAAAGGGCGTGATTTATCGTAAGTATGCCTTGCGTTATGCAGGGATATCAGTATTTCTTGTATTATGTCCTCAACGTCCTCGGAATTTGATATCTTTTTCATGAGATAACCTTTTAAAATGCGGTTACACTCACCCAAAAGTGACGCATATGCCTGCTTGTCCCCTTGCTGGGAACGGTGCATCAATTCTTCAAGGGATATTAAGTTTTCTGCCATAAATCAGTAAGTTTACTTGAGCAATGTTAACGGTATAAAGGTTTATTATCAACAGGTCAATCTTAGGAGTATGATTTTATGTGGTGTTCGATAAATTTGTCATAGGCGAATTTATTTGTAATAACTATAAAAGATTTTGTAGATTTTAAAAAATAATCTGTAACTATATGCTGGATTGAGTCGAATATGTTAGCGACCAATCAATTAATTTTAAAATATTTTGGAGAACTAAAAATGAATACAAAATTGAAAAAAACTTTCCTTACTGCCGCTGCAACCGGTTTGTTGGCTGTTAGTGGTGCTGCTATTGCTGTTGATGCAAAAGCTGAAGAAAAAGAAAAATGCTACGGCGTTGCTAAAGCCGGTGCAAATGACTGTGGTTCAAAATTTGCCGACCATTCTTGTGCCGGTCATTCTACTGTTGACGGTTCTACTGCTGCGTTTATATCATTGCCGAAAGGTCTTTGTGAGCGTCTTGCAGGCGGTTCTTTGGAGCCTTCGAAAGGTGAGTAGTCATACTACTTTTAAATGTGAAAAACAGCCCCTTAAAAAGGGCTGTTTTTTTGTTTATGACATTAATGTAGTTTAACAATCTCGTCGTTAGATACCTGATTTCTACCGGTGTTTTTTGCAATATAAAGCCTTGTATCGGCTTGTTTATAAAGTTCACTTGAGTTTAATTCGTTATTTTCCTCATTACACGCAATTCCGATAGAAACCGTGCATTTTATAGGCATTATTGAGCCTTTTACAAAGAAATTATGCTTTGCAACCGTTTTGCATATCCTGTCGGCTACCCAATATGCTCCTTCCTCGGAGGTGTCGGGCAAGAATATACCGAACTCTTCGCCGCCTATGCGAGCCAGAAGATCCGTATCACGGACACATGTTAACATAATCTCGCTGATTTCTTTTAATATTTTATCCCCCGTTGAATGACCGTAATCGTCATTTATCTTTTTAAAGAAATCAATATCGGCAATTAAAATGGCAAATGGGTTGTCCGTACGTTGTGAACGTTTTATTTCCGTGTCAATGCTTTCAAAGAAGACCCTGCGGTTAGCTGTGCCTGTCAACGGGTCGGTGTTAGCCATTTTCACCAGTTCACGGCTATTTTTTTCTTCCGCCTCCACACGGTCACTAATATCTCTTAAGGAGCCTATGGAGCCGATAATGTTGCCTTCATCATCAAACCACGGGTAAGATACATCGGTTAACCATATTTTTCTTCCGTCACGTGTTCTTACAAGATAATCTGCCTGCCATTTGTTGACATCGCCGTTCTTACGGGTTTTTTCCAGTTCATCAAATGATTTAATTGATTTCATTCCGTTGCTTATTATTTTTGTTTCAATAATTAATGAGCGGAAATTTATCTTTTTCATTTCTTCAGGAGTAAAACCAAGCAGTTTTACTATCGCAGGGCTGATATAATCATATGTCATGCTGTTATATCGAAGACGATATATAGTATCCGATGAATATGATGTAAGTAAATCAAGCTCTTCTTTGAGTTTTTGTGATTTAGTTGAAAAAGGGAGGGATTTTGTAAATGAAGCTGCTTTCTTGGCGACGCTTTTGGGTTTTTTGTTTTCCAGAACTTTGAATAATGATTGATACGTTCTTTTTGGTTTTTTAGTGGAAGTCATTGAACAAGCCTCCTGCTTTTTGGGTTGGCGAATAATCCTGCCATTTACTAGACTAGGTGTTTTTTTAACCTTAAAAACACAACATATAGTATATTTCTTATATTCTTATAAAAACGCATTAAAGTCAATCAAAAATTGAAAAAACGATTTTTTATTTAATCGTAGAAATAATCATGTTTTTAGGTTAATATAAAATTATATGCATAATTTATGCCAAAAGTATAAAATGATGATTTTGAGATTAGACTTAGTCTATAAATAAGGGGTAAATGTGGCTGACTTAAGTTTACATATTAAACAGTCTCAATCAATGGTGATGACACCTCAGTTGCAGCAGGCGATAAAAATTCTGCAATTGAGCAATATTGAGTTGCAAGAATATGTAGAACAGCAGATAGAAGAAAACCCCTTTTTAGATAACTGTGTTAGTGAAGTTGAAAATACGGATTCGAAAAAAGATGAACAATCCGAGCCGGATATGGTTCCCGATAGTGAAAAAGATTATTCATGGGACGATGATCAGGTTTCTCCGGCGATATATGACAGCGATTCTCCTACATATACAGGAGTAGGGAAGTCCGGAGGTTCTGATTTTAGTGAGAATGAATATGGCATAGAGCAGATAGCATCGCCCAAAATTACACTAAAAGACCATATAATTGACCAGATAAATATAGACATTATCGACCCGGTGCAAAAGATGATAGCCCTACATCTTACGGATATGCTTGATGATAACGGATATATATCGGGTGATTTAAACTCGTTATGTCAGCTATTAAAGTGCGATTTTAAAGAAATTGAATCAACTTTAGAGGTGCTGCAGGGATTTGAGCCTACCGGTGTTTTTGCGAGAAACCTGCAAGAGTGCCTTGCATTGCAATTAAAGGAAAAAGACCGATTTGACCCTGCTATGCAGCGTTTTGTAGAAAATATAGACATGTTCGCAAAGCGGGATATTAAGGGATTGAAGCGGGTTTGTAAGGTTGATGAGGAAGACCTGTTGCAGATGTGTGAGGAGATAAAAGCCCTTAATCCCAGACCGGGAAGTAGTTTTTCATCGGAAAATGTTCAGGTTCTGTATCCTGATGTTTTCTTAAAAAGAGCGGATAAAGGTAAGTGGATACTTGAAATTAATAACGAAATTTTACCGAGGGTATTGGTAAATAGAAAATATTATTCCGAAGTTGAGTGTAAAGTTAATGATAAAGGAAGTAAAAAGTTCCTGACCGAGCAGTTTACTAGTGCCAACTGGCTGGTTAAAGCGTTGGATCAGAGGGCGAATACTATCTTAAAGGTTGCTACTGAGTTGGTAATGCAGCAAGACGGGTTCTTTAAAAAAGGGATACATTTTTTAAAGCCTCTGGTACTTAGCGATATTGCGCAGAAGATAGAAATGCACGAAAGCACCGTCAGCCGTGTGATAAACGGAAAATATATCGCAACGCATATGGGAATATACGAGCTTAAATATTTCTTTTCATCATCGGTAGGAAGCACTGACGGGATTGAAGATATTTCAAGTAAAAGAATAAAATTCATGATTAAGGAGCTGATTGACAGAGAGAAAAATGCATCAGTCCTTTCGGACGCTAAAATAGCCTCAATCTTAAAGGCAAAGGGCGTAGATGTAGCACGCAGAACGGTCATGAAATACCGCGAGGCAATGGGCATAGGTTCGTCCGTGCAGCGTCGTGCTGATAAAAAGATGAGCTAAGGGGGGGCTATCCTTTTTTCCCCAGACTTGTTGCCAGAACTTCCATTCCGTCTTTGAAGGTTGTAAATAGCTTCTTTCTTTTGTTTGCTTCCGAAATTGTAATTCCATCGTAATAAGGTAGTAGAAAGCTACTTCTTAAGTGGAATATACAGATATTCATAACTATCCTTTTTGCATTTATTTTGCAAAGCTCTTTCATAGCATTTTCATATTCTAAACTTCTTTCTTTTAGCCAGTTTTCATCGTCATTCCTGAAGCTTCCGGTGCTAATCTTTTCGTAGCTATAGGCACTTATATTAGGTGAGCCGAAGCGTAGAGTGTATAGCCATCTAAGCCTTATTCCTGCTTCATGCTCATCTTGTGAAATAAGCTTCTTTTTTAGGCATAGGTCAAGCGGTTCGGTTGTAATGCCTAAGTTCTTCTTGGTTTGTAATTGGGGGGTGCCGTAATCTTTTTCAACTTTTAGTGTTTTTGGACGACCTCTTTTTCTTGAAAATCCCATGTAAAAAATCCTCTGTTTGTGATATATTCTAGATAGCTTTTTTGTATTTTTGCTCAATAGATACATTGCCGGATAACTTGTTTAGTTGTCTGTGTTTTTTATTATATCTTGAGATGTAAGGTTTTTTGTTCTTTTTTAGTATTTTCCGTAATCCTTGAATTATAAAATCAGGACTTAATTCTGCAAATGAGCAAACTAATATAAAATCTTCATTCTTATGTGAAAACCACGATATTGTTTTTGCCCGCTCTATCTTTGCCTTGATATCTTTCGGCTTTGATATTGAGTCAATTACCGCCTGCATAACAACCGATTGCCATAAAGCTATTTCACCTGTTAAATCCTTTGTGTTAATTTCAAAGTATCTTAACAATTCTTCAATTAAGAGTTGATTCGACTGGTGTTTATCCGATGTGTTCTTATGCATAATTATCTCCATTATTAGAATTGATATCCCCCATATAAAATCAATTATAGGTTGAAAATATTTTGTTATGCAAATATAATTTATGAAATATCATAATTTTTTTGATATTTCATGTAACATATTGTTTTAATGTTGATAACATTTTTTTCTTCAAGGCTTACATAGCCGGTCTATTTTGTGTATATTTAAATGGTAGTATGATGTTCAATATATATAAAGTCTGACTATGAATGATTATGGTAGAATTATCGGTGAACATAAGGAAGGGCTTGGAAAAACAAGGAAAATCATTGTAAATCTGATAGCAAGGCTTGAACGTGATATAGAAATTGCCGATGGTGATTGCACGGGTGGGCATAGTTATATCTGGGGTGATAAGGATAATGCGGTTTCGTTGTTGACCAAGCTTACGGGATTGCTTGTTAAAGTTGTTCCGCTGGAAAAGCAATTGCTGGATTCCGATAAAGCGGACAATAAAACTTCCGAGCTGCGAGTTATAAACTCTGATGATAAAGAGATAATAAGACGTTTTTTAAAAAATTATAAAATTGACGGTAATTAAGGGTTTAAATGCACGTTATAGTAATCCTGCGGATTGAGATATTGTGTTGTCGCTTTAAAAGACGATGACGGTCTATATTGAGGTTGTCCGTTATATCGGTAAAAATTGTAACCGTCTTTTTTTAAGTGGCTTTCGTTCGGATAATCCAGAATTTGCGGGTTAATTATTTGCGGCTTTGCCTCGGCATTGCACTCTTTTTGGTCGGCAAGACGCTCGATGTATTCTATTCTTTTGTTTGCGGCACTTTCAGCTCTGTTTAAACGGTATATGCCGAGTGCTGCCGTTGGTGGGAAAATATATCCCAACCTGAAGCCTTCTTCGGCATTTGCCGCACTTTTAAACCTTTGGGCACTTCTTACGGCAGATTCAAGCTGGTTGCAGTCAAGATATTTGTCCTTGTAGTCTTTTACGTCGACAATAACAGGCTTCGGTACGCATGATGACGCTAATATTGTGAGAGCAATACTTAATATTAATCGTTTCATTTTTACTACTTGAACCATTATTATTAAATCCCGTAAATTTATATAAAAGGATAACCTTAATTACTTGTCAATTTTTTTATATGTGCTAACCTTGTATAGTTACAATAATGGGGTTAATGGGGTTTTGCTTTATGAGTTTTGATGATAGACCTTTTTTAAATGAAAGGGGAGTTGCAGGGGAAGGTATGGACGGCAGGTCGCTTCCGCCTGAGAAGCTAATTTATGAAGGTGGGCCTTCGCAAATAGTAAATTTTAATGTATATACCGTATGTGTTATTATCTTCTTATTCGCTATTTTCGCTCCTTCATTTTGGGATAAGTTCCTTGCAAACTCTACTATCTCACAATACAGGGATTATTATATTCTGGTCTGTAAAGCCTTCTTTTTTGTTCCGATTGTCTGGGCGTTTTGGGTTTGGCTGGTAATAAGGTGTCACCGATATAGAATAACAACCGAACGTATTCATGAAAAAGAAGGGGTATTTTCAAGAAGTACCGACGAGCTTGAATTGTTCAGGATAAAGGATATTACGTTCCTTGAGCCGTTTGCACTGCGTATGTTCGGCTGTGGCAACGTAGTTCTTGATACGTCCGATAAATCAACACCTATGGTGGTGCTGTATGCAATAAAAGACGGTCAGAAATTGATAGATGTACTTAGAAAGCATGTTATGGAAATGCGTATCAGAAGGGGCGTACACGAAATCGACTAATTCTCGTCAAGATATTTTCATTATTTTTAATTAACTTTTCAAGAGTTGGGGTTGTCATCCCCGACTTGTTCGGGGATTTGTATAAGTTTAAATGAGATCCCCCTATAATTTTCTACGAAAATTCGGGGGATGACAGTATTGTTGAAAAGGTAAAACACTCTATTTTTTAATTTTAAGGCAGGTTTTATACCTGCCTTTTTTTGTATCTATAGGTATTGTTATGCACGTATTTGATAATGAAGCTGCCTCCTTTGTTTTGGAAGAGCGGCTTATAAACTTTATTGAAAAGACCTTCCATACTGTTGACCCCGGTACTAAATTTCAGGAAAACTGGCATATTGATTTGATTGCCGATAGGTTGGAAAAAGTTGCAGAAGGTAAAATAAAAAGGCTTATTATTAATGTTCCGCCCAGAAGCCTTAAATCTATTTGTGTTAGTGTGGCGTGGCCGGCTTGGGTTTTGGGTAGGAATCCTTCCGCAAAACTTATGGTGGCAAGCTATAGCCAGATATTGAGCTTAAAACATTCAATGGATTGTAAGCTGGTGATGTCGTCCGACTGGTACAAAGAAACATTCCCGTATGTTGAAATAGCACATGGTCAGAATGAAAAATTTAAATTCGTTACAACCCAAAGAGGCTTTAGATTCGCAACATCTGTCGGCGGCACGGCAACAGGTGAGGGAGGGGATATATTAATTGTCGATGACCCGCATAACCCTATGCAGGCAGCAAGTGACGTACAAAGAAAAGCAGCCCTTGACTGGTTCGACCGGACTTTTATGAGCCGTTTGAACAATAAGAAAAAAGGAGTTGTGGTAGTGGTAATGCAGCGTTTGCACGTTAATGACCTGACCGGACATTTGTTGTCTAAAAAAGGTGTCAGGTGGAATCAGTTATGTTTACCTGCCGTTTCAGACAGAAGAAAAACATATACTATCCGTAACTATAAAAAAAGTCGGGTTATATTCAAAAAAGGTGAGATTCTTAATCCCAAAAGGGAAGGGGAAAGAGAAATTGAAAGAGCAAAGCAGGAGCTGGGGAGTTATGCATATGCCGCCCAATATTTACAAAATCCGGTAAATGCGGATAGCGGTATGGTAAATATAGATTGGTTTAAAAGATATAATGTTCTGCCCGAAGGTAATAAAGTCGTCCAAAGCTGGGATACTGCAATAAAGACGGGTGCAAATAATGATGTTTCTGCCTCCACAAGCTGGATTGAAACTCAAAGCGGCTATTATCTGGCAGATGTTACAGCTAAAAAAATGGAATATCCCGAACTTAAAAGAACCGTTATATCGCTGGCTCAAAAATGGAATGCCAATACAATTTTAATTGAAGATAAAGCAAGCGGACAATCTTTAATACAAGATTTAAAAAGAGAAACAAAACTACCCATAATAGCCGTTAATCCGAAAAATGATAAGATAACCAGATTTGCAGCGGTTACCGCATTGATAGAGGCGGGCAGGGTGTGGTTGCCAAATAGCTCGGAATGGCTGATTGACTATGAAACCCAGATACTTGGTTTTCCCAATACCCCTAATGATGACATGGTTGACTCAACAAGCCAGTTTTTAAACTGGGTCAGGAACAAAAGGAATATAAATCCGAGTTTAAGGTTGTTATAGGATTTTTATTCCTCCTCCTTCAACACCCTTATAGCCCCCAAATCGGCACTAGATGCCAAAGATGCATATATCTTCAATGCATTAGAAACCTGACGGTTACGACCTATCGGTCTAAAGGCATTTTTGCCTTTTTGTTCTTCAGCTTTGCGTCTGGCGTTCATTTCCTCATCGGTTACCTTAACGTTAATCGTGCGGTTAGGAATATCAATTTCTATTTTATCACCTTCTTTTATCAAGGCTATATTACCACCGCTTGCCGCTTCCGGTGAAACATGTCCTATAGATAGACCGGAAGTTCCGCCTGAGAAACGTCCGTCAGTTAGCAACGCACATTGTTTGCCTAAGTGTATTGATTTCAGGTAAGATGTCGGATATAGCATTTCCTGCATACCCGGCCCTCCTTTTGGCCCTTCATACCTTATTACAACAACGTCACCGGCTTCTATCTTAAATGCTAGTATTGCATCACATGCCTCGTCCTGCGAATGGAAAACCCTTGCACGTCCGTTAAACTTCAATATTGACTCATCAACCCCTGCCGTTTTTACGATGCAGCCTTTTTCAGCTATATTACCGAAGAGAACCGCAAGCCCTCCATCTTTGGAGTGGCAGTTTTCTATGTTCCTTATACAGCCTTTTGCACGGTCGGTATCCAGTATTTTGAACTTTGAGCGTTGAGAGCCCATAACCAGATTGCGTCCCGAGTGGGCAGGGGAGGAATAATATACTTCCAGTGCGTCACTAGATGGAGAACCTGTAATATCATACTGTTCTATAGCTTCTTTTAATGTTAGTCCGTCAGCCCGATGAGCTGATGTGTCAAGCAATCCGCCACGGTCTAGCTCAGCCAGAATACCTAATATTCCTCCTGCACGGTTTACATCTTCAATGTGATAATCTGAATTGGGAGCAACTTTGCTAAGGCAAGGAACTTTCCTTGAAAGTTGATCTATATCTTTCATTGTGAAGTCTACCTGAGCCTCATGTGCTATCGCTAAAATATGTAATATTGTATTGGTAGAGCCGCCCATAGCGATATCTAAACACATTGCGTTATTAAACGCTGCCTTTGTTGCGATTTTTCTCGGTAATACATTATCGTTACCTTTTTCGTAGTATTCTTTTGCCATTTCAACTATGCGTGTTGCGGCTTTTTCAAATAGTTTTATGCGGTTTGCATGAGTGGCAACGATAGTTCCGTTGCCCGGAAGAGCCAATCCTATAGCTTCATTTAAGCAGTTCATGGAGTTTGCAGTGAACATGCCTGAGCAGCTACCGCAAGTGGGGCAGGCTTCATTTTCTATCATGGCTATTTCTTCGTCGCTTACATCTTTATCGGCTGCCATAACCATGGCATCTACAAGATCAAGCTTTCTATCGTCAATTACCCCCGCTTCCATAGGACCGCCGGATACAAATATGGTAGGTATGTTTATACGCATAGCAGCCATTAACATTCCGGGAGTTATTTTGTCGCAATTTGATATGCATACTAATGCGTCAACTTTATGTGCATTACACATATACTCTAATGAATCGGCGATAAGATCTCTTGACGGAAGCGAATAAAGCATACCGTCGTGACCCATAGCTATGCCGTCATCTACCGCTATGCTGTTAAATTCAGCGGCAAAGCAGCCCTGTTTTTCTATGATTTTCTTTACATGCTGACCTATTTCATGCAAATGAGCGTGTCCGGGTACAAATTGCGTAAATGAATTTGCAATTGCTATGATAGGTTTGCCAAAATGTTCTTCTTTTGCCCCGTTGGCACGCCAAAGACTCCTTGCACCTGCCATTTTACGACCTTTTGTGCTTTCATCGCTGCGTAAGTTGATTTTGTACTCCATCTTTACCCCTGTAATAATTTTCAGAGCATGATAACAAAATACTATTACTTTGTCATGGAGATTTTACTTACATTTGATTCATTTCTTCCTTAGTGAATACCGGCATAGGCATTTCGTACGGAGCGTTGGAATTTTCTTCATATGCCGGATATTCGGCAGGATATTCATTTTGGTTGATTATCTCGACAGGAATTTGCTCGTTCACAGGTTTTTCAATAGGAAGAGGTGCGGTAGTAATACTTTCATCAATAGGACTTATGTTGATTTGGGGTTGTTGATAATATAAGAAATTGGCTTTTTCCGCATCAATAGTCGACACAATATTATAGTGGTTGTTATTCTTGGCAAGTAAATATGCGTCCTGACCTTTTGCGTCTGTAGTGGTAATGTCGGCACCGGAATTAAGTAGTAAATTTACAGTTTCGGTAGAGCCGTAAGCCGCACCTATCATCAGTGCCGTATAACCGTTGCGGTTTCTTACATCAAAGATAGCACCTTTAGTTATAAGGATATCTGAAACCAAAGAGCTGTTTCTCATCGCCGCAAAATGCAATGCGGTATTTCCGTCATTCATTTTCTCGTTAACGTCCAGTCCGATATCGATAAGCATGTTTAACATTCTTGCGTCATTATTTTCAGCGGCTACCATTAACAATGTCTTGCCGTTATTAGTTGTCACTTCCGGATTTGCACCTGATTTTACAAGATATTCAGCCAGTTCTAAATTCCTGTCCTTTACGGCTATATATAAAGGGCTGACTCCCTGATTGTTCCTGACATTGACACTTGAACCCATTCCAACCAGAACTTTTATGGGAACCATATTGCCTGAAATAACCGCATATAAAAGAGGTGTATTACCCTCTTTGTCACGGTATTCGGTTGAACCCATTCTTTCAATTACAGCACGCATGACATCAATATCCTGAGTCATGATGCTTTGTAATAATATTTGCTGAAATTCTTCTTCATAAATAGCCACAGGAAGGTGCATATTATCCCTGTTATAATTTTTTTTACTTACCAGATCGGGGAGAACCGTATTTCTATAATTTTCTTCGGGTCTTCTTTTTAGAAGTATTTCCACGCCTTCTTCAGATACCACCACTTCAGTGTCATCATCATGTTTAACCGATATTTCCTGCTCTACTATCTGCTCTTTTTTTTGTTTTAGTTTTTCTTCTGCTTCTTGGCGTTCTTTTTCGTAATTTTCTCTGACTTTCTCCCAGTAAAGCGGGTTAACGCTGTCATCAAGAGAACCTTTTTTTTCGGCTCTGTTTTCCCAATACTTTCCGACTAATCCCTTCTCCTCATATTGGGCTAGCTGATAAACTTTTGAAAAATCATCATTGTTATAGTCTTCTTCCTTTATTTTCAATACGTCAGATGCAACAAGTATCATTTTTTTTATAAGACCGTTAATCTGTTCGGGCTTTTGACCTTCGGATACTTGTTCCTGAGAGCTATTGCCTTTTATCGGGGATTGTTGTGCAATAGCAAAATTGCCTGTATAAAAGGCTACGGATATTGCTAAAAATGTTTTAAGTGCGATATTTTTCATATACATTATTTCGTTATTGTTATTTGTCCTCTTCCTCAGGGATTAGTTTCCTGATTTCTTTTGTTACAATTTGTTTAACAATTGTCGGAAGATTTTCATTTAACCACTCTGAAAGAAACGGTCTCATTGCCTCAATGGTCAATTGTTCTAATGTAGTTCCGCCGGTAGTGTATGGCGAGGTGATATGAGTTTTGGGTATATTATCTACAAGGCGTTTCAATGTTTCTGAAGATTGAGAGGCCACTTCATCTTCTATAAGTTTTTCAGATGATTTTGCAGGTGATTTTACTTTTTCTTCAGGTGCGTCGGTTTCCTCAAAAGCGTCTTCCTCTTGAGGTGTGTTATCCTCAGGTTCGGATTTTACGTCATCTGCTTCAAAAACGTCATTTTCTTCCGTTTCTTCGGCGGCAGATGTCTCCTCTTTGGGGGCTTCTTCCTCGATATTTTCTTCTTCGGAGTCGTCTTTTAATGCGTTGTCAATATCATCTAGAACCGATGTTCCCTCAGAATCTTCAGCGTCAGATTCGGTGTTTTCCACTTCATTAATCGGTCTGTCGTCTTCTACCATTTCTGTAAGCTCCAATACATCTTCATCATCGTCGTCAGATTCGTTTTCTTCTTCTCCGGAGATAACACCCCTGATAGATTGTAAAATATCTTCCATGGTAGGTGCATTGTCAACACCTTCTTCTAATTCATCTTTTTCTAAGTGTTCGGATTCGTTGTTGATATCCTGTTTTTTCTCTTTAGCCATAGGACATTCAAAAATATTAAAAATAGAAGTTACATAACTTGTAAATTTTTAGCAAGCTTACTTTATAGTATCATAAATAAAAATTAAAAACCAATAATTTGGTATTTTCTTTTATTATAGCTTTCCTTAGGATTGTAAACTTCCGTATCAAGTCCTAATTCCTTGGGATTCAAGCGACCTATATATGATAAAAGTGTATAAGAGCTAACAATTTCATCTCGTTTTGAGCGTATTAAATTTGCTTTTGCCTCGAATAATTCCTGTTCGGCATCAAGCACGTCAAGAGTTGTTCTCGCTCCGAACTTAGCTTCTTCCTGAGTTCCTTCTAGTGCTATTTGCGAAGCTTCAATTGCCGCTTGATTGGACTTTATAACTGCCCTTGCAACATGAAAATTGTTAAATGCCTCAATAACGGCTTCTCTTACTTTGTTACGCTGATCTTCAAGACCTAATTTTAACCTGCCGTGATTAAACTTAGCCTGACGGACGCTTGAATATTCCGCACCCGATTGATATAGGGGAATGGAAACATTTATCGAAAAGCGTTCGTTTTCAAGGTCTGATGATGTAAATAACGCACCTTTTTGTTCGTCCTTACTTGCCTGAAAGTTAACGCTCGGAAGTAATTTTCCTTTTTCAACCGAAACTCTGTTATTTGCCGCTTTCTGACTATACATGGTTGATAATATTGAAGGGTTTTCCGCCATTGCTATTTGAATCAACTCATCAAGAGAGTGGGTAAAGGGGGCAGGTTGTTCAATATTTTTTAATATTCCGGGTTTTTCACCTACTATCCTTTCAAATCTCGCTTTGGAAGATTCCAATATGCCGTCGGCACTTATCATTTCCGATTTTGCTACCGAAAGACCGGCTTCAGCTTGTGCTACGTCGGTTTTAGTAACTTCTCCCAATTCAAATCTTTCCGTAGTTACCTCAAGGTGTTTTTGAAGTACCTCAACATTATTCTTGCTAAGTTCAAGAACTTCCTGATCTCGGATTATATCGCTATAAGCGGTTATGGCTTCAAGCAATACTTCCTGCTCCACTTCCTTTAAGCTTTCTCTGCCGGATTCGATAATATTTTTTGCTAATTTTATATTATTATATGTCTGACCGCCACGAAACAAAGGCTGTCTTATTACAATCTCTTTTGTGTCGGTTACCTTGTCTATCGCTGTGCCTGATTGAGTGGTTTCACGTCTTCCTCTTTCCGTATTTGCCGATATACTTGGCAAAAAACCGGATATGGCCTGAGGCATGTTTTCATCTGTCGCTTTTAACTCTTCACGTGAGGCTTTTAAAAACGGATTATTTTCATATGCCATGGAAAGTGCGTCTTCAAAGCTCATTGCATATGATGCCTTTGAGGTCGATATTAATATAAGTAAACTAATTATAGTCTTGATTTTATTCATAAGTAGTTATTTGGTTTTTTATATTTCTTTTATCAGGGGAACCATAGAGTCAAATAATTCTATAGTTTCGGTTATTCCGTTATTCTTTTTAAAAAGAGTTATAGTGGCAATGCCGTTTTTTTTCAATATTGCCGTTACTATCTTGCCGCTTTCGTTTAATTGAGTTATCAGAATATGCGGCGTTGCTTCTATAGCTCCATTTATTAATATAACGTCATAAGGACCGCTTTCAGGGCAGCCATACGATAGTTTATTATTCAATATAATGGCATTTACGATATCCATATTTTTTATCATGGAGTTTGCCTTTGACGAAAGCTCCTCACTTGACTCAACGGCAACTACTTTCTTTGCTAAAGCTGAAAGAATCGCCGTAGAATAACCCGTGCCGCATGCTATATCAAGCACCGTATCCTCTTTGGATATATCGGCAGCTTGAATCATTCGGGAAAGAACGACAGGAGATATTGCATATCTGTCATCACCCACCTTAATATGTTCATCACAATATGCAACAGGCTTAAAATGCTCCGGTATAAAATTTTGCCTCTGTATGTCGGACATTATCCTGATAATGTCCGTGTTAATAATCTTATTTGGCAATATCTGCCCTTTTATCATATTTTCACGGGCTAAAGCGAACCTATCCACGATTATCCTTTAATTTATTTTGATTAAGAAAACCCCGTAGCTTTTTATCATAAATAATATTTTATTACAAAACATTTGTTACTGCCTTGGCGTGGAGACTGTTGCCGAGTGCATAAAAAAGGATATATAATCAATTAAACTAATTTCCGTAAGAGAATGTAATTAACAATCAATGGCGTATATGCTTTGTATGGAATGATGGCGAAGTAACAGATGTTGAAATTGTTGATTATCACTAAAAACGCAAAACAAAGGAAGGTTGTAACATGGCAAAATTAAAAAATCCGCACCCCGGCGATATATTAAAATATGAGTTTTTAGACGAATTGGATATGAGCCAAAACGCACTGGCAAAAGCTATCGGAGTGCCTGCTAACCGTATCCATGCAATAGTTAACGGAACTCGTGATATTACGGCAGATACCGACTTGCGTTTATGTAAGTTTTTCGGCATGTCTGAAGGCTTCTTTCAACGATTACAAATCTTATATGATACAAGGGAAGCCAAACGCAAACTTAAAAACAAAATAGAGCAAATTCAGCCCTTTAAATATGATACTAATAATAACACGCATGTATGACCGAACCAACGCAAACCCCGCCTACGTGCGGGGATCTTCTATCAATGGCATAAGATCCCCCTATAATTTTCTACGAAAATTCGGGGGATGACAACCTATGGTACGGAAGTTATTTTAAAATAAAAGGATAATTAGGAAAGTTTATATTCGGTTAACACTTCTCTTGAACTAATCGAAAATTTATAGTTTATAATATAGTAAATCGGATAATTTATTTTTTAAGGCGTTTTATGAATAGAAAAATAGTTGTATTTTTATCAGTGGGCTTGTTGTTTTTTACAAGTGAGGCGTTTGCAAGGTGTAATAAACCGTCTAAACCCGTGTGTTCGTCTAATGATGAAATATACAAGAATAAAGAAGCTTATAAAGTATGTCAGGCAGAGATAGAGGCTTTCCATTCGTCGGCTACAAAGCATATTGATTGCTTAAAGCAGGAGTTGCAGGTTATTACTCAGGAAACTCAATCGAAAATCGATATAGTGTCGGGTGAGGCAAACTCAATTATAAAAGAGTTTAACTGTAGATCCGGTAGCCAAGAGGATTGCTAGGGGCAACGCCCGATCGGATTTTCTTCAAACTTTTAATTGTTAAAGATTTGTTCTTGCTATATAAGTTAACCGGCTTAATTTTTGTATTTAATCAATGCAATTGTTAAATTTGGGGTTATGGTAAAAGTCAGCAAAACAGGTCTAATAAAGAAAGTAAAAAAGTACCTCCCTGATCTGAACGTTAAGGAGCTTGAAAAGGCATGTGACTTTTCAAAGGAGTCGCACGGCACTCAAAAAAGGGCTTCGGGCGATCCTTATTACTACCACCCTTTGGAAGTGGCGTATATTCTTGCCGATATTAAACTTGATCAGGCATCTATAATTACCGCTCTTTTGCATGACACTGTTGAGGACACACACGTTACACTTGAAAAAATAGAAGAAGAGTTCGGCAGGGAGGTTATGCAGCTTGTGGACGGCGTGACCAAGCTTGCAAAAATAGAATTTCAATCCGAGCATAAAAGGCAAGCTGAGAATTTCCGTAAATTACTCGTTGCAATGTCTGAAGACATAAGAGTCTTGCTTGTAAAGCTGGCGGACAGGCTGCACAATATGCGAACTTTGCATTATATAAAGTCACCTCAAAAAAGGCTGCGGGTAGCACATGAAACTATGGAGATATACTCGCCGCTTGCAGAGAGGATTGGTATTCAGCAGATTAAAAACGAAATGCAGGATCTTGCTTTTGCAGAACTGCACCCTGAAATAAGAGAGTCCATATCTAGCCGTCTTGAATATCTGCAAAACAGAGGGGATATCTTCGTCGATAGTATCCTAGAAGAAATGGAAGATACCTTAAAAGAGTATGGTGTTGAAGCGGAAATAAAAGGGCGAGTAAAAACTCCATGCTCGATATGGCGAAAAATGGAAAGAAAAAATATCAGTTTTGAACAGCTTTCCGATATAATGGCGTTCAGGATAATTGCAAAAGATGTTAAGGACTGCTATCAGGCTCTCGGTGCAATTCACTGTAAATATAAGATGATACCTGATAATTTTAAGGACTTTATAAGTACTCCTAAAGAAAACGGATATCAGTCATTACACACCGTTATTATGGGACCTCGCCAAAAATTCATTGAAGTGCAGATACGTACTGGGCAAATGCATGAAATAGCGGAACTTGGGGTTGCGGCACACTGGTCTTATAAGCAGCAGCGTGATTATAGCACTGACGGAAAGCAATATAAGTGGGTTAGGGAGCTTCTTTATATTTTGGAGCATACTACCGACCCGGAAGAGTTTCTGGAAAATACCAAGCTTGAAATGTATTATGATCAGGTATTTTGTTTTACGCCAAAAGGTGAGCTTGTGGCTCTGCCTAAAGGTGCTACGCCTGTGGATTTTGCATATGAAGTGCATTCAAAGGTCGGTAACCATTGTTCGGGTGCTAAGATAAACGGTCGTATAGCTCCGCTTAGGACTACTTTGCATAATGGCGATCAGGTTGAAATAATAACTTCTGAAACGCAAACGCCTTCACCTTCATGGGAAAGTTTTGTAGTTACCGGAAAAGCTAAAAGTGAAATCAGGCGTTATATCCGAGCAAGACAAAGGGAAGAGCATATAAGTTTGGGTAAGAATATACTTGAGAGGGATTTTAAAACCGCATCAAAAAAGAAATTCACCGATAAAGTTGTTGAGCCTGCCCTTAAGAGCTTAAAGAAGAAAAAAGTTGATGATGTTTATGCTGCAATAGGAGCCGGCAACCTTAACACATACGATGTTGTGCAGGCTATATTCCCCGATAAAAAAATCGCTAAAAAGAAAAATAGCCGCCTTTCCATATTTAACCTTTCATTTTCTAAGGAAAGAAGGAAAAAAGGTGATTCCATTCCTATTAAGGGGCTTACTCCCGGAATGTCGGTGTATTTTGCCGAATGCTGCCACCCTATCCCCGGTGATACGATAGTGGGCGTTGTTACAACCGGCAAGGGCATGACTATACATACTGCCGATTGTGAAATGCTGACAAATTTTGCAACTACTCCCGAAAGGTTGGTTGATGTTTCATGGGGTAATACAAACGATGAAAAAGAGCCTTATGTGGGTCGTATTAAGGCTACATTATTACATAAGTCCGGTAGTCTGGCAAACCTTACTAATATTGTTGCAAGTGAAGGGGGTAATATCAACAACCTGAAAATTGTTGATAGAAGACCTGATTTCTTTGAACTGATAGTAGATATCAATGTAATGGGTGCAAAGCATCTATCGAATATAATTACCGCCCTTCGTACTAATTCTAGCGTCCACGCCGTGGACAGGTACAAAAAATAGGTTTGTTTTTTGTCACTAAATTCTTTCTGCCACTTGTAATTTTGTAATAAAAATAAGTCTTTTTATTGACATAATGTAATTGTACGTGTACAAGGGGAGTCTGAAATGCCATTTGTTAAAAAGTGACTAAAAAATAAAAGATTAATGGTTTGGTGACAATAGTAATTGGTTTGGATTTATGCATATATTACAAATCTTTATTAAATTTAGAATTGTAAATTTATGCATTTTTAACCTAGAAAGTCTAGTTGTTTTAGTATGTTAAGTATTTTTGTTTACTGTTGCAATTTGTGTTTTTGTGTATTATAAAGCACGTTCAAAGGGTTTTAGTTTAAATATATTAACAATTGAATTGTTAATATATTAATTGAAGATTTTCTCTAAGTGTGCAATTAAAATGGGTTTTTTCGTGTCAACTTCCGGTTATAAAACTTTTGTGTACTCTCCTTCGCAATTTACTGATGCATCAATAGCAATCTCAGCTACAAGATGTGGGGAGGTCGGAATAATCGATGCAAGCTTGGATAAAGATATTGATAATATTTTTTCGTGCCTTAATAAGATAAATGATCCTGAAATAGGTGCTAAAGGTTATTGCGGGATACACTTGGGTAGGTTTGATAAAAATGTAGTTGAAAGCTTAAAACCTTATCTTGATTCAAGCTTAAAATATGTAATCATCGGTTGTAATGACGCTGAAAAGTATATTAAGGCAATAAGGGCTTTAAATAAAGATACCAAGATATTTGTTGAATATACTTCTTTTGAACTGTCGTCATATGTAGAGAAAAATGCCGATGGGATTGTTGTAAAAGGTAATGAAAGTGGCGGTTTTGTCGGTGAGGAAAGTTGTTTTATCCTTTTACAGAAATTTATCGGTAAAACAAAGCTGCCTATATTTGTAAGGGGCGGAGTAACTCCGCATGTGGCTGCCGCATGTGCCGCTATGGGAGTTGCGGGCGGAGTGTTAGATAATCAGGTTCTTTTGCTAAATGATAGTCCCGTGCAACAAAATTTACAAAGAATAATAGCCCCGTTATCGGGAAGTGAAACAGTAGCGGTAGGTAACGGTGAGTGTGGAAGTTATTTCAGAATCCTGAACCGCCCTCAGTTAAAAGAGGCTAAGGGATTTATTGAAGAAGGTGAGGATAAGTCGCATAAAGAGCTTGTTGAGCTGGTTGAAAAATATGAAATTAATTACGAAAATCCGTTAAACGGTATTTTGCCTTTCGGTCACGATATATGTTTTGCCGAAAGCTACCGAAAACAATACGGCACTGTTGCAAAGCTTATTAAAGCTATTAATTTTGCTGTTTCTTCATATGCAGATAGTATAAAAAATAACGCTCCTTTAGCGGAAAATAGCCCTTTAGCACAAGATTTAGGCATTAAATACCCGATAGTTCAAGGACCGATGACTCGTGTTTCTGATACTGCGGATTTTGCCAATTCAATCGCCGAAGGCGGTGCTTTGCCGATGCTGGCATTTGCCTTGATGAGTCCTGAAAAAATCAAAGCACTTCTACAGGAAACTAAAGAAAAATTAGGCAATAAACCTTGGGGAATAGGACTGCTTGGCTTTGTAAAGCCGCAAATGCTAAAAGAGCAGATTAATGCCGCTTTGCCGTTCAAGCCTAATTACGCAATTATTGCAGGTGGTCGTCCC
This sequence comes from Pseudomonadota bacterium, assembly GCA_027620075.1. Taxonomy (NCBI): domain Bacteria; kingdom Pseudomonadati; phylum Pseudomonadota; species Pseudomonadota bacterium. The sequence goes on along the minus strand of JAQCEY010000001.1, from coordinate 333,180 downwards.
GATCAGGCGGTTGAGATGGAAAAACAGGGTATTCCGTCATTCTTGCATTTGCCGTCTGCGAACTTATTGGAAAATTTCCTCAAAGGCGGTGCAAGAAGGTTTATATTCGAGGGGCGTGAGTGCGGTGGTCATATTGGTCCCCTTAGCAGCTTCACTTTGTGGAGTACCATGATTGACAGGCTGCAAACGGTTCTGGTTGAGCAAAATATCAAAGGTGAAGAAGTGCAATGCCTGTTTGCAGGCGGTATTCATGATGAGTTTTCGTCTGCAATGTTGCAGGTTATGCTTGCTCCGCTTGCTCAAAGGGGTGTTAAGCTCGGTATAATAATGGGTAGTGCTTATTTGTTCACCGAAGAAATAGTTTCAGGCGGCGGAATTGTAGAGCGGTTCCAAAAAACTGTAATTGAATGTGAGCATACGGTAAATCTTGAATCCGGTGCAGGTCATGCAAGTCGTTGTGCATATACCCCTTTTGCAAAATCGTTTTTTGAAAAGAAAAAGAATTATAAACAAAACGCAGAACTAAAAGCCGATGAGATTCGTGAGAATCTGGATAGGCTGATACTTGGTACTTTACGAGTCGCTTCTAAAGGTAAGGTGCGTAAGGGTGACGAGCTTGAAGACGTAAGCGTTAAAGACCAGCAAAAAGAGGGCATGTATATGCTGGGTCAGGTCGTTCCGCTTAGAAATAGCGTTACTAAAGTTGAGAAGTTGCATAATCAGGTTACACAAGGGGCTGCCGAGCTAATATCTAAGAAGACCGTTTCTGCTAAGGTGGAGAAAAAAGCTAAAGAAAAACAATCTGATATTGCGATAGTGGGAATAGAGGTTGCGTTACCGGGGGCAAAAAATACCGGTGAATACTGGCAGAATATTCTGAATAAAGTGGATTCGATAGTTGAGGTTCCTACGACACGTTGGGACTATAACCATTATTTTAATGAAGACCGCCATGCTAAGGATAAAGTTTACTCCAAGTGGGGTGGTTTCATGGAAGACATGGTTTTTGACCCCATGAAATACGGTATCACTCCAAAATCAATAGAGTCGGTTGACCCTATGCAGCTTATGACTTTAGAAGTCGCTAAGGCAGCTTTGGTTGATGCAGGTTTTGATGAAGAAGATGCCGAGCTTCGTAAGCGTACTGCGGTTATTATCGGTGCAAGCGGCGGTGCGGGTGATGTGGGTATGCAATATGGCATGCGTTCGGAATTGCCTAGATTTTTAGGCGAGTTGCCAAAGGAACTTGATGAAAGTTTGCCGCAATGGTCGGAGGATACTTTTGCAGGCATATTGATTAATGTTGTTGCCGGAAGGATATCTAACCGTCTTAATTTGGGTGGTGTTAATTTTACTACAGATGCGGCTTGTGCTTCTTCGCTAAGTGCCGTTTATCAATCTATTAACGAGCTGCAAAGCGGTAACTGTGATGTTGCATTAACTGGTGGCTCGGATACGGTGCAGGGTGCGTTCGGTTATATGTGCTTTAGCCAGACTCAAGCATTATCACCGACGGGGCGTTGCCGTACATTTGATGAGTCTTCAGACGGTATCGTTATCTCTGAAGGAATAGTGATGATGGTATTAAAACGCTTAGAAGATGCACAGCGTGATGGCGACAGGATATATTCGGTAATTAAAGCTATAGGCGGCGGCAGTGACGGTAAGGCAAAAGGTTTGAGCGCACCGCTCCCCGAAGGACAGTTGCAGGCTATGAACCGTGCCTATGAAAAAGCAGGATTCTCGCCAAATACCGTAAAATTATTTGAGGCGCACGGAACAGGGACTGTGGCCGGAGATACTTCCGAGTTGAAAAGTACAAGCACTTTGCTTAAAAATGCCGGAGGCAAGCCGAAAAGTGCCGTTGTCGGGTCTGTAAAGACTATGATAGGGCATACAAAAGCTACCGCAGGTGTTGCGGGTATGGCAAAAGCAGCTCTTGCCTTATATTATAAAACTCTGCCCCCACATAGAGGGGTGAGCAAGCCTAATCATGCGTTTTTAGAAGATGATATGCCGTTCTATTTAATAGATGAGGCGACTCCTTGGGTAAATGACGGCAAAAATCCACGTCGTGCCGCCGTTAGTGCATTCGGGTTCGGTGGAACTAATTTCCACGCTGTTTTAGAAGAATATACGGGTGAATATCGCAGTTGGCTGAACAAAGCCGTTTGCGATAAATGGGAAAGTGAGTTGTTTGTATTTAGCGGTGATTCGAAAGAATCTTTAATTTCAGCTTTAGAAAAAGCACAAGCCGCTATTAATTCAAACCCTGATATTTATTTGAGGGATTTTGCAAAGGCTTGTGCTAAGTCTTTTGTTAGCCCTCTCCCTAACCCTCTCCCAGAGGGAGAGGGGACTTCTGGGGCGGTGATTTCTATAGTTGCCGATAGTTTTGAAAAATTAGGTGAGAGCCTGCAAAATGCAATTTCGCATATTGCAACCGGTGATAAGCTGACCAAGGGTGCTTATTATTCGGAAGGCAAAGAGCAGGGGAAATTAGCGGTTCTATTTTCCGGTCAGGGGTCGCAATATACGGGTATGATACGTGAGTTAGCGTATAACTTCCCTGTGGTTACAGATGTTTTATCAGATGCCGATAAATGTTTAAATGAGGCTTTTGAAAAGCGTTTTGACAAAAACCTGAGTGACTTTATTTATCCGCACGGAACTTATGATGATGCTGCAAAAAAAGCTGCTGAAAAAGCTTTGACCGGTACGGATATTGCCCAGCCTGCACTTGGTGCTGTTGAGTCGGGTCTGTGGCAATTGGCTAAAGGATTCGGTATTAATGCCGATATGCTGGCAGGGCATAGCTATGGTGAGTTCGTTGCTTTATATGCGTCAGGGCAGATCAGTTTTGCAGATTTGATGAAAATATCGGAAGCACGAGGTCGCCTGATAGTTGATAAGGCAAAAGAAGCAGGATTAGAGCTTGGCACTATGGCAGCGGTAAGGGCTGATAGAAAAGACGTTGAGGCTATCATCAAAGATATTGATGGCGTTGTGGTTGCTAATCATAATTCTCCTAAACAGATAATAATATCAGGTTCTAAAGAAGGAATTAAACTGGCTTGTGAAAAACTTTCTGCAAGTGGTTGTAAAAGCGTCGCTTTGCCTGTGTCTGCTGCGTTCCACTCAAGCTTTGTTGAGCCTGCCCGCTTGTCTTTGGAAAAAGTGATAAATGAGATAAACTGGAAAGAAAATACGGATATTGCGGTTTATTCAAATAACACGGCAAAACCACATACAAATGCTAAAAAGGCAATGACCGGACATCTTACCGGTTCTGTTGAGTTCGTTGCCCAGATTGAAAATATGTATAATGACGGTGCTAGGGTTTTCCTTGAGCTTGGTCCTAAAAACGTACTTTCAAAATTAGTAGGACATATATTGGGTGATAAGAACCACACATCTATAGCTATTGACGATAATGGCGGCGGTATAAGCACAATGCTGCATGCGTTAGGGCAGTTAATCGTAAGTGGTGTTGATGTAAATATCGCTAAATTATTTGAAGGGCGTGATTGTCTTGATATAACAATTGATAAAATTGCCACGGCAAAACGTACTCCTGTAACTCCCAAACATGCTTGGTTGCTAAACGGAAGCAGGGCTAGAAAATTTGGTGAGCCTGTTAAGCAGGTAGGCATTACGGTAGAAGAATTCAAACAGCGTAAAGCTGTAGAAAATTATACCGCTCCCGTAGCGACGCAAGACTTGAAAAACGATTCTGTATCGGAAATTACAGGCACTCCTAATAGAAAATTTATTCATAAAAATATAATAAAAACTCAAACCAAACAGAGGATTAATATGAGGGACAAAAACTTTAACGGTTCCGTGACACAGGCATATTTTGACCTTGTGTCGCAGCAGCTGGACAACGCACGTGACGTTGCACTTGCAGAACTTGGTGTGGATATAGGCTCGGGACAGCAATCTCAATCGTTGCCGCAACAACAACGCCGTCCTGTAGCACCTAGACCTATAAATGCAGGTTCTGCAAGAAATGTGGCAACATTGCCTATTAAAAATGCGGCTCCTAGGAATGTAGCTTCTTTTGCCGCACCCGCTGCAAGACCTGCTGCCGTAGCAACTGCGGTAAAATCAGCTCCTGCTCCGATAGCGGCTGTTAGTGAATCTGCACAGTTGGGTTATGATAATATAAAAGATATCATCTTAAATATCGTAACTGAAAAAACAGGTTACGAAGCAGATATGATAGAGTTCAATCAGAACTTAGAGGCAGACCTTGGTGTTGATTCGATTAAGCGTGTTGATATTGTGGGCGGAGTTTTAGATTCTTTGCCTGAGTCATATAAAAATGCTCTTGGTGATGAAGGGCGTACAAAGTTAAATACTGCTACAACTTTAGATGTTATGTTGGAAGTTCTAACTTCTGCGGCGGCTAATAATAACAGCCCCAAAGCGGTTAATGTTTCAGCTTCCAAAGGTGCTGCTTTAGATGCAAATGCTATCAGTGATATCATGCTTAATATAGTAACTGAAAAAACAGGTTATGAAGCCGATATGATAGAGTTCAACCAGAACTTAGAGGCAGACCTTGGTGTTGATTCGATTAAGCGTGTTGATATCGTTGGCGGAGTTTTGGACGCTTTACCTGATGCTTATAAGAACGGTCTTGGTGAAGAAGGCAGAACCAAGCTGAACACGGCTACTACATTGCAAAATATGCTAGATATCTTGCAAAAAGCAGGAGGAGCTTCTGCCGTAAATTTTAAGTTTGCCGAGGTGAGCGAGAATATAGCTGAAACTTCTGATGTTTCTAGCTACTCGCCTCGGCTTGACAAATCCCGTGCTAAGGTCTCTGCACAAAGGGAGGCTATCCCTGCAAATGCTGCAAGAGGTCTGACTGCGGGTACTTTTTTAATTACGCAAGACAGCCTGAAAGTTTCTAAAGAGCTTGCAAAACTGATAGAGGGGCAAGGCTCTAAGGCTGTTATTGTTCCGAGTATCGCCCTTAAAGATGAGGGGGAGCTTTGGAACTGGTGTGCGGAAAACGATGCTGATATTGATGCGGTTGCAGGAATAGTACATTTATTGCCGATAGGTTCTAAGACATTGCAGTCTGATTCTTCAAAAGAGCAGTGGCAAGAACAGATATTTGCTAATGAAAAAACGCTGTTCTTATTGGTTAAGCAGTTTAACTCAAAAATTAAAAATGACGCACATATATTATCGGTCAGTTCTTTGGGCGGATTGTTCGGGCGTGAGAAAACTTGCGAGAAAGGTTTGAGCTTGCAAGGCGGAGCTGTCGGAATGATTAAGTCTTTATGCAAAGAGCGTGAGAATATCAGGGGTAGGATAGTTGACGTTGATTCTAGCCAAAAAGCTAAAGCCATAGCCGATAATATATTTGCCGAGCTTGAACTTTGCGGCGGTCGCCTTGAGGTCGGTTATCCAAAAGGTGTAAGGACTATTTTCAGGACGGTTTATACCCCGATGGACGATTTGGCAGATGAAATCAGCGATACGGGTTTGGTTGTTCTTGCAACAGGTGGTGCAAGGGGAGTGACTGCCGAGGTATTGCGTGAGGTGGCAAAAAGCGGAAATACTCTTATATTGACAGGGCGTAGCCCGTTGCCGAGTAATGATAAAATAATGCGTGATGATGCACAGGTTGCAGCACTTACCGATGAGAAGTCTCTTGCCAGACATTTTGTGAAAAACGAGTCGTTGGGGCTAGGTGAGGCACGCAAAAAAGCAAGTTCGGTATTAGCTGCAAGGGAAATTATAGACAATATTGAAGACTTTAAAAACAGCGGAGCCGAAGTTGAGTATTATGCGGTAGATGTTACCGATGAGCAGGCTATGCAGCAAATGTTTGAATCGCTTTATAAGAAATACGGCAAAATAGACGGCATAGTCCACGGTGCAGGAATTATTGAAGATAAATTCCTTGCCGATATTGAATCCGATAGCTGGTCACGTGTAGTGAATACTAAAGTTATCGGTATGTTGCTTTTGCAAAAATTCGTTGATGAGTCAAAGTTGAAGTTTTTTACAGTGTTTAGCTCGGTTGCGGGGCGTTATGGAAATAGTGGGCAAAGTAATTACGCAACGGCTAATGAGCTTATGAACCGTATTTGCAGCCAGTTGCAAAAAAACTGGAACAATAAAGTTAAGGTCAGTGCGTTATGCTGGGGACCTTGGGGTAAGACCAAATTCGGTGCCGGTATGGTAACTGAGGCGACAGAAGCAAAGTTCCGTAAGTTCGGTGTATATCTTGTGACTGCTGAGCTTGGGCGTATATTATTTCGCTATCAGGTGGCTAATTCTAAGGCAAGCGATGAGCCTGAAATCATTTGCGGTGAAGCTCCATGGGAGGAGTCCGAGGCACGTATAGGAAAGTTTCAGTTAGCAGATAATAATGCCGATATATTAGGCAAAGCGGAAGTAAACGAGATATCACAAGATGACAGCTCTATCGAAATTATCTTAAACAAAAATCAGCCATATTTGCAAGATCATATAATCGATGAAGACCCAGTTTTACCTATGGCGGTGGCTATGGAAATAATGGCTGAGGCTGTAAAAAAAGCATATGGAGAAGGCTGGCAGATATCTGAAATAAAAGATGCACAGTTGTTCAAGGGCGTATTCGTAAATAAAGAAGATTATCCGCTAATCGTGAAAATGACTATGAAATCTCACGGTATGGACGGTCATTCTATTGTGAATGCTAAAATTGTAGCAGGCGAAGGCAAGTCTTTGCCGCATTATGGAGCTACTATAGTTTTGTCGCCCGTATTATCGGAGTCGGTTGAAGAATCGCCTGAAATAATCTGGCGTGACAGCAAGTCTTTTTCTACCGATGAGGCTTATAAAGACTGGCTGTTCCACGGAAAGACATTTCAGGTTATAGAATCCATTGATGAGTTTTCCGAACAGGGGGCAAAATGCGTTGTGCGTACTACATCTCAAAGCAAATTGCTTGGTAACTCTACGGATAAAGGGTGGTTATTCGACCCTGCCGTAATTGATGCGGCTGCACATATGAGCGTATTGTGGATGGCGGTTCGCCGTGGTTTATTTGCTCTACCGATGAAGTTCGGGCGGATTATTCGTTATGCAGATTCATTGCCTGAAAAAGTAACCATGAATTATGTAGTAACAAATGAAAACTCTGAATCGATTACGGTAGATGTGTATTTTACCGATTCGGAAGGCAGGTTATTGCTCAATATAGAGTCGATGCAGCATGTAGTTAGCAAAAACCATAAAGTAGGCGTGAAGAAGGATAAGTTGGTGGCTTGATTTTTTAAATAAAATGTTATCCCTGAACAATTCGGTGATGACAAGAGATAAAGGGAATTGAGAGAGTAATTCAGGATATAAAAATATATGAATAAAAATTCAAATAAAATTAAAGAGTCAAAAGAGCTGATAGCAGTAATCGGTATGGAGTGTATTTTCCCCAAAGCTCCAAATATGAAAGTCTATTGGCAAAATATCTTAAATAAAGTAAACGCCGTTGGTGAGCCGCTTGATATATGGCATGCCGACCACTATCTTGATAACGGTTATATATCAACTTCTAAGGGTGGATATTTAAAAGATTTGTATAGGTTCAACCCTGCCGAGTTCGGAGTTATGCCCACGGCGGTAGATGGTGGCGAACCTGACCAGTTCATAGCCTTACAGGTTGCTAAAAGGGCTTTGGAAGATGCAGGAGAGCAATATTTACACCCCGATTATAACCACCGTGATACGGGAATCATATTGGGGCATAGTACATACTTACACCGTGGTCAGGTAAACGGGGCACAGCATTATGTAGCCGTAGACCAGACAATTGAAATATTAAAGCTTGTTCTACCGTCAATGACAGATGAACAAAGCAAGCAGTTATATAAATTATTATCGGCTCAGTTACCGAGATTTAATGCCGATACATGTCCTGCTATGGTTCCCAACGCCATGACGGGGCGTATTGCAAACAGGCTTAATTTTACAGGCCCTAACTATATTTTAGATGCCGCTTGTGCATCTTCGCTTTTATCTATAGGAGCTGCGATTGAGGAGCTTAGAAGCGGAAGAAGTCGTATGATGCTGGCAGGGGGGATTAATGCCGCATTGCCTGCTGAGGTTGATATTATTTTTACCCTACTTGATGCGTTAAGCAAAAAAGGCATGTTAACCCCGTTTTCAAAAGATAGTGACGGTACGTTGCTTGGTGAGGGAGCCGGTGTTATTGTTTTGAAAAGATTATCTGATGCATTAGAAGATGGCGACCGCATATATTCTGTTGTGCATGGGGTAGGGCAGTCAAGTGACGGCAGGGGGCATGGTCTGCTTGCACCAAGCGCCGAAGGTGAGGCTCTTGCCATGAGCCGTGCTTATGAAGATAGCGGTATAGACCCAAGTACTATAGGGCTGATTGAGGCACATGGGACGGGAATAGCACTGGGTGATAAAACCGAGATAAGTTCGTTAAAGCAGATTTTCGGTGAGCGTTTGGGTGAACAGGGAAATATTGCAGTCGGTTCTGTAAAATCAATGATTAGCCACTGTATCCCTGCGGCGGGTGCGGCAAGTTTCATAAAAACTAGCCTTGCACTTTATCATAAGATATTGCCGCCTACTTTGTGTAATGAAGTTAATCCTGAGCTTGGTATTAGTGATACCGCTTTATATGTTAACACGGAGGCGAAGCCTTGGATAAGCAAAGATGATGAGCCTTGCCGTGCTGCCATTAACTCATTTGGTTTTGGCGGTGTTAATGCTCATGCGATTTTGGAGGAAGCTCCTGCTAACTCAAACCGACCGAAGAAGTGTTCAGCTTGGGAATTCGAGTTATTTGTATTTAAGGGGAAAAATGCCTCGCAGATACAAACACAGCTTGAGGAAGTGCAGAATTTTATATCTAAAAGAGATGATGTTTTAATTGAAGATGTTGCATTTACAGTTCTTGATAAGGCTTTAAATAATAAGGGTAGTTGCCGCCTTGCTATTATGGCGGGTGACTTGGGCGAGCTTAGCAAAAAAATTGATAACGCAAAGAAAAAGCTTGATAAGGGTGACGCTCCTTTTGCGGGTAAAAATGGTGTTGTGTATAGCAACCGACCTGTAGAGGGTAAGGTTGGTTTCATGTTCCCCGGTGAAGGTTCGCAATATATTAATATGTTGTCGGATTTGGCGATGCATTTTGAACCTGTAAGGAAGTGGTTTGGTTTTTGGCACGGTTTATATGATGAAACACCCGGCTCAAGGCGTACCGATATAGTGTTCCCTGTACAAAGTGAGCTGACGGAACAGCGTAAAGCATATGTAGAAAAGCGTATCCATGATATGGATATCGGTTCGGAAGCTGTTTTTGTCGGTGGTCAGGCGATGTTCGACCTTATCAGGCATTTTGATGTAGAGCCTGATGTTATGGTAGGGCATAGCAGCGGTGAATCAGGAGCGTTGGTAGCATCTAGGGCTATACCTTGGAGGAACAGAAAAGAACTTGCCGAGCTGGTAAGGGAGGTAAACAGGTTTTACCGCATAATTGAAGAAGAAGGCGGAATTGAGCGTGGTGTTCTGATGGCAATTGCTCTTATCAGTCAGGAGAAAATCCAAAAGCATCTTGAGGGAACTAAGGTTGTAATTGCAATGGAAAACTGCCCTACGCAAACTATAGTATATGGTAGTGTAGAAGATATAGACGAGCTTGCAAAAGTTCTGATAAAAGAAGGTGCTATATGTGAAAAGCTTCCGTTTGATAGGGGGTATCATACCGAAGCATTTGCTCCGATGAAAGATTCTTTCCATAAATATTATGAGGATAACAATCTGGTTTGCCCTGAAATTCCTCTATATTCATGTGCATCTGCCGATTTGTTCCCTAAAGACCCTAAGGAGGCACAAAGCCTTGCGGCGGCTCAATGGATAAAGAAAGTGCGTTTTGTCGATACTGTTGAAAAAATGTATGAAGACGGAGTGCGTTACTTTATTGAGGTTGGTCCGTCTAGCAAACTTGCCGCATTTGCGGAGCAGATTTTAAGGAAAAATAAGACGGATAAGGAATGTGTGATTTCCTCAAGTAATATTGAGAGCAAACCCGGATTGTTCCAATTCCTGAATTTGGCAGCCTTGTTATTTGTTAATGATAAATTCAACGTAGAAAAGCTTTTTGCCGACAGGGAAGTTCAGCTATTAGACTTTAGTAAGTTGGAAAAAGAAAAGCTAAAAGGTATATTCCTAGATAGTAATCTGCCACGCTTGAAAGCTACTGACGAGCTAAGAGAATTTTTCCAAAAAATTACTCCTGTAAATCAAATTTTGCAACAAGCCCCGATTGCTTCGGGTGAAGATATTTACGCCGAACACAGACCTTTTATAAGCGAGATTAAAGAGCTTACGGCAGATAAATTTATAGGTTCATGTTATCTATCAGCTTTTGAAGATAAGTTTTTGCAAGACCACACTTTATCAGGTGCGGTATCTGATGTTGATCCTAACCTTTTCGGACTTCCTTGTGTGCCTTTGATGGTATCTTTGGAGATTATGGCTCAGGGCTGCTCGGCTTTGGCGGGTAGTATCGATTTAAGGGTTATCGAAGACATACGTACATTCAACTGGATAGCTTTAGATAGCGGTGAAGTTAATCTTGAGATAAGGGTTAATAAGCTGCAAGGAAAAGAAAACGGATATTTTGCAGAGCTTTATAATAACGGCAGCAAGGTAATGAATGCTAATTATTACTTTGGTGAAACTGCCGATTATATATGTGAGGCATTGCCTGATTTTGAAGCAAAACAAGAGCCGTACAGATGGTCGGGTGAATATGAGATGTATGGTTGCGGAATGTTCCACGGTTCTATATTCCAGACTATACGTTATGTTGACAAGTGGAATGATAACGCAATCGAGGCGGAGCTTTCCACTGCAAGCCTGAATGGATTTTTCAGGGACGGAGAAACCCCTAAGATGGTATTGAATCCTGCTTTGATGGATTCACTAAACCAGCTAACGGCATTTTGGGTAGCAAATAAAGTAGGGCCGGATTTTAATAATTTCCCTTCAAAAGTCGAACGTATGGAGTTTTATTCACAGTGTCCGCAGGATATTGAGGGACTTAGAAACGGGGCTATAAGAAAAGAGTCGGACGCAACGGGTGCGGACGGTATTTGGGATATTGAATGTAATGACGCAAGCGGCAACCCTGTCATAAGGGTAAAAGGCTTGCAAAATATATTCTTTGATGTGCCTTATAACTTCTATACATGCCGTACAAGTCCTCTTGAGGGGTGGCTTGGCAATCCTGTTGAGTCAGATGACGCAAGTATAAACTGGCATTTGGAATATCTGCCGAATAGTTTTTGTACCCAGTCAAGCGGAGTATTATTGCGTGCATATGCATATTGCATATTGAACATTCAGGAGCGTGAGCAGTGGAACGGTTTGAATGTAGATATTGCTACAAAACGCTCTTGGATATTTCAAAGGGCGTGTGTAAAAGAAGCCGTACGCTATCATATATATCAGCAAACCGGTGAATTGTTATATCCAAGCGATATAGAAGTGTATGCCGATACAAACGGTCAATATTATGTTGACGGTTGGTGGTGTCAAGACGATGAATATTTCATTATCGATGCACCGCAATTGACGATTCAGGCAGGTAATGATGAGTGTTTCGTTTCAGTTGATGAATGCGAAGAAGATTATGAATTACAACAACATATAGGATAATAAGTAAGGAGGTCGATTGTGACTAAAACAGTAGAACAAGTGGTTATCGGACTAGTCGAGGAATTTGTAGATGATTGGGGACTGGACGATGTGGAGGTAAGTAAAAATACAAAGATTAAGGAAGATATCGGTTTCGATTCATCGGATACTATGCAGCTATTTGCGGCAATAGCCGAGCATTATAACCATGTAGAGTTCAAATTTCAGGAGCTTGTGGTTCAGGACGATAAGTTCGTAGATGATCTAAGCTTAGGACAGATAATTGTTTTCGTTTTGAAAACATTAAATTCAAATACACAAAATACACAGGAGAGTAACGTAGCATGACCAAAACACTATTTTTAGGAATGGACGGTTCAACATTCACAATATTAAATGAACTAACGTCCGGTGATAATCCTGTAATGCCATTTATGGCACAAATATTTAAACAAGGTGCAAGAGGAAAGTTGCTTTCTACCCCTAATCCGCTAACACCTCCTGCGTGGGTGTCTTTGATGACGGGCAGAAGTCCGGGTAACCACGGTCTATACGACTTTTTGAAAACTACGGAAGTGGGCGGAGAATTATATACCGAATTATATAGTGCTACCGACTGTCAGGTTGAAATGATATGGTCTATAGCATCACGTCAGGGCAAAAGGGTTGCGGCACTTAACCTTCCTTTTACCGCACCTCCTCCAAGAGATATTAACGGTGTTATCCTTCCCGGATTTATTCCGTGGAAGCACTTGAGAAGAAACACTCAGCCTAAAGATTTTTATACCAGTTTGAAGGAAAATCTTCCGGGATTTGACCCTAAAGAATTGGCATGGGATTTTGAAAGAGAAGAAAAATCAGTGCAACACCTGACTGACGAAGAGCGTAAGAATTGGGTAATCTACCACCTGCCGAGAGAAGAACAGTGGTTTAACGTTGCCAAATACGTATTGCAAAATGAGAATACCGACCTTATGGCGGTGATGTTTGACGGTACGGATAAATTACAGCATCAGATATGGAGGTTTATCGCTCCGGGCTTAGAGCCTGCCGAGCCTGATGCTTATTATGATGAAATGCGTGAGATTTCATTAAAATATTTCTCACTGCTTGACGGCTACCTAAAAGACCTGATAGAGACTGCGGGGGAGGATACTCAGGTGTTTATGGCATCTGACCACGGTTTTACCACTCAGTATGAAGCAGTTAGAATTAACTCATATTTAAAGGAAAAAGGTTACTTAAAATATAAAGATAACCCGGACCCGACCAAGAGCGATTTCCTTTCAACTGTCGATGTTAGTAAAAGTATAGCTTACTGCAAAACTTCTTCAAGTAACGGTATAAATATACGTATAGCACGTACGGCAGGTGAGACCGGAGTGAAACCTGAAGAATATAAAGAAGTGCGTGAAAAACTTATCTATGACTTAGAACAGCTTGTAGATAAAGATACGGGTGAGCGTATTATTACCGATATAACCGTTAGGGAAGAGGCTTTTCCGGGGCTTGCCATGGGCGAGGCTCCCGACCTGTTGCTTACATTGCGTGACCATGGATTCGTATCTACAAGAGATGAGTTGCCTGTAGTACAAAAACTTAGCCAACCTATCGGTACGCACCACCCTGAGGGCGTGTTTATTGCTTATGGACCGGGTATTAAAAAAGGCGTTGTTATAGAAGACCGTAATATCGTTGATGTTGCCGCTACGTTATTATATAGCGTCGGCTTGCCTGTTCCGTCTGATTTTGAAGGACAGGTTCCGACATCGGTATTTACCGAAGAGTATTTAAAAGAGAATCCTATCCGGATAGGTGCTGAAACATTGCCTCCTGTTAACTCTGCGACTAAGGATATGTCGCCTGAGGAAAAGCAGTCTTTGTTGGCACAGCTATCTGCACTTGGGTATGCGGAGTAGTTATTTTTTAATCCCTCACACTAACCCTCTCCCACGGGGAGAGGGGATTTAATTATAAGACATTAAGGAATTATGCCGGTTTTAAATATTAACGAAACTAAAATAAATTGTACCCAACTAGCATATAAGGGCGAGGGGAAGCCGGAAGATATTGTAATGGTGCATGGGCTTGCGTCCAATATGGCTTTCTGGCTGGGTGATTATGCACAACAGTTTTCAGATAAGTTTCGTGTTACGTTATTTGACCTTCGCGGTCACGGAAGGTCAGGTTTGACCGATAGCGGATATACGGCTCAAAATTTGTCAATGGATTTAAAAGAGCTGCTAGATAGTTTGGGCATTGATAAAGCACATTTTGTGGCACATAGTTTTGGCGGCGTTGTCGCTATGAATTATGTGTATGAGAATCCTCAAACGGTTTCGTCGCTGGTTTTGATGGATACCCAGATTAATATAGGACGTGCCTTAGCCAAAAGCAACGGCTGGAGTGCTGCGAACGCATTGCAGGTGGCCTTAAAGGAAAGCGGCATAAATATTGATACGAAACACCATTATTTTGGTTATCATTTGATGACGGAAGTTGCCCGATTTAAAAAAACGGGTACTCCGATACCTGAAAAATTATATCCGTGGGTGCAAAGGATATTCGAAGGTAACAGTCCTAGAACCGCCGAAAAATGGCTGGATTTGATGGAAAACACAAAAGCATTAGATGAATTGACAGGTAACGATAATTTATCGGCTAATAATTTATATAAAATAAAATGTCCGGTTTTAGCGATTTATGGAGAAAACTCCCATTCAATGGCTACGGCTAATTACCTGAACACACTTTGGTCGGATAAGGATTTTGTTTCAATTAAAGGTGCGGGACATTTCTTCCCGAAGGCATCGCCTAAAATGGTTATGGAGCTTTGTGAGGCTTTTTGGGAAAAAGAAGGTTTAGATGATTTGATTAATAATTACGAGTGCTTAAACTATATTTCATACTCGGAAGACGGCTCGAAAAAGGTTTTGTGAGTTTTGATTTTTTACTAATTATGTCATCCTACGGAAAAAATTTAGTAAAATTTTTTACCGTGAGATCCAATTTGAAAAGTTTAGGAAAACTTTTCAATATCTAAAAAGTTTCCTAACTTTTTAGAATGTGGATTCCACTATAATTTGTTTTACTAAACAAATTCGTGGAATGACAAAGATGCTATAAAACAATTTGGAGATATTTTTTGCAGGAACATATAGGTCAACGCACAGATGCTAACAGAGCAGGCGTATGGCCGGGACTAAGTGAGGAGGATTTTGAGCTTATCGCCAAGCAGGGTTTTGGTGACGGCACAAATGCCTATGCTCATTCTATGGCTTGGTTCAAGGGAAACCTATATGTAGGCACTACCAGAGGTAATTTTGCCCTGATGAGAAAAAGGTTGCCTATCGGTATGGATCCATGGCCTATCGAGTGTCCTAAAGACCCTTTTGACCTTGGGCTTAATTCAGAGATATGGCGTTATAACCCGAAGAATAAAAGCTGGAAAAAAGTTTATAGATCGCCTGATATCATGGGAAGTAACGGAAAAATAATACCTGAGTCTTTAGGGCATCGCGGCATGGTGGTGTTTAAAGACGCATTATATGTTACTACATGGTCTCCTGCGGCGGGTCCCGGGCCTTTGATACTAAGGAGTGAAGACGGGATTAATTATGAGGTTACATGTGAACCCGGTTTGATGGGGTTGCCTGTAACAGCTATCAGGACGATGGTAGAGCATAAAGACAAGCTTTATACTACGCCTTCAGGTTCAAGAGGCGGTAATCCGAATGTTGCTTCACATTCAATAGTGTATGAAAGTGCAGACCCTGCCAACGGTAATTGGGTTCCTGCCAGTGATTTTGGTTTTGGTGATGCGGAAAATAAAACCGTTTTTGAAATGGTTTCTTTTGGTGAATATCTGTATGTAGGTACTTTTAATCTGGAAGGATTTCAGGTGTGGCGTTCCGATATGGAAGGCGAAAAGCCGTATAGATGGGAAAAGGTAATTGAAAAAGGTGCTTACAGAGGAGAAGAAAATCAGATAGCTTGCAGTATGATGCCTTTTAAAGGGGCGTTATATGTAGGCAGTGCAATACAAGGCGGCGGTGTTGATACGCAAAATAAGGTAGGGCCTGCGGCATCGGAATTAATAAGGATAAATACCGATGGCAGTTGGGATTTGATAGTGGGGACTGAGCGTGATACCCCCGACGGCTACAAAAAACCTTTGTCCGGCTGGGCAGAGGGTTTTGATAACTGGTTTGCAGGATATTTCTGGCGTATGTGTGAGCATGACGGCTGGTTGTATCTTTCTACGTTTGACTGGAGTGTAACGCTTCCATATGCAAAGCGTGAAGGGTGGCCGCAGGAATTTTGTAACGTAATGAATAATCTGGGGAATGAATTTATCCTTAGGAATAATGCAGGTTGTGGTGTATATAGAAGCTTCGATGGAGAAAACTGGGTACGTGTAACAAATAACGGTATGTCAAACCCTTACAATATAGGAATAAGGACTTTTGCGTCAACACCATATGGTTTATTTGTCGGTACGGGGAATTTGTTCGGTCCTAAAGTATGGTCGTTTAAAGAAGAGCGTTATGTAAATAATCCGCGTGGCGGGTGCGAGGTGTTCCTCGGAAATAAGAAAAAAGCGTTTTGATAAGAGGTTATAATGAGAAACCAATCGGATATACAAAGTGAAGAGCGTCAGGTTTTTATAATTCCGCCGGTTATCGTCAAAGATATAGGCGGTAAAAAACTATCGCTTTTGCGAGCTAAAGGTTCGGGTGAATATCATCTGGAACTGGGAGAAGATGTTATATTCAAATTAAAGGAATGGGAATATCACGCCTTGAACGCATTATTTTCATTTGGCGGTGATAAATACGATACGTTACTTGTAAATACTAATGACAGGTTCGGTCTTAGCCTTACACGGTATGACATAGACGTGTTGTTGGACAGGATAGCAAAGAGAAAACTTTTTGATAAAGATAACGCACCCAAACACCCTCTTACCAAGCCTTTTTATGACGGTACTGCAAAAATAGAAAATATTGCCGGTAAAACGGCTAATAATAATTTTACTGCCGGAGTTAGAAAAACGGTATCGGGTAATTATAATTTTAAGGAAAAAATTACTTCTATTTACTCAAGGATTAAAGCTGATGCAAAAGCTTTCTTTAAAGCAAGTGAACAATTTGCCGATGAGATGCAAAGTGATGATGAGTTCAAAGATATTCAGATAGAGCCTGAGGCTGCAAAATTCACGGTGTTATTTAATCCGATGAGGTTTTTAAGAAAGCATAATTCTCTGATATCAAAAGGGCGTTATCCTCTTTACGCATTACCGGTATTATTTATTGCCGCACTTGTGATACTTTCAAATAACCCGCAAATGATAAGCCATGACCTGCCGAGTGCTATAAGCGGTTTCGGACTTGTTGCCCACTTACTTTTAGGGTTGGTAACCGTAAGTGCTTTTGTTACATTCGCAACTTCTGCCGTTGCATTTTCTTATACGGCAACGGTTAAAGCGATATCGGTAGTTTACTTTTTCGGGTTTATCCCTCGTTTTATACCTGTGATAGAAGATACGGAAAAACTCAGCCGTGAGCAAAAAATGTGGGTTCACGCAACCTCATTGCTGGCACGTTTGGGGGTATTCAGTCTTTCTGTGTTAATGTGGTATAACTCAAGGCATCTGGGTGGAGTTATATTGGCGATAATAAAGATGCAGGTTCGCAATTCCTTATGCTTGCAGAGCAAATAGACGCAAGGGAAAGCAAGACAAAAACTAAGAAATAGAGAGTAAAACCTGAAAAAACTCAGACTTCACAATTCAATCTTTAGGTACAATAGTCTTTGACTATCCTTGTCGTTCAACCATCATTTTCTTAATTTCTGCTATAGCCTTGCCCGGATTTAATCCTTTAGGACATGTATTGGCACAATTCATGATAGTATGGCAGCGATAAAGCTTGAACGGGTCTTCCAGTGCATCAAGGCGTTCGCCCGTATATTCGTCACGGCTGTCGATAATCCAGCGGTAAGCCTGCATTAGAACGGCCGGCCCTAAGTATTTGTCGGAATTCCACCAATAGCTAGGGCAACTTGCCGAGCAACATGCACATAATATACACTCATATAGTCCGTCAAGCTTATCCCTGTCTTCGGGTGATTGCAGCCTCTCGGAATTAGACGGGGCAGGGGAGTCGGTTTTCAACCAAGGCTCAATTGATTCATATTGAGCATAAAAATTCGTCAGATCGGGAACCAAGTCTTTTATAACCGGCATATGCGGAAGCGGATAAATATTGATATCGCCCTTTATCTCGTCACAACCTTTTGTACATGCTAGTGTATTAGTGCCGTCAATATTCATTGCACAACTACCGCAAATTCCTTCACGGCAAGAGCGGCGTAAGGTCAGGGTGCTATCCGTTTCGTTCTTAATTTTTAGAAGTGCGTCAAGCACCATAGGACCGCAACTATCAAGGTCTACTTCGTAAGTATCAATGGTAGGGTTCTTAGGCTCGCCATTGTCATCAAGATTTTCAGGATCCCAACGATAAACTTTTACCTTACGGATATTAGTAGCCCCCTCAGGTGCTTTTACATATTTACCCTTTGAAATTTTCGAGTTTCTCGGCAATGCAAATTCAACCATCTAATACACCCTCTTCTTAAGCGGTACAACCTGAACTTCGTTACTTAATGTGTTCATGTGAACCGGTCTGTAATCAATTTTTACTTTACCCTTGTCACTTATCCATGCAGTAGAATGTTTATGCCAGTTTTTGTCGTCCCTGTCAGGGTAATCCTCACGGGCGTGAGCTCCACGGCTTTCTTTTCTGTTTAACGCACATGCTAGGGTAACAACTGCCTGTGAGCGTAAGTTATCAAGCTCCAATGCTTCTACCAATTCGCTATTCCATGTCATGCCACGGTCGGATATACCTATATCGCTATAGCTTTCATATACATTCGTTATTTTATCAAGACCTTCTTGCAGGCTGGTTTCTTCACGGAAAACCGCCGCATGATCCTGCATTGTCACCTGCATGTTGTCACGTATTTTAGCGGTGGACATTTTGCCTTTTGAATGCCTTATCTTGTCAAGGCGTGCTATGGCATTATCACCTGCATTTTCAGGTAAAACCTTATGTGACTGACCCGGTTTTATGATTTCCTTTGCTTGCAGTGCCGCCGCACGACCGAACACTACCAGATCAAGAAGTGAATTAGAACCCAAGCGGTTTGCACCATGCACCGATACACAGCCTGCCTCACCGATTGCCATAAGCCCCGGAATCACAGCCTCTTTATCCTTGCCTCTTGTAGTTACCACCTCACATTTATAGTTGGTCGGAATACCGCCCATATTATAGTGAACCGTAGGCAGAACAGGGATAGGCTGTTTTGTAACGTCAACACCTGCAAATATTCTTGCACTTTCTGCGATACCCGGAAGTTTCTTATGAATAACTTCATCTTCTAAATGGTCAAGATGTAAGTATATATGATCTTTTTTGTCACCTACGCCACGTTTTTCACGAATTTCAATAGTCATTGCACGGCTCACAACGTCACGAGAAGCCAAATCTTTTGCCGATGGTGCGTAACGCTCCATGAAGCGTTCACCTTCGGAGTTTACAAGATATCCGCCTTCACCCCTTACACCTTCGGTTATTAAACAGCCTGCACCGTAAATTCCAGTAGGGTGGAATTGTACGAATTCCATATCTTGTAACGGCAATCCTGCACGTGCAACCATTCCGCCGCCGTCACCTGTGCATGTGTGTGCAGATGTGCATGAAAAATACGCACGTCCATATCCGCCCGTAGCCAAAACAACCAGTTGAGCTCTAAAGCGGTGTATTTTTCCGTCATCTAAGTTCCATGCCATAACACCACGGCAAACGCCTTCTTCGTCCATAATCAAATCAAGGGCGAAATATTCAATAAAGAATTTTGCGTTATGACGCAGTGCCTGTGTGTATAATGTATGAAGTATCGCATGACCTGTACGGTCAGCCGCAGCACATGTTCTTTGTGCCGCTTTGCCCTCGCCGTAATGAGTGGTCATTCCACCGAACGGTCTTTGATAAATCTTACCTTCATTTGTACGTGAAAACGGTACGCCGTATTGTTCAAGCTCTAAGATAGCTGCCGGAGCTTCTTTACACATATATTCGATTGCGTCCTGATCGCCTAACCAGTCGGAACCTTTTACAGTGTCATACATATGCCAACGCCAGTCATCGTCACCCATATTACCGAGAGCCGCACTTATTCCGCCTTGTGCAGCAACCGTATGGCTGCGAGTCGGGAATACCTTGCTTAGGCATGCCGTAGAAAGTCCTGCCTGTGCCATGCCGAATGTTGCACGAAGCCCTGCACCGCCTGCACCGACTACCACTACATCATATTCATGCTCAACTATTTCATAGGCTTTATTTGCCATAATTAACCCTATTAACGCTTATGTTTATCACAATTTTCATATTTCGTGCCATCTGCTTTTTGATGGCTGCCGTAAGGGCAGTTTTCTTTGCCTGCCGGCTTTACGGTTTTTGCTTCCCCGGTATGGAAAGTAATAACTGCAAGAACTGCCGCCACTGCCGTTACCGCTGTAAAAAAATTAGCTCCGATAATCAGGAAGTTCTTGCCGCAACCGCAATGAACATAATCCTCCACGATAACTCGAAATCCCATAGCTCCGTGATATAATGCTACGCATATAAATAATACCATTCCTATTGCATTGAAAGGATTGGCAAATATATCAATGAATCTATCTGCACCGGTGCTTGCTTTAATGACATTCAATATGAACCATATTACAAGGGGTATTAGTGCTAAAGCTGTAACGCGCTGCATCCACCAGTGATGTGAGCCGCTTTTTGCAGAACCCAAACCCTTAACCCTTCCTAAAGGAGTACGTAAATCCATTTAAAAAACCTTAAATTTATAATGTTACATATACCCAGCTAGCTATTGTCAGACCAAAAGCTCCCAGCAAAACAAAAATTCCTGATTTATTCACGGTTTTTATTTCAAAACCCTTCCCCATATCCCAGAATAAGTGACGGATACCGTTTAGTAGGTGATAATATAACGCTAGTGTCCATAAAATTAGAAATACACGCCCAACGGTAGAGAAAATAATAGGGTTAACACAGTCACAAGTACCATATACGTTAAAAACTATCCACCATGCCAGTAATAAAGCACCTACGAATAAACCTAAACCTGTCAAGCGGTGACTTATTGAAAGCACCGAGGTTATCTGCGGCTTATATATAGTCAAATGAGGTGATAGCGGTCTTTTACTTGCATTACCGTTAGTCTTTTTTGACATAAAAAATCTTCATAATATTTGAAAACCGTTAAAATTGGTGCTTAAACTAAAACTCTTTTTCTATAAAATCAAGCAAGAATAAGATTAAATATATTTAATTGCGTAATATCATAATTATAAGTAGTTTTTGCTAATATCAGGAGCGGTTATGGACGATAATATAATTACAATCAATGCAGGTTCTTCATCTATTAAATTCGCTATATATACGTTAGGTGACTTGAAGCTTTTATATTCGATATTGATTGAGGATTTGCAGAATGTTCCTAATATGAGGATAAAAAACGGTGATGGTGATATAGTGTTGCAATCATCTTTAAAAGAGCATGGGCATCATTTTGCTATATCGCAATTGATAAAATGGATAGAAAGTAAAGCGGATAAAATAAATATCGTGGCTATCGGACACCGTGTGGTACATGGCGGAACTAAGTTCTTAAAGCCGATAGTTATTGACAATAGCGTTATAAGCGAGCTAAAAAAAATAATACCACTTGCACCATTGCACCAGCCGCATAATATTGAGGCTATAGAGGTGTTTACCGCTATATATCCGAATATAAAACAAATAGCGTGTTTTGACACAGCATTTCATGATACGCAGGAAGATATAATAAAGTCATATCCTCTGCCTGAAAAATATTTTAATGAAGGGATTATTCGCTATGGATTTCATGGTCTTTCGTATGAATATATATGTTCTACATTAGATGTTAATTTGAAAGATAATGCTAATGGTAAAATAATTATCGCCCATCTTGGCAATGGTGCAAGCATGTGTGCGGTAAGCAACAAAATTAGCAAGGTAACTACGATGGGGTTTACCGCTTTAGACGGGCTTATGATGGGAACAAGGGCAGGGAATATTGATCCGGGAATAATACTTTATTTAGCTGAGGAATGTAAAATGCAGTTAAATCAAATTAAGAGCTTATTATACAAAGAGTCGGGTTTAAAAGGGGTTTCCGGCTTAGGAAATGATATGCGTGATTTGCTTGAAAGCGATGATGAGCGGGCAAAGTTCGCAATAGATATGTTTTGTATAATCGCTGCCAGAAGCCTGTCAGGTTTAATTCCTGTTATAGGAGGGGTGGACGCAGTTATATTCACGGCAGGGGTAGGCGAGAATAGCTCCTTAATAAGAGAAAAAATATGTAATTATTTAGGGTGGTTGGGAATAAAAATAAATAACAAAAGTAATGCCTTAAACGACCTATGCATAAGTTGTGACGATAGCGACATAAAAGTTTATGTTATTCCAACCAACGAAGAATTGATTATCGCAAGGCATACTAAAGAATTATTTATTTAACTTGCCTATCTGCCAAGACCTGAGTCTTTAGGAGGTGTATCCCTTTCAAGTGCTTCCTGTATTTTTGATTTTACAAACTTATCCGCATGTGATGTAGATATCGGCTTGGCGGCAGATTCGGCAAAAGACTTGCGTTGTTGTGGTTCTGCTTCGTTGTTTTCAGTTCGTTTTATTTGATAATGCATTCTATCATCACTATCTGTGACTCTGCTCAACATGCCTTGCACGTTCTTTTTGATGCCGCTCGTGGTTTCAAGTGCGACTGTTTTGACAGCTTCAAAATCCTTTTGTGAAAATTGCATCGTATTACCGTTAGCATCTTTTTCCTGCATGGTTTTTTTAATCTCATTCATTATCGCATAGCCGAGTGTTAAGGCTCCCGTTGTAAGTCCTGCTTGAACGGATCTAAGTAAACCTGCCGCCAAGGCACTGCGTGGGTTAGGTTTTAATACTGATGTTTCGGTGCTTTTTAAAGATTCTGATTTTGCCATTTCGGCAACCTGTTTGAAAGTGATTTTGTTGTCGATTATGCCTGCCGCAAAACCTGTGGCCAGTCCGAATAATCCGCCTGCAACGGCAGCTTCCGTCGGATTGTATGATTGTAGTTTAGAAGCCAGTTTTGCTCCCTCATAGCCCCCCATAATCGTAAGATTTCTTGCTAAAGAACCCGGTGCAATACTTTTAATTACGCTAGGCACGCCTTGTTTTGAACCGTAGTAATCTTTAAGATTAGATGCCTCGCTATAAACATTTACAATGGTTTCCAGTCCTGCTTTTGCGGCACTTCTTTTAAAAGCTTCCGCATATGCAGTGCTTGTGTCGCTATCACCGCTCGGAGGTAAAGCTTTGTCTATTGCTCCGTTTACAGCTACAAATGAGGTAGTCCTTCTTTGAAAAACCCCAAAACCGTTTGTTGACATAAAGCTGTTATGTACAGGGTTGCGGCTCCAGTGTCGGTAGCGTTCCGTTAGTACCTCCTGAGGGTTTTTATGCGGCTTGTTATTTAATTCATTGCGTGCCAGTGTGATATAAGATATAGCCGGTTGAGTGACACCGATTGCCAGAAAGTCACGTAAGAGATCATAGCCTATATTGGATTGTTGCTGTTGCTGATTTGTTGAATCTGTCTGTTGCGGCTTGTATTTATCAAGGCTATCCGAAACCGGCTTGTATAATGTTTTTTGGGCTGCTTTCGCTATTTGTAAAAGGTCTATTTTTTCAGGTATTTCTGTTCCTGATGCTGTCGGCTTTTGATCTTTGTCCACCATCTTTAAAGGTTCCTTAATTTAACAAATTGTAACATTTCCACTCTTGTAGATGCGTAGTTGTAATTGTTATTGTTTTATAATGTGTTATCAAGACCCAACTGTAATGATATTTTATACTAATAAATTAATCAATAAAAAAAGCGGTGTAAGTATATTTTTTGTATAAAGGACTGCTCGTAATAGGGAGTGTTCAATAAATTTAAATGAGATTACCCTATAATTTGCTTCGCAAATTCGGGTAATGACATAACTAACCCATTGTCAAAAATAAGTGAAATGTAGCACGAATAATGTATGCTAAAGGGGTAATAAATAAAGATTTTTTGTATGTGTGGCGGTAAGCTCGCCTAACCTATGTCAAATGACGATGTTTTTATACTATCGGAGTCGCTTGAGGTTACTTTTTCCACTTTCAGCTTTGCTTCGGATAGTTTTTTATCGCACTGGGCTTTTAGCTGTGCGGCTGTTGCGTATTGCTCAATTGATTTTTCCAGACTTATATTGCCGCTTTCAAAATTATCGACAATTTTTTCCAACTCGGTAGCCGCAGTTTCAAAGTCCATTTTTTTAATATCTGATGCTTTTATAGACATTTTTGCTCCCGTATCTATAAATTTTATATGTAAATTTATAAAGATTTTTTATAGCATTGTCTATGCGATATTTTTTATTATAGGTTTTATTTTTGTTAGTTTGTGCAATTTTACGGTTGCTTACGGTTAGTGTTGATGTTTTTGAAATATTATTGTATTAGTTTCGGTCATAATAAATTACAGGATAAATCATATGTCGGTAAAAATATATATACCTGCAAAAAACGCTATGCAGTCGGGTAAAGGAAGTTTGAAAAAATGGTGTCTTGAACATGAAAGCAAGGATACAAGGTATATTGATCCGGTTATGGGGTGGACAGGTAATGCCGATACTAAGAGGCAGGTGAAGTTAAAGTTCGATTCAAAAGAAGATGCCATAAAATACGCAGAGCGTAACGGATTGGAATATAAAGTCGTTGAACCGAAGAAGCCTAGTCTGAAGCTACAGTCATATGCATCTACTTTGATGTAGAATCTTTATTTTTTAGTAAATTACATGAACTCAACTTCCTAGCGTAAATAAAAAAGGGTATTGAAACAATACCCTTTTTTAGAAAGTTTTGTTTATATCTTATTTCTTTTTAGCACGTTCTTCTGCTATTTGTTTTTTAAATGTTGCAAGGTCAATAGCTCCGGGGAATAAGGTTTCTCCGATAACTATCGCAGGAGTTCCTCTTACACCGATAGATTCGGCAAGTTCCTTGCTTTTTAATATGATATTGATAACTTCATCGCTTTCCATTCTTTCTTCAACTTGTTTAGCGTCAATTCCTAAAGCTGTAGCCTCTTCAAGTACGGAAGCCGTGCTTGTTATGCGTTTTGACATAAGTTTTGTGTGGAAGTCGAAATATTTTTCGGGAGCTAGCTGATATACCGCTATAGAGGCTTTAGCTGCTATTATAGCGTTAGGACCTAAAATAGGTATCTCTTTAAATACCACTTTTACATTCGGGTCTTCCTTAATTATTTCGGCTATATAAGGCGTTATTTTTTTACAATAGCCGCAAGTATAGTCAAAAAACTCAACTATAGTAACATCACCTTCGGGATTTCCCACTACCGGATCAAGAGGGTTGTTTTGCAGTTCGTCAAGCTTATCAATGACATTTTTAGCCGCATTCTCTTCTTCCTCACGTTGCTTGGTTATCTGGTATTGAGTCAGGGAGTCCAGAATTTCCTGAGGGTTATTCTTTATATATTCGCCGATTAGCCTGTTAACGTCTTCCTCGCTAACGCCCTTTTCAGAATTTACCGCACGCGGATTATTTGAGTTAAATGATATAACGAACGTAATTAATCCTGCACTGACTATTATAAAGAACAGAATCCGTAGTTTACTTGACACGATAGTACCTCTTGTACAGTTAGATTTACACAACACAAGTATTCTCTTTTAAATTAACTCAATAATCAAGTGATAAGTTTAAATATAAAATTAATTTTATAAAATTTCTTTACAATGGGCGGTGAGTATTCTAATAGTATAGAAGTTTATTAGTCATTTAGACTAGTGCAATTCAATCCTAAACACAAGCCGGACGTTATTATAGTTATGAAAACATCGAATATTGTAAAGTCGTTTATAGCATTGGGTCATGATTCAAGATTAGCAAT
The DNA here is from genome assembly GCA_027620075.1 of Pseudomonadota bacterium. Classification (NCBI taxonomy): domain Bacteria; kingdom Pseudomonadati; phylum Pseudomonadota; species Pseudomonadota bacterium. Next base: position 307,398 of record JAQCEY010000001.1, on the reverse strand, counting down.
TTACAATCTTTTAATGGAAAAAGGGGAGAAAGGAATGCCTGCCGGTGAGATAGGGAAGATTCTTAATATTCCGGGAGCAACTTTATCGTTCCACCTTAGCAGTCTTGCCGATGCTAAATTGATAGCATCAAGTCGTCAGGGCAGAGCCGTCTATTATTATGTAAGATATAAAAGAATTAAAAAGCTTGTGAAATATCTTTCAACCTATTGCGATAATGATTCTGTTGATAATCCTAAGATTGATGGTTAAAAAATTAACAGCTTTGTAGTCGGATATTAACGTGCAAATCATAAATCCTTATATTATTCTTGACTTAAAACTAGCCGTGAAATATAAGCTCTTGGGGTAATTCATGGCATCCTTGGCCGGATAGCAAAGTGGTAATGCCGGGGACTGCAAATCCTCTATTCGTCGGTTCGATTCCGACTCCGGCCTCCATACTACAAAAAAGTTAAAAAAGTGTTAATAAACAGATATTTGTTATTTTCATTAGTGAAATATTTTTTATACAATATGTTGATTTTTGTTTAGTTGTTTGCTACTATTACAATTGTTAAAATGTATCAGTTGTTAAAAAGATTTTAATTACTAAGTACTCTGGTGGGGGGAGTTGTATTGAGAGTATTATCTCTGTTTATCATATTATTCCTGACATTTAGTTGGAATGCAGTAGCCGATAGTTCGAGTTTTAATAACTCTCTGGTTGATGCCGCAGACAACGGTGATATTCAAGAAGTAAGACGTTTATTAAATTCGGGAGCTAAGCCCGATAGCGAAGGTGATTTCGGAGTAACCGCCTTAATGCGGGCTGCCTTTAAGGGACACTTAGATGTTGCGGAACTTCTAATAAAAAGCGGTGCATACGTTAATGCTGCCGATATCGGCGGGGATACTGCTTTGCACATGGCAAGCAGAAGCGGTAATGCAAAAATGGTGAAAATGTTGTTGCATTATGATGCCGGTATTGATGCGGTTGATAATCAGAAATGGACCCCTTTAATGAGGTCTATTATGGCTAAAAGCCCCGAGACTACGGAAATACTGATATCTGAAGGAGCCGACCTTAATGCTAAGAATAATATGGGCAACTCATCTATTGTACAAGCTGCAATTTCAGGTAATGAGTCTGTTTTAAAAGTCATTTTGTCAAGCGACAAGTTCAGCGATATATCCGAAGAGCAAAAAGATGCCTCTGTGGCAATAGCTAAAAAAAGAGGGTATGGCAAAGCATCTCAAATGATATCTTCTACAATGGATTACTTCCAAAGAGAATCAACAGTCAAAACAGCTTACAACACAGATGCTCAAAAAGACGTGTATGATACAAGCGAAGTTCGGCAAACTCAAAGCACAAGTGAAAATGATACAAAAGCTACTGATGAAAATATAAGCCCGGTTCAAAATTTGAAGACTTTAGTTGATAAAGACGATGGTGCTTGGGGGTTTGGTGATAAGGAGTCGCCGTTTTCAACGGTTGCTTCTCCATATTCGGAAACGGAAGGTGAAAGGGAAACGATAATTTCGCAGCCGCAACAAGCTGAAAATCAACCGATATTCACCTCACCATATTCTAACACCGTAAACACACCTAAAACCAAACCTACTGAAAATTCAGGGGCTTCAAAGCAAATTATCCCTGTCGGATATTTTGCGGATAGATATACTATCCAGATAGGTGCTTTTTCGGAAAAAGGACAGGCGGATTACATATGGAAAAACTTGAAAAACAAACATATTGATATTCTATCTAATCTTGAGCCGACTATATTGAGTGTAAATGATAATAGCGGTCAAAGCTTTTTCCGTTTAAGGGTAGGTTCGTTTCAGGAGAAGGAGGCGGCTTCAAAAAAATGTAGTGAAATGCAGCAAAGAAAAATTGACTGTTTTGTTGTAAGAAGCTCAAGAGAACAAGCTCCTATGACGAAAGCAACTAAGCCTGATAGCAGGCAGGTTCAAAAACAAAATAACTCCGTAGATTCCGATACCGGTATTCAAACAAATTATTTTAGGATAGTTCCTATAAAACAGGATTATATGCAAACTAACACCTCTTTGAGCGGGGGAGAGGGTAAAAGCAGTGTTAAAGACGGCAATAATGAACCTGAATCGGTAAGTACTGACGCTCCTATAGATACTATGCCTAACATGAATAAAGAAAATGTTGAGCCTTACGAGTTAAATGACAATCAATCGCCTCATTCTTATTTGTATAAAAATCACGCTTCAAATGTTACTGTTGAGCAAAAACCTGTAGCAAAAGCTGATGACGTGAAAAAGGTTAAAAAATATGAGCAAACTAATGAATTGTTCGTTGCACCTTATGAAGAAAATAATATGGAATCCGTGATGCAATCAAATGACTCCGATATTCAGGGGGGGGCTAGTGATGCTTCTGGTGGTGAGTACGAAGAAAAGCAATATGCAGGTCATTACGAAAGTAATTATCAAAAGCAATTGTGGAAAAATGAGAGAAATCCGGGGGAAACTAAAGTAGGGCAGACGCAGCAAAACTATCAGCCTCCTGCGGTGGAACAAAATTATCAAGAACCTATTGATATGTATGCTGATAATGTAGATGAGCGGTTGCCTTGGTTGGAAGATAGGGCTGTTGCAGACAGGGGCGTTGTAGAAAAAAATGTTGAGCCGATAAAAAATAACAACATGGTAAGGAAAGAGGATTTTTCTTACTCGGTAAATTCAAACGCCGAAAAACAGCATGATTATAGCAGTTTCTATAACGACCTGCAAAAAAGCCATAATAACAAAGAGGAAGTTTCAGAGGCGGTTCTGGTAAGGGAAAGTGACGATTTGCCATGGTTAAATGATAAAAAGACTAACAATTATATAGCTCCTAAAGATATTTCAAAAAAAGGAATATGGTTGGAAATATACCCTTTTCCTAATAGAGCTACCGCATATGACTATGCCGACCGTATGTTTAAGTATGATGAGGGGCTTAAAAACCTGCAAGTTAAGCTATTGGGCGGAGATAGCCCGTATGACAGAAAGGTAAGGCTAAATGTAGGAGCTATAGAAAGCTATGCAAAAGCTAATATGCTATGCCATAATATAATTTCTAGCGGTTTGCAGTGTTACTCGTCAGGCTCTCCGATGGAAAAATCGGATAATATATATATAATAGACGATAATTATTCAGGCGATGCTTATGGCATGAACGAGCATTCTGAAGATATTGCTTATGCAAGGAAGGCAGTAGAGCCAAAGGTTAAGAAATTATATACTGACCGATCTGCTGATATTCAAAAGCCTTACTGGGTAAATCTGGGAGCGTTTTCTAATAGCTACAAAGCTGAATACTATCTAATGTTTCTAAAAGAAGACCATGACGACATACTAAAAAGTACCAAGTATAGTATAGATGGTATAAAACAATATAAGCGTAATAAATCCGGTGCGGTTAAATTAAAGTTAGGCCCTTATTTTGATGAGTTCAACGCAGATAATATATGCAGTATGTTGCGTAGCCGTAATGTTTCATGTCTTGTTATACAGTAGTAAGTTTATACATAACCCCACACCCACAGTGTAATTTTGTGCTTCATATATAGTAGTTTAAGTGCTATAAAGCTAAATGCTATTTTAAAAGTGGAGAATAAGATTAGTGGAAAGAAAGTTTTTTGGAACGGACGGTATCAGGGGAACGTCTAATAGTGGTGTTATGACTCCGGATGTTGCTCTCAGATTGGGGCAGGCTGCCGGTTCATATTTTAAAGACGGTGAACACAGGCACAAGGTGGTAATAGGAAAGGATACAAGGCTGTCTGGATATATGATAGAACCTGCGTTGGCTTCGGGATTTGTATCGGCAGGTATGGACGTTGTTTTGGTCGGGCCTGTTCCTACTCCTGCCGTGGCAATGCTTACACGTTCTTTGAGGGCTGACCTTGGGGTTATGATATCGGCTTCGCATAATCCTTATCATGATAACGGAATAAAATTGTTTGATAAGATAGGGTTAAAGCTATCTGATGAAGTAGAGGTTGAAATTGAAAAAAGATTGCAGGGTATTACGGATATAAAACTTGCAGCTCCCGATTTGTTGGGAAGAGCTAAGCGTCTTGATGATGCACAGGGGCGTTATATTGAGTTTGCCAAGGCGACTTTCCCTAAGAGGTATAATTTAAGCGGATTAAAGGTCGTTGTAGATTGTGCCAACGGTGCGTCATACAAGATATCTCCTACGGTGTTATGGGAGTTGGAGGCGGAAGTGATACCTTTAGGTGTGTCCCCTAACGGTTTTAATATTAATGATAAATGCGGTTCTACATCTCCTGAGGCTCTTTGCCGTGAGGTTGTTAAACAGAAGGCTGATATCGGAATTGCGTTGGACGGTGACGCTGATAGGCTTGTGGTGTGTGATGAGAAGGGCAAAATAATCGACGGTGACCAGATTATGGCATTGATAGCCAAGCATCAAAAGGACTTGGGAACCTTAGACGGGGGTGGAATAGTGGCTACCTCAATGTCAAATCTGGGGCTTGAAAAATATTTAGAATCAATAGATTTGCATTTAAAGCGTACGCAGGTCGGTGACCGTTACGTTGCCAAGTTCATGCGTGAGAACGGATATAATGTAGGTGGAGAGCAAAGCGGTCATATAATTATGCGTGATCATGTCACTACAGGTGACGGTCTGGTTGCCGCCCTACAGGTTTTGGCGGTCATGGTGGAGCAGAATAAGCCGGCTAGTCAGGTTTGTAATGTGTTCGAGCCGTATCCGCAATTGCTCAAAAACGTCCGCTATAAGGATAAAGACCCGTTAGATAATGATGATGTGAAAAGGTCGATAGAGGATTCGGAAAAGTTGATTAATGGTGACGGCAGGATATTGATAAGGAAATCCGGTACTGAGCCTTTGATACGTGTAATGGCGGAAGGTAAAGACAGGGTTATAGTTAATCAGGCAGTAGATAAAGTTGTTGATGCAATAAAAATTGCTGTCGGGGAATGATATGCAAGGTCGTGTATTAATAATTGCCGGTTCTGATTCGGGCGGAGGAGCGGGAATTCAGGCAGATATAAAAACTGTCACGATGCTGGGTGGCTACGCTATGACCGCTATAACCGCTATAACGGCTCAAAATACTCAGGGAGTTTTAGGTGTCGTCGGTGTTGATTCTGTGTTTGTAAAAAAACAGATAGACGCAGTTTTATCGGATATCGGAGCCGATGCCATAAAAACCGGAATGCTCTATAGTGCAGGTAATGCCGAGGTTGTGGCGGAAGTGGCTCGCCTGTATCCGCAAATCCCTCTGGTTGTTGATCCTGTTATGGTGGCCACAAGCGGAGATTCGTTATTAGACAGCCGCAAAGCGGTCGATATTATGAAAGAAAAGATAATCCCTAAGGCAACTATAGTTACGCCAAATATACCTGAGGCGGAAATACTAACAGGCAGAAGGATAGATAACACCGATGATATGGACTTTGCAGCTCAACGTATAATAAGTATGGGTGCTAAATCGGCGTTAATAAAAGGCGGGCATTCAAATTCAAGATATATTTCCGATGTTTTTCGTACAAAATACGGAGATAAGCATATTTTCACTGCAGAGAGAATATATACAAATAACACTCACGGTACGGGGTGTACGTTGGCTTCAGCTATTGCATGCGGTATTGCGAAAGGCAAAACAATTAAATTTAGCGTAGCATCGGCAAAAGAGTATCTACTGGAGGCTATAAAATCAGCAGAAGGATTAGGCAGAGGGGCAGGACCGCTAAAACATAATTTTATGTTAGATGGTGTTTTTAGTGATTATTAGTTGGTGGAATCGTACATTTGCCACCTGTTAAGATATTGGCAGTATATAGCGGTTTCTTTGTTGTTGTCATTCGCCGATTTAATCGGCGAATCCATGCGATTGCGTGTGGATACGCCGGTCAAGCCGGCGTATGAAAGAAACTAATTAATACTCATTAACTCATGCAAATACATAGAGTGTGGAAAATAAAACACATGTATCAAGAGCCATAATATGCACAATATTCTAGCAGGCCATGCAAGAATAGGAAAGCGAAATCCAAGTATTGCACCGACAACCGATAATAAAGGGTCGGTTATTAATCTATTTCCCCAAAACTCTACACCTTGAAACCAATAAGTAATCCCGTCTATGTTTGTATAGCCTGCCTCAAGATAAAACTCTACCGCTTCCCACATGTAGCATAAACATAATATATAGCTTATGTAAAATTTGAGTTCTAACCCCTCTTCAATTTGTTTGTTAGAAAATACAAAACGATGAGAAATATATCTGGCAGCGAATAAAACGGTAATACCGGAAAGGAAATGCTCAATTGACCAAATGTCAAACCATGCTACTGTTTTCAAGCCGAATAGGGTCATAAATTAATCGCTATATCTATATAGTTAAACACATAGTGGCTATTTCTCTATAAGGCAGAAAGATATAGCAAATGGTGCACCCGACAGGAGTCGAACCTGCGACCTCTACCGTCGGAAGGTAGCGCTCTATCCGGCTGAGCTACGGGTGCGTATATATACCAAATTTTCCGTATTGGTTCCACGGACGTTTTAAGCCTCTTTTAGTGCTTGGCTAGAACCGGCTTGTTTTCTAGCTTTCGCCTTAAGTGCGACTCGTCTAAACGACAGTTTTGTAGTCTAATCGCTCGACCGTTAATAAGCCGTTAGGAAAAACCTTAAAAGCGGTTGAAGCATAGGGCTTGTGCTTAAATAGTCAACCTTCAAAGATACGGCGAGCATGGTAAACATATCTAAATTTTTATGGTCTGGGTATTGACGGAGCGGTTTTGATATGTTTGCATGGCTTACTCATGTTTAACTTAAAAAGGAGATATGAGTATGACTCGTAAAACCGATTATCTAACGGCAACAGTTGCCGCCGTATCGCTTGCATTTGCAGCACCGGCATTTTCACAACAGACCCCGCCTCCTGCTTATGGACAGCAACAGGCGGAGTCAATCAAGGTATCTGATGGTCTGATGAAAGAATTTGTAAAAGTACAGCAAAAAGTTGTGGCAGTTCAACAAAACTATCAGGCAGAAGCACAACAAGCCGGTGATAGTCCGGCAAAAATAGCCGAAATCACGAAAAAAGCTAATGAAGCGGCAACCAAAGTTGTAGAGGCTTCCCCTATATCGGTGGAGCAATATAATCAAATTGCTATGCTTCCTTCCGCATGATCGGAAGTTGCAGCAGCAATACCGAAATGTGGTGGAATAACAACCACTACTAACTTGTATAAAGCCATACTATATAAATAACATAGGACACAAGGAATACGGCTCCCGTTAGTCTTGAAATTCTACGCACGAAATAGATAATCAACAATGCAAGCAGGGCAATTCCAAGATTAAGCGGTACATCAAAGCTTGCTATCTGTCCGCCCAGAGGAACAGGCTTTATTATAGCCGTAATTCCGAGTATGCTCAGTATGTTGAATAAGTTGCTGCCCAGCACGTTGCCTATAATAACGTCCGAATTTTTCTTGACGGCGGCAGAGATAGCTGTTGCAAGTTCAGGTAAAGACGTACCCACTGCAACCAGTGTCAGACCGATTACCGCTTCGGGAATGCCTGCCTGACGGGCAATATTGCTTGCTCCTTCAACCAGAAAATCCGCACCCAATACCAACATTATAATCCCCACAACGCTCATGAGCAAAGAAACGCCCAGACCTAATTTATTACTGAATTCCTGTGCTTCATGCTCATGCACGGTATCGGGGGCAGTCGCCTTTAAAGCCTTTTTATCTCGCATCTCCGATTTGTAGGAGTAAATTATATAAATAATCAGAAGTGCTATCATAATAGCACCTGTTATGGCAGAAATGCTACCTGTAAATGTTAATGCAAACAGTAAGACACTAACGCCCGAAACCGCCAGTGCATCACGCCTGATAGCCTTAGCATCGCAGATAACGGGACAGATAATTGCCGATATTCCCAGAATAAGTAGCACATTGGCAATGTTACTACCTACAACGTTACCGAGTGCAATATCAGGCTGACCGGCAAGAGATGCCTTAATAGATACCATTAGTTCCGGTGTGGAAGTGCCGAAACCGACTACCACCACACCGATTAATATAGCCGAAATGCCAAGCCGCTCCGAGATTGCAACACTACCTCTTACAAGTGCCTCGCCACCTGCAAAAAGCAGAGCCAAACCGCCGATGATTAAAAGATAATCCATTTTATATATTCCTGAAATTAGAAATCGAATATTTCCATCATTTGATGTAACGCACCCTTTTTCTTATGTTTGCCTTTATAATGATAATCATCTTGTTCTTTATAATGCGGCTTACGATATTCTTCATCTCGGTAACGCGGCTCTTCATAACGTTCTTCGGGTTTGCGACGGGAAGAAAACGCTCCGGCTTCTTCTTCGGCAGCCTCTTTAATAAGTGCCATAAGCTTTTCCAGCTCTCCTTTGTCAAGCCATACTCCGCCACTTGTCGGGCATACGTCAAGCTCTATACCGAAACGCCTGATTTGGTGCATTGGTGATCCGTCAACGGGTGATGTTAATAAGGGCATAATTCCTCTCCTTTATGTTAAATGTTATTAACCTGTGGGAGAAAAATTTAGGTGCGTTTTAATTCATGAACCTGCACCAAGGTTTCTCCCGGTGCGGTCCGACATCACGATGTATGGATACATCGCCAGAGGGGCCCGGTCCCGCAAAAGTTAAAATAAACATTTTTTTTATAAAATCAAGACCGTTTATTTTAACACTCCTCTCAGGTTTATCGGAGATAGTTCGATGAACTCGGTTTTTGTAAAAGCTGCACTGAAATCTTTAATTTTGTGTAATGCCGAGCTTTTTTGATGCGTCTCCGGCACGATAAAGAAGATGCTGAAATAAATTCATTATGACAAAATATATATCTATATCGAACACTCCTTGTTTATTAGGATAATAAAATAGTTCTTTTTTGATAATTCATATGTTATAGTTAAAGAAAGGTTTTTTATAGGTAATAGATATATAAATCATGATTTTAAAGTTTATTTTAAGGGGTCGGTGCTTTTTAACCTTAAGCGTTCTGCTGTTATCGGGTGGTGAAGGTGCTTTTGCATCGGTAGTCAGAATAGATGCGGTTTATTTGGGGCAAACTCATATAAGTGAGCCTGAATATCCTTATTTTACATTAACGAGTAACCGTCCGACACTTATAAAGGCACATGTCGTTTCCGAGCAAAATATTAGCTCACCTAAGGTAATTGCGAAAGTTACTCATAATGACGGTACGAGTAATGAATTTGAATTAAACGGTTCGAGAATGTTGCCTCATTCGGAGAGCTTGCCGGCATCTTTGGGCAAAGTATTTCACCGCTACGAGGATAGTTTTACAGGAATTCTTCCTAAAGAGTGGGTGCAACCCGGTATGGAAATCACCGTTACTGCCGGTGATGCCGTATATACTAAAAAAATTAAAGTAGGTGCTCCGAATCCTTTGTTCTTACAAATGTTTGATGTCCATTTCTTTGATAGAGGACGTGAACTAAGTAAGGATTATGCCGATGGAGTGTTTGTAGAAATAGCGGGAAAATTACCGATATCCTCTCTAGCCATTGAACGTGTTAGAAATGTTAGGTTTCCGGGCGTTGTAATACCTGCACAACCAAAAAATAAAACCCCCCACATAAAAGTTTCCTCACTTGATGAGTACGGGAAGAAGACCGGTGAAGTTTTCGATGACTGGAATGCAATTGCAATTAATTTGCTTCAGGCATTAGCCGAAGCTAACGGAAATAAGCATTTGTCGGTTATGTATATGAACATGATAGGTGTTGAGCCGAAAGGTTATGCCGCAGATGATTTTATGGGGGGCGGAAAAATTGCCGATCATGATAATCTATTTGTTTCGCTTGGTTATTCGCTTGGTCTGTTAAACTGGCAAGATAAAAAAAACTTTCCATATCGGGGAGAAATGTATGGTATTGAAGCTCAGAATACTAAAATTATAAAAGCTAAAGATATGGTTCATGTGGGACCTGTATGGGGTTATGATCTGACCAGCATGAAATTTATACCTCCTACCGTGCAATACGGTAAATCGACACCGGAAGAAGTCGGACGCTATAAAAGAGAACCGATGGAGGGAGGTGGCTCGGGAGATCAGGAAGACGGTTTTATGTTAAGGCACTTTTCTGATTATTCCGTCCATCAGATGCAAAAGTATCTTGAGGATAATCTGGTTATTTTAGGGGAGGACGGTAATTATTATAAATGGAATAACGCAGACGGAATTTATTCAACGCAGGTTAAGGGGGAGATAGGCATTGAATATCCGTTGGAAATATATGCCGACGTAATAAGCGTCATTGTATCGGCTACGGTTGCAGATAAAAGGTATAATATGGTCTACCCGCCTATAGGGCCTTATAGAGGTAATCTTTTATACACTTTTGACCCTACGGATATAAAGCAAAGAAAAAAGGCAAATCAACTCAATTATTGTCCGAAAGGAGGCTGTGATTTCACCTTGAAAGTAGTTCAGGAGTCAAAAACCAGACACTTTTTAATTCCTATCAGTGTAAAAGAGGGGGATGACCGCTTTAAGCCCAACACATTGCATACAAAAGCGATTAACATACGGGCATCCGATGGAGCTATTGAAGCGGTATCTTTATTATACACACCTGATGCTAACGAAACCGGTCTGGGAGAAAATCCGGAATTTTTACATGGGTGGGCTAAAAATGTTATAAAAAGATAGCTCTTAAAGCAGTTTATTGTGTTTCTAAAAAACTTCTACGGCTTGACTATATTAACTATATTATCCAAGGTTATAATCCGGCACGAGGCTTACATAGTTGAGTATGACTGTTGTAAATCGCCGGAATCTAACGGCGGATATGCACTTTGGATACGCCGAATAAGTCGGCATATGACAATGTGAAAAAACTAAACGTCGTCTTTCTCATCGATGTGAGTGCGCTCATAATTTTCGTGGCGTTCCTGAGCTTCAATAGTTAAAGTGGCTATCGGACGGGCATCGAGACGCTTTAAGCCTATCTCATCACCTGTTTCCTGACAGTAACCGTACTCTCCTTGGTCAATACGGCGGATAGCGGCATCAATTTTATCAATAAGCTTGCGGTAACGGTCACGTGTCCGAAGTTCCAGAGAGGTTTCGGTTTCAACCGAAGCCCTGTCGTTTACATCAGGCTCCTGCCAGTTTTCTTCTTTTAGGTGATCCAGAGTTTCCCTTGATTCATCAAGAAGTTCGGCTTTCCACGACAATAATTTCTGTCTGAAATATTCAAGCTGTAAAGGGTTCATATATTCCTCTTTCTCCGAAGGTTTATAACCTTTCGGCAGTTCAACTTTTTCAGACGAATTTACTTTTTCTTTTTTTTCAGCTCCCACTGTAACACCTCATAATTTTTTAAATGCAGTTGATTATTATACTACTATTTAACTTAAATACCAAAACAAATTTAATAAAAGTTAACTCAAGATAGAAAAACTAATATTTATATCAATCCTTGGCAACCATTTAGTTGAAAATAAAGCTGGAAAATATTATTAAAATATAATATAAGCCCCTGCTATGACAGTTATTACAAGATTCGCACCTTCTCCTACGGGCTTAATTCACATCGGAAATGTGAGAACCGCACTTCTTTGCTATTTGATAGCACGTCAGAATAACGGTAAATTCATGCTAAGGCTTGATGATACGGACACCGAACGCTCTAAGGAAGAATATGCAACCGCAATACAAAGCGAATTAAAATGGCTCGGTCTGGATTGGGATATTTTCGCAAGGCAGTCAGACAGGCTTGCAAGATACGAAGAAATCAAACAAAAACTTATTTCAGACGACCTGCTATATCCTTGCTATGAATCGGCGGAAGAGCTTGAAATAAAACGCAAGATGTTGATAAACAGGGGGTTGCCTCCGATTTATGACAGAGCCGCCCTAAAACTTACGGATCAGCAAAAAGCGGATTTTGAAAAACAGGGAATCCAACCGCATTGGCGTTTCAGGCTGGACGACACCAAAACCATATCATGGGAAGATGAAATAAAAGGCACTATTACTTTTGAAGCTAAAAACCTTTCCGATCCTGTTCTGATAAGGGCTAACGGCAATCCTACATATATGCTGCCTTCTGCCATTGATGATGTGGATTTCGCTATTACTCATGTTGTACGTGGCGAAGACCATGTTAGCAACACGGCGATTCAAATTCAGCTCTTTGAAGCTATAGGCGGAAAAATCCCTACATTTGCACATAGTGCGTTAATGAAAGCCAAGGACGGTAAGATATCTAAACGTGAAGGCGGATATGACATAGCAGCTATGCGTGAAGAAGGTATTGAAGTGCTGACCATAAATAGCTTCCTTGCTAGATTAGGGACTTCAGACCCCGTTGAGCCAAGAACATCAATGCAGGAAATAATAGACAATTTCGACATTAAAAGATTCACAAAAAATGCTGCAATATATGAATATATCGAGCTAGAAAGGCTTAATCCAAAGATTATTCATAAATTCTCTTTCAATGATGTAAAAGACCGCGTGGAAATGAGCGGCATTGATGAGGAATTCTTTGAATCGGTTAAGGCTAACCTGAATAAGTTATCAGAAATTCAACAATGGTGGGAAATCTGTAAAAAGCAGTTAACACCTATAATTGATGATGCCGACTTTGCAAAAAAAGCAAGCGAGCTGCTACCTGATGGCAAATGGGACGAAAATACATGGAACGAATGGACATCAAGGGTTAAAGAAGCCACCGGCAGAAAGGGAAAAGATTTGTTCATGCCTATACGCAAAGCCCTGACGGCTCGTGATAACGGCCCTGAATTAAAAATGATACTTCCTTTAATCGGAAATGAAAAAGCCACGGCACGCTTAAACGGCAAAGCTGCGTAAATTTACCTGCTTTTAATAAGCTCCCTGTCTTTCAATCTAATTTTATATTTATCAGGAACATCAAAGCATTTAGTCAGGTATGATTGCAGGTACTTGCCGTCAATAAAATCCTCAACTTCCTTTGAACGACCCTCAGCCAATTGAGGCTTTACAAGCTCCATATAATCCCATGCTCTTGAATCCATCATCTTATAGGCTATATAAAAATAAGCGTAAGATAAATCATTATCAGAATAATTATTACCTCCCTTTAGCTCAGGGTTTAATATTATCTGATAATCTTCACTTGGAAAAATTCCATTAAACAAATTATAACCGACCTCTAACGGACTCGGTCTATCGGAGATGAAACACCTATCAATCCCCTTATAGCGCCTTGTGTCTCTCTCTTGCTTTTGCGAATGAAGTGCAACCATCAATGCTGCCGTTGAGGAGGCGACAGAAGTGCAACCGGTAACCATTAATAGTATAAATAATAAAACCAACTTCATATTTATCAAATATAGAGCGATAAATTCTTTTTACAAAAGAATTATAAAAATGTAGGATAGTATTATATTATTATATTATTATATTATTATATTATTATATTATTATATTATTATATTATTAATATGGATAACAGGTGACAATATGGAGCTAAATAAACATAAATACTATGAGCATGTTGAGGCTAATGTTAGACCTATTATAGAAAAACACAACCTGCTCTCTCATAAGAAAAAATATATTTTAAATAAAATACTATCATTTATAAGCTCAGACTTAAATAATTACAAAAATGATCGAAAAAAAGACGCTAAAGAAGAAATATTTAGTGAATTACTAAAATTCTTTGGAGATTTTGAATTTAAAAGAGACCACACACTGCCTTTTCAGTATTTACACAACTCTATGATAATACCTGAACATACAGGATATGCCACTGAAGACAGGATAACCGGTGTATTTAATAATACAAAAATAGACATAGCTGAAATATCCCTTGTAAAACGCTCTGATGAGAAGAATATAGCCGTATTTAAAGGTCTTGTAATCGTTCTTGACGTATGCAACCCTAATTTAGTCCTAAGAGGGCCGTTTAAAGGCAATACCGTGCTTTTTGCAGACCATAAAAAGCATCTGGATTACATTAAGAAAAAATTTAAAGGCTATAAAAGGCTCGAACCTCCAGTAAAAAATATGGAAGACCGTTTCGAGATGTACACAACTGATGAAAAAGAAGCTAACAAGATTATATGTGAGAAATTATTAAAGTCATTCATAAGCTTGTCTGAATATATAGTAGGCTTAGAAGCACAAATAACACATTCCGATGACAAACTTCAGCTTTTTTACGAGCAACTCATGAACGAGTCCGCAGAACAGGGTAACAAAAATCAGCCTTTATGGTGGGAAAAAGCCGTAGATGAAGTTTCGGAAGTTAAGACAGCTAAGCTATCCGATATATATAAAGAAGATCCTTTGTACGGAACAAGTGAGATGGAATCACTTAATAATGATATAGCCTGCAGTTTTTATGGTGACAAAGTTTTGCTGACTATACCGCATCCTCATGATTTATTTGAACCGAATCCGATAGATGAAGACCCTATTATTGATGAAGATATTGAATTGATGTATCGTTTAATAAGTGCCGTCTGTGAAATTACAAATACAATTGTAGAGAATAAGTCGTCAAAAAAATAACTAACTCTTGATTAATTATATGAAAAAATTTGTAGCCATACTTGTTTTATCAAGCCTACCGTATCAATCATACGCTAATTGTGCAAACAATAATGAAATTGAAGCACTCGACTTTAAGGCAATTCAAAGCAGCATGATGGTGGCGGCATTATCATGTGAAAAACAGAAAGAATACAACAAATTCATGAATAAATATAATGACAAGCTGTCTAAAGGCGGTAATGTAATAAAGTCATATTTTAAAAGAATTTACGGCGATGCTTACGAGTCTAAGTTAAGTAGCTTCGTTACAAAAATAGCGAATATCGCCACAAAAGAATCCATGACCGGTGCTCCTGACGACTACTGCAACGATACCGAGCAAGCCTTCAAAGAGCTACTTAGCATTGAAGATAATAATTTAGCTAGGTTTACCTCAAGAAAGAAATTCTCTTCTTTTCATGGCTTTCCTTCCTGCTAAATTTATCTATAAAAAACAAATTTGAAAGGGATTCTTAATGAGCTGTTCAAGTGAAGCGGTATGTGATAGCAAAAAGCCTGACTTAGTTCCGGTACAAACCAAACCGCATTATTGGCTATATAAACAGGGCAGGGAAGTATGGAACCGTTGGGCAAGAGAGGCTTTTTTTGACAAAAACGGCAAAGATGACGGGCGGATTGATAAGTTGATTGCGGAAGCTAAGGAAAAGTTGGCGAAGATTGAGAAATCCTCCCATTTGCATAAAGAAGATGGATTAATTAGCATTCAAGAAGAAAAAATCGAAGCTTTAGAAAAATTTAAAGAATACAAAGTACTGACCATTCGGGAAAAAAATGAAATTGAACAAGAAATGATATCATCTTCGGGCATAGATGATTTGGAACTTCCGTCAGTTCATGACAATATTGATTTTTTAAAAACCGATTGGAATGAAGAAGCGGATTTTTCACTATATATATTTCCTGCTAAATGTGATTTTCGTTCTGCGAGTTTTTTGTCATATGCCGATTTTAGTTCTGCGAGTTTTTCGTCAGCTGCCTCTTTTAGTTATGCGAGTTTTTCGTCATATGCCGATTTTAGTTCTGCGAGTTTTTGTTCATATGCCGATTTTAGTTCTGCGAGTTTTCCGTCATATGCCTATTTTAGTTCTGCGAGTTTTTGTTCATATGCCGATTTTAGTTCTGCGAATTTTTCGTCAGATGCTGATTTTAGTTCTGCAAAAATTGACTTTTTATCTATACATAAAACTAATTTTGAAAGCGATTGTAATTTTCAAAATGCAATATTTGAAAAAGTTCCAAAAGTTTCCGGTGTAAGTATTACAGGAGTCTTTAATTTTTATGATGTTACCTTGCCTGATATAAAAGGAAGTTCAAACCCCGTAGGCGACACACTTAGCTATAGCCAGTTAAAAAGATTAATGAATGATTCGCATTTACATGATTGGGAAACCTTCTTTTTCCGTAAAGAGTTGCTATCCAGAGCCGAGGCAGCAAAAAGAAAATCTAAAAAAACATTTGATTCTGACTGGCGTACACATAAGTTCATTCATTTATATGACACAATATGCGAATGTGGAAATAGTATCGTAAAGCCATTAAAAGGGTTGTTAGCGTTATTTTTATCAATGGTATATTTCTACCCTTTTCTTGCAGGAAAGTTCAAAAGGGAAAACCTTATGGATAGCTTTTACATAGAAGAAGGTATTTATTTATCACTTCGTCATACGGTATTATTCCTGCCGTCAAGTAAGAAAAACTATGATTCTGTTATGGAAAGTTTATTTGCCGCATATGGCACGGGAAATGTGGATATGCTATATATTATTTACGTTCTTTCATCAGGCTTGCAAACGCTTCTATCCATCGGCTTGCTATTCCTTATCGGTCTTGCAATCCGCAATCATTTGAAGATTAAGTAGATTAAATAATCGGGCTATTGTTAATGTTATCGTTTAATTTGTGTGGGAAGCAATTTATCGAACATTCCCCCCGATTCTTTTGACTAATCAAAAATAATAGATTAAGTTTTTGTTGTAAGCTAACAGGCAGGAGATAATTATGGCGGCTATTGATAAAATTAAAGAGGACGTTCAGGAATATTACGGGCAAACGCTTGCTAGCAGCAAAGATTTGAAGACTAACGCATGTTGCCCTATTGATGCTATGCCTAAAAATCTTTTACCTTATTTACGTAATGTACATGAGGAAGTTGTATCTAAATTCTATGGTTGCGGCTCTCCGATACCTCCGTTACTTGAAGATAAAATAGTTCTGGACTTAGGGTGCGGAACGGGCAGGGACTGTTATATATTATCGCAGATAGTAGGCTCTAACGGACGCATAATCGGTATTGATATGACCGATGAGCAGTTAAGTGTTGCCAATAAACATATGGGATACCATATGGATAAGTTCGGATATGAAGAACCTAACGTGTTATTTAAAAAAGGCTTTATCGAAGATTTGTCATTCTTGGATAATGAATCCGTAGATGTGGTAGTATCAAACTGTGTAATTAACCTTTCTTCAAATAAAGAAGCGGTGTTTAAAGAAGTTTTCCGTGTGCTGAAAACGGGTGGAGAGTTATATTTTTCCGATGTTTTTGCAGATAGGAGAGTTCCTCGGGAGCTAAAAGAAGATAAGGTGATGCTGGGCGAATGTCTGGGAGGGGCTTTATACACAGAAGACTTCCGCCGCATGATGCAATCTGTGAATTGTCATGATTTTAGGGTTGTCGGAAAATCACCGATAAATATTGATGATGCTGAAATTGTTGAGAAAGCCGGTAATATTAATTTTTCATCAATTACAGTCCGAGCCTTTAAATGTGATTTTGAAGATATATGCGAAAATTACGGACAGGTTGCTTTTTATAAAGGTACTATAAAAGATATGCCGCATAGCTTTGTATTAGATGACCACCATGAATTTAAAACAGGGCTTCCTTATCCGATATGCGGAAATACCTTTAAAATGCTGGCTGAAACCAGATATGCCGAACATTTTGAACTAATAGGTGACTTTTCTGTTCATTACGGAGTTTTTGATTGTTCTGAAGAAAAAGTTTCAGGTGTAAGTATGCCATGCTGTTAGTTATAAAGGCAGGTGAGTAAAAAGCCACCTGCCTTTAATGTTTTATTTATTATTTCCCGCCTCTGCCACGAGTTTCCGCTTCAACTTTATCTGCAAACGGTGCGTATAAATCACTTAAATCACGATTGGCACGTTCTAACGCATTTTCTTTTTTAGGGAACAATTTAGCAAATTCTATTTCGTCTTTTTTATTTTCTTGTAATATTTTTTCAATAACAGTGTCTTGATTAGGTAAAGATGCTTTTTTAGATATTTCCCACATAGCGTCGGCCTCTTCTTTGAAGTACTTCACGCCTTTTTTTACTGCTTGTTCACTGATTTGTGATTTTGCTGCTTTTTCAGTAGTTTTTTGAATTATTTTTGAACCTGATGCTCCCATAATATATCTCCTTTTTATTAGTTTATCTTTATTTTTTAGTTTTTTATACACTATTTTTATCAAAGTGTAAAGCTATGACGACAGTTTGTGAAGGTCGAAGCAGATTGTCACCTTGATAAGGCATCATTTTTTGAGTTTAACCTTTCCACGTGTTTACCTTCGCCGTTTTTTTCTTTATTTTCTTGTTCCATAACATGTCTATGGAAGTTATTTAAGGTATCTTTAACGCGCTTTGACGTGTTATTTTCCGTAAAAAGTGATGTAATTTGCGGAGTGGCAATTTCGTAAAATTTATTATAATCTTCCCGTAATTCCTGCGAATTATAGGGCAAACCTTGTTCGAATTGCTCTTCCGGCTTTACTACGGAGCTAACGACTATTTGATTATTTTTTAATTCCAGTCGTTGATCTAACGGAGGTCCTTCAAGTACGGAGGCTAAAGGGTTTGTGTAATCTATACCTTTGACATTTGTAGTGCCGGTAACATAACGCACGGCTTCACTATTAGAAAGCGGTGATTTTAAAATTTTCGCAGCATTTTGTGCAAAAGTTCTACACGCAAGCATAGATACTATTCTCCGGTTAGTAATATAGTAAATTTGAATTTAATAACACGAGGCGAAAAGTAAATTCAAAGTTAATATGGTTAACTATTTAACCAAGTGCAATCGTTAATAGAATATTAATTCATTAATGTAAAGTTTTATCGCTACTGGAAAGGATCTTTCATCAAAATAGTATCGTCACGTTCCGGACTTGTGGATAAAATAGCTACGGGCGTTCCTATAAGCTCTTCGATACGGCGGACATATTTTACGGCATTGGCGGGAAGCTCTTTAAATGATCTAGCTCCTGCCGTACTTTCGCTCCAGCCTTCAATAGTTTCATAAACAGGTTCAACCTGTGCCTGAATATTCTGAGCGGCCGGAAGATAATCAAGATGTTCACCTTTGTATTTGTAGCCGATACATATCTTTATTTCTTTAAAACCGTCTAAGATATCAAGTTTTGTCAGTGCTATTCCCGTTATGCCTGAAATTTTGATAGCCTGTCTTACTAAAACCGCATCAAACCAGCCGCAACTTCTTTTTCTGCCCGTAACAGTTCCAAATTCACGCCCTCTTTCGCCGATTAGCTGACCTATTTCATTATTAAGCTCGGTAGGGAAGGGACCGGAACCCACACGGGTAGTGTATGCCTTTGCAATTCCCAGTACATATCCGATTCCGCCCATTCCGAAACCCGAACCGCCATATGCACGACCTGCCGCAGTAGATGATGACGTTACAAACGGATATGTTCCGTGATCAACGTCAAGCATGATGCCTTGCGCACCTTCAAATAGTATTTTTTTACCCTTATTCTTGTATTCATCAAGAACTTTCCAAACAGGCTTGGCATAAGGTAGTATCTCATCTGCTATATCTAGCAGTTCCTTCATAATGTCGTCTTTTTTGACTTCATCGGCACCCAGCCCTCTACGCAATGCGTTATGGTGTTCTAAAAGGGAATCAATACGTTTCGACAACTGCTCCTTATCGGCTAAATCACAAACCCTTATGGCTCTGCGACCTATCTTATCCTCATATGCCGGTCCTATACCCCTTCCGGTAGTTCCAATCTTGCCTGAGCCTCGTTTTTCCTCGGCGATATTGTCAATTTGTCTGTGTACACTTAGTATTAAAGCTGCGTTTTCAGCAATAATCAAATTCTTAGGGGTTACTTCTACACCTTTTTCCGAAACGTTATTTATCTCTTTGATGAGAGCATAAGGATCAATTACAACTCCGTTACCGATAACCGATATTTTCCCCTTACGTACGATTCCGGACGGCAAAAGACTAAGTTTATAGACGACACCGTCTATAACTAAAGTGTGACCCGCATTATGTCCGCCTTGAAAACGAACCACAACATCGGCTCTGTTTGAAAGCCAATCAACTATTTTTCCTTTTCCCTCGTCACCCCATTGCGAACCAACAACTGCAACATTAGTCATTATATTCTCCGAATTTGTTACGCTTATGTTCTAGATTCGGCAATCTACATAAAAAAACATCACTAATCAAGTACGCTTTTGTACTAGATTGACAATAACTAATAAAAAATTATAATTTAACACTATGAAAGAATATGAAATAAAACGAGCAGCTACCAGATTAATTCAAAAATACGGAAAGAGAGCTTTGCCGAAAGCTGTTGAAGTTGCTCGTTTTTATTTGGGCGAACGTGATGATGCGAACGCCAAACGCTGGATAAATATAGGCTATGAAGTCAAGCATTTGCTTAATATCTATTCTGTAAATGAAATTCTGGCACTTGAAAAAGAAGCACTTGAGACTGAAGAGGCTTAATTAATAAAAATCAGCACCCACTAAATGTTTTCCGCCGTCTAATGCCAGCATTTGTCCGGTCATGGAGGAAGATGAAAGTATAAAATCAATCGCAGTACATATTTCGTCTACATCGGCACATGTTTGTAAAGGAGTGGATTTTTTTGCCCTTTGAAAACCCTCTATAGTTTCTTTGTCGTTGCGCAGGCTGTGTCCCGGACCGATTGCGTTAACCCTGACGGAAGGTGCGAGTTTTTTCGCCAATATCTGCGTAGCTCCCCATAAACCGAACTTACTTAAAGTGTAAGATAAAAATGTGTCGGGTAAGTTCCATACGCAATAATCAATCATATTAATTATATTGCCTTTATCGCCCCCTAAATTTTGAACGAAGGCTTTAGATAATAATATAGGTGCATATAAATTAACATTATTATGAACCTGCATATTATAAGACGATATATCATCTATATGGTCATTATTGATTATTGAGGCATTATTGATAAGACATGAAATTTTACCGAATTTACCGTTATATTCGGTAAAGATATTTTCCAATTGCTTTTCGCCCGATAAATCGGCCTGAACTAAAAAACAGTCAACTCCAAGTTTTGTTATTTCATCGTATGTTTCTTCAGCTTCGTTTTTTGAGTTGTTATAATGAACTACAACATTCCAGCCACATGATGCCATATGTAAGGATATTGACTTTCCTATACGCTTTGCTCCGCCTGTAACAAGTACAACTTTTCGTTCCATAATAAATTGCTTATTAGATAATATTCGTGCTATATAATATAGCCTAAATAGTATATAGCAACAAATTGAACTACCCTTAACCATTTTTTAAAACTTTTAGTGTTTACTCTACGCATGGAGAATATGGAACAGCTTGGATATTTACCTCAAATCGTTATCCTTTTATCAGCAGCAATATTGGTTGTAACCTTTTTTAAAAAGCTTAACCTTAGCCCTGTACTCGGGTATCTTGTAGCAGGTGCTATCATTGGAGAAAACGGTTTTAGTTATGTTGATTCAAAAGACCTGCATATCGTAGCCGAGGTGGGTATCGTATTTTTACTGTTTGCAATAGGTCTTGAGCTTACGATTGACAGGCTTATGGTAATGAGAAAGCATGTATTTGGCTTTGGAACGGCTCAAGTTATGTTGACATCGATTGCTATAGGCTTATTCTGTATGATAATAGGCATGCCTCCTGAAGCCGCAATAATCATAGGCGGTTCACTGGGGCTTTCTTCAACTGCCATAGTCCTTATGGTGATTGCCGATGCTAATGCACAATCCACGCAGGTGGGCAGGCTGTCACTTGCTACATTGTTATTGCAAGACCTTGCAGTTGTGCCTTTATTAGTATTAGTTCCGTTACTTGCTGCCAAGGAAGGCAGTGTATTTTTGTCAATGGGTACTGCAACAATAAAAGCAGCACTTGCATTAGTAATAATCTTTTTCCTCGGGCGTTTAATAATACGTCCGCTATTTAACTCTATAGCCTCTATCAATAGTAGTGAGCTTTTTGTCGCTGCTACATTATTTGTTATTTTAGGCTCGTCGCTTGCCACGAATGCAATGGATTTGTCACTTGCAATGGGTGCGTTCATCGCAGGATTGTTAGTTGCCGAAACGCAATATCAAAATCGGGTTGAAGATAACATAATGCCGTTTAAAGGTCTTCTTATGGGGCTGTTCTTCATGACCGTAGGCATGACGATAAATCCTCATATAATATATGAAAAACTTTACATTATAATTTTTGCCTCGGTTGCACTTATATTTACAAAAGCATCTATTATAATCACTTTGGCAAGATTGTTTAAGTTTTCATGGGGAGCTTCAATACATGCCGGATTGTTACTGGCTCAAGGCAGTGAGTTTGCCTTCATTTTGTTCGGACTGGCATCAAAAGGCGATATAGCCATTATTGAGCCAGAAACCTCGCAAATACTACTAACCGTAGTTACTGTTTCAATGGCACTGACTCCGGCACTTTCAAAAATAGGCGAACTTGTATGCAAAAGAACCGACTCACATATCTCGGCTGATGATAATACGGTACTACCTTCGGCTTCAGACCTAAACCGGCACGTTGTTATTGCAGGCTTCGGAAGGGTAGGGGAAATGGTGGCAAGGCTGCTTTCGGCACAGAAAATAAACTATGTAGTAATTGAAGCCGATGCAAAAAGGGCTAAGAACGGCAGGGAAAACGGATTTCCCGTTCATCACGGAGATGCAAGTAAACTATATGCTTTAAAGGCAGTAGGCATAGAAAGAGCAAAAGCGACTATTATTACTATCGATCAAAGCGTGTATTTAAAGAAAACTATCAGTATAATCCATAAGGCTTATCCGGATATTCCTATCGTTGTACGCTCTGTGGACTTGCGAAACTTAAAATCACTTGAAAAAGTGGGGGCAACAATTGTCGTTCCTGAAAAATATGAAGCAGGGCTGCAAATGGCAGGAGCGTTGTTAAAAGCTATCGGAATGACCGAATATGAAGTTAGCAGGCTTAAAAACCAGTTCAGGGCAGGTGATTATAAAAATGCTAAAGAAGTAATGGCGGATGAGCCTTCATCTTAGTCAGTCTTTAAATGACATTTTTATTTTTCATGATATCATAAAAGCATGGTTAAAAATATATCTACAGATGTAACGATTATCGGTGCAGGTTTAACCGGCATAACAACTGCAATTTTGCTTGCACAACATAATGTTGATGTAGCTGTAATTGAATATGCCGATATTAAAAATCTACAATCCAAAGAATCGGACGGACGGACATGTGCCGTATCTTACGGCTCATCAAAAATATTCGATAGGCTGGGGCTTTGGGAAGACCTGAAAAAGAAAGCACAGCCTATACTTGATATAAGGGTAAGTGACGGTGAGTCACCTTTGTTCGTCCATTACGACCATAAAATGGTGGGTAGCCTCCCTATGGGTTATATTATAGAAAACTCGTATATTAGGAACGTATTATTTAAAAAAGCATCTGAATATAAAAATCTTAGGATAATTGATAAAACAAAATACCAAGATGTCGAGTTAGAAAAAAATAAAGCTGCAATCACTTTGGATTCGGGGCAAAAAATATCTTCAATGTTAATCATAGCCGCTGACGGAAAGCATTCTAATATACGAAAGTCGGCAAATATAAAAAGTACATCATACGACTATAAGCAGACAGGAATAGTTTGTACGGTAAAACATGAAAAACACCATAACGCAGTGGCGGTAGAAAAATTTCTGCCGACCGGACCTTTCGCTATTTTACCTATGCATGGCGGTTATCATTCGTCATTGGTATGGACGGAGCCGACAGAGCTTGCACCCGTTTACATGAAAATGACCGATAGTGAATTTATTGAACAGATAGCGATTAGGTTTGCAGGTTATTTGGGTAAGATTGAGCTTGCGAGTAACCGTTTTTCTTATCCGCTTTCGTTAAACCTTGCAAAGAGCTACACTTCTACAAGGCTTGCCTTGGTAGGTGATGCGGCTCACGGCATACACCCTATTGCAGGGCAGGGCTTTAACCTTGGGATAAGAGATGTTTCGGTTTTAGAAGACTTAATAGGCAACGCAAAAAAAACAGGACAGGATATCGGTTCCGATATGGTTTTAGAAGAATATGCTAAAACCAGAAAATTCGATAGTATATCTCTTATTGCCACAACGGATATTCTTACAAGATTATTTTCTAATAATATAATACCTGTAAAACATGCACGCAGAATCGGTCTTGCCACAGTTAATAAGATAACGCCTTTGAAGAAGTTTTTTATGCGTCACGCTATGGGAGATTTTTAATATATTGAAAAACGAAAACACCACCTAGGATTAAGAACTGTTAACGTATTCTTCCGGTTCCTAAGAAGTTATCAGGGTTAAGCACTCTATTTATTCTTCTGTCTATAGCGGTAATTATTTTCTGCGATGTTGGTTCGGACATTATCCATTGGGGTAAATCATCATCATTATCACTTATTTTTATAACTTTTGAATCGACACGCCTTGTATATTCGGTATTATTTTCTTCGGTTCTATTGCAATTAAGATAATAACCTATGTCATCTTCATTAAATTGTGATGCTACTCCATGTAAAAGGTGGGTAAGCTCCGGACGTGTGTATCCTGTTTCATTATAACCGGAATCATTGTCAATTGCATTACTGATTAAACCTTGTAATGACGGATTTCTTTCTACTATTTCAAGTGCTAATTTAGTTTGCCATGTGCTAAACGATTCATAACTAATTTTTCCATCTTCCCACTTGTCGATTTTAGTAAGAAGTTTTTTTTGAAAATGTTCAGAATCCTTGTATTTTGCAGGAAGATTATATTCTTTATGCAAATCCGGTAAATTTACACCCATTTGAGTCATTTTTTCTTTAAATTCTTTTGAAGGTGCGGAATAATAAAGCGTAGGTCTTGAAGATGAGTTTCCCATAAATTAGTTCGCAATCCTTTGAATGTGAGGACAATCCAGCGAAAATGGCGGAATTTCCACAATTATCACTTCTCCGTCCATCTTAACCATATCGTAAGATCCCATCATTACACCTGATGATTCGGTAAGATGAACACTGCTTGAGTACTCAAACTCTTCGCCCTGTTTTAGTACTGGTTGCAAACCGATTACGCCGTCTCCGTCTATTTCCTGCATTTGCCCTTTATCGTCTACAAGAACCCAATGCCTTCGAAGCAACTGCACTATGTCCGAACTATTGTTTTTGATGCGGATATTATACTCCCAAATGAAGAAGTTATCCATAGGCGACGACTGCTCATCTTCATATTCGGGAGTAACGGTCACTTCAATATTATGGGATATTTGACGATACATAATAGCTCATTTTTAGTAATTTTTATGAGCAAATATAATATACTTTTATAGTCATAAGTTCTAGGGAAAATTTAATAAATTTTTGTCATTCATAATAAAAATTTTATATAAAAATTAACCTCTTCCCTTATATGGCAAAACGCCTTGTTCGGGTATCCAAACTCCTTGCGGAGGCTCGCCGGACTGATAAAATATATCAATAGGGATTCCGCCTCTAGGATACCAGTAGCCACCTATTCTAAGCCATTTGGGTTTTGTTTCTTCAATAATACGAAGTGCGATTGACATAGTGCAATCTTCGTGGAATGCCCCATGATTTCTATATGATGTCAAATATAATTTTAAGGACTTGCTTTCTATAAGCAGTTTATCGGGTACATAATCAATAACTAAGTGTGCAAAATCAGGTTGCCCTGTTATCGGGCATATTGATGTAAATTCAGGACAGGTAAACCGCACCAGATAATCAATACCTTCCTTCGGGTTTTTTACCGTTTCTATTATTGCTTCTTCAGGTGACTTGGGTGATTCGGTTTGTGAGCCGAGCTGCGAAAGTGAATTATATATAGATTCTGACATATATTTAGTATTTTAAAATTTTAAATATTCTCGTTGTAAAAGTGACATTATTATAGCATCTTCAAACTTACCGTGTAGAAGTTTTTGCTCTCTTAACACCCCTTCTTTTTGAAACCCTGCTTTTCTAAGGACGTTTATTGATGCCTTATTGGTCGGAGTGACCGTAGCTTCCACCCTGTGCAAATCCATCTGGCTAAATGCAAAGCCCAAAACGGCTTTTACCGCCTGACTCATTATACCGTTCCCCCAATATTTTTTATTAAGGTCATAGCTTATTTCTCCTCTGCGGTGGTCACGGTTCCAGTAGTTGAAACCGCATGAGCCGATAAGTTTATCGGTATCTTTATGGGCAATTACCCAATATATGCTTCTTCTATAGCGGAACAGGTCGATATTATAGTCTATTTCTTCTTTTACACGTGCCATATTTCTCGGTATGCATTCTTCAGGCACATAACGTATAACATCATTGTCCTGCATATATTCATAATATTCTTTAGCGTCGTTATAGCTAATCTGACGAAGTATTAATTCTTCATTTATATTTATAACCGGAAATGAATTAAAAACTCTTTCAACGCCCATATTATGTAGTCTCTGTTTAATAGTTTTTTTGTTATAATTACGTTAAAAAATGACAAATTGCAAGGATTTAAAGGGACGGGTCGGTTATACCGTTTTGTGCGAAGCCTTTGTTACGAAGCCGGCACGAATCGCACTGACCGCATGGTCTTCCGTTAATATCGGGGTCATAGCAGCTAATTGTTTTTGAATAATCTAGACCAAGTTCCAGACCTGTTTTTATAATTTCCGCTTTGGACATATTAATTAGGGGGGCGTTTATTTTGATTCGGTTGTTAGTGTTAATAGTCGCTGCCGTAGCAAGGTTTGCCATATCCTCATATGCCTTTAAATATTCGGGGCGGCAATCAGGATAACCGCTGTAATCAAGTATATTAGCACCGATAAATATATCGTATGCTTTTATAGTTTCCGCATATGCAAGAGCATATGAAAGGAAGATAGTATTTCGGGCAGGAACATATGTTACGGGTATATCTTTTGATTCGGTATCCCTGTTCTTTGGAACTTCAATATTATCTGTTAGGGCAGAACCTCCAAATAGACGCAAATCAATTTTCACTATCTTGTGTTCGGCAACATTTAAATCCTTTGCAAGCTCAATAGCTTTAGCAAGTTCAATATTATGACGCTGCCCATAGTCAAATGAAAGGGCATAAACCGCATACCGGTCACTTGTTGCGATGGCACAGGTAGTCGCCGAATCCAAACCTCCGCTTAATAATAGAACTGCCTTTTTGCTCATAACTAAACTTATTATTTAAAAATGGAACTGTACGTTTAAAAGTTGTCATGTCACCCTGAACTTGTTTCAGGGTCTTTTTAAAGTAAAGTTAGATGCTGAAATAAATTCAGCATGACATAAATCGCAAGCGTTAAACGTAAGGTTCCGTTTTTAAATGTTTTTAATAAGTAATAAAACCGCTAAATGCAAGCATATTAGACATTTATTCTTTCCATTTTATCGAGCAGCCTATACTAGGGTGTTGCACTCTTGGTCCTTTGTCTAGCTGTGCAACCTGCATCATTGCGTTGAAAAGATCTCTATCTGCTGAAGGATTATTCTTCATGCCGGAGCTATCCAGTCTTCCTCGATATTGCAGCTCAAGATTGCGATTGAAACCAAAAAAATCAGGTGTACATACGGCTCCATATTGCTTTGCAACTGCCTGTGTTTCATCAATTACATATGGAAAAGGGAAGTTTTTTTGCTGTGCCAGCTTCTTCATGTTGTCGAAACTGTCATCGGGATAGTTTTTAGCATCATTTGACATTATGGCAATGGAGTTGACTCCCTGCTCTTTTAGTTCCGCACAATCACGTATTATTTTATCGAGAATCGCCTGAACATAAGGACAATGGTTACAAATGAACATAACCAGAAGACCGTTTTCTCCTTTTGCGTTTTCTAAAGTGTATATCTTGCCGTCAGTGCCTTTTAATTCAAAATCAGCCGCTGTCCGGTTTTCTTCAATTGCCGGTGTTTCCAGTGCTACCATTAATAACTCCTGTATTTTTATTATATAATTTTTCCAATCTATGCCAAAAAAGCAGTCCTTTCAATGAACAAATCATATTTATGATGAAAAATATCAATGCTATAGCAACCCCCAGTTCAGGGTTTAAACTTAAAATGCCCGCACCATATAAGAAGGATAATTCCCTTATACCAACTCCCCCTATAGATATTGGCAGTACGGACAGTACAGCCGATACCGTAAATAAAAAGAGATAGCCGTTTATTAAATTAAACCCTTCATTATCAACACCAAGGGCAACTATTATAAAATATACCGATACCACTCCTGAGGCTTGTATTGCTAAAGAATAAGGTATAGCACCCAAAGCGGTTTTGTAATTTTCTTTAAGCACTTTATTGACGCAGAAAAAATATACAGGCGTAAGAATAATAAGGCTAAATATTATTAGTGGTTCACCATACCAGATAATATCCTGTACGTTAGATAATAAAGCAAATATTAAGGATAATATTAATAATATATATAATCCGCTTGCCCTGTCCGACAGTAAAAGTCTTACTGATTTTAGTATCGGAAAATTAGCTAGCTTATTTATTGAATATGCCTTGTAACCGTCTCCGCTTATTCCTCCGGGCAATATAGTGTTAAACAGCATACCGGTGAAATAAAGACCTAAGCTGTAATTATAATTTAGCTGTAAGTTTTCTGATTTGTAGTAATATCTCATGCGGCTTACACTTACAATTTGAGCCAACATAAAGAATAGATATGCCATATAAAGCAGAAAAGGATTAATCTGCTTTATATATTGTTTGATTTGGGATATATCGGTTTTATAAAAAACAATAGCTAAAGCTGTGATTATAAAAAGAATCTTTACAGCAAGCAGAGCATGTTTTTTATTTATATTCATTTACTATGCGGCTTTTTTCTTTTTTACGGTTGAGGTGGTTTTTGTTTCTGCCTTGGAATCACTTTTACCGGCCGTGTAAGTATCCCTGATATTGTAAGGTTTTTTGTTTTGCGATTCATAATAAGTACGCATTAATAATTCAGATATAAAGCCGGTAGTAATTAACTGCACTCCGGTTATTATAAGCAAAATTCCCACGTAAAATAAAGGTCTTCCACCGATATCTCCACCTAACACTTTAATAAAAAGCAGGTATGTTTCGATTAATCCTCCGCCAATTAGCATGAACACGCCTAAAGTGCCGAAGAGGTGCATAGGTTTTTGTCGCCATTTAGATAAGAATATCATTAATAGCAGATCGCTAACAACTCTGAAAGTTCTGCCTATTCCATATTTTGACTCCCCGAATTTTCTTGCATGGTGTTTTGTTTCAACTTCAGCTATCTTAGCTCCTTCCATGTGACCCAACACCGGAATGAATCTATGCAATTCACCGTATAATTCTATTTGTTTGGCTATTGATGTGCGGAACACTTTTAAGGTACAGCCGTAATCGGTTATATGCACTTTAGTGAAAGCCCTGATTAGCATATTTGCTATTTTGCTCGGTATTTTACGTAAAAAACGTCCGTCCTGCCTGTTTGCCCTGATTCCGGCAACTATATCCAGTCCTTCTTTTTCAAGCTTCTCCATCATCATCGGTATATCGGAGGGGTCGTTTTGTAAATCTCCGTCCAACGTAGCTATCAACTCACCTTTTGCAGCATCTATACCGGCAGCCATTGCGGAAGTTTGCCCGAAATTCCTCCGGAACTGAACAAGCCTTACATTTTTTCCGGCATTTTCATTTATTATTTTGCAGGTATCGTCATGTGAGCCGTCATCTACGAAAATAACTTCATGCTCGACATCTTTTAAAGACTCTTTCAAAGCCTCAATCATCGGGACTATATTATCTTCTTCATTATAAACAGGGACAACTACCGATAAACGCATTTATTATTACCTATAAATTTTGACAAGAATATAATATACAGTGTATTAAGATAAGTTCAAGTGAGTTGAAAATATTATAGTGATTTTATGACTGAAAAAGAAATAGATAACAAATTACCGGAAATTTTACGTTGCCCCGTAACCAAGGGTAAATTGCAGTATGATGCCCAAAATAACGAACTGATTAGTAAAGAGGCTATGCTTGCCTATCCTATACGCAACGGGATTCCCATAATGCTGGAATCCGAAGCAAGGAAGATAAAAAAATAAATGAAATTTACGTTTTATGGGGTAGGTTCGGACTTATCCTATCCATAGCTTTGTAACTAATCCAACGTAGTATTATTTTGCTTTAATGTAACTTCAAGCGTGTTTCTAAGCAGGCAGGCTATTGTCATCGGACCGACACCACCGGGAACCGGAGTGATGTAAGCAGCTACTTTTGATACCTCATTAAAATTAACATCTCCAACAAGCTTGTATTTGCCGTCACTTGCTTCAACTCTGTTAATACCGACATCAATCACGGTAGCACCCGGTTTTATCCATTCACCACGAACTATCCCTTCAACGCCTACAGCCGCTACAACTATATCCGCCTTCCTGCATTCAGCCTCTAAATCTTTGGTGCGTGAGTGAGTCATAGTAACCGTGCAGTTTTCTTTTAATAAAAGTCGTGCCATTGGCTTGCCGACTATATTCGAGCGTCCGATGATAACAGCATGCAACCCCGTTAAGTCACCCAATGTGTCTTTAAGCATTAATATACACCCTAACGGCGTACATGGTACGGTTGCATCTTGTCCGGTTGCCAGTCGCCCTGCGTTTATAACATGAAAACCGTCAACATCTTTTGCCGGATCGATAGAGTTAATCACCGCATTTTCTTCAATATGCGACGGAAGAGGTAGCTGAACCAGAATCCCGTTTACTTTTGGATCTTTGTTCAGTTCTTCAATTTTTTTTACCAATTCTTCCTGCGAAACGCTTGAAGGCAACTTAAATTCAAAAGAGTTCATTCCGACTTCAACAGTTTGCTTGCCTTTGTTACGAACATATACTTGGCTTGCGGGATCCTCGCCTACCAAAATAACGGCCAGACCCGGTGTGATATTGTGTTGCTCTTTTAGCTGCGACACTTGTTTTTGTACCTGCGACCGAATCTCTTGTGCGAACACTTTTCCATCTATAATTTTTGCCTGACTCATTTTTCCCTTTGTAGTTTGTTTACCTATGCCGGCAATATTAATATTTTTTAACCTTTTTTACAAGGGTTCACTTGCAAAATTACGCTGGAACACCTGCCGTAGTTGAATATTCAAAGTGGACTACCTCATCAGGGTGGACAATGCCGCGAGCTTTATGGCACGCCATAGCAGCTTCCGCAAATCCGTTTAATATCAGCTTCATTTTATTGTCATAGGTGGCTATATCGCCAATTGCAAATATACCGTCCTGATTGGTCTGTAGCGTGGTGGGGTTAACCGATATATGTTTTTTATCAATATTAAGTCCCCAGTTAGCAATAGGTCCAAGCTCCATTGCCAGACCGAAGAAAGGTAGCAAGATATCAGCTTTTAACTCTTTTTCTTCACCCTTTAGCGTCTTAACAATAACCGACTCAAGCTTTCCGTTATTTCCTTTTAAAGAATCCAGTTGATAAGGGACTACCATATTAACACGACCCTCATCAGCTAATTTTTCCAGTTTATCCTGACTATCGGGAAGGCAACGGAATTTTGGGCGGCGATGCACTACCGAGACGGACTTTGCTATATCAACCAAAGACAAAACCCAGTCAACGGCAGAATCCCCACCGCCTGCTATTACTACATTTTTATCACGCATTTCCTCTTTTTTGCCGACCATATAGAAAACACTTCTGCCTTCATATTCTTCTATATTAGCAAGGGGAGGGCGGTTAGGACCAAATGCACCGCAACCTGCCGCAATTATTATTACCTTGCATTGAATTTTAGTGTCTTTACTTGTTGTAACCAGCCAACCGTCATTATTTTTTGTAACTTCATTTACTGTTTGCGAAAGGTGATATTCAGGCTTGAAAGGTGCAGCCTGTTTTTCAAGGTTTTTTATTAAATCCTCCGCCAATATAGCCGGGTGGGCAGGAATATCATAAATAGGCTTTTCAGGGTATAATGCCGTACATTGACCGCCTATAAAATCCAGAGAGTCAATCACATGGCATTTCATTTTCATCATGCCTGCTTCAAAAACCGCAAAAAGCCCTACGGGTCCGGCTCCAATTATCGTTATATCGGTATTATGAATCATTTTCTTTCCTTTTTGGTATTACTGCAAGTGTCAATCTAGACACACATATATTTTTTTGTTCGGTAGTAATTTTTATATCCCATACTTGTGTGGTCTTGCCGATGTGAATAGCTGAAGCTTTCCCGTTTACAATGCCTTCACTAACACTCTTAATGTGATTGGCGTTAATCTCCAGCCCTACACACATAAACCCTTCATCACATGACAAATTACCCGCAACGCTTCCCAAACTCTCGGCTAAAACCACGGAAGCACCGCCATGTAAGATTCCATAAGGCTGAATTGTCCTTTTGTCAACAGGCATAGTGCCGCAAATATAGTCATCGCCGACTTCGGTTATCTTTATTCCCAAATGCTCAACCATTGTTCCTATGGAATATCGGTTGATTTGCTCAGGAGAATATTGCCTTTTCCAGATTGTCATAAAATTACGCTGCTAATACCTGCCTTTTACCCGAATGGTTAGCTTCGCTTATTATTCCTTCGCTTTCCATCTTATCTATTAAATTAGCCGCCCTGTTATATCCTATCTTCAACTGACGCTGGATATAACTGGTAGAAGCTTTCTTATCCCTTAATACTATTGCCACCGCCTGATCGTATAAATCATCACCGCTATTTGCACCGGCGGCTTCATCTGATGATTCATCGTCTTTGGTAATATCCGTTACATATGAAGGCTTACCCTGAGCTTTTAAGTGCTTTACAACATCATCAACTTCCTTATCATCGACAAAAGGTCCGTGAACACGGGTAATACGGCTACCGCCTGCCATATATAACATGTCACCCATTCCAAGCAACTGTTCCGCTCCCATCTCACCCAATATAGTGCGGCTATCAATCCTTGATGTCACCTGAAAACTGATACGGGTAGGGAAGTTCGCTTTAATAACACCCGTAATAACATCAACCGAGGGTCTTTGAGTTGCCATCACCATATGAATACCTGCGGCACGTGCCATTTGTGCCAGCCTTTGTATTGAAGATTCGATTTCCTTACCTGCGGTAAGCATCAAATCCGCCATCTCATCAACTATAACAACGATAAAAGGCAGCTTGGTCATAGCCAACGGCTGCTTTTCAAATGTAGGTTCGCCTGTTTCGGGGTCAAAACCTGTCTGTACAGTGCGTTCAAGCTGCTTTCCTTTGGCAACCGCCTCTTCTATTTTCTTGTTATAGCCCGTTATATTTCTCACACCTACGTTAGACATTAACCTATATCGCTCTTCCATTTCACGAACTGCCCATTTAAGTGCAACAACAGCCTTTTTAGGCTCGGTCACGACAGGCGAAAGCAAATGCGGAATGCCTTCATAAACAGATAATTCCAGCATTTTAGGGTCAATCATGATGAACTTACATTCATCGGGGGTTAATCTGTAAAGATATGATAATATCATAGCATTTACCGCCACCGACTTACCCGAACCCGTTGTACCTGCAATCAGCAGGTGGGGCATTCTGGAAAGGTCTGCCATAACAGGCTCACCGCCAATATCCTTGCCCAGTGCTATAGGTAGCTTGATACGCTCATCACGGTATTCTTCACATTCCATTAATTCACGCAAATATACCGTTTCACGGTCGGCGTTCGGTAGTTCTATACCTAATATGTTCTTACCGGGAACAACCGATATTCTTGTGGATACGGCACTCATGGAACGGGCGATATCATCAGCCAGACCTATAACTCTTGATGACTTTGTACCGGGCGAAGGCTCCAACTCATACAAAGTTACTACGGGACCGGGGCGAACTTTTACTATATTGCCTTTTACACCAAAATCTTCCAGTACCTTCTTCAAGAGCTTTGCATTTTGTTCTAAAGATTTCTGATTAACATTTCTTCCGCCTTTATCTGGAGCCTCGGTAAGCAAATCAAAATCAGGCAATTCAAATTCACCGGGATCTAATCGTAGAGTTTTTTGTTTTACTGCTTTTTTCTTCTTTTTCTTTTCCTTCTTCTCTTTAACTTCCACAATATAATCTTCATAATCTTCGGAAGTATCTTCAAAACTACTAATATCAAGTGCAACAGGTTCTTTTTTCATCGACTTTCTGCCAAGATTAACAATCATAAGAATAAATGATGCCGTCAGATATTTAAGCTTACTTGCAATATAATAAACAATTCCAAAGGTTTTTCTTATCTCGGATAGCCTTATACCGAACGCAAAATAAGAACAGGTGGCGGCAATGAACGCAAATAAAGATATATAGCCGTATATAGTAAGTATTTCTTCGGAGTTGCTAATCAAGTCTCCGAAAAAACCGCCCAACCCTACATAAAAAGGCCATGTTTCAGGTGCGTTTAGCTTTACTATCAAAGCACTTACGGAAAGTAGTGAAACAAATAAGAATATATTGGTAAGCCAGAGGTTAAAACGCTGAGTTTTGAATATAAGTCTTAAAGCAACCGTAATAAATGCCATGGGAATTAAAAATGCTGCCAGTCCGAAAAACTGATATAGCGGATCTGCTATATAAGCCCCTGCCGTTCCGAAAATATTTTGCACGCCGTTACCGGAGGCGCGGTTAAACGAAGGATCCGAAGCACTAAAGCTTGCCAAAGAACCGATTAGGAACACCCCTATAGCAAAATATAGCAAGGTAGTAATTAACCTTGAATTATTACTGAAAAATTCTTGTACCGCTTTTCTAATCATTTACATAACTATTAGAATATTTGAAAAAATGTTTTATTAGCCACATAATAGTGTAAACATTACTCTTATTAAAGAAATTTTTAATAGCTGAAAAATTAACGCCCATATTAATCATGAATAAAACCAAATCATATAAATTCGGACTACTTGCCGAAACAATAGCGGTAATATATTTAAGGTTATGTTTTTATTCTATAATATCACGCAGACATAAAACAAAACTAGGTGAGGTTGATATAATCGCAAGACGCGGCAACAATCTTGTGTTTATTGAAGTAAAAGCCCGCAAGAAAAAGGACGATGCCTACATAGCATTTACAAAGCACCAGCAAAACAGAATAACCCGAGCGGCACAGCTATTTATAGCCAAAAATCCCCGATACTTACAAACTAATATAAGGTTTGACCTTATATTAGTTTGTCCGATATTTTTTATAAAGCACATAAGAAATGCGTGGGGCTATTAAGATAACTTACCTTGCAAGGCTTCTATAATAAGGCACTTCATCTTGTGGCGAGTAATATTGCAGTCCGCCAAGCTCTTCCCCTAGTTCTTCTATCTTTTCGGCTCTTTCCTCACAGCGAAGAATTTGGTATATCCTGTCCAGATAATCCACTCTTGCCTCGGCAGCGTCTATTGCCTCTCCTGCGTCCATATAAGTAGATATATAACCTAGCGGCATTAAAACATTTTTTAGCTTAGGGCCTCGATTCTTATATGCCACATTGCGATAAAACTCGGCTTCGTTCATTTCGAGCAAAATTTCCTTACATGAAAGCTTCTTATCTTTTTTTTGAAGTGATGCTATTTTTTTTGATTCCTTACCCGAACATGACAGTAAAACCGATGCGAGGGCAATAAGGCATAATGCTTTATTAACCATTTTAAACCTCCTAGTGATGTTGATTATTCTTCCCTAAGAGCGATTATTATATAAAATAGTTTAAAAATGGTTAACAAGTCTTTATTATTATTCCCTTTTTAACTAGGCGGCTTTTTTTAGAATGAAAGTTTTGCCGCAATACGGACACTCGACTTGTCCTTTTTGTCCAATCTCTAAATACACTTTCGGGTGTCCTAAAGAGCCTTTTCCACCATCGCAACTTACCTTTTTTTTATCAACTTTTACAGTTTCCGCAGGCTTCATTTTTTCCTCTTAAATAACAGAACAAATACATTATGATAGCTGTATAAAACAAAAAAATGTTTTTGTCAGTTTAAATCATAAAAATACATAAAGATTACCTATGAAATATTAGTTTTCACTTGCTAGCCTACTATCCCTCATGTATGCTTCTAGGGTTATATTTCTTAATAAGAATTAATTTAATGCTGAATAGATTTTCAGTGTGACTATTTAAATAGAGGTTGTTAAAGTTGAGCCAAAATAACGTTAGAGAAAGTTTGGAAATAAAACCCGTTACTATTGAGCATGAAATGCGGGAGTCATATCTTGACTACGCAATGAGTGTAATAGTAAGTCGTGCGATACCTGATGCTTGTGACGGGCTAAAACCTGTTCACAGGCGTATATTATTCGCAATGAATGAAAGCGGATGCGACTATAATAAGCCTTACAGAAAATCAGCCCGTATAGTCGGTGAGGTAATGGGTAAATACCACCCGCACGGTGATGCGGCGATTTATCAGTCAATGGTGCGTATGGCTCAGGATTTCTCGTTGAGAGTTCCGCTAATCGACGGTCAGGGTAACTTCGGTTCTATGGACGGCGACTCTGCGGCGGCTATGCGTTATACCGAATCCCGTATGGCAAAAGTAGCACACACATTGCTTGTAGACATTGATAAAGATACGGTTAATTTTCAAGATAACTATGACGGCTCGGAAAGAGAGCCGATTACACTACCCGCACGCTTCCCGAATTTGCTTGTAAACGGGGGAGGGGGTATTGCCGTGGGTATGGCAACAAATATTCCTCCGCACAATCTTGGCGAGGTCATTGACGGTTGTCTTGCTTATATAGATAATAACGATATCACTGATGAAGAATTAATGCAGATAATACCGGGGCCGGACTTCCCGACGGGCGGTATCATACTTGGTCGCTCAGGCTCACGCAATGCCCTTAGAACGGGGCGTGGCTCTATAATCGTGCGTGGACGTGCCGAAATAACCGATCTTACAAAAGGCAAGCAGGCGATTATTATCTCGGAAGTTCCTTATCAGGTTAACAAAGCGTTGATGCTAGAAAGAATAGGCGAGCTAGTTCGGGATAAAAAAATCGAAGGCATCTCCGAAATGCGTGACGAATCCGACCAGCATGGTGTGAGGGTCGTTATCGAAACTAAAAAAGATGCAAACGCAGATGTAATACTTAACCAGTTATATAGCTATACTCAGCTTCAGACCTCTTTTGGGGTAAATCAACTGGCATTGGATAGAGGTCGTCCTCGTCTGATGAATACTAAGGAAGTTTTAGTTGCGTTCACACGCTTTAGGGAAGAGATTATCACTCGCAGAACGTCTTTCTTATTGAACAAAGCCCGTGATAGGGCACATGTGTTGATAGGCTTGTCAATGGCGGTGGCAAATATTGATGAAGTCATTCGGCTTATAAGAAACGCTCCCGACCCTACCGTTGCAAAGCAACAGCTATTAGAGCGTGCTTGGTATGCCGATAATGTTCAGGCATTAATAGACCTTGTGGACGATTTTAATAATAAAATTATTGACGGTAAATGCTATTTTACGGAAGTTCAGGCAAGAGCTATTTTAGATATGAAGCTTGCCCGCTTAACAGGCTTGGAGCAGGAAAAAATTAATGGTGAGCTAACGGAGCTTGCCGAACAAATCAAAGATTATCTTGATATATTACGCTCCCGTGACAGAGTTATCGGTATAATGAAGAGTGAGTTAAGCGAAATTAAAGAAGAATTCGCAACTCCTCGCAAAACAGATTTCCAAGATAGCGAGTTTGAAGCTGATATTGAGGATTTGATACCTGTTGAAGATATGGTGGTTACCGTAACTCACGGAGGCTATATAAAGAGAGTTCCTTTATCTACTTACCGCTCACAAAAACGTGGGGGAAAAGGGCGTTCGGGAATGAACATGAAGGAAGAAGATGCTACGGTTAACGTATTTGTTACAAATACGCATACGCCGGTATTATTTTTCAGTACCACCGGCAAGGTCTACAAGCTTAAAGTTTATAAGCTGCCTTTAGGCGGAGCAAACTCTAAAGGACGTGCGTTAGTTAACATTTTCCCGATGGAAAAAGACGAAACTATCAACGTAGTAATGCCGATGCCTGATAATGAGGACGATTGGGATAATTTAAGCATTATGTTTGCGACAAATCGTGGCACTGTAAGAAGGAATGATTTATCGGACTTCAAGCGTGTTCAGGCAAATGGAAAAATAGCCATGAAACTTGAAGATGATGACAGGCTGATAAGTGTTAAGACGTGTGATGAAAATCAGCATGTTCTGCTAGCAACCGCAAACGGTAAGTGTATCCGTTTCCCTGCAACAGCGGTGCGTGAGTTCAAAAGCCGTGCATCGGCAGGTGTACGCGGCATAAGAATGGAAAAAGGCAATGAAGTCGTATCGATGGATATATTGGACGGAACCGAATGTAATGACATTAACATCCGCTCGGAATATCTTAAAATTCCTGCACAAACTCGTTCGGAGCTTAGTGCCTTGATAGTTGAAAAGGAATATTACCGTGATGATGAGGCAAAACTTGCTGAAATTAATGATACAATGCTAAAAATCCTTGACGGGATAGAAAGTGAGCTTGACCATGATACTATTAAACTATGGGCAAAACACGAGCAATTCATAATAACGGTTACGGAAAACGGTTACGGAAAACGCAGTTCGGCTTATGAATATCGTGTAACTAACCGTGGTGGAAGCGGTATTGTGAACATCATTACTTCACAACGTAACGGCAAAGTGGCTGCCAGCTTCCATATAGAAGATAATGACCAGCTATTATTAATCACGGAAGGCGGACAGCTAATCCGCTGCCCTGTGCATGATATCAGGATTGCCGGACGTAACACGCAAGGTGTTACTATCTTCAAAACGTCAAAGGGGCAGAAAGTAACTTCCGTTGCCAGAATTGCAATTGAAGAAGAAAAAGAAGATGTGGAATCTATCTTAATTGAAGAGTCGGATTCTAACGATGAACTTGAAATACAAGATAATAACGAGGATTAAGCCTTTCAAATGCCTAACAGAACAGCGGTATATCCCGGCACTTTCGACCCG
This sequence comes from Pseudomonadota bacterium, assembly GCA_027620075.1. Classification (NCBI taxonomy): domain Bacteria; kingdom Pseudomonadati; phylum Pseudomonadota; species Pseudomonadota bacterium. Next base: position 268,399 of record JAQCEY010000001.1, on the reverse strand, counting down.
ATAACATTAGGTCACAAAGATATAATTAAACGTGCGGTTAAAATTGTAGATAAGCTTATTATCGCAGTTGCCGTCGATACGGCAAAAACCCCGATTTTCTCCTTAGATGAAAGGGTGGAAATGGTAAAAGCTGACGTAGCCGATATTAATTCGAATATTGAAGTCGTCGGGTTTGAAGGATTGCTTGTTAATTTTGCACGGGATAATGGGGCAGGGATTATAATAAGAGGACTAAGAGCGGTTTCCGACTTTGAATATGAGTTCCAGATGTCGGGCATGAACTCTAAAATGAACCCCGATATCCAGACCGTATTCCTACCAGCATCGGAATCAACCCACTTCATCGCCTCAAGGTTTGTAAAAGAAATCGTCAGGCTTGGCGGAAATGTTGACGAACTGGTGTCCGAGAATGTGAAAAATAATTTAACTAAATATTATAATACGTAAATACTATATATGCCTCGGTAATTGGTTTTCGTATTAAAATATAGTATTTCTTAATTGAAACAGAACTATTATTTGTCACCCCGTCATACGACGGGGTGACAAGTGACATAATAAAAGTTGCGTTTTTTCACTTGAAAATACTATAGTTGTGTACGGAATTGGCTTCAGTATCCTCTTGCGACTTACGCAAGAGGTCTTGCATCTTACAAACCTTGTTGTGAGCCGGCGGAGCGTTTTTGATTTTGATAGTAATCTGCCCATTTCTTTTTTGAATCACCATCTTTATAGCTAGCTAAATCCTTCCTAACGGCATTATTGATAACTTCTTCCACCAAAGGCGGCGACCAGTGATTAACATCGCGAGCGATAGTTCTATATGTAACCGACTGATCTTGAGTGTCAATTGTTTTAGATAGTGCCTGTATTGCCCTATATTCACTTCCTACATATAAGACATCCATTAAGTCTCTAGCGTCTTTGATTTGAGATCTGACCGAGTCCTGTTTTTCCGAAAGTGAGCTTTTTAAAGAATCTGCACTGGCACCCGAATTGCGGATTATGTCCAATATGGGCGTGTTCTCATCTATTCCTTCGTTTTGTAAATCCCTTCTTCTTCTATTTAATGCATCGTAAGCATTGGATATCATCATTTGATCTTTTGACATAACTCCTTTCCTATCTCCTTGAAAATCAAGATAGCCGAGTTTGGGTTCATCGCCTGAAAAGTCATCTTTCAATTTGTTGATTAAAGCATCAAATTCTTCACCTTGTTTTTTGAAACGTGATGACATTCTATCATTCTTTTGAAATTTCCCGAAATTTTTTCCATAAGCCCTTGCAAGCTCATTGTTACTAATCCTTCTTGAATCCAAAAACTCCATAAAGTAATCGGGATCTAAATTTTTGTTTTCAAGAACTGTTTTTAACGGAGTCGCTCCATTTCGTCTTAGTTCCGAATCACGCATTTGTAAAATCATTTCATCCATAATAAACTCCCTTATAATCTAATAACTTTCTAAAAATTTGAGATAAACATCTTTTAACTTATAAATATCGTCTACTGCAACACACTCATCAACCTTATGAGCGGTTTTATTCATAAGACCGAATTCAACAACCGAGCAATAATCCTTAATAAAACGTGCGTCCGAAGTTCCTCCGGTGGTACTAAGTTCGGGCTTCATTCCGGTAACTTCCTCAACGGCTTTGGCTAAAGCGTTACTTAAATCACCCGGTTGCGTTAAAAAAGCCTCTCCTGAAACTCTCGACTCCAGTTTATATTTTGCGTTACCTTCCTTGCAGAATGAATCGCAAACACCTTCAACCCACTTAATTAACTTGTCGGAAGTGTGTTTATCATTAAAGCGGATATTAAATTTAGCTTTTGCCATCGCAGGAATAACATTTGTCGCATCATTGGCAACATCAATAGTAGTTACCTCAAGATTTGACGGCTGGAAAAATTCCGTTCCATTATCTAATACGTTTTCATTAAGTGCATGAAGAATTTTAACCATTCTGGTAATGGGATTGTCTGCTAGGTTAGGGTATGCAACATGCCCCTGTTTTCCCAAAACCGAAAGGGTAAAACCAACCGAACCACGACGACCTATTTTTATCATCTCCCCCAGTTTTTCAGGGTTGGTAGGCTCTCCAACGATGCAGTAATCTATTTTTTCGCCTTGTTTTTCTAATTGTTGAAGCATTTTTTTAGTGCCGTTTACGGCAATTCCTTCCTCATCGCCTGTAATTAGCAGGCTAATAGATATTTTAGGATTGTTATTTTTCAGATATTCGGAAACAGCAGCTACAAAACACGCTATCGCACATTTCATATCTACCGTACCACGACCATATAAAATACCGTCACGAACTTCAGGCTTGAACGGATCAGATGTCCAGTCCTCAAGATTGCCCGGAGGCACAACGTCAGTATGACCTGCAAAACAAACATTAGGGGCAATATTCCCCAAGCGTGCGTAGAGGTTGTCGGTATCTTCAAAGCCTTCTTGTGAAAACGGCATACGCATGCATTGGAAGCCAAGACCTTCCAAAGCTTCCTGAAGCACGTCCATAACTCCCGCATCAACAGGAGTTATGCTCGGACATTTGATTAATTTACTTGATAGTTCTAAGGCATCTATAGTCATGGCTTATGCCGCATCTGAACGCAATAACTCGTTAATAGAAGTTTTAGAACGTGTTTTTTCATCTACACGCTTAACTATAACGGCGGCATATAATGAAGGCTTCAAAGATCCGTCTTCACGCTCTGCACCCGGTATGTTGCCCGGAACAACAACGGAATATGCCGGAACTCTGCCTTGAAAAACCTCTCCCGTTTCACGGTCAACTATCTTTGTAGAAGCACCTATATAAACTCCCATAGATATAACCGAGCCTTCCTCAATAATAACGCCTTCTGCTATCTCGCTTCTTGCACCGATAAAGCAGTTATCTTCAATAATCACAGGATTGGCCTGCAACGGCTCCAAAACTCCGCCTATTCCCGCACCGCCTGATATATGGCAGTTTTTGCCTATTTGTGCACAGCTTCCCACCGTTGCCCAAGTATCAACCATTGTGCCTTTATCTATGTAAGCACCAAGGTTAACAAAGCTCGGCATAAGAACAACATCGGGAGCCACATACGAGGCGTGTCTTACAAAACACCCCGGCACGGCACGGAAGCCCGCCGTTTTAAAATCATCTTCACTCCAACCGGTAAATTTTGAAGGAACTTTATCATACCAATTACATTTTTCATCAGCCAAAGAAGGACCGCCTTCCATCAATTGCATACCGTTTAGGCGGAATGAAAGTAATATAGCCTTTTTCACCCACTGGTTAACCGTCCATTTATCACCGTTTTTTTCGGCAACACGTATCTTTCCCGAATCAAGATTGTTTAATGTTATTGCCACGGCATCTCTAATTTCACCGGTAGTAGTCGTGGAAACTTTTCCCTTGTTTTCCCAAGCGTTTTCAATAATATTCTGTGTACTTTGCATAACTACTCCTGATGTTTAGTTTTTAATTTGCTGTAATATAGTGAATAATATCAGTATGTCTAGTGCAGCTTATAAAATTACCCACGGATATTAAAAAAAAGTTGCTTTTTACAGGTAATAAACCTAAAAATATAACTCAAAGTTGAACCAATATACAGATGTAACAAATATATGATTGTAGGTTGCCCGAGTTGTTCCGCACGTTTTATTGTAAAAGCACAGGCCATAGGAGAAAACGGTCGTAAGGTAAAGTGTGCCAGATGCAAGCATACATGGTTTCAAAAGCCTGATCTGGAAGTGTTGGAAGCTGCAAAACAATCTAATGCGGTTGAAGAGCCTCAGGAAGTAGAGCCGGTTCCAAATGGTGCGAACGTACCTGCCGTAGCAAAGAAAAGGGTGAGCTTCGCTTTAAAGCTTGCCGCCATGATATCGTTTATATTTTTTGTGCTAACCATGAGCATTATCAATGCTAACAATATTCTTCCGAGTATGGCAGGTTATTACTCCTTGTTCGGTATATACGACACAACGGATATAGCATTATATGATGTCAAAGTGGAAAAAGTTGAATCGGGTAATTATAATGATGTGGTTATAAGCGGAAAGATTGTTAATGAATCCGAGCAGCAAAAAAAGCTTCCGGCTTTGCGTATGACCATATTTAGCGATGCCGGTGAAAAATTAAAGACCGTAACTTTAGAACCTGAAGGCAACTTAATGGCTCCCGGTGAAAAAATAGATTTTGCAGATACAATTCCAAGAATGCCTAATAGTGCCTCTAAGGTTGTGATGGATCTGGGAAACGGTCTTGATTTAGCATCAAGGTAGAGGTTTTTAGTTCTGCAAATAAATTCAACACATCTCCTGCTCTCCAGTTGGGTTTCATATATCCGACCGCATTTCCCGATTCATTAACCAATATATAAGTCGGAACTCCGTGAACACCTAATTTAGCGTATAATTCTCTGTCACCTGTAATAAAAGGCTCAGTCCCCTTGATACCTTGGTAAAATTTATTGATACTTTCGGGTGATTCGATGTTTTTAGTAAGAGGTATTGTTACGTAGCCTAGCTGCTCAAGGGATTTTGCTAATCCTGACATTACGGGAATTTCGTCTTTGCAATATCCGCACCAAGGAGCCCAGAAAGCCAATATTATATTGTTTCCTTTTAAATCTCCAAAGCTATATCGCTTACCGTCCGGTGATTCAAAAACGTTTTGTGAAATATCGACCGGATTTTTATAAAAAACTATCTGGTGTTTACGCATCAACAGGCTTGGTCCGGTATAAAATTTGAATATCTGGATAAATATCAAAAAGGTAAATACGAATATCATCACCCTCTTGAGCATACTCGGAGGAGGTGATTCACTATTTTTCTTTTTTTCTAATTTTACAACTTTATCAGACATTTTCCCTCTAATTATTTAACAACTTCTAAACTTTTAACTTCTCCCTCATACTCATTATTTTCCTCGCTATAATCTCCGTCAATAGATTTATAATCAATAGCGGTTATTTTATACTGGGATAGAGGAGGGATACCCTTTAATTTAGGCACATCTACACCAAGTTTGCATATCTTATTGGCTTTAGACATAAAAGACCTGTTAAAAGAACCTGAAAACCTGTCATAATTGTCGATAGCACTTTTCAGCCCTTTGCCGAGTTTATTTGCATGTTCGTTTAATGTGGCAACATTGCTAAGCAGGTCTTTAACTTGATTTATGATTATCTTTGCATTTTCTTCCTGCCTTGCACCTGAAATTATCATAGAGGCACGCAACAACTCGTTTAACAGTCCTGTAGGGCCTACGGGACATATTCCCTGACTCCACGCTTTTTCAATAAATTGAGGGTCTGCTTTGCGTAATTTGTCCAAGGCAGTTTCGGTCGGTAGGAACATGTAAACTCTGGCAAGGGACTTGCCCGCCTCATCTTCAATCGCTTTTGAATATTCCTTACTTGCCAATCCTTTTAGGTTCTCGTTCATTGAACGCTTCAGCCCTGCATATATTTCTTTTTCTTTAGATGCGTCTATATTTTCCTCACCTAATTCCGCAAAGAATTTTGATGCCTTGCTATCAATTACCATAACATTATTATCCGGCAAAAATACCACCGCATCAGGACGCAGCCCTCTACCTTCTGAAGAGCTTACACTATACTGCATGTGATAATCCTGCCCTTTTATAAGGCTTGAATTCCTAAATATATTTTCAAGAGTAATCTCGCCCAGACTTCCCGCACCCGACGGAGATAGTAAAGCCCTATGGACTACTTCTGATTTTTTAACGCCTTCTTGTAAACTATTAACCGATTCAACAAGATATTTATGTTGCTCCTGTAAATTTTCAGTGGTTTGCTTTATCAGTTTTTCATTTTCTTTTTTAGCGTTTTCAGCTTCCCTTTTATGGTCGTCAAGGAGTTTGCTTGATATCTTATTAGCCACTTCCAAAGTTGAGGATTGAAGATTTCTGGTATGTTCTTCTTTCATTTTCTCCCAGTTTTTCATTTCGTCTTCAATGCCCTTAACCCTTTGTAATGCCAGCTCCTGATTACGCATATACTCGTTTTTAGTTTCAATTGCCGCTTCTTTTTCACGGGCGGCTTTTTCCAGATTTGCTTTAGTGTTTGACAATTCTTCGCTTAATGACTTCATTCTTGTTTCGGCTTCTGTTTTGGCTATCAACAACTTATTATGCTCTGCTTCCAGCTTGCCGTTTTTTTCCTTAAGTTCGTTAATGTCCTGCGAAGCTATGGCATGGTTTATTTTTAACTCTTCAAACTTGCTTGTAATAATTTTATTACGGCTGGAGGATATTAGATAAAAATAAAGAAGTGCTAAAGAAGTGATAAAAAATATAGCTGCAAATGAGCTTAGAATAATTACTGTCATATGTTAAAATCCCTCTGGCAATGTTCGGTATTATGGTATAAGTTACCTTAAAAAAATATAAATTGAAACAGGGAATGTCAAAGTGTCGGAAAAACAAATCGCAATAATTATATTAGCAGCAGGCAAGGGAACCCGTATGAAGTCGGCTTTGCCTAAAGTGCTTCATACCATATGCGGTAAGCCGATGATAGAGCATGTTTTAGATGTGGCAAAAGTCCTTGAGCCTGCAAGAATCGTTACCGTGTTAAGTGAAAATATGAAGCAAGTTGAGCAATCTATTAAAAACGTTAGCGAAGTAGTATATCAAACTCAGCAGTTAGGTACGGCAGATGCCGTAAAACCTGCTTTAGAAAAATTAAAGGACTTCAACGGAAACATACTGATTTTGTATGCAGACACCCCACTTATAGAAGACGATACTCTGGAGGAAATGCTATACCGGCTTGACGAATCCGATGTTGTGGTGCTTGGCTTTGTGCCTTCATACCCTAGTGACTACGGAAGGCTTGTTTTAAATGAAGCCGGAGAGTTGGAAAAAATCGTTGAAGCAAAAGACGCTACGGAAGATGAGCTTGATATTGAACTTTGCAATTCGGGTGTTATTGCCGTAAAAAGTGATGTTATAAAAAGCCTTATCGGTAAAATTAGTAATAACAACGCCAAAGGTGAATATTATCTTACCGATATTATTGAACTGGCAAATAAAAGTAACAAAAAATGTATGCATGTTGAATGCCCTGAGTCGGAAGTTTTGGGTATAAACAATAGGATACAATTAAGCGAAGCAGAATTTTTAATGCAGAATATGCTGCGTAATTATGCAATGATGAACGGTGCAACACTGATTGACCCTGAATCGGTTTATTTCAGCTACGATACTCAAATCGGCAAAGACGTACTGATACAGCCGAATGTATGGTTCGGCAAAGGAGTTGTTATTGATGACAACGTACAGATAAGAGGGTTTAGCCACATTGAAGATGCTAAAATAGCATCAGGTTCAATAATAGGTCCTTTTGCGAGGATAAGACCCGGTACTGAAATTGAGAGCAATGCAAGTATCGGTAATTTTGTCGAAATAAAAAAATCCAAAATAGGGAAGGGAGCTAAAATCAGCCACCTAACATATATCGGTGATAGCGAAATAGGCGAAGAAGCTAATATCGGAGCCGGAACGGTTACATGCAATTATGACGGCGAAAATAAACATAAAACAAAAATAGGTGCAAAAGCATTCATCGGCTCAAATACTGCAATTGTCGCCCCTGTAACAGTCGGAGATGAAGCGTTCATCGGAGCCGGAAGCACCATAACAAAAGATGTAGCTAGCGGTTCGCTTGCAGTTGCCAGAAATCGTCAGGTCAATAAAGAAAACTGGACTACATATAAAAATAATAAGAAAAAAGCATCATAATATGACTCAAGAAAAATTATGGGTAACCGAGATAGAATTACCCAAAGATAATATTGATTTTTTCATGGACGGCTTGGAAGAATCGGCTGATTCTATGTCATGCTTTGAAAATGAAGCAGATGAAAATATATGGAAACTGCAAATCTATAATCAAGATAAACCTAACACCGATACTTTAAGTGAAACATTAAAAAATCTTTCTAAGCAATTGAATATTAACAAGCCCACATTCGTTATAAGTGAGATTAAACAAACTGACTGGGTAAGTGAATCTCAAAAAAACTTTGAAGCTGTCGATGCGGGTAAATTTTTTGTATATCCTTCATGGAGAAAAGATGAAGTACCCGAAGATAAAATAGCAATTGAAATAGATCCAAAACGAGCCTTTGGAACCGGCGGTCACGAAACCACAAAAGGTTGTCTGCTGGCACTACAGGAGTTGCAGGGAAGTTTCAGTAAAGTACTTGATATGGGCTGCGGTTCGGGGATATTGGCTATCGGAGCGGCGAAACTTTGGAGTGAAGCTAAAGTTATAGCTGTTGATAACGACCCTATCTGCGTTGAAACCTCTATAGAAAATGCAAATATAAATGATGTTTCCGACAATGTAAGCGTTGCATATAGTGACGGCTACGACTCAAATCTGGTACATGAGAACGGGGCATATGAGGTTATCATATCAAACATTCTTGCAATCCCTTTAATAGAATTTGCTCCAAAAGCAAAGCAGTATATAGCGTCAGGCGGTTATATAATATTAGCAGGGCTTAATAATAATCAGGCAGACGACGTTATTGAAGCCCATGAAAAATCCGGATTCCAATTCATTTCTAAAAAAGAATACGGAAACTGGACGATTCTGGTTATGCGAGGATAGTTGATAGTGACAAGTGAAGTAAGAACATCGTCAAAAGGAACATTACTTTTTGCCAAAATATTCGGGTATTCTTTACTGCTACTGGCAATATTATCAGCAATTTTTATACATTACGGAGTAGGAATATTCTTTCTTGTATTTGCAGCAATGCTGCTCATACCGTCATATGGAAATGTAGAATATTATGTTCACAAGTTCCTTCAGATAAAAGTTGTCGGAATTATAATTAATATTCTATGTATAGCTTGGGGTTTATATACCGGTCATTCAAAGTGTTCTGACCGACAAGGGAATTATTTAGGTTGTATGGCTGTCCAAGCCCTAAAAGTCTTCTCACGCACGCCATATTAGGACATTACCTACACAAACTAGCCTGACTGCCGTTACGGCTTAAAATGCTCGGCAAGCTTTCAAGGCTGTCACTTAAAGTAATATTTTTTGTAGCGTTCCTATCAATATGAGAGTCAACTATCCATAATAACATATGAGCCATAATCGGGGTTGAAATAGCGTTTTTTGCAGCACTGATAAATGTGCCGTTTGCCACTTTCTCATCTGTCGGCGGCGGTAATGTTTCCGTGTGTCCTAAAGTCTTACCTGCATTGTACATCTTTGGCAAAAATGAACTTTTGCAAACATAAGTAGCTATATTTTCATCTTCTTTGGGTTCGAAGCCTGTGAACTTAGCTCCGAACGGCTCATATAAACGCAGCTGAATATCAGACCGTATGCCTTTTTCTTTTAAAATGTTGTAAGCTTTTATCGCATGCGGAGTGCCTGCCGAATGAGCTGAAACCACAATAACCCTTGGCACTTTGTCAGTTCCGTAGGCTTCTTGGTATTTATTCATTGTTTTATCAAGAAATTCTTTGGTTTCTTTTTCATAAGCCATGGGTCTTCCCGTTAAAAACATGGCGGTAGTGCGTGGAATATCGCTATATTGCTTAGTTCCTCCGAACGCAATTCTAAGAGAAGACGGTAGCAAAGCCGGAGAATCCCCTTCCTTGGGGAAAACAAGGTATGAACGAGCATGAAAACCACGCATATTAACATTTTCTAAGGTGCGTAACTCATAATTTGAACCTTCGGTAGTCATTAAACTAAAATCTTCCTTGCTTCCTCTATCTGCTGCATCAATATACAGACCCTTGGGACGCAATTGATTCAGCTTACCGGCACGACTATCGGGAAATGACGATAAACCGACCGCATCAATAATTATTCCATCATCTCTTTCTTTGGAAGATAGACCGCTAAAACTCCTATGGCTACCTAATAAAACTTGGTTATTTGAAATCTTATTAAGACTATTTATTCTGTATAGTCCGTGTTGTCGCAAAATATTAAAATTTCTCATTTTGTTATGACCTTCTCTTACAAGTTATAGTAACATCTGCAAAGGGTAGCAAAAGCTCCCTCTCCCTTTGGGAGAGGGGTGGGGTGAGGGAATTTTTTCAACATATGTTTAATTGCAAGATACTGTGTTTGTTGAAACACCCCTCCCTCTTCCTAACCTTCTCCCAAAGGGAGAAGGGACTAAATTTTATAACACCTTACTTTTTTGCAGAGGACTCTATAATTAAAGCCTTGAAAACATGCCGGTTGAATAATTTTTAGCAAGTTGTGAACTTATTACACCTTCCGCAAATTTTGCTATTCCGTTTGTTGACTGAGATTTTCTCACAGGCTCTAGTTCGACTACTTCTTTCTCGTCCGATTTTAAACCTGATTCTATTATAGAATCTATGCCGTGTCCTTTTACAGAGGCTGCCATAGCCCTACCCAAAATTCCCCATTGCGACATAGTTATAGACTTACCTGCCGCTACTTGTTTTTGCGAATCTGATTCGGGTAAAGCTTTAACTTTACCGATAGTATCGCCATCATATAAAAAGTACTTTAAAAAACTATTGTGACCGGTGTAGCTAACTGCTTTTTTTTGATCCTCCTGTTTCATTTTTGAAAATTTAGCTCCAAACGGTTCATATAAATGAAGGTGTACGTCCGATTCTATCCCTTTTTCTTTTAATATCTCAAAGGCCTTATTGGCTTGAGTTGCTCCTGCTGAATGTCCTGAAATTACGATATTTTCAGGCAAGCCGCTATCAGGGTTGGATTGCCGATAGGTTTCTAATGTCTTATCTATAAATTCCCGTAAATTTTTTTCATAGTGTAACGGAAGCTTAGTAACGTGCATAGCAAATGTTCTTCCCCAATCCTGCTCCCTTGTGCCGCCAAAAGCGATACGCAATGAATCCGTGCCTGTTTTTTCTTTTGAGCTTATCGGTTTCTGATTGACTACATAAGACTTGGCATGAAAACCTATCTTATCTACTTGTTCTAATGTCTTTAATTCGTAACTGTTGCCGGTGGTTTTTATCCTATAATCCGTCTTATCACCTCTTTTTACGGAAGAAATGTCCAATCCTTTTTCTTTTAATTCTTCAAAGGTTTTTTTATTAAAATCGGTAATGCCGGTAGTGGTGGCAAGACCGACTCCGTCTAAAATAACATTGTCCTTCTGCTCGGAAGGTAAAATGCCAGTTCTTACCCTATGTCCTGAATTGTGGTTCTTACTAATACTAGAACTTAGAATAAAAGCAGCATTTATTGCTTGTGACGCATATTTCATATTTTACCCCCAAAATAATGGTTATTTATCTGGAAAAATATAGGCTTTGCAGTAAGAGTTGTAATTAACTATATGATATAGTTGCTTTTTATTTGCAACTTGTCAAATGATTTTTTATTGGCATTGCCAATGATGTAAATATATAACTAATAATAGTAACCACTTATTTCCGTTGCAATAGCTACGGTTGTTAAATTTCTAGCAATAAAAACGTCACGTTCTGCAACACCCAAAATTGATAATTGTCTTACCTCTATTGAATGTTGATTTGTCATTTTTTATATCCTCTAATTTTTTAAAATATTTTCTTTTATTTTGTCAGATAATTTTAGAATCTTTTTTTCTGGCTCAAGCATATCTTTGCAATATGGACCTACTCCTCCAAGATAAACGATTAGAGTCTTTCCATTATTTTTTCGCTCTGCTTTTATATTAAGACCACCATTTTCTATTTTTCCTATTTCCATTATTCCATCTTCAAGATTATACACAGTTCTATTTTCGATCCATACTCTTGTACGAGTTAAGTCACGATAAATAGTGCCAATAGAAGATTCTTGAACAATTTTGAATAGATCTTCTGTTCTTATTGATTCAGGAACTTCTATCTTTACCTTAGCAGTAGGAGGAAAGAAGCAACCAATACAACCAGTTTGTAAGAAAACTAACGCACACAAAAGAGTACTACTTATGATTCTACTCACTCTAGACCAATTCTCGCAACCCATCTTATTTTCAAAAATACTATAACCCAAAATATCAATATGAAGTATAAAAACTACATTTAGTTAGCGTTTAGTTCCGCAAATTTAAGCAAGTTTTTTTCTTATAACCTGAGCTTGCCACTTGGTGTTTCTTAGATACCACTGAACAGTTTCTTTTAAGCCGTCCTCAAATTCGTAACTTCTGGTAAATCCGAGTTCATTTGCCGCTTTAGAATCGTCGATAGCATATCTTCGGTCGTGACCTGCTCTGTCTGTTACGAATTTTATTTGCTCTTCGTAACTGCCTCTTGGTTTTGGGGCTAGGTCATCAAGGATATGACATAGCTTTGTGACCAGATAAATGTTGGATTTTTCAGCATTGCCGCCAAAGCAATATGTTTGTCCCGGAATTCCTTTTGTTAATGCAAGGTGGACTCCGTTACAATGGTCGCTTACATGTATCCAGTCCCTGATATTCTCGCCATCGCCGTATATCGGCATATTCTCACCGCTTAATGCACATGATATCATATGTGGTATAAGCTTTTCAGGAAATTGCCTAGGACCGTAATTATTGCTACAATTGGTAACAATAGTAGGTAAACCGTAAGTTTTATGCCACGCAAGGGTCATATGATCTCCGGCAGCCTTACTTGATGAATATGGCGAGCTTGGGTTGTAATTACTATTTTCATTGAATTTACGATCTTCTTTTAATTCCAGCTCGCCGTAAACTTCATCTGTAGAAATTTGTATATAACGGAAATTTTCTTTTTTCTCGCCCTTTAATTTACTCCGGTATCTTCTGCTTTCTTCAAGCAAGGTGTAGGTTCCGTTAATGTTTGTCTGAATAAATATATCGGCGGAGGCTATGGAATTATCAACATGTGATTCGGCGGCAAAATTGACCACCGAATCAATTTTTTTTTCGTTCAGGATTTTATCAACTATCCTTCTATCGCAAATATTACCCTCAACAAATTCATAATTTTTTTGGATATGCTCAAGGTTTTCTATATGACCGGCATAGGTGAGGGCATCTAATATGGTTACATCGTAGCCTCTTTCGAGGCATTGTTCAACAAATGTACTACCTATAAATCCCGCACCGCCGGTTATAAGGATATTCACGCCGCCAACCTTCCGTTTATATCGTTGTAACTTTCAAGTTTATCAAGTTTGCCGATAGCCGCAATAGTGGGCTTTGAAGATGTGATGATTTTTTCCAACACTTCCTTAACGTCCGTTACGGTCGTACTATTCATTCTATCTAAAATTTCCTGATTACTTATATATCTGTTATAGCAAATCAGCCTGCGACCTAGTGCATCCGCACGGTTGTTGCTGCTCTCCTGAGCCATAAGCAGTCCTGCTTTTGCCTGAGCTTTTGCTTTTTTTAGTTCTGCTTCGGTTATATCCGACGTTGCTTTTTTCATCTCATCGCAAACAGCATTTATCAGTTCGTTTATTTTTTCAGGACTTGTTGCCGAATAAACCGTGAATGTTCCTGAGTCAAGATAGCTTGAATTAAAAGAACTTACGCTATACGCAAGCCCTCTATTTTCCCTTATTTCCTGAAATAGCCTTGATGACATTCCGCCACCCAATATACATGATAATAATTGTACTTTATAAACATCTTCATCAAGGTATGATATTCCTTTAAAACCGAAGGTAAGATGCACCTGTTCCAAATCACGTTCTTCACGATGCTCACCTCCGGAATAGTTCGCCGTTTCTTTTTGGGAACGCTTTCCTTTCGGTATATTGGATAAATGTTTCTTTGCGAATTCTACTACCGTTTTATGCTCTACATTTCCGGCAACCGACAGAACAAGGTTTGCACCGTGATAGTGTTCTGATACATAGCCCGTTAAATCATCTCTTGAGAAGTTGGCAACCAGTTTTGAAGGTCCTAAGATAGACCTGCCGAGAGGCTGATTGGAAAATGCGGTAGCCTGATACAGGTCGAAGATAATATCATCGGGAGAGTCGTTAGTCATTGCTATTTCTTGCAATACGACATTCCTTTCCCTTTCTATTTCCTTTTGCTCAAATATTGAGTTTTGAATTATATCGGCAAGAAGATCCGCCGCCTCGTTAAAATTCTCCTTAAGCACTTTAGCGTAATATACGGTATGTTCACGGCTGGTGAAAGCGTTAAGCTGACCTCCGATATTGTCGAAGTCTTCGGCTATCTGCTTTGCGGTTCTGGTGTTTGTTCCTTTGAACGCCATATGCTCAAGAAAGTGAGATATGCCGTTTTGTTCCGGTCGTTCATAACGGCTACCTACTCCGGTCCATATTTCTATAGTAACTGCCTCGGTTTCATTCATCTTCTGGCTGATTATCCTTAGACCGTTATCTAATGTAGTTATATCTACTTGCTCTTTTTTCATTTGGCTCCTTGGTAACTTTAATTTACAGAAGATAAATAATTAAACCCGAATTAACGTTAATTCAAGTTGATTTTATATTTAACGTCTTGTAGGCTTTCGCTGATTATTAATTAGTATCGGTGAGAAGGCTTATGGTAGGTTCAATAAATAAAGTTATTTTGATAGGAAATTTAGGCAATGATCCTGAAATCAGGAGTACGCAGGACGGAAGGGAGTTGGCAAATCTTAGTATTGCTACAACCGAGTCATGGAAAGATAAAAATACAGGAGAACGCAAGGATAAGACTGAGTGGCATAGGGTAGTTATCTTTTCTCCGGGTCTGGTAAATGTAGCTAAAAGTTATTTGAAAAAAGGTTCTAAGGTTTATCTTGAGGGTGCTTTGCAGACACGCAAGTGGCAAGATCAGGGCGGTAATGATAAATATAGCACCGAAGTGGTTCTACAAGGTTTCGGTTCGTCTCTTGTTATGCTTGATGGCAAAAATAGCGGTGGCGGTGGCGGATATTCTAATGATTCATCAGGTTACAGCAATAATAATTACGCAAGCAATAACTCTCCGGCTCAAAAAGAAGATTTTGCCGTTGAGGAGCTTGACGACGAGATACCGTTTTAACTTTGTAGTGTATAGAAATACAATCTTTAAAGCAACACAGGCAGGAATGCCTGTGTTGCTTTTTTGCAACGGTAGTTTGTATAAATTTTCATAAACTTGTGGTTACAAAAAATAAGTTGAAAATTAAATAATTTAAGGATATTAATGCACTTCGTTTAAATGCGGTATTTTCATGTACCTGTTTATAGTGGTAATAATGCCACGTATAATTGGAGCGTTTAAACCTTTTAAAGGACGGTTGCACCAAGTAAGGTTCAGTATTTTGGATAGGTATTCTTCAAATCATAGAATTTAATAATATTTCTCGTAGGGAGTGGTTGTCGGTATGGAAGCTTTAAGGAACGAATTTAGATGGAGAATGGTAAAACGTAAAAAGCAGGTGGTTAATCTATGTGCGGCTTTTGGTTTTGTTCTTTGTTTTGCAGGTGTAAATAATTCATTTGCAGATGTGGTTGCATCTAATGCATTGCCGACCGATCCTGTCACGGTGGAGGGAAGTGCGAATCATACATATACGGACAATAGCCTTAATGTGGGAATGAACACTTCTTTCGTAAAAGACACATATAGTTCGTTCAATATCGGTAGGGACGCACAGGTTAATATTTCAGGCGGTAATACATATGTTGCCAAAGTCCTTGAGGGCGGTGGATTAAGCCATATATACGGACAGCTTAACGCAGCCGGTATAAATGTATTCCTACAGAATAGTTCGGGAATTACTTTCCATGGCTCATCACAGGTTAATGTGGGTTCATTACTTGCGACTACTGCTTCAGATGTTTTAATAAATAGCAGTGATGATTTTAAGACTATAGATTCAGTAAAGTTATCTCAATATGGTGACGCCGCTGTTATTAACGAAGGTAGAATTATAGCTTCTGATGGAGGCTTTGCAGTGTTGGCTGCACCAGAAGTGGTTAATAGAGGTTATATACAAGCTGATTTAGGTAAGGTTGCTTTAATTGGTGCGGTAGCTGCCACAACTATCGACTTTAGAGGCGATGGGCTTATTACGTATGCTTTGTCTGACGAGGCATTTTTAGATAAGGCTAGCGTAACAAACGAAGGAACTTTGCGTTCTCGTTCCGGTTTGATTCACATTGAAGCAAGTGCAGCCTCCGATGTAATCGAAAGTGTTGTAAATCTTGACGGCGTTATAGATGCCGATTCGTTCGGTGAAGGAAAAGACGGTGGAACAGTATTAATATCATCTACGGGAGATATTAACCTTAATGATGTTACTATTTCTGCCGATGGCGGTGTAAACGGTAACGGAGGTTCTGTAGATACATGGGCTGACGGTATTAATAACTTTAGCTCAGATGCGTTCATTAGTGCCAAAGGTGGAACTGAATCAGGAAACGGTGGCACGATAGAGATAAGCGGAACTAATATATCATTAGACGGTGATGTTGATGCTTCCGCTGCCAACGGTGAGGGTGGTGAATTTATAATCGACCCGTTTGCACTAACTATTAAAGACGGTAATGGTCCATCTAATTTTATTAACCCTCTTATCAATACGGTATATGAAGAAAGAGTAGAGTTTTGGTCGGGTCTGGGCTTTGCCGTTACTTTGGATGCAGACTACCTTATAACTTTTGAAGATATAACGGACGGCGTTATATCGGGTGGAGCCGGTGATATTACGCTGAGAACGTTGAAAAATGCCGGCGGTGTATTCTTCCTTGATAAAAATGATAAAATATCAACAACTTCCGGTGATATAACTATTGAAGCAGGGTTGTTAGGTATTGATATAGGTCACCTTGAAACAGGTAGAGATTTAGATGTTTCTCCCGGTAGCATAAACCTTAGTACTTCCGTGACAGGAACTACAAAAGGCGGTCACATTAATACTAAGTCGATTACCGTAGGAGGTGTGACTTCTACAGATAGTACGGATTCGACAGGTGAAGTAAATATTAATGCTCACGGTAATGTTACTATTGACGGTCAGATAAACGTTGCGGTATCTACTACCGGTGACGATTCTAATTCCAATGCGGTTGTTGATATAACTTCCCAAAACGGTGACATTGAAGTTCTAGATGATGTAAACATTGCATCTTCTGCGTCAGGTAAGAATTCTGAAGCGAGTTCGGTTTTAAATATTTCTGCCGATGACGGTAATGTAACCGTAAATAATATCAATGTAGATACTGAAATAGTATCCATGAACCTTTCTTCGGTTAATGGTGATTTATCTTTTGGCAATGTTGATATATTAGCTTCTAACGTTAATGATGCTAATAAAGAAGTTCAATTCTCTGCGGCGGAAGGAAATATTACCGGAGGAAATATAAGTTCTGATGCGGGAGTGCATGTTATTGCGACTGATACCAGTTTGTTAGGGGGAAACGGCAATGTTGACTTAAGCGATATCAGCACTAAAGATTCAAACAAAGCCATAGCTATAAATGCCGACGGTAATGTTGATACTGATATTATTAATGGAAATGCTGCTATTATAGCTAGCGGTGATGTAACGACATCTAATATAATCAGCGGTTCAGGTGTATCAATAGAAGGAAATAATGTTGAAACCGGACATATAATTACTGACTCATCTAGTCAGAATGTTTCTATTATATCTAGTAATGACGTTACTACTAAAGCAGTTTTAGGCAATCTTTTTATAAACGCAAACGGTAATGTTGAAACCGGTAATATTAAAGGTGATGTTGATATCACCGCCGGAAATAACATTACTACAAAAAACATTGTGGGTGCAACCGATGTGTTTATAGATGCAGGTAATGATGTTACCACAGGTAATATTAACAGCACTAACGACACATACATTGAAGCGGATAATAATGTTGTTACAAATAATATTATTACAGGCGATGATTTGGATATAATTGCTAGCAATGATGTTACTACAGCCAATATAGTTAGTGATGATGATGTTTACATTGATGCTTTGGGTAATGTTTTAACTAAGAACATTATAAGCGGTGATGACATATTTATAGGTGCGTCAGGCAATGTTACTACAGATAACATTTTTGCTTTAAATCCATCTTCGGGTAAGGGAGTCGATGCAACTTCAGAAGTTGAAATATATTCATCAGGAGATGTAAACGTTAACGGCAATGTTTTTGCAGGTTCCGCTACAACCGGATTCGGTAATGCCGATACGTTAATCAGCATTATTGCAAATAAAGTTGCTGTAAGCGGCAATGTTACGGCTACTGCCAATTCTGCCTTTGGTGGTTCTGAGGCTATTATTTCCGTAATCGGTTTGAATGATTCTGTTAATATCGGCGGAAACGTATCAAATATTTCTAACAGCTTCGGAGGTGATGCAGGTTCAACTATACTAGTTGCTGCAAATAACGATGTTGCGATAGGTAATAATTTAACTTCTTCTGCCGCAACGGTTATAGGTGATTCTTCCGCATTCGGTATTATAGCGTCCAAAAACGGAGAGGTCGGTATAGCAGGTGATTTAGTTGCGAATGCTAAGACAACTAACGGTGATGCTACGGCAGCTTTAAATGTTAAAGGTGAAAACGGGGTTTTCATCGGAGGCGATATTTTCTCAACTTCAAATACTATTAACGGTGATGCTGCATCATCAATTAATGTTGAAGCCAGTGATAGTAGTGCGGACGTTGATATAATAGGTGCTATTGCTGCAAGGGCGTTTTCAACTAATCAGAACGCTTATGCCGATGTAACTATTACAGCCGGTAGAGATATCTTGTTATCTGCTTTAGTTCCCGACCCTTTGGCTGAAGCTAACGGAGCTTTAGTACAGCAACGCTTTACAGGAACGGATAGCACCGCTACAGGCAACGCCTCTTTGACATTAGATGCAGGTGTTCGAGTAAGGTTCTTTGATGCAAATAACTTTGACCAGTACGGAGTGCATAAAGAAACCGGAACTCCTTACGATCCGAATGGGTTCGATATACATGGGTTTGATATAAACGGGTTCGATATAAACGGCTTCAATCAATTCGGTTTTGATATTAACGGCATACATCGTGACACCGGAACACCTTTCGGCCCTGACGGATATGACCAAAACGGCTTTGATATAGCCGGATTTGACCGAAACGGATTCGATATAAACGGTTTTGATGCAAATGGCTTTGATATTGCGGGCATAACATCGTGATACGGGGACTATTTTTGATCCTAACGGTTTTGATGTAAACGGTAATCCTGCTCCGGGACAGATTGACACTCTGGTTGCTCAATTAGACGGTAGTGATGACGGTCAGAGCAACACAACAGGCGGTAATTCTGCTTTGAGTAACTTAGAGCCTGCCGGTGGCGGTTCGGACGAGTGTGAGTTCATGAACTGTGACGAACCTAACAGTTAATTATAATTTGAAATTTGATAAGAGGAATGCGTTGTGTCTAATAATAAATTAAATATTACGGTTTTATGTGCGAGTTTGTCGCTGGTTACTACGTCAGCGTTAGCACAAGTAGAACGTTTCCCCGGGCTTATCGATAAACAAGTGCCTGATGTTAGCGTTCCCGATTCATATTCACTGGATAAAGAGCCATCTAAGCCTTTAGAAGATTCTCCGGTTCTTGAAAGAATTAAAGATGCTAATAAAGTATTGGCAATTTTAAATTCGATTTCTTTTGAGGGTAATACGGTTATCGGTGATGCCGAGTTACAGGAGGTTGTACAAAAATATATCGGCAACAAGTTTACAAACGGTGACTTGGCGGAGTTAAAGTTCGATATTAAAAAAGCATTTTATGACAGAGGATATATACTTGTTAGAGTTGTTACAAAACCTCAGAATTTTGCTTCAGGTAATTTAACCGTGTCAATCTATGAGGCTAAAGTAGGCGATGTGGTAATTCCTTCAACCGGCGTTATTAAATCATGGTTGGCAAAGCGTATTGCAGGACGTGTTAAAGCCGGTGATGTTGTTGTTGAAAGTGCGTTAGAGTCGATGATAAGCGATATTAATGACTTACCGGGAATCGATGCAAGTGTGAACTTAACCCCGGGCAAGGCTTTCAGCACAACCGACCTTAATCTTATTGTAAATGAAGCCGATGAAGATACTAACAGTATTAGTGTCGATAATTACGGCAGTGAATTGACAGGCGAAATTGTAACCTCTGCTCACCTTGAAAAAAGTAATTTATTCAATTTCGGTGAGAAGCTTAACCTTGATGTTCAAGTTTCTGAAGATGATTTATGGAGCGTTGGGGCAGGGGCTGTTACGCCAATCGGCATAAGCAACATAAAGCTTGAAACCTCTTATATACATAGTGAAAACCAAATCGGCGGCAGGCTGGAAGGCTTGAATGCAAGTGGTGAAACCGATGCTTATAAAGTCGCTTTTTCAAGCAAGTTGTTGAATACAAGAAAACATCAGACTGTTGTAAGATTCGGTTATGAAGACAGAACTCACGAATCATTTCTTTCCGATATAAGGGATACTAAAGATAAATTAAGAAAATTATTTGCCGAGGCTTCTTATTTATTCAGAGGATTTTCAAGCGTTTTCTACGCTACTGCAAAATTATCGAAAGGGTTGGATATATTCGGAGCAAGTGAACAAGGTGATGCGACTGCAAGCCGTTTGGCAGGTGACCCTGAGGCTTGGATATTTGAGCCTGCAATATTAATAAATTCACGTCCGTTCAGCGATAACGGAACTATAAAAGCCGTATTTAGAGGGCAGGTTGCGTCTAATACCCTGCTATCTTCCGACCTGTTTACAGTCGGAGGATACGGTAATATCAGAGGATTCAACGTAGCGAAGGAAGCCGCAGAAGCCGGTTATAGCTTTAATATCGAGTATAACCATGTTATTCCTACTCCTTTGGATAAAGTTGAGTTTAAGGCTGGACCTTTCATTGATGGTGGTGCTGTTTATAACCGTGTTCGTGGAACTTTGCAGGATAGCCATTTTTACAGTGCCGGTATAGGTATTGAGGCTAGGGCTAAAATTGTTCCTGTAGGTGATACTGTGGTTCGCTTTGACTGGGCTCACCCTATAGGAAATTACCGTTCAACTCAGGTTTCTAGTGACACGATATATTTAAAGTTAAAACAGGAATTTTAGATTCTGTGTTTCCACCAGTTTTTTTCATTAATTGAAAAAATCGGCGTATAGTGCCTGACTTCATGGGCTTGTAGTACTTTTGGTATTTCATTATCAAGAAGGTATTGTTTGCCTTCGATATATACTACTAAAACAGAGTGTATGATGTTTTTGAAGGTGTCATTAAGAACTACAATTCTCATGTCTTCACTGTTGATACCGAGCTTTTTTAATAAAGTAAATTTGGCGATTGCATAATCTTCGCAATCGCCACCTTCTTCAAAGAATTGTGTCGGGGTTGCCCAGTAATCTCCCTGACCCCACCTTTCTAAATCCGTTATATATCTGACGCTATTTACCAATCTGTTGACTTTTCTTATCACGGTAAATTTATCATCGTTGACGGTATCTTTTGCTAAATATTCGGTGATTTGATTTATTAGACACTTTTTGTTTTTGACACAAGCGGACTCTTCATCTTGAAAACGCTCAAGCATCTCTATCCACTTGGGGAACTCATTTATATTGCGGCTCTTCCTTTCTGACGAACCAAACAGTTCGGCATACGCAACGTTAGTAAATAATAATCCTAATCCTAATCCTAATCCAAAAAGAGCCGCATTGATTTTAGCTTTAAACATAAAATCCTCTGCTTGCCCCAGAGTCAATATGTATTTTACTATTTATTTATTAATGAATGCTTAATTTGTTATGGTTTTTTGGCAGTGCATTAGTTTCTCAAAAAGAGGTGCGAGGTTATGAATGGTATTTTTCGGGTTTGCTAGAAGCTTTAAGCTGTTAAGCTACGCCAATATTCATTAAACAACGCACCGCATTTTAAATCATTTCTAAATTCAATTCTGGTTTCTTTTAGTTGCAGTGCTTCATAGAGTTCATTGTGAATAACTTCACAATCGCTTTTTGAGATTCCGTATGCGGTAGCAAATATTTTTTTGGCATTGCACTTGTTATCTGGTTTTATAAGCTCTAAGTTTTGTCTATGAAAGGCAAACCCAAGAAAAACAATGATTTCAGCTTCTTGTACGACTGACTGTATTTCACTAATATTCTCAATTTCATGAGTTCGTTCATTGAACGTTTTTATTTGCTCAGAGAGGTTTAATATATCACTTCTTTCTGCCCCAAATGGAACTTGTTGTTTAGTATTAGATTCTTGCCAAGGTAATTTTCCTACACTTCCGTAAGGGTGGAATATTTTTAAGTTCTGCATTAATTGTGATGCGACGTTCGGCTCTAGGCTGTAGTAATTTTGGAGCGATTCGTACAAGTAATGTTCTATACATCGGTCATAGTTAAAGCTCAAAATAGATACGTTGTCAAATATTCCATCTATTTCATTTTGTGAGATATTTTCGGTAAGGATTTTTACAAAACCAGCAAACCAAGTATTTTTTAATTGATCAAAGTCTATTTTTTGTCGCTCGCTGGTATTATAAAATATTTTACTAGAACGTTCGGCTTCTAAGATACTTCTAACTATTCCTAGTTTTCCGCACATCTCAGATAACTTATCATCACGATAAGCATCAAGAACGTTGTCTATTGAAATGCCTTGGGTTAATGCATCACGTAATTTCCAAGCGGCATGTAAGTACGGATTAATATCCCCATTTCGTCCATCCGGTAGTTTTACGTACTGTCTTAATGCTTGAGTTATTTGGTAGTCACCAGAGTCTTGTTGATAGCCTGTTCCTCCAAAACGAATATCAATTTTTTGAGATATTTTATTTTTAAGTGTTTCTCCAATAGGAAGACCTACTTCTTCGCTAGCTCCGGCTCCTAAAATAAAAACAGTTTTTGATCTAAACATGGAAATCTTTTTATCTGGTATCTTGACCAAAATTGGTAGCGGGACAGGGACTTGAACCCCGGACCTAAGGATTATGATTCCTCCGCTCTAACCACCTGAGCTATCCCGCCACAAAAAATTTTTGAGGCACTTATTTAGCCTGAAATTTACAAAATGTCTAGAAGTTTATTTGTAAAATTAACCGAAAACCCGTTCAAATATAGTATCGACGTTTTTGGTGTGAAATTTTAGGTCAAACAGTTCTTCTAACTTACTGTTAGATAGCTTTGCCGTTACTTCATTGTCCGATTTCAGTTCGGTTAGGAAGTCTTTCCCTTCTTCCCAGACTTTCATGGCATTGCGTTGAACAAGCTTGTATGAGTCCTCACGGCTTACACCTTCTTGTGTGAGAGCCAAAAGTACACGTTGCGAAAATACCAGACCGCCAAGTTGATTAAGGTTTTTTAGCATATTTTCAGGATATACAACCAGATTTTCAACCACATTAGTAAGGCGGGCAAGTGCAAAGTCTAAAGTTATAGTGGCATCGGGAGCTATGGCACGCTCTACAGATGAGTGCGATATATCACGTTCATGCCAAAGGGCTACATTTTCAAGTGCAGGATTCACATATCCCCTGATAATACGGGCTAGTCCGGTTAAGTTCTCGGTTAAAACAGGGTTGCGTTTGTGAGGCATTGCGGAGCTGCCTTTTTGCCCTTTTGAAAAGAATTCTTCAGCTTCTAAAACCTCCGTACGCTGCAAATGGCGTACTTCAACGGCTATATTTTCAATTGAACCGGCTATCACACCCAATGTGGCAAAAAACATTGCGTGCCTGTCCCTCGGTATTACCTGAGTGGATATCGGCTCCGATGATAGCCCTAGTTTTTCCGCTACATAATCCTGAATAGTCGGCTGTATGTGGGCGAATGTACCTACGGCACCGGATATGGCACATGTGGCAATTTCTTCCCGTGCGTTGGCAAGCCTTGTGCGGCTGCGTTCCATTTCTTTATAAAAACGTGCGAATTTTAAACCCATTGTAACGGGTTCTGCATGGATTCCGTGGCTACGCCCCATGCAAATCATGTCTTTTGTTTCATAAGCTCGTTTTTTAAGTGCCGCAAGCAGTTTGTCCATGTCGTCAAGTAATATGTCGGCGGCTTGCTTTAACTGCACCGAAAGACAGGTGTCCAATACGTCCGAACTGGTCATTCCCTGATGCACAAAACGGCTGCTTTCCCCTATATAGCTTGCCAAATGGGTTAGAAATGCTATTACGTCATGTTTTGTAACCGCTTCGATATCATCAATGGCTTTTACGTCTTTTTCCGTCCATTCTTTAGGGGCGTTATTCCATATATTTTGAGCGTCTTCTTTAGGTATTACTCCCTCATTTGCCAGTGCATCACAAGAATGAGCCTCGATTTCAAACCATATTTTAAATTTGTTTTCAGGTTTCCAGATGTTAACCATTTGGGGACGTGAATAACGTGGAATCATGTTGTGCCTATAATTTTTTTTATTAAAACTTTTGGTTAAAATATACAAATAGCAAGGAAATGCAAGAAGCTAAAGAAGAGATTGGCAATGACCCGGATAAACAAACTTGTGGCTGCTTCATTTCTGACCTGACCAATTTGGGTAAGCAATCCGCCCACGCCAATCTCCACATAGTTTTTAATTTATTATAAATATATTTACAAGGCTTTTATAAAAACATTTTCTAATATTGAGTATAAAACCTCTGTATAATACGTCATCGCCTGAATTTGTGAAACAAATTATAGGGCGATCTCATGAGATTACCCTATAATTGCCTTTGGCAATTCGGGTAATGACGTATTATGCAGAGGTCTTGTATGACTAAATCTATGTTTAGTTAACGCTTTTATAAAAAAAGCCCCGAAATCTACATGAGAGAGGGGCTTTTTAGTTTGTTAGGGCTGTTAACATCTACCTGAAGGACCCTAACCGGACTCTAGGAAGTTTGAATCAATATGTTTAATTTATCATTAATGTATTAACAAATTGTTAACGTGCTATTTTTTTAAAATAATTTTGACTTTTTAAATTCAAGTGATACTAATTAAGTTAATTATTAATCGATGCTAATTTGCATGACTATGCAATTTCAAGTTGTGGTGTCGTTGTTTGTTGGCGGTATTCTTGGAGGGTTAAATGAGCGATACGGTAGATGTATTTAGAATAGCACGTCTTTTGCTGGAAGAACACGGTGTTTTTGCCGCTGATGAAATAAAAGAAAAAATAAAAGCTTACACCGACGCAGGCGATTATAATGCTACTAAAATATGGTATGAGATTGAAGACGCACTAAAAGAAATAGAAAATTCCTCCGCAAGAGAAACCGAATCTGAAGGTGTTATCAGTTAATATCTGGACTAAAAAAATACAGCTCTTATACTCTTAATAATCAAAAACAAAATAGCGTATTAATTATGAGAGCATTAGATAATATGTCCGAAATTTCTAAAAAAAGTTCAAAAAAACTTATATTAATAGATGGTTACGGCTTTGTTTTCAGGGCGTATCATGCTTTGGCACGGGCTAATATGAAAAGAGCTGACGGAACTCCTGTTGGTGCAGTATTTGCTTTTACTAATATGCTGATAAAAACCATAAAAGACCATGAAACGGATTATATTGCAGTAGTGTTTGATTCGGGTGAAAAAACCTTCAGGAATGATATATATAAGGAATATAAGGCGAACAGACCTCCCGCTCCTGAAGACCTGATACCGCAATTTCCACTTGTCAGGGAGGCTGCGAAGGCACTTAATCTGGCAATTGTTGAAAAGATAGGCTATGAAGCCGACGATTTGATAGCCACATATACTAAAATTGCCAAAGAACACGGTTATGAAGTTATAATCATCTCCTCCGACAAAGACCTTATGCAGTTGATAGGTGACGGTGTGCAGATGTATGACTCCTTAAAGTCCCGTATAATTGATGTTCGGCAGGTTGAAGAAAAATTCGGCGTTAAGCCCGATAAGGTGCTTGATGTTTTATCATTAATGGGGGATTCGTCGGACAATGTACCGGGTGTTCCCGGAATAGGCCCTAAAACAGCCTCCGAGCTTATAAACAGGTTCGGCACTTTAGAAAATGTATTAGAATCCACTTCGGAAATAACGCAGAACAAACGCAGGGAAACCCTTGAAGCGAGTAAACAGCAGGCTCTATTGTCCAAAGAGCTTATAAAACTATGCTATGATGTGCCGGTGGAATCTGAAATTGAGGATTTTGTCGTTAAAGATATAAATAATGAAAATTTGTTGATTTTCTTACGTGAACAGGGATTTAAGTCCCTAATCGCTAAATTTGATAAAGATGGGGTTGGCGACAATAATGCTGCCAATAATGATAATTTAGGCAAGAAAACATCTTCCGAACTGCTAAAGAATGTAAAAGATATAAGCAAATGGCTAAATAAACAGGGTGAAATAAGGGCTTTATCTATTGATGTTATAAATGATGAAAAAACATCGGATTTATTAGGCGTAAGCTTCTGCGTGGAAGGAAAATCCTGTTTTTTCCGGTTTGAAGTGGAAAAGCAGCCTTCACAAACAAGTTTATTCGGTGATGATAATGACAATAAAGCCGACAAAATAGGAATTAACGAGGTCATTAAAGAAGTTAAGGCTTATTTAGAAGATAAATCCATATTAAAAGTGGGGCATAGCTTAAAGAGATTTATCCAGGAGGCTAAGGAATGCGGAGTTGAAGTGCAGCCGTTTGATGATGTTATGATAATGTCATCGACTTTGGAAGGCGGTTTGCACAAGCATGACATAAAAAATATGATTGTAAGGCATTACCCTGAAATTGAAGGTGATTTTGTTGATATTAAAATATCATCGGATATGGAAGATGGTAAAATAATGCATCATTCATGCCTTATATCGGGTGCGTTGTTGTATATCCATAAAACACTAAAAGCGAAGCTGATTAAAGAAAGGCAGACAGCGGCATATTATAGGATTGAGAAGCCTTTGGTAAATGTTTTGGGGCAAATGGAAAGTAATGGCATCAAGGTAGATGTTGCCGTTTTAAATAAACTTTCCGGTGAGTTTGCTAAACAGGCGGCAGAATTGGAATTGGAAATACACAAAATGGCAGGCTGTGAGTTCAACATAGGCTCGCCAAAGCAGTTAGGCGAGGTTCTGTTTGAACAAATGGGGCTAAGTACAGGTAAGAAGTCCAAAAAAAGCGGTGCTTACTCTACCGATGTTCAGGTTTTGCAAGCCCTTGCGGCAGACGGGCATGATATAGCCGATAAAGTATTGCAATGGCGGCATATTAGTAAGATGAAAAGCACATATACCGATTCACTGCCCAAGCAGGTGAAAGAAGACGGAAGGGTGCATACAACCTTTGAGATGGCAGCTACCAGCACCGGAAGGCTTAGTTCCCGTGACCCTAATTTGCAGAATATCCCCATAAGGACTGAGGACGGCAGCAAAATAAGACGTGCATTTGTAGCAAAAGAGGGGTGCAAGCTTATTTCTGCCGACTATTCACAAATAGAGTTGCGGTTATTGGCACATATGGCGGATATGCCTGTTTTACAGGACGCTTTTAATAATAATCTTGATATACACGCCGCTACGGCAAGTCAGATGTTCAAAGTTGATTTAAAAGATGTAGATAGTGATTTAAGGCGTAAGGCAAAAACGATTAATTTCGGCATTATATATGGTATTAGTGCGTTCGGTTTGTCGCAGAGGCTCGGAATCCCAAGGGGTGAGGCGGCGAAATATATTAAACAGTATTTCGAACAATATCCGGGCATTGAAGCGTATATGAAAAAAACCGTTGAATTTGCAAGAGAACACAGCTACGTAGAGACAATATGGGGACGAAAATGCTTTGTAAACGGCATAAACGATAAGAACCCTGCACTAAGGCAGTTTTCCGAGCGTGCTGCTATTAATGCCCCGTTGCAAGGCTCCGCTGCCGATATTATAAAAAAAGCAATGGTTTGCCTTAATGACGAAATTGCGGAAAAGAGTTATAAAGCAAGCATTTTGCTACAGGTGCATGACGAGCTGCTTATAGAAGTGGCAGAAAATGAAGCTGAAAAAATAGCCAAGCTTACGAAAGATATAATGGAAAATGCGGTTAGTATATCCGTTCCGGCTTTAGTAGATGTAAATATCGGTAATAACTGGAATGAAATCCATTAATGCCATTTTTTGCGGCAGATATTTATTATAAGCAAAATGATAAAAAACTTTATCAGGAAAAATATAATCTGACTGACGAACTCCCTGCTTGTCATTTTCAAGTCACCCCACTCAAAGCCGCTTGAGAAAAGTATGTATAGGCTATGCACGAAAAAAACAAATGTCGTGCCGAGTATGAGTAGTATGAATGTTTTTTTTATTATATTCATAGCGGGATTTATATTAACAAATTGAACCTATAGATAACTGATAAAATAAAAACAATATTTTAAATAGCAAATATTTTTATTGTATTGTTATATTAATAACTGTCATTTTTTTATATAAAATGTCGATTTTTAGTAAATCTATGCTTGCATATTGAGTAAAAGTATGTATTTTGCTACTTCGCTTAATTTTAAGCCAACGTATTTTTTGGAGAGAATAAGAATGCCTCTATATGAGAATACTTTTATTGTAAGACAAGACATGTCTACACAGGAAGTAGATAAATTAACGGAAACGTTTTCTAAAGTCGTCAGCGACAATAAAGGTAAGATAGTTAAAAAAGAGTATT
Organism: Pseudomonadota bacterium; assembly: GCA_027620075.1. Taxonomy (NCBI): domain Bacteria; kingdom Pseudomonadati; phylum Pseudomonadota; species Pseudomonadota bacterium. The sequence continues at coordinate 239,786 of JAQCEY010000001.1, read as the reverse complement.
GGGGTTTGCGTAACCTAGCTTATAAAGTGAATAAAAACAAAAAAGGTCACTATGTGCTATTGTCGGTCGATGCCGAGTCTCCGGCTGTGGACGAGTTGCAAAGGCAGCTTAAGCTAAGTGAAGATGTTATCCGTAACCTTACGGTTAAAGTTGATGAGATTTCTAAAGAGCCTTCTCCGTTGATGGGCAAGAAATCTTTTGCTAAGAAACCAATAAAAAGAGAGAGTGAATAATGTCTGAAGCTGCAGGTAACGTTCCTTTGGTAAGAAATGTGTTTTTCCGTCGTGTGAGAGGGTGTCCTCTTTCAGGTGATGAAGCACCGAAAATAGATTATAAAGATGTTGAGCTTCTGCAAAGATATATTTCTGAGCGTGGTAGGATTACCCCAAGCCGTATATCATCAATTTCTCTAAAAAAACAAAGAGAATTGGCAAAAGCAATTAAACGTGCAAGACAATTGGCATTGTTGCCGTACGTTGCACAATAATTAATTTAGAGGAATTAACATGGAAGTAATCCTTTTAGAGCCTGTCAATAAGCTCGGTAATGCAGGTGATATTGTTGAAGTAAAGAACGGTTATGCTAGAAATTTCCTTATACCGCAAGGAAAAGTATTGCGTGCGAACAATGAAAATAAAGCTGAATTCGAAGCCAGAAGAGCCGAGATAGAAAAGCAAAATAAAGTTAAACAAGATGCTGCTGAAAAAGAACAAGCTAAGATTAACAATAAGTTTGTTGTGGTTGTAAGGCAGGCGGGTGAAGACGGTCGTCTTTTCGGTTCTGTAAGTGCAAAAGATATTGCCGATGTGTTGCAAGCCGCTTACGGTGTGGAAGTAAAAAGAAATCAGATAAATCTTAACAAGCCTATAAAATCTCTCGGTATATTTACTGAAGATGTAGTTATTCACGGTAATGTTATAGCAAAAGTTAACATTAACGTTGCCAGAAGTGAAGAAGAGGCAAAAGATGCTGAAAAAGAATTTTTGAACCCTTCTAAAAATGACGAGCATAAAACAAGTGCTGAAAAAGCTGAGAAAAAAGGCAAAAAGGCAAAATCTTCCGATAGTGATGAGGCTTTAGCTGAAACTGATGAGGCTAAATCAGAAGAATAAAGTGCTTATAAAATAAATATTAAAAGGTCGGGCGTAGGCTCGACCTTTTTTTATGGATATTTGTAGAAATAATATCTATAAGTATATATTATGAAAGTGCGTGAAGAAATCAAAACAAAAGATGAAACAGAGTCGATACAATATCGACAACCACCGCATAATACCCAAGCGGAGCAGGCGTTGCTCGGTGCTATCATAACAAATAACGATGCCATAAATAGGGTAGGGGAATATTTGCGTCCCGAACATTTTTATGAGCCTGTACATCAGAGAATATATGATGCCATTTTAAAATTCATAGACAGGGGAACAATCGCCACACCTGTTACATTAAAGAATTTTTTTGATAAAGATGAAGCGTTAATAGATGTTGGAGGTGCGGAGTATCTGGTGCGTCTTGCCGGAATGTCCGTAGCTATAATCAATCTTGAAGCTTACGGAAAGATTGTTTATGACCTTGCAGTCAGGCGTAATCTGATAGAAATCGGTGCGGATATTGTAAATGACGCATATGATGAAAATATAGAAAGGCAAGCTAAAGACCAGATTGAGGCGGCTGAGCATAAACTGTTTAATCTTGCGAGCGAAGGCACGGGAGAATCAGGCTTTCAGGCTTTAAAAGTCTCGCTAATTGAGGCTATTAATAAAGCTGATGCCGCATATAAAAGGACGGAAAGTTTAAGCGGAACAAGCACAGGTTTTATTGATTTGGATTCACTGCTTGGCGGGCTGGCTAATTCGGATTTGTTAATACTTGCCGGACGACCTTCAATGGGTAAAACTGCGTTCGCTATAAATATGGCAGTAAATGCAGCTAAGTATTTATTGGAAAATCATACGGACGAAGAAACAAATGCACCGTCTATCGGCTTCTTCTCACTTGAGATGTCATCGGAGCAATTGGCAGCCAGAATGATAGCCATGGAGTCGGGTGTAGATTCATCAAAAATGCGTACCGGCAATTTAACTGATGATGAGTTTGCAAGACTGGTTCAGGGAAATAAAAAACTACATAAGCTACCGTTCTTTATGGACGATACGCCGGCATTGTCGATATCCGCTTTAAGAACGAGAGCTAGAAGGTTGAAGCGTAAGCATAATCTAGGCTTGTTGATAGTAGACTATTTGCAACTTCTAAAAGGCAGTGCCAAATCATCGGAGGGTAACAGGGTTCAGGAGGTTTCGGAAATAACGCAAGGTTTAAAAGCGGTCGCTAAGGAGTTGAATATACCTGTAATTGCTCTTTCGCAGTTGTCACGTGCCGTTGAGCAGAGGGAGGATAAGCGTCCTCAGTTGTCGGACTTGCGTGAATCGGGAAGTATTGAGCAGGACGCAGATATTGTGATGTTTATTTACCGTGAAGCGTATTATGAAGAAAGAAAAAAACCGTCAGATAGCGAAACTGAAAAAATGTCACAATGGCAGGCAAGAATGGAATCGTGTCAAAATGTTACGGAAATAATAATTGCCAAACAGCGTCATGGACCTATCGGAACGGCTAGGCTTTTCTTCAATGCTAATACTACTAAATTTGAAGACTTGGCTGAACATTATTCCGCATCTGATTCGTATACGGGGTAGTTGTGTCGCTTTTATATTCTGGTTCTACTCTAAAGATTAATCTTAATGCTATCGCCGAGAACTATTCTATTTTAAAAGAGAAAGCCGGCGGTAAGGAAATAGCAGCCGTTGTAAAAGCGAATGCTTACGGACTGGGCGTTGAAAAGGTTGCACCGGTTCTAAAAGATGCAGGTTGTAAGCTGTTTTTTGTGGCAAATCTTGATGAGGCACTGGAACTTAGGAAAATACTTCCCTCTAGTGATATAGCCGTATTAAACGGGGTTATAAAAGGGCAGGGCAAATTCTTTGCCGAAAATAATATAAGTCCGGTTCTTAATTCCATGGAACAAATTGATTTATGGTCTAAAACCTTTAATCAAAAACCTTCAATGATACATGTTGATTCGGGAATGAACAGGCTGGGGATACCGATTAATGAATATGAACAAGTTATAAAGAGCGGTAAGCTCGAGAAATTAAATGTCAAGTTGATATTAAGTCACTTAGCCTGTGCTGATGAAAAGAAAAACACTAAAAATGTCGAGCAGTTGAATATTGCAAGGAAAATAAGGGAGTTGACTCCTAATTTTAAAATAAGCTTCGCTAATTCATCGGGGATATTTTTAGGCAAAGACTATCATTTTGATATTGTCAGACCCGGTATAGCACTTTATGGAGGAAATCCCGTTCCCAATAGCCTGAACCCCATGAAAAACGTTGTGGAAATTACTAGTAATATATTGCAAATACGCAATATTGACAGTGAGGAAACAGTCGGCTATGGTGCAACCTACATATTAGATAAAGGTTCAAAAATAGCCACATTGCCTATCGGCTATGCGGACGGTTATTTTAGGATATTCGGTAATAGATCCTATTGTGCAATAAACGGAAAAAAAATTCCTGTGGTAGGTCGTGTATCAATGGACTTGATTACTGTTGATATTACCTCTATTAAAGACGAGATTAATGTTGGTGACGAAGTAGAAATTCTGGGAGCTAATGTAAAGTTGGACGAATTAGCGGAACTTGCGGAAACTATTGATTATGAAGTGCTGACATCACTTGGAAGCCGCTACAAGAGGATTTACACAAATTGAGGTTTTTTGTGAATATTTTACAAATAATAGGACGAATCTTTCTTGATTTCCTTGAGGCTATCGGTGATGTAGTAGTGTTTGCTATACGCACGATATTTCATATAATTACGCCTCCATACTATCCTAAGGTTCTTTTGAAATATGTAGTTATTATAGGCTATTATTCCCTGCCCGTAGTAGGTCTTACGGCTATATTCACCGGAGCGGTTCTTGCATTGCAAAGCTATACCGGCTTTTCTCGTATGAACGCGGAGGATTCTATAGCTACGGTAGTGGTGATAGCTATTACAAGGGAGCTTGGTCCTGTGCTTGCCGGTTTGATGGTGGCGGGGCGTGTGGGTGCGGCTACCGCAGCGGAAATCGGAACTATGAAGGTGACCGAGCAGATAGACGCATTGGTTACTTTGTCCACAAATCCATTTAAATATCTTATCGCCCCAAGGGTGCTTGCAGGCGTGATAACTTTGCCGTGTCTGGTGTTAATTGCCGACATAATCGGGGTATTCGGAGGGTATCTGATAGGAGTAAATAAACTTGATTTTTCATCAGGTAATTATTTGAGAAGTACATTCTCGATATTAGAGCAAAAAGATGTTATAACAGGTCTAATCAAAGCGTCTATTTTCGGTTTTATAATAACTTTGATGGGTTGTTACCACGGTTATAACTCCAGAGGCGGTGCAAACGGAGTAGGTATAGCTACAACTAATGCGGTTGTTGCAGCTTCAATGCTCATATTGTTTTCTAATTACTTTGCTACGGAGTTTTTCTTTACAAAATGATAAACAAAATGAACCCTGTACTTAGAACTATAAAAAGCTATATGCGTCCCAAGAAGACGCAATCACGTACGCCTTCCGATGTGAAAATAAGGCTTCGTAACGTCCATAAAAACTTCGGTGAAAAGAAGGTTTTGCGTGGAGTTGACCTTGATATCCATAAAGGTGAATCATTGGTGGTTATAGGCGGTTCAGGCAGCGGCAAGTCTGTGCTTATAAAGAATATTATGGGGCTGATGGAGCCGACAAGGGGAAGTATAAAAATAGACGGTCAGGAAGTGGCTCATTTCAGCTCAAGGGAGCGAGCTATTATGATGGAGCGTTTCGGTATGCTATTTCAAGGCGGTGCGTTGTTTGACAGTATTCCTGTGTGGAAAAATATATCATTTGCCATGATGCAATCTAAAAAAGTGAATAATGCCGAGGCTTACGATTTGGCTGTTGAAAAGCTAAATAGCGTCGGTCTTGGAGGAGAAGTTGCAAAATTGTTTCCTTCGGAGTTATCGGGCGGTATGCAAAAACGTGTAGCACTTGCAAGGGCTATAGTCCATAATCCTGAAGTTATTTTCTTTGATGAGCCTACTACGGGTCTTGACCCTATTATGGCAGATGTGATTAACGACCTTATAATAAAGTGTTCCTCGGAACTTGGTGCGACAACATTCACTATTACGCATGATATGCATTCGGCTAAAAAAATAGCCGATAAAGTAGCGATGATATATGAAGGAAAGATTATCTGGCATGATAGTGTTAAGAACCTTAACTCATGTGATAATGAATATGTGCAGCAATTTATTAACGGTCGTGCAAAAGGACCTATAAAAATGAAGCTTCAGGATCATTAGAAATGCTGTAAATTTGAATTTAGTTTACGTATTATACTATAGGAGCCTCTTCAAAAGGGGGCAAAAGCTCCCTTTCCCTTTGGGAGAGGGGACTAAGATTTGGGCTTTACAACCTTTTGCATAGGCTTTTATAATTCTGATTTGTTTACTAAGCAAATTCGTAGAATGACGAAATCTATTTGTATAGAAAGAATTTTAAATATTTAAGTTAGTTAAATGGCAAAAAGTAATACATCATTTATCTGTCAGGAGTGCGGTACCGTCCATAAAAAATGGTCGGGTATGTGTTCCGGCTGCAATGCTTGGGATTCTATAGTTGAGGAGGTGAATGAAGGTTATTCTTCCCTGTCGATGAAGAAAGCCGGGCAGAAGATAGAGTTTGTACCTTTATCGGGAAAAGCTACAGATGTTGAGCGAGGCAGTACGGGTATTTCCGAGTTAGACAGAGTCTTAGGCGGCGGTCTTGTTAGCGGTGCGGCTATTTTAATAGGCGGCGATCCCGGAATCGGTAAGTCTACATTAGTATTGCAAACCGTTTCGGCTATTTCATTATCGGGTGTAAAAACAGCCTATATTACCGGTGAGGAATCTGTCGATCAGGTGAGATTAAGAGCCAGAAGACTGGGGCTTAATGAATCGCCAGTAAACCTTATGTCGGCAACTAATGTTAAAGATATAATCGCAAGTATTAATTCGTCTGAAAAACCTGATGTGGTTGTTATTGATTCTATCCAGACAATGTTTATAGAGGAAATGAGTTCGGCTCCGGGAACGGTTTCGCAGGTTCGTTCTTCCGCACATGAGCTTATCAGCTTTGCCAAGAAAAAGAACATTACCATGCTGATAGTAGGTCATGTTACTAAAGAAGGGCAGATAGCCGGCCCTAAAGTATTAGAACATATGGTTGATACCGTTCTTTATTTTGAAGGGGAAAGAGGGCATCAATTCCGTATATTGAGGGCGATAAAAAACCGTTTCGGTGCAGCAAATGAAATCGGTGTTTTTGAAATGTGCGAGAAAGGACTTGTTGAAGTGCCTAACCCTTCGGCACTGTTTTTGTCTTCGACAGGCGGCAAGATGAGCGGTTCTACCGTGTTTGCCGGAATGGAGGGAACAAGACCGGTGTTGCTGGAAATACAGGCGTTAGTGGCTTCCACCCCCGTGCCTACTCCAAGAAGGGCGGTTGTTGGGTGGGACTCGAACCGTCTTGCTATGATAATTGCCGTTTTACAGACGAGATACGGCATTTTTCTGGCGGATAAAGAAATATATCTGAATGTTGCAGGCGGTTTAAAAATAAACGAGCCTGCTGCCGATTTGGCCGTTGCGATTGCCCTTATATCGTCATTTGTTAATAAACCTTTACCATATGAATGTGTTATTTTTGGTGAACTGGGTTTATCAGGTGAAGTCAGAATGGTAGGGCAGTCGGATATAAGGCTCAAAGAGTCGAAAAAGTTAGGTTTTGCAAGTGCTATTGTTCCTGATGGAGTTAAAAATCAAAATAACTCCTTTATTTTAAAGCAAATCAGGCATATAAGAGAACTTGCGAGTTTTTTTGAACAAGAAAAGCAAATTGCATAAGATATTTATATGGAACTTTCAGATTTAAACTGGTTTGACATCACAATAATCACAATAGTGTTTGTGTCGTCGCTACTTGCGTTTTTTCGCGGATTTATCAAGGCGTTGTTTTCATTGATAACGTGGCTTGGGTCTGCTGCTATAGCAATTTATTTTGCACCTTTTTTTGAAGAATATCTTAAAAATTTCATTGCAAATGAAACGGTAACGAAAGTAGCATCGATTTTAATTATATTCTTAGTGGTATTTACCATACTTGCTATCATTAACTCTAAAATACTTTTTTTAATACGTTCTTATCGAAAAAGTTTCTTTGATAAAACATTGGGACTGGCTTTCGGTTTTGCCAGAGGTGTTTTAATCGTCTGTCTTGCATTTTTCTGCATGAAAACCGTGTCGGAAATGATAGAGTTCGGAGGGGTGGAAAAAGGAGGCACAAAAAGATATGGTCCGGGATTCCTCGTTGATGCAAAAACATATAATGTTCTCAACTATTCAACTGAAATCATTTTGGCAACATTGCCTGACGGTTTGCAGGAATATATGGTTGAGCGTGTTTCCGAAGTAAAGGATAGGGTTGTAAAATCTATGGCGGACGGCGGTACGAAAGACGCAGTTCCAAGGGCATTAAACAAAGATGAAATGAAAGTAATGGCAAAAATAAAGTCAGCCATACCTGAAAAAGCTTACGAGAAAATAAAGACCAAGTACGAAGCTAAAGGTGACGACCTTTCCGAATTAGATAAAATGTCTATTTTCAGGGATATTTTGAATACTTATAGCGAGTCTTTGGCAAATGGGGAGATATCGGAAGAGGACGCTGTGTTGGCGGAAGACTTTGACATGTTGAAAAATATTGTAAACGGCACTCAAATTGAAAATAAAGAGTTGCCACAAGAGGACGGGACGGGGTATAAGCAGCTAAATATTAAGCAGTTAGACCGTCTTGTTGATACTGTGAATGAAGGTGAATAAGGTTTTTATGATAGATGACTATATAAATGGGGACTCATTAAATGAAGAATGTGGGGTTTTCGGTATATATTCTAATCCTGACGCAGCGGCTCATACGGCACTGGGGCTACACGCCTTGCAGCATAGAGGGCAAGAGGCGGCAGGCATAATATCTTTTAATCAGGGGCAGTTTTTTAGCCATAAAGCCATAGGCAGGGTAGGCGATAATTTCAGCTCAAAAGAGGTTATTGACGAATTAAAAGGCGACATTGCTATCGGTCACGTCAGATACTCTACATCAGGGGGAAAGCAGGCAAGAAATATACAGCCGGTTTTTGCCGAGTTCAGTTTCGGTGGAATGGCAATAGCCCATAACGGCAATCTTACTAATGCACTTACCTTACGTAAAGAACTGATACAAAGCGGTGCAATATTCCAATCAACTATGGATACGGAAATATTTATCCATTTAATCGCTAATAGCACAATGTCTAAAGCCTTAGACCGTTTGACGGAGGTATTAAGCAGGGTTGAAGGTGCTTATTCGTTGGTTGCTATGACGCAGAAAAAATTAATAGGCGCACGTGACCCTCTTGGGGTAAGACCGTTATCTTTAGGGCGTTTAGGCGATTCATATATAATAGCCTCCGAAACATGTGCTTTCGATATAATCGGAGCTAAGTTCGAACGGGATATTGAACCGGGTGAAATAGTCGTTATTGACAAAGACGGCTTACACTCCACAAAACCTTTCGGTGATAAAAAACCTCGTTTTTGCATTTTTGAATATGTCTATTTTTCCAGGCCGGATAGTGTAGTTGAAGGAAGAAACGTTTATAACGTCAGAAAAAACATAGGAAGAGAACTGGCTAAAGAAAGTTCCGTTAAGGCAGATTTGGTAGTACCGGTACCAGATTCGGGAGTTCCTGCGGCAATCGGATATGCTGAGGAAGCCGGGCTTCCGTTTGAACTGGGAATTATAAGGAATCACTATATCGGGCGTACATTTATCGAGCCTACCGATCAGGTTAGGAATCTTGGCGTTAAGCTGAAGCATAATGCTAATTCCGAAGTTTTAAAAGGCAAAGAAGTCATTCTTATTGATGATAGTATCGTAAGGGGAACTACTTCCAAAAAAATTGTAGCGATGGTTCGTGAGGCGGGAGCTACGAAAATACATATGAGAATTGCTAGCCCTCCGACAATAGGCCCTTGCTATTACGGGGTTGATACTCCGGAAAAAGAAAAGCTTATAGCAGCTAACAATTCGGTGGAGGAGATTGCCAAAATCATAGGCGTTGATTCTCTAAAGTTCTTGTCTGTTGACGGTTTGTACAGAGCAAGCGGTTATGATGCCAGAAATAACGAATGCCCTCAATTTTGTGATGCATGTTTTACAGATGATTATCCTATTCAGGTTGCCGATTTAGGCGAAACTTCACAGTTGCCGCTGTTTCAAGATACAAGAAAGGCGTAAAATGACTAAACGGTTAGATGGTAAAATTGCATTAGTTACGGGTGCTTCCCGAGGAATAGGAGCGGCAGTTGCTATAAAATACGCAGAAGAAGGGGCACATGTAATAATTGCCGCAAGAACTGCTACAGCCTTAGAATCGGTTGACGATGAAATAAAAAAAATTAACGGTAACTGCATTATTGTGCCTGTCGATTTAACCGAATATCAAAAGATTGATCAGCTAGGAGCGTTAATATATGAGCGTTTCGGGAAGCTGGATATTATTGTAAGTAATGCTGCACAGTTGGGACATTTAAGCCCTTTGCATCAAATAGATAGCAAGGTTTGGGAAAAAATCATAGCGTTGAATATGACGGCAAACTATCGGATATTGCGAAGTATGGATCCGTTATTAAGAATGTCGGATTCCGGCAGGGGAATATTTGTAACTTCGGCAGTTGTACAAAATGACTCTCCTTACTGGGGTGCTTATGCGGTAAGTAAGGCAGGATTGGAAAAGCTGGTAAAAACATATGCTGCGGAAGTAAGGCAGTCAAATATAAGGGTAAACTTAGTTGATCCGGGGCAGGTGGATACAAAGATGCTTGCCGAAGCTATGCCCGGACTTGATATGTCGAATATAAAAAAGCCGAACGAGATTACGGAAATTTTTGTTCAGCTTGCGGAGAGTTCTTTTGACAAGAACGGTGAAATATTTAAAGCACAATAATTTCTACAGAAGCTTCTGCAAAATGGTTGTAAAGTTGAAATCTTAGTCCCCTCTCCCTTTAGTAGAAGGTTAGGAAGAGGGGGGAGTTTCAACAAAAACAGTATATTGCAATTAAAGCATATGTTGAAAAATCCTTTACCCCAACCCTCTCTTGGAGGGGACGATACATACAGCTATAACAAACGCTTGCTAGTTTCTACCCCTCACAAAACACTTCGTGTTTTTAACTCTCCCTCAAGGGGAGAGTAGTTTTTTTGACTTTTGCAGAGGCTTCTATAATACAATTTGTAATAAATATATGGTGAACACTACCTGAAACAATCAATAATTGTTTGTTTTTATAAATAATTAAGTATATTAAATTTAAAATGAATGACTTCATAAAATGTGGTTAGGCTGATAATTTTTGTCGTGCTGAATTTATTCGGGTAGTTTAGGTGCGGCAATAGAGGCGTAAAATTAAATTAAAAAGGTTTGTTTAGTGAATATATTCAAGATATTGCATGTTGAAATAGAGGAGATTTTACATCAGTTGGTTTTAGAAGGTGTTATTCCTTCAGGCATTTCTTTTTCGGCAGTTACCGCTGAGCCTCCGCGTGATGCAAGTCATGGCGATGTTGCTACGAATGCGGCTATGGTAATTTCCAAAGCTGCGAAAAAAAAACCTTTTGAACTGGCAGATGTTATTTCTAAAAAACTTGAACATGTAAATATGGTCGATTCGGTAAGTACCGCAGGTCCAGGATTTATAAATATTAAATTAAAGCCTTATATTTGGCAGGACGTACTTCTTGGTATTATTGAAGAAGGTATCGGCTACGGCAATTCTAATATGGGAAAGAACGAGAAAGTTAACATTGAATATGTTTCGGCCAATCCGACGGGACCTATGCATATAGGGCACTGCAGAGGTGCCGTTTATGGTGATGCACTTGCTTTGTTGTTATTTAAAGCCGGATATAATGTTACAAAAGAATATTACATAAATGACGCAGGTTCGCAAATAGATGTATTGGCAAAATCTGCATATTTAAGGTACAGGGAAGCTTTGGGTGAGAATATCGGTGAAATTCCGGAAGGTTTGTATCCGGGTGAATATCTGAAAGTTGTAGGCGAGTCATTAGCTCAGGAATATGAAAAAGACCTGATTGGTAAAAAAGAAGATAAATGGTTGCCTATAGTTAGAGAATTTGCGGTATATACAATGATATCCCTTATTAAAAACGATCTGGCTGCACTTGGTATAACCCACGATGTATTTACTTCTGAAAAAGACATACAGGATAGCGGCAAAGTTGAAAAAGGTTTAAAACTATTAGAAGAAAGAGGGCTTATATATAAAGGTATCCTTGAAGCTCCTAAAGGTAAGCAGCCTGACGACTGGGAGCCTAGAGAGCAGACATTGTTCAAATCAACGCAGTTCGGTGATGATATTGACAGGGCAATAAAGAAATCTGACGGTAGCTATACTTATTTTGCCGCTGATATTGCCTATCATCTGGATAAGTATGAACGTGGTTTCAACAAAATGGTAATAGTGCTTGGTGCAGACCATGGCGGTTATGTAAAGAGGCTAAAATCAGTTGTGAAAGCAATTAGTGACGGCAATGCGGAAATTGATGTTAAAATATCACAGCTTGTTAATTTTATGGATGACGGCAAGCCTGTTAAAATGTCTAAGAGAGCAGGCACGTTTACTACCGTGCGTGATGTGCTAGATGAAGTGGGAAAAGACGTAATACGTTTTATAATGCTTACACGTAAAAATGATGCCGTATTGGATTTTGATTTAAAACTTGTTAAAGAACAATCTAAAGATAACCCTGTTTTCTATGTGCAGTATGCATGTGCAAGAGCTAACTCGGTTATCAGGAATGCAACTGAGGAATGTCCTGAAGCCGTTGAGATGGCAAAGGGAATAAATAGAGATATGCTTGCAAAACTTGATTCACAAGAAGAAATAGCTTTAATAAGAATAATGGCACAGTGGCCGAGGATTGTTGAGGCGGCGGCATCTGCAAATGAGCCGCATAGAGTAGCTTTTTACCTACAGGAACTGGCGTCACATTTCCATGCATTGTGGAATAAAGGTAAAGACGATGAGGTTTTGAGATTTATTTTAAAAAATAATCCTGAAATTACGGCTGCAAGATTGATTTTATTAAAATCTATGATTAATGTAATAAGTTCGGGTTTGTTTATTTTTAACATTGAACCGGTTAGAGAAATGTAATTATGGAATTTAATAGAGATAAGTTAAAAACCGAGCTATTAAAAAACTTTGACGATACACCAAAGCAGCAAGTTTCTATGGAAAAAAGACCTGAAATCGATTTGGAATCCGAGCCGGGAATACCTATAAAAATATTACTACCTTTAGCGGTTATAATCGGTATTGTAGGCGGTGTATATGCTTGGAAAAGCGGAAAGCTATCCTTCGATTCGACGTGGAATGGAGAGGCTGTCGTAATCAAGGCGGACACAACCCCTATAAGGGTAAAACCGGAAGAACCCGGCGGTATGTATATTGCTAACCGTGATAAGCTGATATATGAGACTATTTCAGATAAAGACGATAACTCTTTGCCAAAGGTGGTAAAAATACTGCCAAGACATGAAGAGCCTATTGAGCGTGAGGATATAGCCGAAAAAGCAGAGGAACTGTTTGCCAGCTTACCGTCAATAATAGTTGAGCAGAAACCAGAGGAAACGGTTCAGGAAACCGTTGTTGCTAAAAATGAAAATCGTGAAATTCCTGAAGTCATAAAAAAACAAGAGCTTTTATCTTCTGATGTTAATGTGGTTGCATCTGACATAAAAGAGCCTGTTGAACAGGTAAAAAACGATTCAGAATCAATTACGGTTGATGATATAAAAAATGTGCCGACACCTTCTATCAGGTCAAGGGGTGTTGTGGAGCCGAAAAAATCAAATAACGGTGTTATTGTACAGTTGGGTTCTTTCAGAACAGAGGGTGATGTTGAAAAGAACTGGCAAATCATAAAGAAAAAACACGGTTCACTTTTAGGTGAGCTACAGTTAAATACACAAAAGGCAGATTTGGGTGATAAAGGTATTTTCTATCGTTTAAGAGTCGGAAGTCTTAGTAATGAGTCTGATGCCAGAACATTATGTAAAAAACTAATAGAACAAAAGCAGGGGTGTTTCGTTGTTAAAAAGTAATGCTGTTATATTCGGAATAGAAGGAAAGGAAGTTTCTTCTAGGGAGAAAGATTTTTTTAAAGATGTAAAACCGATAGGTTTTATATTATTTGCCCGGAATATTGATAATCCCGAACAGGTAAAAGAATTAGTTCAGGATTTAAAATCTGTTGTCGGTTGGGATTGTCCGGTACTGATAGACCAAGAGGGGGGGAGGGTATCCAGACTTAAGCCTCCGCACTGGAGAAATTCTCCGCCTATGAGCGTTTTTGCCCAACTAGCCGCAACGGACATAAAAAAAGCGGAGCAAGCTTCTTATCTAAACTCACGCATTATAGGTAAGGAATTATTCGATCTGGGAATTAATGTTGATTGTGCGCCCGTATGTGACCTGTTATTTGATGATGCCCATAATATTATAGGTGATAGGAGCTTCGGCTCCGATGTTGAAATTGTAACAAGGCTTGCAAGAAAGTCCGCACAGGGGTTTTTAGATAGCGGCATTTTGCCTGTAATAAAACATATTCCGGGGCATGGAAGAGCGTTGTCCGATAGCCACCTTGAGCTTCCGATAGTAGATGCAACGGTTGAAGAGTTGTATGAATCTGATTTTAAGGTGTTTAAAAATCTGTGCAATATGCCTTGGGCAATGACAGCACATATATTATATAAAGCCATTGATGATAAGAAGCCCGCCACCTTGTCCCATAATTTAATTAGTATTATTCGAAATGAAATAGGGTTTAAAGGCTTTTTGATATCTGACGATTTATCAATGGAGGCTTTACAGGGAAGTTTCGCTTCCAGAACAAGGGAATCTATAAATGCCGGTTGTGATGCAGTGTTGCACTGTAACGGGAGCATGGAGGAAATGGTCGAAATTGCCGACAATGTGGGTGAACTTTCAGGAATGGCTAGAAAACGCCTTGAAGATAGTATGCACCTTATAGCATCTTGCAGTAATGATTATTCTGATGAAGAAGAGCAATATGAAGAATTATTTGTATGCTAATAACTTATTTTAGTTTTACAATGCGTTTAAAATGTTTATCTTCTTTTGGTTATTAAAATTAAATATATAAGGAGTCATGTATGTCATCTTTCTATGGAGGTCTATCGGCTGAACATCTTAAACAGTTTGTTGAGCGTCTTGAACGTTTGGAAGAAGAGAAAAAGAATATTGCGGAGGATTTAAAAGAAGTTTTTGCTGAAGCTAAAGGTGCGGGTTTTGATGTAAAAATAATACGTCAAATTCTGAAAATAAGAAAAATCGAGGCAAATGAACTGGAAGAACAGGAATATTTACTAGACACCTATAAGCGTGCTTTGGGTATGCTTCCTGAGTTGGACGAAGATCCGGCACCAAAAGAGGTTGCTTCACAAGAGCAGGCGGCATAATAAAAAAAGGGGAGTTTTTAACTCCCCCTTAAATTAACATTCGTAGATTACAGAAAATGCTCACGCAGCTTTCTTAAAATCACCTACATTGCTTCGAAGTAGCTTGATTTCATCTTTGAGCAATAACTTCTGCTTTTTTATTCTTGATATTTCCGTTGTCGGTAGGTGATGTATATAAGCGTTGTGTAATTCCTCTTCTAATTGCTTATGTTTTTCGTTTAGTGTCTTAATGTGAGTAGTTATAGACATTTATACCTCCTTAGGTTTGTTAATTGATTAACTAACGGATATAAATGGTAACACAATTTTTTGTGGATTAAAATAATAAATGACACTATTTTCCTAAAAAAAATATAAATTACATGTATTTAATATTCGTTATTTCTATTAAAGTGGATCTATTGTGAAAGAAAAAAAAATTATAATTGCTATAAGTGGTGCATCAGGTGCTATTTACGGAATAAGGCTACTTGAAGTACTAAAGGAAATTAATATAGAAACTCATCTTATAATAAGTAAAGCAGCGAGAATTACTATAAGTCAGGAAACTAAATACAAAGTGTCCGATATTGAGAAGCTTGCCGATAAGAATTATAATATAGAAGATATAGGTGCTGCCATATCCAGCGGTTCATTTAATACTATGGGTATGATTGTTGCACCCTGCTCAATAAAAACTATGTCGGAGATATGTACCGGAGTTACTTCCAACCTGATAAGCAGGGCTGCCGATGTAATATTAAAAGAAAGACGTAAGCTTATCCTTGCCGTTAGGGAAACGCCGTTCCATTTAGGGCATCTGCGTACAATGACCGCGTTAACTGAAATGGGAGCTATTATAGTTCCGCCCCTACCTGCTTTTTATCCTAAGCCGGAGACCGTTGAAGAAATAGTGGATCATAGCGTAGGGAGGCTGTTGGATATTTTTCAAATTGAAAATAACCTTGTAAAAAGATGGGGTGGATTAAGCTAAATTGTAATCAGCGTTCTTATATATTACCTTTGGTAGAATTATTGATAATTTTATTTAAAAAATGCATATAATATACTGCAATTTAAAATTGAAAATAGTTCTTGATATTATTAGTTAAATTTAATCCCGTTAAATCCCGAAACAATACACCTGATACTAAAGTGATACAAAATTTGCCTGATTTTGTATTTTATCCTTGCTATTTGTATGTTTTTTGTGTATAAACCATCCAAACTTTAAAAAATTAACTATAATGTTGGGGTTAGTATCTTGAGTACGAATAAAAAAGTATTTTTTCCATTGGAAGATAGAATTGTATTAGATGCGGCAGCTTTGGCAGTTGCAACTGATAACTTAAATGATGATAATCATAACGTAAATGATTACTCAAACAGTGATACGAATGATAACAATGCTAATCCACATCCGCTGGATAGTATTGTAAACGGCGTAGCTCCTTTAGCAAATAACCGAGTTGTTATAGTTGATGAAAGGTCGGATCCAGACAGCGAAATCCGTAATTACTTAGAGCAAAATAATGTTATTGTACATACTATTAAGGCGGATCAGGACGGCGTTAAAGAAATCTCGTCTATACTTGAGCAATACCAAACCGTCGAAACTTTAGATATAATATCGCATGGTGATGAAGGTGAGTTGCACCTCGGTAATGCCATATTAGATAACTCCACAATCGATCAGTATTATCAGGAGCTGCAAAACTGGGCTAAAAGCTTTACCGACACGGCGGACATAATGATATATGGTTGCGATGTAGCCTCCGGTATAGACGGTGTTCACTTTGTAGAGCGTATTTCGCAAATTACCGGCACGGATATTGCGTCATCTGATGATGTAACAGGAAAGTCCGGTGATTGGACGTTGGAGTATTTTATAGGTGATGTGGATTCCGGTCTGATAATCGATTCAAATGCTGATATTGATGTTGACCTAAAAGGCAAAAGTAAAGACGGTGGCAGCAAGAACAAAGCTCCCGAGGTAGAGGATATTAAAGTTAAGACCTCTTCTGATACAAATATATCAATTACGCTTGAAGGTATTGATGATAAAGATGAAAGTCAGTTAACTTTCTCATTTATTGAGTTGCCTGATTCTAATGAGGGTAAATTCCTATTAAACGGTACTACGATACAACTAGGTGATGAAATATCGTATGATGACAGAGATGATATAATATTTGACCCTGCCGCTAATTTTGACGGAAAGGCTAAAGCTAAATATGTAGCTACCGATGCCGATGGAGCTAAAAGTAAGTATGGCAAGATATATGTTGAAGTAGCAGAGGGACAAGGCGGTAAAAATTCAGACCCTATAGCTAAAAATGACAGCATTAATGTTGATGAGGATAGTTCGAAAACGATAAACGTACTTGCTAACGATTCCGATCCTGACGGTGATAATATTATAATTGAGTCGGTTACTTATGGTCAGCATGGTTCTACGCAGATAGTAAACGGTAAGATAGTTTACACACCGAATCCTGATTACCATGGAAATGATACGTTTAAATACACTATAAGCGACGGTAAAGGCGGTAAGGATACGGCTACCGTAACAGTGTGTGTAAAACCTATAAATGACGCTCCCGATGCGAAGAACGACACAGCTACTACCAATAAGAATAACGCTAAAACAATAAACGTACTTTCTAACGATACCGATATTGACGGCGATACTTTAACTATTGAACCGACCACTCAAGGTTCTAACGGAAACGTGCAGATAGTAAACGGTAAAATAGTTTATACTCCTAACAATAACTTTAGCGGTACGGATACCTTCCATTACACGATAAATGATGGAAATGGCGGCACCGATACTGCAAAAGTAACTGTTACCGTAACACATGTTAATGTAAATCCTGACGCTCAGAATGATAATGTTGATGCGTATGAGAATGTTCCCGTTTCTATAAACGTACTTGCTAATGATACTGACGGTGATGGCGATTCTTTAACTATAGCATCGGTAACCAACGGTAATAACGGAACTGCCGAGATAGTAAACGGACTGGTTCTTTACACTCCGAATCAAGGTTTTTCAGGTACTGACACATTCACATATACGGTAAATGATGGTAATGGAGGAACTGACACTGCTACGGTAACTGTTGATGTTTGCCCTAATCCTGATATGCATTTCTCCGATGCATTCACAATAGGTCTGGGTGAGGATTTTGTTTTTGCCTCTGACGATCCGCTATTTTCTACTGAAGACTTCAAATCGGATGAAAACTATCTGATTGGTGTTGACCTTGAAACTATTGGTTCGCCGCATAATGTTTCTATAGACCAAAGCTTATTGGATAATGGCTCCGTAGTTATTCACAAGGGTGCTAACGGAACTAACTCACTATGGTTCAAAGGTAAGGGTGATGACATACTTGCCGCACTACAAACATTAAAGTTTACATCATCTTCAAATGATTCAACAAATGAAACTATAGTTGCATGTGCATTCAGAGAGATTCCCGGAGAAGGCTTTAAGCACGTGGACATCAATTATATTGATGCAATAATCAATAGCTCTGTTGCAGCAAATGATGACACTTTAAAGGCATTTGAAGATACGCCTTTAACGATAAATCCTGACGACCTATTGGCTAATGATGATGGAAACGGCTCAATAGTAAGCTTTACGCAGCCTTCCAACGGTACTATCACCGAAGACGTTAACGGTAATTTAGTTTATACTCCTAAACCTGACTTTAACGGAACCGATACATTTACATATACCATATCAACCGGTCAGGGTAATTATTCTAACAACCTTATCATAAATGGCAGCTTTGAAGCTGACAATGTAAGCGACCATAACGGTGCATGGGAAGTTTACCCTAACGGAATAACAGGATGGCAAACCGATATAGGTGCCGGAATTGAGATTCAGACCGGAAATACAGGTGGTATAGGTGCTACTGACGGAAATCAAAAAGTTGAGCTAGACTCGCATTTTGCCGATGATACTAACAGTAATATGTACCAAGATGTTGATGTAAGTAATGCCAATGATGAGTTGCTTCTTCAGTTCGACTATTCGGCTCGTAATTATGGCGATACTGCTGCAAGCAGTGTTATAGAAGTTTACTGGGACGGTGAATTGCTAGATACTATAACTGCCGCTGCGAGCGGGTGGAAGACATACAGCTACAATGTTTCAACAGTCGGTAAGGATACTGCAAGATTAGAGTTCAGGGCAGATGGAACCGATGATACTTACGGCGGTTTAATAGATAACGTCAAATTGTTGGATTCAAACCCTTCAACTTCTACCGCTACTGTAACGATTGAAGTATGCCCTGTAAATGATGCTCCTGTTGCCGGTGATGATTCGATTACAACTGCTGAAGACACACCTGTATTAATTGATGTTCTTAATAACGATGATGATATTGACGGTGATACGTTAACTATCGTTTCGGTAACAGACGGTCAAAACGGCACTGTTGTAATAGAAAACGGTCAGGTGAAATATACACCTTATGCCGATTTTGTAGGAACCGACACATTCACATATACTGTTGAAGACGGAAACGGCGGAACCGATACGGCTACTGTAACTGTAGAAGTTACTCCGGTAAATGACGCTCCTGTTGCTAATACGGATAATGTTACTACAAATGAGGACACTCCTGTAGTTATAGACGTTCTTGCCAATGATGATGATGTTGACGGTGATACGTTAACTATCGTTTCGGTAACAGACGGTCAAAACGGCACTGTTGTAATAGAAAGCGGTCAGGTAAAATACACACCTAATGCTGATTTCAACGGTAACGATTCGTTCACTTATACTATAACTGACGGCAATGGCGAGACAAGCACCGGTACGGTTAATGTTACTGTTAATCCGATAAATGATGCACCTTTAGCTGAAGATGATACTGTAACTACGGATGAAGATACTCCGATAACTATTGATGTGTTATCAAATGATGACGATGTTGATGGTGATGCATTAACAATCACTTCAGTGTCAAATCCTGCAAGCGGAATCGCACAGATAGTTAACGGGCAGATAAAATATACTCCTAATAATAACTTTAACGGTACGGACACATTTACTTATACGGTATCTGACGGTAATGGCGGCACGGATACGGCTACTGTAACCGTTAACGTGGATTCTTTAAATGATGCACCTGTTGCACTTGATGATGTTGTTGCCACATATGAAGATACTGCCGTAGCTATAAACGTATTAATCAATGATACTGACGCTGATTCAGATGCATTAACAATTACAGATGTAACTGACGGTGCAAACGGTACTGTTGTAATCGAAAACGGTCAGGTAAAATATACGCCTAACGCCGATTTCAACGGTGTAGATACATTTACTTATACTATATCAGATGGCAAAGGCGGAACTTCAACTGCTACGGTTACAGTACATGTATGCCCAGTAGCTGACAATCTGCAAGCACATGATGACAGCTATACCGCAAATGACGGTGATAACCTGACTTCCGAGCTAATAACCGGGGAAGACACTCCGCTAGATATACAAGTATCCGACCTATTGGAAAATGATGAGGGAGTACACTTACTTCCTGCTTCTGCAAAAGTAATTATTGAATCTACTCCTGCTAACGGAACTCTTTATTTGGTTGACGGTCAGAATATGACTCAGCTAAATAACGGCGACATGGTTGGCACTAATGCAACAATCAGGTTTGTGCCTAATCAGGGTGTAGACGGTATTGATAATTTCCAATATTCAATTCATGTACCGTATGAAGCTTTTGATAGTTTAGCTGATTACCAAACTCCGACTCTCGGTTCTCCGAACGGTAACGGAATGGACGCTGTTGTAGTTACCGATCCGGGTGAGCATGAGGTATCTGTTTCGTTTGTAAGCAAATCTGCCGGATTTAATAATACTCTCGGCTACTATATATATGATTGTGACGGTAATATCGTAGAAACTGATGTTATCTGGTCAAAAATATCAGGTTCTCAGCCTGATTCGGTTATCGGAAATCTGGCTGAAGGGCATTTCTTAGGGTTTTTCCTTGCTGCCGACGGTGGTGATACCGGATTAAATGATGCTTCGGAAATAAGATTTGTTGATGCTAACGGTCAGCCTGCGAATTACAATGGGGCAGTAGCCGGACAAAGCCAGTTTAATCTTCAATATAAAGACTCTAACGATAACTGGGTTGACTTTAATGCCGGTGCAGATAAAGGTGTATTCCATAGTAATGCTGCCGAATTAAACCCTAACGGTCTTGAGCATGTTGTTACCGGAAAAGTTGATGTAAACGGTCAAAGCAAGTTACAGGTTACTTTTGAAGACCTTTATGTTAACTCGGATTGGGACGCAAATGACCTTACATTCTTGGTAAATGTTGCCGACCAAACCAGCAATGTGGCAAATGTTACTATTAATGTAGAGAACACTAATGATGCTCCTGTTGCCAACAAAGATAATGCTACAACATTAGAAGATGTTGCAATATTAATCGATGTGCTTGATAACGATACTGATGCTGACGGTGATACGTTAACTATCACTTCGGTAACAAATGGCACTAACGGCACCGTAGTAATCGAAAACGGTCAGGTAAAATATACTCCTAATGCTAATTTCTACGGTCAGGATAGTTTCACATATACAATTGACGACGGTAACGGTGAAACATCTACCGGAACTGTAAAGGTAAACGTTCTACCTATTAATGATGCTCCGGTGGCTAATCCTGATAATGTTACAACCGATGAAGACACTCCTGTAGAAATAGATGTTTTAGCAAACGATACTGATATAGAAGGTGACACTTTGACTCTACAGTCGGTTTCTCACGGTTCACATGGAACGGTAACCATAGTAAACGGGAAAGCCGTATATACTCCTGATGCTGATTTTGTAGGAACAGACACATTCACTTATGCAGTATCAGACGGCGGCACCGAGACTCATACAGGCACTGTAACCGTAACGGTTAATCCTGTAAATGATGCTCCTGTTGCACTTGATGATGTGGCTACAACCGATGAGGAGACTCCTGTTGTTATAGACGTTCTTGCCAATGATGAAGATGTTGACGGTGATACGTTGTCTATCGTTTCGGTAACTGACGGCTCAAACGGCACTGTTGTGATTGAAAACGGTCAGGTTAAATACACTCCTAATGCGGATTTCAACGGTGTAGATACATTTACATATACTATCACTGACGGCACCGAGACTCATACAGGCACTGTAACCGTAACGGTTAATCCTGTAAATGATGCTCCTGTTGCACTTGATGACTTTGCTATTACCGATGAGGACGTTCCTGTAACGATAGATGTGCTTGCCAATGATTTTGATGTTGACGGCGATACTATTCAGATTGACTTTGTAACAAACGGTAATAACGGAACTACGCAAGTTGTAAACGGTGAAGTGATATATACTCCTAATCCTAACTTCTTCGGTACGGATACATTTACTACTTATGTAATTACTGACGGACAGGGCGGTTTTGCTCAGGCTAATGTTGAAGTTACGGTTCTCCCTGTTAATGACAATCCTGTAGCGGTTGATGATTCGGCATTTACTTCAGAAAATACCGCAGTATCGGTTGATGTTGTTGACAATGACACTGATATTGAAGGTGATACATTAAGTTTACAGTCGGTAACTAATGGTGCGAACGGTACTGTTGCCATAGTAAACGGTGAAGCGGTTTATACTCCTAACCAAGGATTCTCCGGCACGGATACATTTACTTATGTGGTTTCTGACGGCAATGGAGGTACTGATACCGGTACGGTTACAGTAGAGGTTGTTTCTTCAGAAGAAGCACCGATTGCAAGACCTGATTCGGCGACAACCGTTCAGGGGCAGTCAATAACTATTAACGTACTTGCCAATGATAATGATGTTGACGGAACAATTGTCGATGTTATCCCTGTAAATCAGCCTAGCCACGGTACTATTACCGTTAATCCTAACGGTTCGATAGTTTATAACCCGAACGGAGGATTTTCAGGTACGGATACCTTTACTTACAGAGTGATTGATAATGACAATAATACGTCATTACCTGCTCTTGTTACGGTAACGGTAAAACCGCTTACATTGCCTGATTTCGGTCCGGGTACAAATGATGAGGATGATTCCGACGGAACGCCTGAAACATCAAATAACTCATTAAATCCGGGAAAACTTGGTGATATAGGTAGTTACGACCCTTATGGAAAAATAAGTAATTTTGATTACTCCGACTATGCGTTAAGACTTGTATTTGAATTACCTGATGTGGTTAAGAAGTCTGAAGGCTCTCAAACATTCGGTATTCCAAGAGCAAGCTTTGAGCATAGGGACGATAAAGAAATAAAATTCGAGGCATTAATGGCCGACGGATCAGACTTACCTGCATGGATGGAGTTTGATGCGGATAAAGGTGAATTTAAAATATCACCTCCTGATCTGCCGAATGAGAATTTCGAAATTTTAGTTACGGCTAAAGACGATGAAGGCAATGAAGCCGAATCAACATTCACGCTAATATTACTTGATGAAAATAATATTGCATTCTTGGAGGAAGAAAACGGTGAGAATGAGGAAGATGAAGATATCTCGGAAAATTCTACACCTGTGGATGCCGCTTTTGAAGCTTTATTAAAAGAATTTAATGAGTTTACTAAGCATGAGTTTAATGATGGATTTGTTCCATTTTCTAAACAATTAAATAATAATTTAAAAACTGAGTTGGATAGTCGTGCTCTTGAACTTATCAAGAACATGTACGCCGCTTAAAAAGTGAGGACTAAAAGTGTTTAATTTAAATTCGATTAATCAAAAGTTTGTATCGGCAGGTTGTACGGTATTTACTGCATTATTTTTAACATCTTGTGCTACAAAGATTGAACCTTTGACAGAAGATGAAATTAAAAAAGTAGTGAAACAGGACGCTAAATTTATAGCTGAAAACAGAGTTTCGGTTGATAAGCCTGTTACAATCTATGACGCTATGGCTATGGCCTTAGTAAATAATCTGGATTACAGGGTTCAGCTATTAGAGCAAGCTGTTGCACAAGGGCAGTTTGACGTAGCTAAATTCAATATGTATCCGAAACTGAATTCCACAGTAGGTGCGTCGCACAGAAACCCTGCAAGGGTATCTAATTCCGAGTCGCTTGCTACGGGATTGCAGTCTTTAGAGCCATCGACTTCCGAGGACAGGGATCGTTCATACGGTGACCTTACTTTCTCTTGGAATGTTATTGATTTTGGTGTGAGCTATTATCAGGCTAAACAGGAAGCCAATAAAGTGCTTATCGCTAAAGAGCTTAGACGTAAAGCGTTGCAGGGGCTTTTAGTAAGGGTAAGGGAAGCTTACTGGAAAGCTGCCGCATCACAGGCTTTGAAGGAAAGGGTTGACAATATAATCGTACAGGTTAAAGCCGCTTTAAGAAAAGCCGAAAAAGTTGAGGAGCAAAAGTTAAGACCGCCTTTGGAGTCTTTGCGTTTCCAACGTTCATTAATGCAGATATTGCAAGAAATGAAAGCTGTTAAAGACGATCTTGAAAAAGCTGAAATAGAACTATATCAACTTTTGAACATACCTATGGAGAAAGGTTACGAACTTTCTTTTGATGAGTTGGATTTTGAAGAGATACCTATAGTTAATATCGGTAAAGAAGAGCTTATTGAGATGGCTTTAGTTGAACGTCCTGAGCTTCGTGAAGAAATCTACAGGCACAAAATCAGCTATGCCGAGACTAAAAAAGCAATGCTAAGACTACTTCCGGGGCTTGAGTTGAAAGCTGCGGAAAACTTCGATAGTAACAGCTTCCTAGTTGACCAGTGGTGGCAAAATGCCAGCGCTCAAGTTACGGCTAACCTTGTCGATATAGCTACATATAAAACAAGGATAAATGCTGCGGAAGTTCAGGAAGATCTTGCTATTCAGAAGCGTATGGCTTTACAGGTTGCGATTCTTTCACAAGTTAACATATCTTACAAAGACTATGAAAACTCAATGGAAAATCTTGACCAAGCACGTAAGGTAAGTGACATTGACGAGCAGATTAGCAGGCTAGTTGATATTTCTGCGAGGAACGAAGTTGAGATAGAGCTAGAGCGTATTAAAACTTCTGCTGCGGCTATATCTACAAAACTTCAGGAATTTCAGTCATATGCAAATTTCCAGAATGCATTCGGCAGGTTATTATTCTCTGTCGGTTATGATGTAGTTGACATTGACGGTGAGTACCATAATATATATTTGTTATCAGATCACTTTAAGGAGCAATTTGCTGCCGTATCCGGTCAAACAATGACTTCGGTTATAGCAAGCATAAAAGAAAGACCTAAGCAGACTGATGTTAACGGTATATATTAGTACGGATAAATTTTTAAATGAAACTTTTATCTAACTTAGTTTTTATAATATCGGCACTCGGCAGTGTAGCAACCTATGCTGCCGAGCTTGAGTATAGCGATTATGCTAACGGGCTTCTTGATAAAGAGGATAGTGTCGCTAATGTTTCGGACGGAATTAAAGGTCAGTTACAGCCGGTGAAATACGCCTTAATATCCAGTGAGACAACGGCTAGCATTACCGCTATAAACGTATCTGATAGTGATGCGTTTAAAAAAGGTGATACCTTAGTAGAATTTAATTGCAGTATAGAACGTGCCGAGCTTAAAAAAGCACAAGCCGCTAAAAATGCAGATGATACAAGGGTAAAGGTCAATACCAAACTTGACGAACTATCTTCAATAAGCCAGCTTGATTATAAACTTGCCGTATATAAAGCGGAAGAATCGGCAGCGGAAGTTTCTATAATTTCCGAAAGAGTCAGAAATTGTAAAATTAAAGCTCCATATTCAGGCGTTGTGGAAGAGGTTTTAAGGCAGAATTACGAATATGTAAAAAAAGGTGAGCCTGTTTTAAAAATCCTTGATGATTCGGTGCTTGAAATTGAGTTACTTGTTCCTTCACAGTGGGTAACATGGCTTAAAAAAGACAAGGAATTCAACGTTAACGTGTCAGAGTTGGGAAAATCATATAAAGCACAGATTACTACCGTCGGTGCAAAGATTGACCCTGTTAGCCAATCTATTAAGATTAAAGGTGCTATTTCCAATAAAGATAAAATATTGAAGCCCGGAATGAGTGTTACGGCCTTTTTTGAAAAGTAGAATATGGACAAGCAAATACCGAATCTCGTACAGTCGACTAAAGATCTGGCGGCTCTTGTAAAGCTTGAGCAGGAGGCATCTTTACAAAAAACTCCCGAAGAACTCTATAACCTTATAATTCATAAAACAAGACAGATAGTCAGCTATGATTTCGGTGTATTATGGCTAAAATCAGGTAATGAATTTGTCAAATTCACCGACGTAGACTTAGATAATAAAAATGTTCCGGTTATTGAGCTTTTAAAGCATATAGTAAAAAGAAAAAGAACCGAGCCGATTGAAAAAATTTCCCATACCGACTTAAAAGGTCATTATGCCGATTCTGCTAAAGACCACCTTTTTAAGCATACTATTATTGTTGAGCTTGAATTACATAAGCAGGTTGTAGGTGTTTTAATACTATCACGTAGTGAATTATGGCATAAACGTGAAATGGTATTGCTGGACAACCTTAGATATTGTTATGCATTATGCCTTGGGTGCTTTAATCCGGATATACTGCATCAGGCATTTTGGAAGAAAATTGTAAATAAATTCTTCTCAAAAACCAGTTATGCCGTAGTTATTTCCGCAATACTGTTTATTTTATTTGTTGTGCAAGTGCCGTTGACGGTATTAGCACCTGCGGAAGTTGTTTCCGGTAAGCCGGTATATATAAGAAGTGAAATAGACGGCGTTATTGAAAAGATACATGTGCCACCAAATAATTTTGTGGAAAAAGGAACTAAATTATTTTCACTCAACAAAGAAAATATTCAGTCACAGCTTAATATATTAGAGAAAAAGCTTGCTCTTGTAATAACCCAGCATAAGGTTGCGAGTAAGTCGGGGTTAAGTGATAATAAGCAAAAAGAAAAAATACCCGTTTTCAAAAAAGAAATAGAAAAAAATATAGCGGAACTGGAATATTACAAATACCTATTGGGTAAGACCGATATATATGCCCCAAAATCAGGACTTATTATATTTGACCAGACTCACAAGCTGGAAGGTCGTCCGGTAAAAACCGGTGAAAATATAATGCTACTATCCGATGAGAAGGAAAGTGCGTTAGACATTTTCTTACCTGTCAATGATGCTATTAACTTTAAGGAAGACGGCATAGTAAAATTTTTCCTCAATACCGCACCAAGAGACCCGTTAGAAGCTAAAATAACATATTCATCTTATGAAGCGGAAGTTACGCCTGACGGTGTATTAGCCTACCAGATAAGAGCCGGTTTTAATAACGTCAGCGAAGATGAACGCCCGAGAATCGGTTTAAGAGGCTCTGCTAAACTATATGCCGAAAGTGTTCCTTTGGTATATTACCTGCTTAGAAAACCATTATCTTATTTAAGACGCAAAATCGGATTCTAAAATTGTCAGAAACACAATTGCCTAAATTAAGAGAGAATTTAAGCGTGTACCCTGAAGACGGAGAAAGGGGCAGTTCGCAAAGTTGGCTTATATATGACAGCATAGTTCATCGTTTTTATCAAGTGGGTTACATTGAATACTTAATCTTGTCTTTGTGGCACCTTGCGGATAAAAACAAGATTATCGAGGCTTTAAGAGTTGTCTATAAAAAGACAATAACTCCCGAACATTTTGATGAGTTCTTCCGATTTTTAGTTATGGCAAGGTTGCTGCAACATAGCAACTTTACTACCGCATTTGGAGCGGATAAAAAAAACAAGTTGCCTTTTTTAGCTAAGTTTCAGAAGCTTTTCTTTTATCGCATACATCTTCTAAGACCTGAAAAAATATTAAATGCCATACTTCCATATTGTAAATGGATGTTTACAATACAATTCAATATTGCAATGATGTTTGTAATTTTTATAGGTGCATTCGGAATAATAAAGAACTTTGAAAGCTACCTATCAACGTTTAAATATTTTCTGAATATAAATGAGATAGGTCTTTGGATACTTGCGATTGTAATTGTTAAGATTGTACACGAATTTGCACATGCCACGGTATCAAAGTATTACGGGTGTAAAGTGTCGTCAATGGGAGTTGCCATACTCGTATTTTGGCCCGTATTATTTACAGATACTACCCACACATGGTCATTGAACAACCGAAAAAAAAGAATCCTGATATCTTCGGCAGGTGTTATAAGTGAAATATATGTAGCTGCAATTTGCAGCATATTATGGCTGCTGCTTCCTGACGGAACTATTCGCAGTATCGCATTCGTCTTATCCGGCACGGCATGGATAGCGTCTTTATTTATAAATGCTAATCCGTTCATGAGATTTGACGGTTATTTCGTATTATCCGATATAGTAAAAATTCCTAATTTACATCAGGCTGCCGGTCATTATCTTAACTATTATATCGACAAATATATATTCGGTGTAAAAACATTAAAAGATTTGTCACATATTAAAAAATCGGCAAGACCGAAACTTGCGTTATTCGGATTGGCGATATTTATATATAGGTTATTTTTAACAACGGTGATATTACTGCTTATATATAACTATGCGTTTAAATTGTTAGCAATTACAATGATGGTACTATATATTTCATCTGCGTTGATTTTACCTTTATATAGAAAAATTAAATATTTAAAGTCGCTAAAAATGTCTAGCTTTAAGAGGAATACGTTAATAAGAACAGGGGCTTTTGGCGGTCTTTTTATGTTGTTTATTTTGTTTCCGTGGCGTTCAAGTATCGAAGTTCCTGCCATTATGCATTTTAAAAACAGTAGCGTATTATACGCAGATTCGGATTCTGTTATAAAAAAAATATATGCAAAACAAGGACAGAGTGTAAATGAAGGGGATATATTACTTGTACTTGATTCGCCAAGCATAAATTATGACCTGCAAAGGCTTGAGCTTGAATATCACATTCTAAAATGGAAATATAAAGCTGCCTCGGTATCAGAGGAGTATAAGTCTATTTTACAAACTACTATGAAAGAACTGGACGAAAAGGAAAGTGAATATAAAAGCTTTCAGCAAAAGAAAAACTTGTTGGTTGTTAAGGCTCCGCACTCAGGCATTGTATATTTTCCGTCATTTTATATAGAAGGCGATCTGTCATACAAAAAAGGGCAGGAGGTTTTGTCCGTTATGTCGCCTGATGAACTTGTGGTAACAGGTTATATAAAAGAAGATGTGGTTCGATATTTTGAACCAAATGAAAAGGCTTCATTTTACCCTGATGATATATCATTTAAAACGGTAGATGCCTCTATATATAATGTTTCTTCGGTTGGGATTGAAAGAATGGAGCAGCCTTATCTGGCTTCAATATATGGCGGACAAATCGCGGTTACCACAAAACAGGAGGAGGGAAGGCAGGAATTAGTACCGCAAAGCGGTATATACACAATCACGGCATTTGCCGGAAATGATAATCTATATAGTGAAAAAAACTTCCCCATGATAATAAGGGGAACAATGGTTCTAAAGTCAAAGCCATATAGTATCGGCAAATCCTTCTTTGATTTTGTATATGCAGGATTTTTAAAGCACTCAAGCTTTTAACTTTTTAGCCTTAGCCGCCTCTTTTTGTGCAGCTATACGTGATTTGCCGGTTATCACTTCTTCTCCCCACTCATTTAGCAACTGTTTTTGCTCATTTTTGAGTACTTTTGTTTGCATGTCGGCACGTGCGGTTATGATTATTAAACTCAGGTTAGGCAATATCCATATCAGCATCCAGCCAACAGCAGAAAATCCGTATATAACAAACCATGTCAAAGGCTCTGTCATTAAATGCTTGGCGTATATGTCCTTTTCGTAAGTAAGACCGATCTCGAACAAGTAAGGTATTACGGCAGTGAAATTACATGCCGTAACTGTTTTTGAGGCAAACCTTCCCGCCCCCCTGTCAATAGTCATAGATAATATTGAAGGCAACATTCCCAGTACAAAAAAAGCAAATGCGTAATATGATATGCTTATAAGCCATAATATTATGCCGAGTCCGACTATCTTGCCGAAGATACCTATGCCCTTTAGCTCGCTTCGTTTGCTTGATTTTACTTTTTTCTTTGCATTTTCCTCGGAGGTTGCTGAATTTTTTTCGTTTGCCATATCAGAATACTTTTAATATCAATATTATAACTACAATTGTAGCCATAAAAAAAGTTAGAATAACGGATAATTGAAGTCCGTACAGATAACCCATATTATTTACAGCTTGTTTATTGTTTAATTTGCTTATCTGTATCGTGTTATTCCGGTACTTCAAAACAGCTCTTCTAAAGCCTATCCTGTCTTTTAATATATATTTTCTATCGGTGATTAGAGAAAGAATATTAGTTATATTACCTTTTTTGGTTATTTTCTCTAATTCGCTTATTATCTCGTCACGAATAAACCTATTATGGAATGTCTCTACGGCATCTGTTACCAATTCACCTATGTTAGCACATAATTTAGGAAGATTTTTTACCTTAAAAGTTTGTTGGGCAACCGATAGCATCGCAAGGTTTTCAATGCCTTTATGAGTAGCCATATCGGGGAATTTGCTAAGAGATTTTATACGCAATTTTACAGGTAACTCTAACTTTGCAGCTATAAAAGAGGTTAAATGCAAATCAAAGTTATTATTGTTAAGAGGCTTATCTTGCAATACCTCAAATAAATCAGGTATGGAACAGGCATAAGAGTTTTTCAACAACTCCGACTGACAAGGCATTTCGGAATTTAACTCATATAGCATACGTTCGATGCCGAATCCTTCGTATTTCTTCCTAAACAGCTCAGAGCATCGTTGCATAACCATAATATCTTCTTTTTCGAGATTACTGGCAGATTTGTCAAAATCTTTGTATGAGGCAAGGCTATGTTTTATAATGTTGCTAATTGCATTAATACAATCATTATCAGATTTATAAAATGACTCTGCAAGAAGAGAGCCTATAGCATCGATATTAACGGAAACCTGTTTAACCCTTATCGGTCCTGTAGAATCAAGTAGCATAATATATTGCGCCACCATTTCATCATCTCTTGTAAATGTACTGTCAGCTTCTTCGGAGCCAAACCTCTTGCCGAGAATTTCCATTTTTTCAGATAGCTTTACATCCTGTACGCTTCGTTCAATCCAACGAATCAAAGTGCTGTCTTTCAAGAATTTTTTTGCCAAGTCCCAATCCTGATACATTGCATAAGCTAAATGCTTTTTACTTAAAAATCTTTTATTGTTGAAAAGAATAGGTCGCCCCGCATCAATGTTTTCAGTCGGAGGCAATAAGTTATAACGCCGCCCGCCAAGCCACTCTCTCATTCTTTCGGCATTCCATGTCTGCTTTATATTTTCGTTAATAGAACCCCTTAAAAAGTCAGACATATAAGGAGTAATATCTATCCCGTCAGTAACCATTCTGTATGTATTTTTTGAATATTTCAAATCTAAGATAAGTTTATCCGAAGTCTTTGAATAAGGGTTCTTACCCCTGAGGCAAAAAGCCGACATAACTCCAATGGCGTGGAAATCCAGTAACCCCGGAACACCTTTACCTTTACCGATGGGAGTGGTGGAAGCTCTTGAAATACTTTCATAAATCATCGGCTGGCTATAACCGCAAGGCTCGGAGATACACTCGCCTAAAGTAACAGAGCCGTTTTTATTTATATAAACATTATCAAGGTTTACTCTTCCGTGCGTTATAGATAGTTTTTCAAATAAATTTATGACCTTTGATATCGGGGCTGTAATTTTTGAAATAACAGCTTCTTCACTAATAGAGCCGTTCTTTTCCAAAAAATCCGATAGTTTTATACCTTCGGGTTTCTCTATAATCACCGTGAAAAACCTGCCGTTATCAAGAGAGGTTTTTATAACCTGTGCGGCAATGATATTTGCAAAATTATTTATGTTTTTTCCAAGAAGCTTGTTTATCTCGATAATCCTTGCCGGATAGTGTCTATGTAAAGTTAATGCGTAATATTTCGTACTATCATCGGCTATTATATCTGTAACTTCATATGCCTTTGCTAAAGCGGTATCAAATTCTTTAAGCGGTTGTTTAGTGTTTATTTTGTAACGTCCGAATACGATATCTGTTCTGTCAGAACAGTTAATACGCAAAAAAATACTTTTACCTATCTGGTATTCCGTGCCGTAAGAATCACCGTTAATAGGCGATAATCCGGCATCTTCTTCGTTTTCGATATCTACAACAGGACGCTTTATAATTTCTTCTGCAATACCTGATTCCTGCACCATAAGATTAAAGATGTTTAATTAAGGTTAAACCGAAAATACTTAAACTTAGGACTTTTTATACCATTATTTTATACATTGTAAAAATATTTTATCGGGAAGTGTTCAATAAATATTTCTAATACCGAGGGGTAACTAGCTTGTGATATTGCTTAGTGTTATGTCGCTTGATATCAAAGCTAAAATATACGGCATTAAGGGGACTGTGCTATCATAATTATTACTTTCAATATACTCTATAAGCTTTTGCTTGGTGTTTTGGTCAAAAGCTTTGCCTTTGTACTTTTCCTTTTTTATGAATTCCAGAATAACACAGATTGAATCTGCAACGCTGATAGGGAAGTCGGCTCTTTGAAATAAAGAGCATATAGCCTTTTTTTCCGAACTTCTTACTAATGCCCTTACATTAACAAGGGGGATTCTTGAACATGCCGACAGGCTTGCCTCAAAAAAGTCCAGATTGCCTTCACAAATAGCCCTCAAAATAATTGAGCTTGTAAGTTTTTTGTTGCTATAAAGATGCCTAGCAAGCTGCTCGGCCTTTGTCGTCGAGCTTGCCGCATTTTGCTCTGTGCGAGCTTTTTGACTGCTATCAATTACAGGTTCGTCACTTAATAAGCCGAGCGTAGCTCTTTCATATGTTTCAACAGCAATATCGTTTGAGTGTTCACTATTATATTTCAATTGTTTCTCTATTTTAGCTTTTAGTTCGTCCGTAGTAAATGATATCATCTTCTCAACCACTCCAATCGGCAAATTGCCTCTATTAATTAATGAATTAACAACATCACCGTTCGTAGCAAATTCCTGTACGGCAATTAGAAGAGTTTCTTCGGAGATTTGAGCGGTTTTATTTTTAAACAGGCTTGAGCAAACTTCTTCACTCCTCTTTAAAACCAAGGCTGAAGACATATTATTCGTTACATCATCACGTTTAGTTATAGCAACTAATTTTCCTACATTCTCAGTGCTGACGATTATTTCAAGTAAATCACCTTCGGTTAGCACTTTTGAAAATTCCAATATAGGAATTGCTACATCTAATTCGTCATTAGCCAGTCTAATTGCAACATCATGCGGAATATTGGAATTTCTTTTTAAGCTTTCTGCGAGTGCTTTTCTGACTCTAAGTTCAACGTCT
The DNA here is from genome assembly GCA_027620075.1 of Pseudomonadota bacterium. Classification (NCBI taxonomy): domain Bacteria; kingdom Pseudomonadati; phylum Pseudomonadota; species Pseudomonadota bacterium. The sequence goes on along the minus strand of JAQCEY010000001.1, from coordinate 206,654 downwards.
TTTGCAAACAAGCGAATTATATCGCAGGCAATTTTTTCTTCTTCGCCATCAAAAATAGAATTATTATAATAATCGCATATTTTTTTTGCGATGGTCTCCCTTACTTCCGGAAGCGGAGACTTTTTTAATGATTCAACGTCTTCTATAAGAGTCATATAGTCACTGTGTCTTTTTAAAGTTACAAAAGTAATTTGCAAGGCATAATATTATACAATTATTAAAAAAGAGTTAACTAATGGCAGTTTTTTGTTTTATTTTTTAATTTAAGAATAATTCTTTTGTAATTGCAATTAAGCTATTTGGATATTATAAAAAATAACAATCATTGATAATGTATAGATGGAGAGCGTTTTGAGTAAAGTTTATCAATCGGCAAAAAATGCACTGGAAGGTCTTTTAAAAGATCATATGACTATAATGGCAGGGGGGTTCGGTCTTTGCGGTATTCCTGAAAATTGTATTGAAGCGGTCAGGGATTCGGGTGTAAAGGGGCTTACGGTTATAAGTAATAATTGCGGTGTGGACGATTTTGGTCTTGGTATAATGTTACAGACAAGACAGATAAAAAAGATGGTATCATCATATGTCGGTGAAAATAAAATTTTTGAGAAACAATATCTTGATGGCGACCTTGAGCTTGAGCTAAATCCACAAGGGACGCTTGCCGAACGTATTAGGGCAGGGGGTGCGGGGATTCCTGCTTTCTATACTAAAACTGGCGTGGGTACTGTTGTTGCCGACGGTAAAGAGGTCAGGAAGTTTCATGGTGAAGATTACATAATGGAACACTCTCTATTTGCCGACATAGCAATTATTAAGGCACAAAAAGCCGACACTGCCGGTAACCTTATATATAATAAAACCGCACGTAATTTTAATCCTATCATGGCTACGGCGGCTAAAATAACTATCGCCGAAGTGGAAGAAATAGTGGAGGCAGGAGAAATTGAACCTGACAACGTTCATACTCCCGGAATTTTCGTGCAAAGGATATTCAAGGCTAAAAACTTACAAAAACGCATTGAACAACGTACCGTAAGAGAGGCGGCATAATGGTAAAACTTATTTTTCTTTCGGGCAGCATCAGGAGCGAATCATACAATAAAAAGCTAGCAAAACTTGCCTGTGACATTGCAGGTGGCATTGATGGGGTTGAAGCTTCGTTTATCGACCTAAAAGACTATGAAATGCCTTTATATAACGGTGATTTAGAAGTAAGTTCAGGCTTGCCTGATAATGCTAAAAGGTTAAAAAACATATTTGCAAAATGTGACGGTTTTTTTATAGCCTCCCCTGAATATAATAGCTCGTTGTCACCATTATTAAAAAACAGTCTGGACTGGATATCAAGACCGCATGAGGAAAATGAAAAGTCTTTACTTGCCTATGACGGAAAGGTTGCTGCAATTTCCGCCGCATCTCCCGGTGGGTTTGGCGGAATGCGTGCCTTAGTACCTTTGCGTATGATGCTTGAGAACATAGCAACAATAGTTATACCTAAACAATTGGCAATACCGTTTGCAAATCAAGAATTTGACGATAACGGAGCATTGAAAAACGAAAAGTTCGCCTCTGCTTTAAAAGCAATGGTTGAACAGTTTGCAGATACTGCAAAGCGAATGAAAAAATAAGTTATAAAGGAGAATAAAATGCCTTGGACATCAGAAGATATGTGTAAAATTGCCGCCAGAGAATTTGAAGACGGCTTCTACGTTAATTTAGGTATAGGTATGCCAACGAAGGTTGCTAACTACATACCGGAAGGTATCAATGTTACATTGCAAAGCGAAAACGGATTGCTGGGGCTGGGACCGTTCCCTACCGAAGATGAAGTTGACCCCGACCTGATAAACGCAGGAAAACAAACAGTTACGGCTTTAAAAGGTAGTAGCTTCTTTGATAATGCCACATCATTCGGCATGATACGCGGCGGACATATAGACCTTTCTATACTCGGTGCGTTGGAAGTTGCAAAAAACGGCGATTTGGCAAACTGGATGGTTCCCGGTAAAATGGTTAAAGGTCCGGGTGGAGCAATGGATTTGGTAGCAGGAGTTAAAAGGGTTGTAGTTCTTATGTCACATGAAAATAAGAACGGAGAGCCAAAGATACTAAATAAATGTAACTTACCGTTAACCGGAAAAGGCGTAGTTGACCGTATTATAACCGAGCTTGCTGTTTTTGATATAAATGATGACGGTCTTGTTCTGGTTGAGCATTCTTCGGATACATCTGTTAATGAAATAAAAGATAAAACGGAAGCCGATTTTATTATATCACCGAACATGGAAATACGTGATATAGTTAAAGCTTGCTAGCCTAAGCGTTTAGCCGTAAAATGGTATTATGTTTTTTAATATAAATACATAAGGCTAATGAACCGTATATATTACAATATATTTGCAGCATTAATCATAATATGCTTTAGCAACCTACCTTCATTTGCCCAAACAATAAAAACTGATGAGGCGACTGTCAGTTTAATTATAGGCGAGTATAAAGACGACGGTAATATAATTGCGGGGTTACATTATAAATTAGAGAAAGGTTGGAAAATATATTGGAGAACGGCAGGAGATACCGGTTTTCCTCCTCAAGTGGATTGGGAATCCTCGCAAAATATATCTTCAATGGATATGTTGTGGTCTGTTCCAAAGCGTTCCCGATATAAATTATTGGAAAATATCACTACGGAAAGTTATGAATATGAAGATGAGGTGTTATTCCCTTTGTATTTTAAAGCTGCTGATAATTCAAAAGATTCCGCTATAAATTTAAAAATATATTATGCGATCTGCAAAGATATATGTATCCCTGCAAACGTTGATATCAATACAACGGCCTCTGTCGGTCATAAATCGGAAGAAAATCTAAAGTTAATTGAAAAGTTCGAAGAGCTTGTGCCTAAGCAAAGCCCGCATAACGGCGTTGATATAGTAAGTGCCGGTTTGGGGGCGGACAAGTCGGGCAATAATTATTTACAAGTTTCCGTTAATAGTAGTACTCACGATATTGATAAATCGGATATATTCATAGAAAGCGATGAGGATATAACCTTATTTGCTCCGCAGTCAAATATACTTAACAATAAACATGTAGTCTTTAATATTAACTATAAATCGCTTAGTAGCGATGCAACTATAAATAAGGGTAAATACCGCATAACTATAGCTAGCGGTACTAATTCCGTTGAAAAAACATTTGATGCAAGCGATTTTGGTGTCGCAAAAGAAATTACACCATCCGGCAAAAGCCAAGCTGCATATTCAACTCTTATAATACTTTTATTTGCGTTTATCGGGGGGCTGATTCTAAACATAATGCCTTGTGTGCTGCCCGTATTGTCAATAAAACTCATTAGCATTATAAAACATGGAGGGGGTGAAAAAGCTCATATATCGTCAAGCTTGCTAACAACGGCAGTCGGTATTATTACATCATTTCTTGTTTTAGGCTTGTTTGTATTTACCCTTAGAACAATCGGGGTAAATGTAGGGTGGGGCTTTCACTTTCAAGAGCCGTTATTTATAATAACCTTAATTATAATATTATCACTATTTGCCGCAAATATGTGGGGGTTCTATGAATTTCGGCTTCCGTCATTCTTGAGTGATAATATAAGCAAAAAAGGTGAGGGTGAGGGGCTTGCTGCACATTTTTTTACCGGAGTTTTCGCAACTATATTGGCAACACCATGTACCGCACCGTTTTTAGGAACGGCGGTAGGCTTTGCCTTGGGTGGATCGGCGATAAATATCTTTGGTGTTTTCCTGATGATGGGAGTGGGCATGTCTGCCCCTTACCTGATTTTAAGCATATTTCCTAAAGCTATTTCAGGGTTGCCGAAACCGGGATATTGGATGGTTGTAGTTAAGTATATAATGGGCTGTTTTATAGCATTAACGGCAGTATGGTTGGGGTGGGTGCTATCTAAGCAGCTTGGAACAATTTCAGCTATATTACTTCTTGCCGTAATAATAAGCTTGCTGATAGTTCTTCATTCTAAGGAAAAAATAAAACAGTTTAATAATCAGTCGGCTAAATATATAACATATCTGCTGTTAATTAGTCTGGCTTTTATATTTCCGATAAAATTTGAGTCTAAACAAGAAGCTTCTGTAAATTCTGATATATGGCAGGAATTGCAAATAGATAAAATAGATAATTTAGTCAATGAGGGAAACATTGTTTTTGTAGATGTAACAGCAGACTGGTGTTTAACATGTAAAGTCAATAAGTTCCTAGTTCTGGACGATGAAAAAATAATAAAACTCTTTAAAGAATATAATGTAATTGCAATGCGTGGCGATTGGACAAATAAAAATAGCGAAATAGCGGATTACTTAAAAAAATATGACAGGGCAGGGATACCTTTCAACATTATTTACAGTCCTTCTAACCCTGATGGAATAATAATGTCCGAGCTGCTAGACAAGCAAGATATTGTAAACTCAATAAAAAAGCAAAAAGTTAAATAAAATTGCAAAAAGCCTCTTGCAATTGCTATAATTTTGCGTATTATTCTCCCCACAAAAACTACTAATGAGCGGGTGTAACTCAGGGGTAGAGTGCAACCTTGCCAAGGTTGATGTCGAGAGTTCGAATCTCTTCACCCGCTCCATTTTTGCGTTTTGGTCAAAATAAGCATTAGGTCAAACGGTCTATTCAGTGCGTACTGTAGCCTTCCGCTCGTTATTTATAGATTAGTAAATAGGAGCTTCAGCAGTTGTCTTTTCTGTTCCACTTCCGAATTTTTGAAAGTTTTATATGCCCTTGAATATAGCTCAAGCAAGCTATAGACTGAGATTGCGAAGTATTCATCGGCATCGGTATTGAAATCTTTAATTTATTTCATTACATTGTTATTTTGGAAATACGATAAAAATAGAAACAAAGATACTTTAATAATATAAGGTAATATACTGTGCAAAAAGAATTAAAAAACCTTAGCATTCCAAAAAACGTAGGAATAGGACTACGCGGAAAGCATTATAAGGAGGTTTTAGAAAATGCTCCAAAGGTGAACTGGTTTGAAGTTCATTCTGAAAATTTTTTTGCCCAAGGCGGTATGGCAATTCATATATTGGAAAGGGTGCGGGAAAAATATCCCGTAAGTTTTCATGGTGTGGGCTTATCTCTTGGTTCTGCTGACGGCTTGAGCGATGAGCATTTAAAGAAGTTAAAGAATATAGTTGATAGATTCAAGCCTTGTTTAGTGTCCGAGCATATTTCATGGAGCAATATCGGCAGCACCACATTAAATGACCTGCTTCCCCTGCCTTATACCGATGAGTCGCTATCTGTGCTTGTAGACAATATAAATCATACACAGGACTATCTTGGGCGAAAAATATTAGTCGAAAACCCTTCCTCATATCTCGAATATAACGATTCGACAATGACCGAATGGGAGTTTATCCAAAAAACCATTGAGAAAAGCGGTTGCGGTCTTCTGCTTGATGTCAATAATATATATGTAACATGCAAAAATCACAATCTTGATGCGAACGAATATCTTCAAAACATTCCTTATGATGCGGTTGGTGAAATTCATCTTGCAGGCTTTGAAGAAAAACAAATTAAAGATAAACCTATCCTGATTGATACTCATGGAGATAAAGTGTCCGATGATGTATGGAAACTTTATGAGCAGACAATTGGATTATCAGGCATAGTTCCTACCTTAATTGAATGGGACACTAATATCCCCGAATTTGACATACTATTGAATGAGGCTAAAAAAGCTCAAGATATTCTGAACAGATACGAGGAAAAAAATGCCGTCGCTTAAAAAATTACAGGAATCTTTCAGTAATGCAGTTTACGAAAATCAAAATGAGCCTCTATTTAGCAATATAAAAAATAGCCATATTGACAATGCCGACCGCATAAAAATATATCAAGACAACGTCCTTATTACGCTACATGACACTTTAAAGAACAGATACGGGGCAATATGCAAGTTGGTGGGTGAACAGTTTTTCAAGTATGCTGCAAACGAGTATATAAAAGACAATAAACCCGATAGCGGCAATCTGGACGATTACGGTCATAATTTTGCCGATTTTATATCAAACATACCGCAATTGAAGGACTACCCGTACTTAAAAGACATAGCAAAGCTCGAACGGGCATTACATGCTTCTTATTTTGCCCCTGATTCACAACCTATTGACAGGGAAAGGCTATCTAAAGTACCGCCGGATAATCTTGATAAAATAAAATTTAAACTTCACCCCTCATCTTACCTGATATCTTCGGAATACCCGATTTATAAAATATGGGAAGTATCGCAAGCTAATTATGATGGTGAAGTAAATATAGACATAAGGTCTGGCGGTGTTGATATTTTAGTTGTAAGACCCGAATATAAGATTAATACTATTATACTTGAAAAAGGTGAATATAGATTTTTAACATACCTTAAAAACGGCAAGAACTTAGAAGAAGCCTTTGAAGATGCGTGTAAAGATAATATTGAGTTCGAAGTAGGCTCGGCATTACAAAAATTTGTTTTGAACGGTACTTTTGTTGATTTTTATTTTTAGTAAATAACAGTTAGTTGTTTTGTGTAATAATATTTGTTGTTTTTTCTATGTATGAAAAATTTACCAAATCTATATTTTTATTAACCGTTTTTATCGGTTCTTTTTTATTATTTCTTATACAGCCTATGATGGCTAAGAGCATTTTGCCTTTAGTCGGCGGCTCTCCCTCCGTCTGGATTAGTTCGGTAGCATTATTTCAATGCTTGCTTTTGGTAGGATACGCATATTCTGCAATGGGCAGTGCTTGCTTATCTTCAAAAGAACAATCTGCCGTTCAGGCTGTTTTAGTTGTTGTATGCCTTGCAACCGTAATACCCGTTAATCTGATTACGTCACAGAGCATTGAAAATATTGTGCCTGAACTATGGGTAATAATAACATTATCCTTATCGGTAGGTCTGCCTTATTTTATATTAGCTTCTAACTCAACTTTAATACAAAGATGGTATCACAGCACCTTTAACAGTTCCCCTTATTATTTATTCGCAATTAGCAATACGGGAAGCGTATTGGGACTTTTAAGTTATCCTTTTTTGATTGAATGGACGCTGACAATAGAAAAACAGATGGAATTGTGGGGGGGCATATTCAAGCTATTTGCTATATTATCATTCCTCACATACTTTTACGTGTTTAAATCAAAGACCACGGTGAAAAAGCATAAAACCGGTAAAAGTTTATCTAAAAAAAGTGCATTTAACATTGTAATACTAGGCTTTATCCCGTCCTCTCTTTTCTTAAGTACCACATTATTCATCTCTATAGACATTACACCTTTTCCCTTAATGTGGATTATTCCTCTTCTTATATATTTAGTAAGTTTTATAGTTGCATTCACTGAGCGTGGGAAAGCTATTATTAATATCTCACGGCTTCTACACCCTGTTGCATTTTTTCTAATGATAAGTATTTCAATATTTTTCAAATATACGATTTATGATAATGAATGGCATACGGCTAAAGTAACATTATTATTGATAGGTTTATTCATTATATGCCTAAGTTGTCACGGAAAGGTAGCCGATGAAAAACCGAAGCCCGAATATCTTACATCATATTATTTATGGCTTGCGGTAGGCGGAGCGTTCGGCGGCTTATCAAATGTCATTGCTCCATATATTTTTGACAGTATTGCAGAGTACTATCCGGTAATTTTGTTATCTTTATATGCTATTTTAGACTTTAAAAAGAAAAACAAAAAAAAATACTTAAAAAAAGTACCTTTCAAAGGCGTATTGCCGCTTGTAATGATAACCATAACGTGTTTATCGACCGTATTATATCTTTACTTACAGCAAAAAGAAGAAGACTACACGCTGCTGTTTAAAGAAAGGAATTTTTTTGGAATATCTAAAATTTTCAAAGATAACGAGAATGACCTTATAGTTTACAAACACGGTAATATCGTACATGGTCTTCAAAAAGAAAAAAACGGAATTAGAGATACGGCATATACATATTATAGACCTGTTTTTAATATAGTAGACATACTACCGGATTTTTTTCATGAAAAACCATTTGGTCTAATAGGCTTGGGCGGAGGAATATTTGCATGTCTGGGGCAAAATGGTCAGCAACTTGATTTTTTTGAAATTGACCCCATAGTAATAAAGATAGCAAATAATCCTGAATATTTTACATACACCCGTGATTGCAATACCCGCATAAACATAATTGAGGGAGATGGAAGAATACAGATGGAAAAGCAGCCCGACGGAAAATACAGCATTATTGTAGTTGATGCATTTTCGTCCGATGCCATTCCTACCCATTTAATAACTAAAGAAGCCATAGAAATATATTTGCAAAAACTGGATAGAGAAAATGGAATACTATTTATACATATTTCGAGCAGATACCTTGACTACAGAGGGGTTATAGCACGCATTGCCGAAGAAATAGAGTCAAAAACCAGATATCTAAATTTTATCTCCGGTTCTAACAATGAATATGACTACTCTTCTGACTGGATAATATTGACACCTAAAAATAGCAAATGGGACAGAGAACTGCGTGGGGAAGCAAGGAGCATTACCACAAAGGATTATCATGCCGAATTATGGACAGACAACTACTCAAATATATTTTCTATAATCGGGCGTAACAAAAGGTAAAATTATTCCCACTCAATAGTTCCGGGAGGTTTTGAAGTAATATCATAGACGACACGGTTAATCCCTTTAACCCTGTTGATGATACGGGTACTTACCTCGCCTAAAAACTTATGTGAAAAATCATAATAATCAGCCGTCATACCGTCTGTGGACGTAACAGCCCTTAATGCACAAACATACTCATAAGTTCTGGCATCACCCATAACGCCTACCGTTTTTACAGGAAGAAGTACGGCAAATGCCTGCCATATTTCATCGTAAAGACCGGCTTCCCTGATAGCGTCAATATATATTTTATCTGCTTCTTGCAGTATCTTTATTTTCTCCTGTGTTATTTCACCGGGAATCCTTATCGCAAGTCCGGGTCCCGGGAACGGGTGACGACCTATCAGCTCTTTATCCATGCCAAGCTCTAAGCCAAGCTGCCTCACCTCATCTTTGAAAAGCTCCCGTACAGGCTCAACCAGTTTCAGCTTCATATAGTCAGGCAGTCCGCCGACATTATGATGTGATTTTATAGTAACCGCAGCATCACCATGCACCGAAACAGACTCTATAACATCAGGATATAACGTACCTTGTGCCAAAAATTCCGCACCATCTACCTTAGCAGCCTCTTCTTCAAACACATCAATAAAAGTGTTTCCTATTATTTTCCTTTTTTTCTCAGGGTCATCAACGCCTTTGATTCTATTATACAAAAGCTCTGATGCGTCAACCGACTTTATCGGGATATGAAATTTATTTTTAAACCTGTCCTCAACTTCTTTACGCTCATCTTTTCGCAAGATACCTAAATCAACAAAAATACAGGTTAGCTGTTCGCCGATAGCTTTATGAATTAAAGCAGCAACAACACTGGAATCAACACCGCCACTAACACCGCATATAACTTTTTTATCACCGACTTGTTTACGGATTTTCTCAACTTCCATATCAAGAAATGAAGACATGCTCCAACTATCGGAGCAACCTGCTATTTTATGTACGAAATTACTTAACAGTTTTTTACCGTCCGGAGTATGAGTAACCTCAGGATGGAACTGCACTGCATATATATTTTTATCATGGTTCGCAATTGCCGCATATGGCGCACCTTCGGATTTGCCGATAACACTAAAGCCTTCCGGCAAAGCATCTACCCTATCACCATGACTCATCCAGACCTGATATTTATCTCCTTTTTTCCAGCAACCTTCGAATAATGCGGACTCTTCTACAATTTCCACATAGGCTCGTCCGAATTCTCTATGTTCCGAACCTGTTACCTTCCCGCCTAACATGTTGCATATTAACTGTTGACCGTAACATATACCTAAAATCGGAACGCCAAATTCAAATATTTCTTTTCCGATTCTCGGAGAGTGACCTTCAGTAACCGAAGAAGGACCTCCCGACAAAATTATTGCCTTTGGGGAGAACTCCGTAAGGAACTCTTTTGTAGCTTTTTTATATGGATGAATCTCACAATATACTTTTGCCTCACGAACCCTGCGTGCTATAAGTTGTGTTACCTGTGAGCCAAAATCGACAATTAGAATCTTTTCCTGCATTTTTCCTAATAATATAGTTAATTATTATTAGAAGGCTTATATAGTAAAGTGATAAAATAGTAAAATAGATTATTTATCTTAAAAGCAAGCCTAATTATCTAAGGTATTTCTTTTTAAACTATAAAAAACCGAACAACGATCATCTTCGTCATCAACTTTATATTTTACTTCATCTAGATTATCAATTTTATTAGTAAAATTTTTATTTGAAGTTACGCATTCACCGTCTTTTGTTGAAAAGGTAATCAATTTGCCGGTGTAAGGTCTGTAGTCATCTATTTTTTTATCTATGAAATATGCGTCAACGGCTTTTATCCTGTGGTCGGAATAGCCCTCCGATTCAATTCCGGAAAAGAACATACCTATGCTTTCAGGATAATTCCCCCATAGATTATCGGTGTAGAACCAGTATGTTGTTAAATTCCTGTATGGGCTTTTGGGGGTATTTACACCTATTTTTGTTCCCCTTGTACCGCTGCCGCTGAACCTTCCGTCAATATAGCCTGCAAGCGACAAATGCTGGAATGCAAGATAGCTTTCAGGTTCATTAATCGTATTATGCCCGATTTTTGAATTGCCGTCCCCATTTGAAGTTTTTTCACGCCATACCTGAGTGGCTGCCGGCATATCACCCGGATAATAATTATATTTTTGCCTGAAAGTGCTTACTGCAAAATCATACCGGTGAAAATCTTCAATAACAGCATTTAGCTTTGCACGGCTATATAAACTTGAACCGGAATAAAAAGCGGAGATAAGGAAACCTATAACCACAATGCATGTGATTAATTCGGTTAAAGTAAGTCCTGAGCATTTTTTTCCACTAAACATAACTAAAATATTACGCTTAATCTATTAAAAAACTGTTAATAAAAAATGTATTTTATCTTATTGTAAAAGATATTATCTATTTTTTTCAACAATTTGGTGCAATATAAAAAAATAACCGCCTATGTTCTAAAAAGAGTGGGTGATGTATCTTTTGTTTTATACTTCTGCTCCCATTTAGCGTTAGGATTAAAATCGCCCGAACGCCCGGCAAATCCGTCGTTTTTTATTTTATTTTTGAATTGCTCGGGAGGCTCTATTCCTAAATTTTCAGTTGTTTCCCGTATAGATTCCATTTCCACCTTTGCATAAAGCTCATAAGGGTCAAATACTTTTGTACCTATGTCTTTCTCAAAACTTTCCTTGCTGCCTTTGGGTTCTTCAGAATCAATAAAGCCGCCTTCTTTTGCATTAGACTTAAATATCCCTGCGGCACTAACAGGCAGAAAGTCCTGATATAAAACTCCTTTATATCCCACAGCACCTTTAGCTATTGCATCATTCCAGTCTTTAGGCTTTTCGCCTTTATAATCTTTATTTAGGAAGTACTTAAAATAAGCCAGTTCCTGCTTTTGGCATTCTTCTTCTGTTTTAGGGAACTTGCTGAAATTCCTTTGCAGCACTTCCTGATATCTTGCATCTTTATCCGAAACTTCTTTCATAGTTGCCTGTAAAGCTTCATCATATAATGCCCGTCCTTTCGGAGTTAAGGCAATTCCGTCTTTTGTTTCATATTCACCGAAACGCGCCCTATGCAACCCTTCTTCATATCCCCCCTTGCCATCGGGAAATTTATATTTTTCCTCTTGTGCTACTATGGAAACTTGCCTTAAAAACGGAGGCACGTCCATTTTCGGAGGGCCTTGCACGGCAGGAATCGTTTCCATTCCATTTTCCTGCAATCTTTTATGCAGAATATCAATATCATGCACTTTAAGGGTCATATGGTTTAAATGCGGTTTTTGGAATGAAACGGCATCTGCCATAACGCTGTTTGCTTTGAGCAATTTTTCGTAATCACTTTTAGACACAACGGCTTCTTCCTCACGGCGGAAGGTTTTTATAGCTTCGGCTACAAAGATATCCGCCTGTTTATCGGTTAACCCTCCTTGTGATTTATTTATATCTATCATCTTTTTTACACCATCGGAGAGTATATCACGCTTGGCAATAGCAGAATCAACTATAGGCAATAGCTCTTTTGGCACTGCCTCTTTAATTAAAAGTGAGGCAAAGACCCTGAACCTGTTTTCTTTTAGCCCGTCTTCGCTAACATCACGAAAGGCGGTTGAGTGTATCGGCAGTTTTGCAGCTTCGTGTAAGTTATAATATCCCACCGGTTTCATACCAATTACATTAAACAGGTCTACTATTTGACGAAATTCCTGCTTTGATGCCACTCTGATTGCACCATGATGTTCTTCTGCCAACGGCTCATCTGTCACTATGTTACGTTCCCGCCGATATTCTAAGTTAAGCTCCCTGACAATCGGAAGCGTCTTGGAATACGCATTGACTTCATTAGAGAACATTTGGGACAAACTTTTTTCAAATCTCGCCCTTATAGTCGCCAGTCTAAGAAAATTTTTCATACACACTACCTGATAATTTTATTTAACCTATTATTTCTAGCAAAAATATCTGCAAAATAAAATAATTATTAATGCAAGTTAACTGTTGAAAAAATTAACTACAACGTGCTATAACCGCAAACTCATAAGACTCCGTAGCTCAGCAGGATAGAGCAACAGATTCCTAATATTAGGACTCGTTCTACTCTGTACTACGATGGGCAGGAAATGGTATAAGGTGTTTTAGTTGGTTAGCCTTATATTAGAATTGAAGATAACTAACTGATATATAAAGACAATGGTCTCGTAGCTCAGCAGGATAGAGCGGCGGTTTCCTAATATTAGGACTCGTTCTACTCTGTACTACGATAGGTCGAAAATAGTATAAGGTGTTTTAGTTGGTTGGCCTTATATTAGAATTGAAGATAACTAACTGATATATAAAGACAATGACTCCGTAGCTCAGCAGGATAGAGCAACAGATTCCTAATCTGTAGGTCGGTGGTTCGAATCCACTCGGGGTCGCCATTCTTGACAAGTGCCTAAATCAGCAAACAAGTTGAAGGGTTTTTGCAAGGTATAGACTAGCTTTGAGCCTTCTAATTCTAAGTTCGAAAACACATATCCTAGTAATTGCCTTTTTTCATCGATTGTCGAACTGGCAAAAATGTCATAAGCATGGGAAGCCAGAGAAACCAAAGAGCTTAGGGCAATTTTGAATTGTTCGTTTCCTTTATGGTGCTGTTCTAACAACTGGTTAATTTCCTGCTGTCTATTTATCAATTGAGATAGCTTTTTGTTATATATGTCCTTAGTAATACTCTCATCAATTAATAGGTCTGTTAGCCTGTCCTGCTTTCTGGCTACATCTTCACTTTCTTTATGAAGGCTTTTTATAGATTGATGGTAAAAATCTTTTTCTGACTCATGCGATCTTTTTAAATGGCCAATAATATCAGCCCAAACATCGCTTGGAACCTGAATCGATTTCAAAGCAGCTTCTACTTGCTCTATAACTACTTTCTCATTAACCCATATTTTCTTTTTAGGGTTAGAAGGGTCAAAACATATCAAATAGGTATATTTCCCTTTTTTAAGGTCACAAGTAGAGGTTCGGCCTGTAGTAGCACATTTAATAAGACTCCTGAATAGAAACGGCTCTTTAGTTTCCGTTACATCTCTTTTTGTTTTCCGCCCACCGATTATATCCTGACACTTATCAAAAACATCTTTTCTTATTAATGGGCTATAAATATGAGGCACTAACTGCCCTTTTGATCTCATATATCCGTAATAGAAGGGATTTTGGAGTATTACATTAAAAGCTTGCTTACTTACTCTATTCCCTTTCTTGGTTAACAACCCCCATCCATGGGCTTTATTAATCAACTCTGATTGTGAGTATACTCCCGTTGCAAACTCTTCAAATAGTCGCTTTATTAAAAAAGCTCGTTCTGGATCAGGGATAATGGTTTTGCGTCCAGTATCAGGGTCAACAGAATTTAGATAGCCAAGATGTGCAGGGCCGCTCCATTCCCCATTATTAATTTTGTGCTTTATACTGCGTTTAACGTTGTCTGAAAGCTGGTCAGTATAGGATTGAGCCATCACAACGCCCATATTCCACATTAGCTTTTGAGTGCTGTTTGCATCCTTGGATAATACATTGCCTTCTTTAACAAAATGAAGCTCTAAACAATCACGCTCCATTAAATCGTTTAATACTGGAGTTTCCTTAAAACTGCGTTGCAGCCTGTCAACCGTATCAATGACAACGGCAATCCGTTCTTTCTGAGCTTTTACAAAATCAATCATTCTGCCAAATTCTGGTCTTTCGCCTTTTGTAGATGATTCAATAATCGTAAATTCTTTGATGATCTTTAAGCCCTTGCGCTCTGCATATAGCTTAAGATTGGCAATCTGGGCTTCAAGGGAATGTCCGTCTTCTTGTTCCTTACTGGAAACACGGGCTAGGATTACAGCTTTCATTATTATTACTCCGTTCAGATATTGGTTCGAATTTAATAAAATTTAGTCGAACTTGCAAGGAGTAATAACAAAACTGCATTACCTAGAAAGTGCGCCCTCTAAATGGCCGATACCTTAGTATTACTCATGATCGGAATGAACTGATTACTGGTCACTTCTCCATTGTCAGATGATTTAGCTTGCAACCGCTTGTTTCTGATTAGAATTCTAAAATATGGACACTTCCCATTTATTGACAAATCTTTTTCATCATTTCCTTTTCTAAATTTAATTATTTCAAACTGTTCAGGGTTAAATTTATGTAGAAATGTTATAGGAACACCCATAAACCCTTTGTAGTCTAATGGTATGTCTTTAGTTTTGTTAACATTAATACCATCATAATTATCATATCGTGGATATTCAATTTCGTTTCCGAAATACCTCTTTGTAAGAGTAATATCTTCGTGTCGTTTAGAGGTGTCTAAATTAGTTAACCAAAAACAATTGTTGGGAGAAATTATCCTATTTCCAGAGCTATCAATCCTAGCCTCTGTGCCATAAAGTTCATAGTGTTCAGGTACAATAAAACCTGAAACACCCCTGCCAAGGTTTATTCCTAACCATGCCTTGTTTTCTTGAATTAACTTAAATATTTCTTTATAGGTGATCGCATTGACATTGCCAATTATTAAGAATCTTTTATCGTACTCAACCAATTGAGCCACATACTCCCTAAATAATGAAAATGGCGGATTAGTTACAACAATATCGGATTGCTTTAATAATTCGATACTTTCAGCACTACGAAAATCGCCATCCCCTTTAAAATAAGTGACATCAATTGAGCTTGGTTTAATTTTTTCTCCTTCTTCACCTGTATATTCATAGAAAAAACCGCCTTCAGATTCTTCGGCATTTAACAAATCCTTTTCGTTTTTTCTATAACAAGCAGATATTAGCTTTTTAATACCTAATTCCTTGAAGTTTGATGCAAAATAATTAAAGAAATTACTAATCTGAGCATCATCGCAATTGCAAAATACCACTTTGTTTTTAAAATGAGCTTTATAATGTTTCAATTCACTTTCTATATCTGAGAGCTGTGTATAGAACTCATCATTCTTGTTTTTCTTCGCCTTCTTCAATAAAGAGTGCTGCACTTTTCTTGCCATCATCATCTCTTTTTATTTGTTATTGGTAATCTGGTTAAATACTTCACTTCCCAAGATTTTAAGAGAGGATTTTGAGACTTCAACCATAATGTCAAACATTTCTTTCACATCCCATTTTTCTCCATTCCCTTGTGTATATATTGAAGCTGCTTGGAGCATAATTGTTTTATCGTTATGCTTCACAAATTTATTTTTACATAAATTAGTATTTATTGGCATCCCATAATTTGCAGATGTCAATCTGTCCAATCTATTTAGCATCCCAGAATTATAATTAAGCACCACCACCCTGCCGTCTGGTCTTTTTACTGAAATAGTTTCTGTTAAAAAATTAGACCCTTCTAGAAATAATACATATGGAAAATGAGATTCAGATAACATGAAATTAGCAATTTCAGATATGTTCTTATGCGATCTCTCTATCGCGTTGCCAGCAGCCATTAAATCTTGATTATCACTTTTACCAACTAGCTTCCCTTTTTTTATGTTTTCAATGTCTTTTCCTTGATGTTTAGCTTCCGATACTAATACCACTCTCCAATTACCATTATCATCTTTTACTTCAATTATTCCACCATCAGGTTTTATGCTTGAGTTTGGCACAAAAAGAGTTTGCCCCAATTCTTCATTAACTCTCTGTAAAGATTTATTTATTTCGTATTTAGTTATGCTTGTTTTGTATTGAAAAGATAACTGAGGAAATTCTTTTTCAAGCTGCTTAATTACAAGAAGTGAAATTTCTCCAACCGTTTTATCGTGGAACTTTGCTCCATCTCCAAATATGCCAACTACACCTTTAGACTCTTTATGTTGATTAGTTAATCTTTTTGATTGGTTTTTTTTAGACATATTGTTTGCTTCACTATTATTTTATTTTTTATTAAAACCTTTATTATATCAATCCATCAACAACAATATCCGCTTTAACCAGCGGTATAAATTCTTGAAGGTCTTTTTTTATCCCATTTAGAATTAAAAAGCGAGGGCAAACATCTTTTCCTTCTAACGCCTTTGCATCGGCTTTGATTCTATACCATTGATGATTTTTAAGGTTTAGAGCCATTCTTGCACCTCTAACACCAAGCTTTTGACAGCAAACTATAAAGCCTATCAGTTCCATAATTTTGTTCGGACGCTTTCTTGGAAAGGCTGTCTGAATAGCATAAACAAGCTTTTCAATATCCTTAGTATCAATATTCAGCATATAAAGCCCGTCCGTTATAATCTTCCAGTAATGCAGCAATACTGACCTTGAAATATCCGCACTAAATAGGTTTTTCAAAGTGCATTCAGTTTCAAGGCCAATGGTTTTTAATATAGGCTTTAATTTCCTGCTGGTTAGTCTTATTTCAAGGCGTAGAACCTCAGGTTTTTGTTTATGCCCTGCAAACAGATCAGGCATGTTGCCATAATCGGTTTCAACACCTCTCTTTTCCCCATATTTAGAAGCCTGTTCCAAGTCCTTAACCTTGTCATATAATGCTATTTCATAAGTGCTGGCATGGTATTTGACCATCTGTCCGCCATTCCTGAAATCAGTCTGGGTTAAATCCAGCTTGCTTGATAAATCCAGTTTCTCTAAAGCCTGAATTAGAAGAAAACAGGGCGTTGATCTATCCAACAATATATTTTTGCTGTAATGGATCATGCTAACTTTAGCATTCAACACAATGTCATAAGTGGTTTCTATACCCATGCTTTGCAGTGCCTCGTGTAACGCCTCTACAACGGCTTTTAAATCATCGCTGCTACTTAGCTCCTCAAAGTTATTACCAAACACCATCTTTGGGGCTGAAAACTCAATTTTAAGCCATATAGAACTATAACTTCCTCTACAAGGCCGCTTAAATAGAGTCAGGCGAGGTTTATACCCTGTCGCTTTTTCTGCATTGGTGGCGTTATATGTAGCTTTCAGCATCCTTCCACCACTAAATGCTGGATTACGTACCATTGAGGCATGGGGACTGAACCTTTCAGGATGTTTTATTCTAAAGTCCTTATCAGTCAGTGATATTGCTATTGTATCCAGCATTGTTATTTACCTTGTTCATTACATCGTTCAGTTTTTTAAAGATCGCACTTTCAATAGCCTTTCCAGCCATGCCATTAATAGGATGGAAAACATTACCTTGGTGCATTCCGGAATTTTTGGTTGGGTAGGTTAGCCTGAATCCGCCATTAAGTTTTTGGTGTATAGCTATGCTTCCTAAATACAGGGCATCATCGACAACAACGGATGCAAAACCGACAAGTCCATTTTTTGGCTTTATCAGTGCAATATTAACTTCGCTAATTTTCATGGTTCTTACCTTTGTTTTTAAGGGTTAAAATGGGTTTAGAATGATTGTTGTTTTTGACTTTTGGCTGGTTGGATGGTATAATTAACCCATGCTCTGCAGCTATCACCTCTCTCGGCAATTGGAGCCGTGTAGATTGTGACCAGCGCAGGGCTTTTTCTTTGTCTGAATAAAGCAATCGACCAGCTTCAATTTGTTCAGCAAACCAACGCAAGCGGCTTTTTCCATAAACACTAGCTATTTTATTGACCTTGTGACGCTTGTTCTGCCAATCTGGATTGATCACTGCTATGACAGTATTTCCACTGCAATCATACTCATCAACTATTGCAATTAATGAGCCTGTTTCGGTTGCTGAACTAAAAACCATTATTGGCTCTTTAAGCAATGCAGGAAGGCGTTTTATCGAATTTATCGTTAGGCTATGCTTTTCAATAATTTTTAACAGCGTTCCATGCAACATGATTAGTTTAAGATTTGGAACACCAAGGGATAAATAGACTTCTGGAATGTCTCCAAGAACAAGAACTTGGTTATGGTTTGCATTGTCTTTGAGGGCTATATCAACAGCATCAGAAAACGATAAGGCATCAATCATGATTACCCTCGCTTTCAACTTCATCAAAAGAAACTATCTTTTCGCGCTCATTGACTTTGATAAGCAGCGACATAAAGCCAGCGAGGTTATGGAATGCCTCGTTTGTGTCCTGCTGGCTCAATGGCTCATCAGGGCTATACTGGTTTAGTGTTTGATTAAATTTCTTTAAATCTGTCATTACTTACATCTGAATCAAAATCAGATGTAGTATGCGCCATTGGTGTCACGTATGTATAACCATGCGCTAGTGATAATATATGACCACTAGAGGTTATACATTATGCTAGTTCGGTTTCTTTTGCTGGCTTATGTGCTTTGTAATATTTATTACACCACCCGTAAAAAGTAGGTTTTTTCCAGTCATTGCCTTCATATTCGCAGATTTGATATGGCTCGAACGGGTCTAATAAACTTTGATGCTCTTCTTCTATAATGTTTGCAACTTTATTACACAATTGATTAGCTGAGGAATAACGATTTATAGCAAGTTCGGCTTTGCAAAGTTCTTCAACTTTATCCCTTAAAGGCTTGTAAACCTGATATGAGTTCTCGCCGCTTTTGCGTTTTTCCGCTGCATAAACGCTTTCAGGCGACTCTAGCCCATCAAACCAATCTGGCTTTGTATCATGGTCAAAGAGTGATTGCTGGGAATCCTCAGAACAAGCATGGATAACTACAACCTTGCAATCAGGCTCTTCTTTTTCAAGAATATGCGTTAACTGGTTTGATTGCTTATCATCAAAATTCATTACAACGTAAAAGCTACGAGGTGCCTTCCCCTCATTATAAAGGCTATGTTGCTTGTCATAGATTTTTTCTAATCCAGAAAAATTATCGGAATGCTTCACTTGCACGACAACTTTGCATTTCTTCGATATTGAAAAAATATAGTTTATCTGCTGAGTTTCTTTGTTTAAATACCTATCAACGCTAACATTGCTATCTTGCGCCGCTAGCCAAGTGTTACTAACCATGTAGAATAGCATTTGGGAATATAACTCATTTACATGCTTTAGTTCTGAGCCTTGCTGAGTCCAGAATATGCGCCATAACTCTTCACACTCAATAAGGTCTTTAAACTGAGTGATAACTTCCGCAACTGCTTCAAATAAAGCCTCTTGCTTTTCCTCTACTGATTGTATTTTATTGAAATTCTCGGGAGTAATGAATTTTTTGCTATCCTCAAGCCACCTCCGCAAGCCCTGCCAATCCTGTTCAATATCATAATGGTCAAGGCTGGTTTCTTGCAACGTCTTCAAAACTACAAAAAAGAAATCCTTATCGCTCTTTATAAGCTCTAGTATCTCCTCTTTCTTTTTGACTTTATTTTCCTTAAACCACGTTTCACCAATATGCTGATTAATACCATCCCTTAAATCGCTATTAATACCAGCTATTTTTGTAATCCAATCGTCAAAATCATCTGCCATAGGTAAATTTGATAGAATATCCGAAGGTAATAGCTTTACAGGGCATTTATGATACGGATTGTAAGCAAGCATATATGTTGTGCGTTGCTTGGTGGTGTATGGCTTTGTGCCTTTAACCCCTAGCTTTTCCATAGCATCAACGGTGTATTTGCAAATATCATCATCAATAATTGTTTGCGTCATATCGCTGACAATATCCGCCCCTATACCTTCCTCAAGCAATGGCAATAGCAGAAAAATTTCAGGGTTATCTTGTGCCGCTTCTACAATGTCTTTTGCGCTTTGTAAGATTCTTTCGTTTAAATTGCTGCCTGAGCCGCTACCATTTATTGAGTCGGAACCATAACCGATACAGGTTGATTTATATTCTGGAAAACTGATAAGCCTTTTAGCTTGTCGCCAGCATATATCATCTGGCTCTTTTGAAGCCTTAATAAGCATCAATAATTTTCGGAAAAACTCGTTATAGGTTTTAAATGAGGCTTGAATAATGGGGCTGGAGCTTTTCTTTAATAAAAGCGGCTCGACAAACAGTTTTGTATCAAAATTAAGTACAGGGTTGAACGTACCAAGCTCAGATAGCTTTTCCTTATCAAGTTTGAAATGCTTTGCAAATGATACTGGCTTGGCTTTTTCGGTCATTACGTCACTACATCGTTCAATCACTTAAAATAATGAGAAGCAACATACCACAAATTCAGATATTAAACAAATACACATCTTAACCGCGTTCGTTCCACTCCGCTTGCTGCTTCAACCACTACAACACCAAACCCATCTTCGAAGGCACAAAAACCATAAGCTACGCCCGCGAAATATTCAGCATCCCCAACCCCGAAGATGAGCAGATGTCGCTGTTTTGATAAGCTGTAATTTTGAACACCCTCATAAAGCGGCGTGCATTTCATGCCGCTTTTTTTATGCCGTTTTTAAAAAAGTCAGCTTTTGCATTTGTCGCAACATGTGCAATAATTATTCTCGCTTTTGGTTGGTCTCGGTTTTGGTTTCATTTCCCGCCGTCCGCAAGCTGTGTTTTGTATTACAAAACCATCTCGTTTAAGGGAGACACTCTCCTGTTAAAAATCCCTCCGGCTGAAGTTGGAAATATAGAAACATACTCTACCTGAGCATGCCGTTTTTTATCTATGTTACGAAGTCAGACTGGTCTAAAGCATGCACTCCCTCAAGCTCAAACAGGAAATCCGTACCGTTTGCCGAAACAGTGGTTTTAGTTCCGTTATTTGTAATAATAAGGTCGCCAAAGCCTGTAATATCGTTATTTACAACAAGTGCCGAAATGTCTATCAGGTCTATGCCGTCTTCAAAGTCTTTAATTCTGGTGAAGAAATTGCCGACGGTCGTAGAATCAGAAACGGCTTCAAAAACAAATATGTCATTGCCGCTGCCACCCCATACGGAATCAGAACCATGACCGCTTTTGATGATATCGTTTCCGGCATCGCCATACAGACGATCGTTACCGTTACCGCCTTCTAAAATATCATCACCCGAACTACCGCGGACTATATCGTTACCTTCTCCGCCGATAACAATATCATTACCGCCGTTGCCAAGAAGATAATCATTGCCGTCGCCACCACGTAATTCATTATTACCGTGATCGCCTAACAGGTCGTCATCATAATCACTACCTGTAAGGTTTTCAATTCCGTTTAGCGTATCACCGCCTGCAAATCCTCCCGATAACGTAGCGTTAAGCAGGTCGATATTTACTCCCGCATCGGAATATTGATAACTTGCCGTATCTATACCGGTTCCACCTTCAATAGCGTCTGAATCGGCTCCGCCATATATAGTGTCGTTATCCTCACCGCCGTTAATAGTATCGTTTCCACCGCCTCCATAGAGGGTATCATCTCCTTCATTACCCCATATAAAATCTGCACCATATGAGCCGTAAACGGTATCATTACCCACACCTGCAACGATAAAGTCAACACCGGCTCCGGCATCAACCGTATCCTCACCGCCGCCTGCAAAAATCAGATCCGAGCCACCCTGAGAATTAATTACATCATCTCCGTCACCTGCGTAAATGACATCTTTTCCGATTGTTCCGTTTATCGTGTCATCACCGTTCGTACCGAAAATAGTCTTGGCTTCATCTGTCACAAAGATTTTTACATTATTATCAAAGCTCAAACCGCCATTATCCGTTACCTTAAGTTTAAGGTCTATTACCTGTTCGGTTTCATAATCCAAAGCTACATTTGTTTGTAATTTCAGCTTTAACTGCCCCCCGACATCTTCAATGACAAATCTACTGTCCGGATTATCCTGTAAATCAAATACACCGAAGCTATGCGTGTCACCTATGTCTACATCACTAAAAGTAATGCCGCCTATAACCTCGCCATATTTGTTTTCGGCAACTAACGGATAGCCGAGGAAAATAGAATCCGGAGCATCATTTTCGCCGTTAATAGTCACCGTAACGGTTTGGGTGTCTAATCCGCCATTGCCGTCCGATACCGTATAAGTAAATGTGTCTGTTGCGTCAACTCCTGCTGCTAAATACTCAAACTTGCTATCAGTGTCATATTTTATAGTGCCGTCGGTATCTATAATAACGGAGCCTACGGTCAATGAATCATCAAGCGAGGAAACGCTTAGGGTGTCATTATCCGCATCGGTATCATTTGCTAATACATCAATATTGATTGAGCCGTCCTCGGAAACTGAAGCCGAATCGGCAACCGCAACAGGAGCGGTGTTTGTCGGGCTGTCTATGCCATGCACCGTAACGGTAACCGTTTTTGTATCGCTTCCTCCATTACCGTCACTTACGGTATATGCGAAGCTATCGGTAGCCGTCTGTCCTGCGTCCAGATAATCAAACTGACCGTTAGCGTCATAGCTGACAGTGCCGTCAAGATTATCGGTAACTATGCCTACGGTGGAAGTCAGGTCTAACGAGGCAAGGGCTACCGTATCCCCGTCAATATCCGTAGCACCGCCCAGAAGGTTGATTATAGCGTTGCTATCATCTTCATTAACCGTGGCGGAGTCTTTTGCGGCTATAGGGTTATCATTTACACCGTTTATGGTTAAGTTAACCGTTGCCGTATCAATACCGCCTTTTCCGTCTGAGATAGTATATGCAAAACTATCTGTAGCCGTATCGCCCGCACCCAACGTCTCAAAGAACCCTTCGGCTTTATAATCTATCGTCCCGTTAGGATTAATTGTAACCAGTCCGGTTGTAAGCGAACCGTCCACTGACACGATATTCAAATTGTCATTATCCAAATCCGTATCGTTAGCAACCACATCTATATTAACCGAAGTATCTTCCGATACGCTAGCCGTATCGGCATTTGCAACAGGTGCGTTATTTGTAGGAATCGAGAATATAAAATTACTTGATGATAAATCATCAGGCTCAATATTTAAAATATGTATAAACTGCTCATCTGGTAGATGTATAATAGCCGAACCTGCTGTTATTGTAAGGTCGTCAATTGATGTGATATCCGCAAACGATGCCAGATTTATCGTGTCAGTTGAATCCCAATCATTAATTGTAACGGTACTGTCATCACTATCGGCAATAACAACGGTATCCGCTCCCGAACCTAAAGTTAAAACATCATTTCCGCCACCGGTGAAAATAACATCATCCCCATCACTCGCATCTATCGTATCGGCACTTAATGTACCGTTAATATTATCGGCTAACTGCGTGCCATAGGTCTCTGTGGAATCGTTTAGTGTGTATGTCGTAGCATAAATTTCACTATCTGTGGATGAAGAAGATACTTGTCTGGCAATCACAAAATCCCCGTTACTAAGGCTGGCAACAGAAGTTAAACTGCCGCGATCTACATAGAATTCATCGCCCAAGGCATTACCGTTTGAATCGTATCTTTTTCCAAAAATACCGTCGCTAACACTCGACCCGTTACTAGCATTCCATGTAGCAATAAAACCACCGCTTGTATCACTTGTTACTGAAATAAATTTTGCACTAGGGGAATTAGTTACAGAAAATTCACTACCGATTTTACTCCCGTCCGATGAAAATATCTGCCCCTTGAGACCACTCAGATTACCACCATTAACTCTACCCCATACTACTACAAAATCACCATTATCATTAATGGCTGCAACAGATTGACTATTATTAGAGCCTGTTGTAATGGTATTTACTGGAAACACACCTCCTACCGTGGCACCGTTTGCGGAATATATCTGTCCGTAGACATTACCTAAACCCCATGTTATTACAAAATTACCATTGGATAATTCCTCTATAGAAAGACTCTGGGCGTCGTTATCGTCATTATTTACCTGGAATTCAGGAACAACTGTGCTTCCGTCAGGAGATAATATTTTAGCATAAGCATCACGAATGTATGTACCGTTGTTTGCAACCCATACTGTTACAAAATTTCCGTTTTCAAGAGCTATAACCGATTCATTTGGGGACGTGGACGACACTCTGTAGTTATCTGAAATCAGTAATTCATTACCATTATGAACATCCGCAGGTGAAATAACTTTAGCATATAATTCGTTAGTGTTATTATTTCCCCAAGTAACAACGAAATCACCGTTTTTTAAAACATCGACTGAAGGATTTGTCTGATCGCCTGCCGTAGTAACATTTACAAGAAACTCATTGCCGATTTTACTGCCGTTCGCCGAGAACATCTGACCGTAAATTCCGCTTCCGTCACCGTCTTGACCTTCACTTTGCCAAACTATAACGTAGTTTCCGTTATCAAAACCGGCAATCGACGGTTTTTTCTGAGCCTGGTTGAAAGAAGTTGTATTTGCCTGTGAATTACTACCTTCCGAGTATGGAGCCAGAATAAAAGCATCGGCACTTAATGATGTAGAGCTTATGTTATTAAGAACTAAAGTTTGAAGATTTCCGCTATTTTCATTTAGCGTAATTTCAACATTACCGTTCACCTCCTGAATTTGCAGATCGGCAAACGAAGTAATATGTGAAAAAGCACGCAAGTCTATCTGCTCTTTAATTGTATTCCCACTAAAATCAGTAATAACCGTAGTAGCTCCGCCCAACTGACGGGCGATTATGAACTTATCGGCATCGAATCCGCCTGTTAACGTGTCGTTGCCGGAACCGCCATATAATACGTCATCTCCCCCTTCGGCGGAAATAAAATCATTTCCTTCACCTGCGATTATTATATCAGCAAAATCTGTCGTATCATCAACAGTTTCAATTGCACCAACGCCGTTAATAGCATTATTTGAATTATCTCCATAGATAACTTTACCACTATTTGGCGTTTCATATTCAATTGTACCGGAGGATTTTAATTGAGGTATAACCTCATTAGTCATTGCGTTATAAGCATCCCAAATTGTTCCTTCATTTTCATTAGATGCAGCGGTCTGGTCATTAACAAAATCTGTATTTGTATATGTTGTTGTAGGAACGTTGAATTTGTTTTGATATTGGATTTCTACGGTAACACCAATATTATAAGGGTCAATTTCATCTCCAAGAACAAAGTCATTACCTAATTGAGTCCACCAACTGTTTGAAATAAAATCAAAATCATCAGTCTTTGCATGAACAGCCATATTTTCTATATATCTATTATCACCATCTACAACAAAAACGGCATTGTCTGAAATTTCAAAAGCTGAGTTGTTGTAAATATAAGTACGCATTGCGTAATCAGAACTATTTTTATCAATATCTAAGTGTTGTATTGAAAAATTAAAATCACCAGCAGGTACACCTAGAGCTACTAAATCATCTTTTGTATAAGAGCCATCAGCAAGTCCAAAAAACGGATTAAATGGATTTATCGGATTAAAAAAATCATCTACTGCTTCTGCCATTGATGCATGTGCATAACGCCCCGGACCATTTACTATATAATCTTGCATTTCTACCTTAATAGGAAGGAAACTTCCATTATCATCCGTTGGTAAAGCTGCATATTTAGTAGATGAACGAAGTCTATCTGTATAGTTTTCTGGTGTATCAAATGTGCCATATAAGTATAAATTTGTTATTGTTTCAATTGTTAAGTCCTGCCATTGATATATTGTATCAGTCATTATTAATTTCCTTCTTTTTTGATTTTATTCTGTTTATTTCTTTTAAGTATTCTTTTTCTTTTATTCCCTCCCCATAAGAAAAAGCAATATGTTCTCCGCATTGGTTAATAGCATAAACTTTATTTCTATAGGGGTAATTAGTATCATTCTCTCTTGGGTCGGTCTTAAAATATGCGTTTAAACCATATATATACCTTCCAAAAAGTTTATTTAGAATTTCATCATCAATACCATAGTAATTGTGGCTTATAATTTCACAACAAGAAGGGTTTTCAGCATAAGATTTACTAGCTGCCTTCTTAATTAGCTCTTCTTCTGAGTATTTCTTAAATTCTGTCCAGCAAATTCCTGAAAAATTCGATACAAAAATTAGTAAAAATAAAATTGGTGCTAAAAAAACTAAAGCCACTTTCTTTTTTAAAGTCATACTATCCTCACTTTCTAATAAATTACTTTTAATATTTTATATACCTGTGATATATATATGTGAAGTTGCAAAAGAACCGATATCCGAAAACGCCCTAAGGTCTATCTTCTCATCTTCCAATGTAGGCTCAAAATCAGTAATAACCGTAGTAGCCTCACCCAACTGACGGGCGATTATGAATTTATCGGATTAAAAAAATCATCTACAGCCTCAGCCATTGACGCATGCGCATAGCGTCCCGGACCGTTTGTAATATAATCTTGCATCTCAACTTTTATATTAATAAAAGTACCGTTATTATCTGTCGGCAAAGCATTGTATGTACTAGATGAACGAAGTCTATCTGTATAGTCTTCTGGCGTATCAAATGTGCCATATAGATATAGATTTGTTATTGTTTCAATAGTTAAATCCTGCCATTGATATATTGTATTAGTCATTGTTATTCCATCCTCTTTTTGATTTTATTATTTTGACTTGTCCGTTATACATTTCTTCTGTTTTAGTTGTTTCTAGGCTTGACCCTTTTTTGTAATTTCCGCACTGATTAACAAGAAAGTACGAATAATTATATGGATAATGTTCATCATTATTAATGGGTTCAGGTCTCTTGGTATATTGAGTAATTGCAAAATAATAACTACCAAATAGTTTACTAAAAAAACCTCCTTTTGACTTTATATCGCAACAGAAAGGGTCTTCTCTATAAGCCTTGCTTGCAGCCTTTTGAATCAACTCCTCTTCAGAATATTTCTTGAATTCCGTCCAGCAAATTCCTGAAAAATTCGATACAAAAATTAGTAAAAATAAAATTGGTGCTAAAAAAACTAAAGCCACTTTCTTTTTTAAAGTCATACTATCCTCACTTTCTAATAAATTACTTTTAATATTTTATATACCTGTGATATATATGTGAAGTTGCAAAAGAACCGATATCCGAAAACGCCCTAAGGTCTATCCTCTCATCTGCCAATGTCGGCTCAAAATCAGTAATAACCGTAGTAGCCCCGCCCAACTGACGAGCGATTATGAACTTATCCGCATCGAATCCGCCTGTTAACGTGTCGTTGCCCGAACCGCCATATAATACGTCATCTCCCCCTTCGGCGGAAATAAAATCATTTCCTTCACCTGCGATTATTATATCAGCAAAATCTGTCGTATCATCAACAGTTTCAATTGCACCAACGCCGTTAATAGCATTATTTGAATTATCTCCATAGATAACTTTACCACCATCAGGAGTTTCATATTCAATTGTGCCAGAAGCTTTTAATTGCGGTACAACTATATCAGCCATAGCATTATATGCGTCAAGTAAAGTACCACTTGCTTCAAGTGCTACGTTTGCCTCGTCATTATCAAAATCAGTACTGGTGTATATATCTGTTGGAACAAGATTTTTGTTTTGAAATTCGATCCAAACTTTTACACCAATTTCATATGGATCAACTTCATCTTCTAGATAAAACTCATCGCCTAGCTGATTCCACCATTTTGAATTGAAGTCAAAATCATCATCACGCACATGAACAGCCATATTTTGAATATAGCGTTCAGTTCCATTAACTACAAAAATAACATCATCCGAAATCTCAAAACGTGAATTGTTATAAATATAAGTACGCATTGCATAGTCAGAACTATTTTTATCAATATCTAGGTGCTGAATTGTAAAAGCAAAGTCGTCATCGTCATAACCAAACATTGTTTGAATTTGGTCTTTTGTATATGAGCCATCAGGTGGAATAACAACAAAATTATAGTTAAAAAAGTCTTGAACTACTTTTGCCTCCGAAGCATGTGCATATCTACCTGGACCATTTTCAATGTAATCTTGCATTTCTACTTTAACTGAAAGATATTTATAACCAAAGATGTCTGTAGGTAATGCATCAATTTCACTTGAAGAACGAAGTCTACTTGTATAACTTTCTGGTGTATCAAATGTACCATATAAAAACAGGTTTGTTATAGTATTAATATCTATGTCTTGCCATTGATATATTTTATCTGTCATTAGTATTTCCCTCTTTTTTTGATTTTATTCTATTTACATGCCAATTGTAACTTTCTTCCGACTTCCGAGTTTTTGAATATGACCATTCTTGATTATTTCCACATTGGTCTACTAGATACCACCCGTAATTATATGGGTAATTTTGATCATTAGTAATTGGCTCATCTCTTTTTACGTATTTGATAATAACAAAGTAATATTTGCCTAATAAATTCGAAAAAAAACTATTATGTTTTTTTGATTTACCCTCAACTAAACAACAGTATGGGTTTTCGTCATAAGCATCACCAGTTGATTTTTTTATCAACTCCTCCTCTGAATATTTCTTAAATTCCGTCCAGCAAACACCTGAAAAGTTAGATACAAAAACTAATAGGAATAAAATCGGTATAAAAAAAACTAACGCTATTTTTTTCTTTAAAGTCATCACGTCCTCACTTTTTACTATAATACTTTTAATTGTTTATATACCTACCTGATATATATGTGAAGTTGTAAAATGACTAATGCACCTAAACGCCCTTAAATCAATCCTCTCATCTTCCAATGTCGGCTCAAAATCAGTAATAACCGTAGTAGCCCCACCCAACTGACGGGCGATTATGAATTTATCCGCACCATTACCTCCAACTAAGATATCATCCCCAGCACCGCCGTTTATAATATTGTTATTACTATCACCCTCAATACCATCATTACCACTAGTACCTTTTATAGATTCAATTGATGTTAAGTAATCTGTTCCGATGATACTATTATCAGAAGCTCTTTTTATTACTTCATAATAAGACTGTGTTATATCAGGCTGACCTACCAAGTCTATAAGTGTAAATTCTTTTGCTCTGACTTCAATACGATTAGCTGTTGAATCACTATAATCAACAGCATCTGTTCCATCACTATCAAAGTTACGATAATCAGTTCCAAAACCGCCATGTATAAAATCATTACCGGAACCTATACCTAAATAAAAAGTATCATCGCCCTTTCCGCCAAGATAAGCATCATCTCCAATACTATCATGCACATCATCATCACCTTCCATTGCTACAACTATATCACGCTCATTTGTTGTACTAATATCTGCGTTGTAAGAGTTACCGGATGCATTGCGAGTAGTTATGAAATATTTATCAAAATTTGTATCTTCCTTGCCGATCAATGTTTGAAATTCAGTAAACAGAGTTTGGAAAATAGTTCCAACGCTAGGAATATCAAGTCCTGATTTTAAGGCTTGAAGAACAAGCGAGGCACTTTCATAATTTGAAAAATCATCACCGACTAATGTTATAGCATCGCCGCTAGAGGTGAGTTCTATAGGCGGTGTATAGTTTCCGACAGCTCCCGCTTCAAAATATTTTTTCGTATATTCAACAAGCATGTGAGCCAAGCCGTCTTGCACCTGATAATATGCCTGACGTTGAATATCAGTATCTGTTTTTATAAGATTGGTATCATCTATTATTTTCAAGGTGTCAACGACTTGTTTTAATACACTATTACTATAACCGACTGCATTTGACTGTTTTACCAATTCGGTTGCCAAACTTTGAATAACGAAGCCATTTTGGAATTGATTATCCGTATCTTCTTGCTCTAATTGTCCAACCGGACGAGACATTGCAAGTAAAAACCCGGGGATCTTAGAAACTAATGGTGCAAGTTCATAAGAGCCGTTAAGCTCAGTTGCCATAATAAGCAACTGGTTATCAATAGAATGCGAAGGGCGTGATAATGCAAAATCCTGACCGATTAAAGCCATAAAACCTTCTGACAATGATTGGGGCAAATACATTGTATTTACAGAAGGAATATTACCTCCGGGGTTTACTATACTCGAATCAAATTGTGCAATTTCTACATCCGTACCAAATGATTCTATGTCCTGAGTAATCTCATCCCACTGAACTCCATTGCGAGCCATATCATTTTGAATGTAAACATTTCTGACATTTGTATCGGTGGGTGTTGAATTTGGATCAACCGCGGGTATTGCAGGTACATGCAACAAAAACTCATCATTAGTCGGGTCATCATAAGGATAAACCGGGATAGTTTCATATAAACCCGAAGCCCCATTATTGTAAATATTGTTTATAACGTCAGTAGCCGGAACAGGGTTCATTACTACCGCTTCCGCACCTTCTAACGTTGCTACTGTGGATGCTATAAGCCCACCTAGAGAGTGCCCCGTGAAAGCAAGCTCATAACCACCAACGCCGAACTGGTCATCTAGTATTTCTTTTAATCTTTGAGTGAAATAGTAAGCGACATTGATTTGCGGGTGTACTTCATCAGCAAGTATAGTGGCTATATTGCCCTGCCAGTCATCCCAAGCAGAATCATTAATTGATGAGAATATTTCCTCAAAGCTTTCACTACCCCTAAATGATACTATTATCTCGTTAGCATTAGGGTTGTCACTTTGATAAACCTTGGCGCTAAATGACTCAACATCCTCTCCTGCAAAATCATAGCCTGTATAGTCAGGATTGTTATTGGCGTTAAGTCTTAATTGTAAGAAAATATCGTTCTCAATATCTAAAATACGAAGAGGATTGGTTGAACTATTTGTATCTTCATCATATAAAAATTCCTGCCAACTATCAGGTAAAACAATATTACCGTTAGAATCAACATAACGTCTCCAATTTTCAGCTTGCGTTAAATTTGAGTCATACCCTTCTTCCGGTTGTCCGCCTCTTAATTCATATCTTCGATAAGAATCGTTGGCTAATATTGCCCATTCAAAGTCTGTTAATCCGAATACTGTCATAATAAAACCTTTCTATCTTACTTTATAATTATATTTTTTTAAATTTCCTTTTAATTCCTTGGTTGCGATGTACCTATTTGCAATAAAGTGCAGATCTTTTATCTTTGGATCATAAACAAAATGGCGAGTAAAAGCATTTGCTTCATTTGCCTTCATTTTGTATATTTCTCCAGACGGAAAGCTAATATTTAGATTTTTTTTACTAAACAACTCATGGTGCTTATGTTTTAGAGCATCATAAGGTAACCTATAATATACTTTAATAAATGACAGTTCATAACTTGGTGACATATTATAAGTATCTTCATGAAAATCCGTCCCTTTATCAAATAAAAGAGGGTAAGTAATAAAATCCTTAGCACTAGCTTCAGAAATTTTTCTTTTTATAACACCAATATTACCTAGCTCTTTCTTTCCATGATAAAAATCTAAAAACCATTGCTTAGTATATAATGCAATTGGTTCTGTTGCATTTGGAGTATGTTTATTTATTAATTCTTGTAACTCAGGAATCATTGCTGAATCGCTTAGCATTAGTGAAAAATAAAAAGGCCCATCGCCTTTTCCGAAGAAAAATTCAAACGGGTCAGGCTCTTTCTTTTCTAAAACCGTACCAATCGGCATAGGAGTAACTTTCGTGCTTATATATTTCACTCTTGCACCCGGTGCCTCAAATACTCTCGGCATATCATAAATCTCAACCACATCAGGCACAGGGGCTTTATCTGCAATATGAATTTTCGGTAAATAATCCTCCATTAATTCAGGTATCTCGTATTTAGTATTGCCGTTTTCATCTTCGACTTTCTTAAAAAATCTGCACGGACTAGGAGAACCGACAAAAACATATTCGCCTGTAGGCAACTGCTTACTCATCGAATAACCTGTAGCAGAAATTTCCGAAAATTTAGCACCGCCTGCCTTACTATAAGTTATAGCGTTACACCCACTTCTTCTTGTTAACCGAACAGGCTTGCCGTCAATTTCCAAATTCATTTCAACTTCATAAACAAAAGCCTCATTATTAGGCTCTTCAACTTTCATATTGGCTTCTAGTTTCTCATAACCAAAAACAACTATTGAAACTAAAACAACAAAAAGAAGTATGTAGTTTGATACCGAGCCTCTGCTTGAGAAAAATGACTGTTTATTATTTTTATTTGCCACTTCTTTATCACTAAATACATTTTTCATTACATCCTTCCTATACCTGATAAATTAATATTTATTTAATCTTTTTGTTTCAGCTATATCAGGTCAAAAGTAAAGGGCAATTAAAAATACAAACTAATCAAAATATATGTATCTATTAGTTGAGGATTTGTAAGACAATTTGTATATAACAGTTGCTTATAGTTAATTATTTAACCAATTAAGGGGGGGTCTGTATTTTTACATTTTCATGGTGTTGTTATGCTCGATAGCTTTTTGTGGGATTTGTAAGTGTTCGGGCGTTTGTCCGGTTTTTATAGCGTTTGCGGTTGTTTTTCGCAGGTGGGTTAATTCTTGTTTTGCGTTTTGGCGGAAGGTGTTGATTTGTTTTTGTAGTTTGCCTCTCTCGGTGAGTTGTTTTTGGATTAGGGCTTGTTTTTCGGTTTGGTTTCGGGTGGTTTCTTGTTGTAGGTTTTCTCTTATTTCTGTGCGGATTTTATCGTTTTGCCCTGTGATGCGTGACCAGATGGTGCGTAAGCCTGAGGGCAGGCGGTGGTGGTTTTGTTGTTGATTGGCGATGCGGCGTTGTTTTTGTTGTTTGAGTAAATCTTCTCTTTGTTGACGGTGGTGATTTGTTAAGGCGTTTTTACGTTGTAGCAACTGTTCTTTACGTATGCCGAAAGCTTTTTTGCCAAGTGGTGCTTTGCAAAGTCCAGCGTGCTGTTTTTTTGACCTTCCTTGCTTAAAGAATTTATTAAGCTTGTTTTACTGCGAAAATCATCTTGCCCTGCATAAAGGTGAACACTGTGTTTATGGCGGGTCATCGCCACATAGGTGGTGTGGCGGTCAAAATGTTTTGTGGCAAGAACATAGGCTTTATCGACCGTTACGCCTTGTGATTTATGGACGGTGGCGGCATAGCCCGGTTGGAATTTCTTGTATTCTTTTGCATCAAAACGCAAATCCTGCCCGTTATCCAAACGGACATCTATGATATGTGCGTTGATTTTGGTGATGGTGGCAAGCGTGCCGTTCATCACGCCCATTTTTGTGTTGTTTTCACAAAACATGATGCGGTCACCCTTTGCAAAGCCTTGAATTTCCTGTTCATCTTGTTGTGTGGTAATGGTCAGATTGGTAGTTTTCTTTGATACTTTGCCGACCTTTACCATCTCCGCCTTAATTGCCTTGTTGAGGGCGTTCACATCTTTTCTGGTGAAAGCTAAAACCATGCGTGATGATCGGGGTGCTTTGATACGCCCTGCATATAATCATCTACTAATTTAGCGATGGCGGTATCTTTGTTCTTAAGATAATGCAAGGCTTCTTGCTCTTGATATTGACGCAATGCACCTGCTGTATCACCCTTGGCAAATTGCACCGTTGCCTTGCACATCCAATCGGTTTTCTGGCGGCGTACCTCCAAAATTTCAGCGTAGTCGCTGCGTTCAATCACATTACGGAAAGCCGCTCCCGCCTCAATGGATTGTAGCTGCTGATGATCGCCGCACAGAATAATTTTTGCACCTGCTTTATTAGCACGCTCCATGATGGCTGCCAGTTGCTTTGTGCCGACCATGCCTGCCTCATCAATGATTAAAACATCATTTTTTGTAAGCAGCGTTTTATTGATAAATGCCTGTTGCTTTTTAGAAAGAGAGTCCCAACTTTGCTGACGTTTCATATTTTCTGCGGCTTTGATTTGCATCTCAAATGCGTGCAATGTGCCTGCGGCAATGCCGCTTTCTTTCAGCCCACCTACGCTACACGAACGCTCAACACATTACCCATCCTAAACAAGGATTCAAACTGGCGACCGACTTTTGAACTAACGGCTAAATCCTATATTTTACGGCTTATTTGCGCTGGAACACTGCTAAACATAAACAAAATATCCTTGCAATATTCAGTTCGAAGTACGTCAAAAACGGGTCACCGTTTTTTGGGCTGAGATGCCACATGGATGGCAGTTGGAATTATTAGTTTTTTTCTTTCTCAAAGAAATACTTATAAGCTAACGATAAAAATGATAAGTAAACAGGCATCATAACTATCATACCAAGTACAAAACTAGCAGTATTCAATAATGAGCCGGCTAAACTTCTCTCGCATAACCCTTTAATAAAAACCAATGTAATAGTGAAAAAGGTATTAGAGGCAAACTACAAAAAAGAGGAGCAAATAAAAGTCCCCAGAAATTTCTTCGTGTCTTTCGCAAAACCTTTTTAATACTAACATCAGGCAATTCTAAGGCTATCGCAGGGAACATTACGACAATACGAACCGAGTAACATATGATAAAAAGGTATATTATAGATGTTATCAGTATCATTAATGATTCTGAAGAAGAAATCGCCGGGCTGTTATTTATTGATGGACTGATTAGTTGTGGTGCTGTTTCTAGAAATAATATTAAAGCCGCTAATGCAAAATAATTCCAAACTACCTTATCGAGTCTTAGGTAATGACTCGATACCACTCGTTCGCCACGTAAAATAAGCCTATGCCATGCCACTGCTATTGAAGCACCACACATAGCTACTACCAAACTTACAATAAAAGATGAGGATATAGTACTAAACTCCAATTTTACTTTAGATATGCTTATACAGGATATGGCACTTATTTCTTTCCAAAAAATCAAATTGTAAAGGAACGTAACCACCGCCGATATAGTCAACCAAATCCAAGATATTTTGAAGTATTCGGCACGATTTTTCCATGCGAGTCGATACGACTCTTTCACGGTCTTCCAGAGCGGCAACTTGTAGAGTTCTCCCGATGCGATATCAATTGCTTCTTGCTTCCTTCGCCTTTTTATCTTCCATATAAGCAATGCAATAAGTAGGAAAGGTAGTAATATAGTGGATATTATAACAATTTCAGCCATTCGTTTCCTAAAATGTATATTTAGATATGTCTGAAAAATACATAGGCATACCTTATAATGCAATCAAATAAATGCTGGATATGGTGGCTTTCTCCACTTTAAAAGTTAAAACAGCAAATAGTTTATCACGCAAAGAGCGCTTATGTTCTGAAGGCGCACTATAAATTTTATTTTTGTTCAACACACCCCTAAACAGACCGTCCATAGCCGTATATCTATTTTTAATAAACTCGGGTGTTTCCTCGTCGGTTTCTATGTAATCACCCCACAATATTTCTATTGAAATCATTAAAAATGATTTAATACATCATAGAGACCTCTGAATAATGCAAAAAAACTCGTCATTGCCTGAATTTCTGCAAGAAATTCTAAGGTAAAATCTCATGAGATCGCCCTATAATTTGTTTCACAAATTCAGGCGATGACGTAATGCATAGGTCTTTCATAAGCTATATCGGGCAAATTACGGCTTTGTATTTTACCTTCTTTGAACCTGCCTTAGAGTTACCCTTAATATAAACCTTGAAAATGCAGTAAATTTTGTGATAATCCTTGCTCTTGTTAATTAAAGTGAAGTAGCAGTATATAAAATGAGTTGGATAGATAATCCCAAAATCTCAAATATCAGACCTTATCTTAAGATAATGAGGTTTGATAATTTAACGGGTAAATTCCTTTTGCTATGGCCGTGTTTGATAAGTATAGGCTTTGCATCTGATGAAGTTATTCCTGTAATGCTGATGCTGAAATTTATAATCGGCTGCATCATAATGCGAAGTGCAGGCTGTATTACAAACGATATTATCGACAGGAAAATCGACGCAAAAGTTGAAAGAACTAAAAACAGACCTCTGGCAAACGGCGATATGAAGCTATATGAGGCTATATTTTTGCTAATGCTGCTTCTTTCATTGGGAGCTTTGATATTATTTACCCTGCCAAGCACTGTTATTCTACTTGGAATGATAGTAGTAATACCCATATTTGTTTATCCTTTCATGAAACGTATAACATACTGGCCGCAGGTATTTTTGGCAATGACCTTTAACTGGGGAGCGTTAATGGGGTGGGCTGCCGTTAAAGACAGCATTAACCTGACGGCGGTATTAATATATACGGCATGTATATTCTGGACTATAGGCTATGATACTATATATGCCCATCAGGACAAAAACGATGATGCCGCAATAGGCATAAAATCGACAGCATTAAAATTAGGGGTGCATACGAGAAAATACATCTACTTCTTTTACTTGACCACAACAATTCTTTTCTGGATAGTGGGTATATTGACGGGCAGCGGTATTTTATTCCATCTCTTCCTCATAATCGGACTTATACATTTATACTGGCAGGCAAATACGGTAGATTTCAATATACGCAGTGATTGTATGGCGAAGTTCTCATCAAACAGATATTACGGAATGATAATATTTATCGGTGTAATGCTTGGTAAAATAGCATTATGATAGAGTGATATTTACTATACGGTGTCGCAAACCCTATCGAAAATACAATTTACCCTTGAAAAAAGGTTCGTTATATTAGATAAATGCAGTAATTGCAGAAAAAACAATATTATTTAGGAAAATTATTATGAGCAATCCCGTAATGAAAAAAGAAGCTGTTTACATACCATCGCTAAATACCAAAGGGCGAGGCAAGGTGTATCAAAATATTGCCGAAACTATCGGTGATACTCCGTTGGTTAAACTAAATAGAATAGCACAAGATGCAGGCTGCGTAGCTGAAATCTATGCAAAGCTGGAATTTTTTAACCCGTTGGCAAGTGTGAAAGACCGTCTTGCATTCGGTATGATAGAAGCCGCTGAGAATGCCGGAAAGATTAATAAGAATACCGTTATTATTGAGCCTACTTCAGGGAACACAGGTATAGCACTTGCGTTTATCTGTGCTGCAAAAGGCTATAAACTTATACTTACTATGCCGGAGAGCATGTCCATTGAACGCCGTAAGATGTTAAAACTCTTGGGAGCACAGCTTGAGCTTACTCTGGCTGCAAAGGGTATGCGCGGTGCAATTGACCGTGCCGAAGAACTTCTTCAGGAAAACAACAACGCTATAGTCCTTCAACAGTTCCAAAACCTTGCAAACCCTGCTATACACAGAACAACAACCGCAGAGGAAATTCTTGCCGATACAAATGGCGAAATTGATATATTTATATCGGGTGTCGGTACGGGCGGAACCATAACAGGTGTGGCACAGGTGCTAAAAGACCGTAAACCTGATGTTAAAATAATAGCCGTAGAGCCTGAAGATAGTCCGGTACTATCGGGCGGACAACCCGGACCTCACAAAATTCAGGGAATAGGTGCGGGATTTGTGCCTGATGTCCTTGATGCTAATTTAATAGATGAAGTTATTACTATCGGAAACGAAACTTCATTTGCTACCGCCAGAAAAGTGGCTGAAACGGACGGTATTCCTGTCGGTATATCTTCGGGTGCAACTATTGCAGCGGCTTTGGAAGTGGGTAGCCGTCCTGAAAATAAAGGGAAAAAGATAGTTGTGATCGTGGCATCTTTCGCAGAAAGATACCTTTCTACCGCATTATTCGGAGAATAAAAAACTGATTTAAGGTTGAAAGCAGGGAGATTGCCCTGCTTTCTCTTTTTATGAAGGTTTGTATTTTAAGTGTTTGTTTTTCAACGGTTGTTATGTGCTTTTTGTTGATTTGTATAAAAAAAACATAAAATAGCCTGTACTTCACTTATTTCTTAATATATAAGGCTGTGATATTACTAACCTAAAAGGGGGTTATAAGTTGGTTTTACCAAGTTATTTAAGCGAATATTTACCTATATTAATATTTTTAGGTGTAGCGGTCGGTCTTTCCTTTGTAATGGTCGTTATTCCTTTTATAGTAGCTCTCCGCAGACCGGATAAAGAAAAGTTATCCCAGTATGAGTGCGGATTTGAAGCTTTCTCGGATTCACGAGGTAAGTTTGACGTAAGATTCTATCTTGTAGCCATTTTGTTCATAATTTTTGATTTGGAGATAGCGTTTTTATTCCCTTGGGCGATATCTTTAAGAGAAATAGGGGAGTTCGGTTTCTGGTCAATGATGGTATTTCTTGGCGTTCTGACCGTCGGGTTCATTTATGAGTGGAAAAAAGGCGGTCTTGAGTGGGAATAGTAAAGCAAGGTGGTAAAATAGTATAATGGCAGAAAAACAATTAATTATTGATCCGTCAAAACCTTTGCCGAAAGGCACGGAGCAAGACGCATTGCTCAAACAGGTGTCTGACGAAATATCCGATAAGGGGTTCGTTCTTGCTAATTTAGACGAACTTACTAATTGGATACGCACAGGCTCACTTTGGCCTATGACATTCGGACTTGCATGTTGTGCAGTTGAAATGATGCACACGGCAGCCAGCCGTTATGACCTTGACAGGTTCGGGCTGGTGTTCAGGGCAAGCCCAAGACAATCCGACGTTATGATAGTTGCGGGTACTCTTACAAATAAAATGGCTCCAGCACTTCGTAAGGTATATGACCAAATGGCAGAGCCAAGATGGGTAATTTCAATGGGTTCCTGTGCTAACGGGGGCGGTTATTACCATTATTCATATTCGGTGGTGCGTGGCTGTGACAGGATAGTTCCGGTTGATGTTTATGTGCCGGGTTGCCCTCCTACTGCCGAAGCATTGCTTTATGGAATACTGCAATTGCAGAAAAAAATTAAACGCACCGGCACAATACTTAAACGCAAAAAAGCATAATTATGATAAATGAGCTTACAGACTTAGGCAAGTATCTGGAATCGGGTGTTATAGAAGACATCAAGGTTAAGTGCCGCATAAAAAACGATATGCTTATTGTTTCTGTGAAAGCAGATAGTATCGTTAGAATGCTTACCTTTTTAAGGGACGATGCCAGATGTCAGTTCAAGCAGCTTATAGACCTTACCGCTGTTGATTATCCTGAAAAAAAAGAACGTTTTGAAGTTATATATAACTTATTGAGTTTAAGATATAACAACCGTATCGTTGTTAAGGTGTGTGTTGCCGAAAACGACATGGTTCCGACTGTTACGGGTGTATTTAGCTCGGCAAACTGGTATGAGCGTGAAGTTTGGGATATGTACGGCGTTTTCTTTGCCGATCACCCTGACTTACGTAGGATATTGTCGGATTATGGTTTTAGCGGACACCCTCAAAGAAAAGATTTTCCTCTGACAGGTTATGTGCAGGTTAAGTATGACGAAGATCGCAAGCGTGTTGTGTACGAGCCTGTTAAATTGGATCAGGAATTTAGGACTTTTGATTTTGCAAGCCCGTGGGAGGGTACTAAATATATCCTTCCCGGTGATGAAAAGGCGGAGGCGTAAGTGGCTAGTAGTAAAGCAGTAGATATAAAAAATATGACCCTGAACTTTGGCCCGCAACACCCTGCGGCACACGGGGTTTTGCGTCTTGTTCTGGAAATGGACGGTGAGGTTGTAGAGCGTGCTGACTCCCATATAGGGTTGCTGCACAGAGGGACGGAAAAATTAATCGAGCATAAAAATTATATTCAGGCAGTTCCTTACTTTGACAGGCTTGATTATGTTGCTCCGATGTCGCAGGAACATGCCTTTGCATTGGTTACTGAAAAGCTGCTGGATTGTAAAATTCCTA
Organism: Pseudomonadota bacterium; assembly: GCA_027620075.1. NCBI lineage: Bacteria > Pseudomonadati > Pseudomonadota > Pseudomonadota bacterium. The sequence goes on along the minus strand of JAQCEY010000001.1, from coordinate 166,595 downwards.
TAAGAGCTAAATATATCAGGGTACTTTTTGCAGAGATATCCAGATTGTTAAGCCATTTGTTGAACATTACGACACAAGCTCTTGATGTTGGTGCGATGACTCCGCTTTTGTGGATGTTTGAAGAGCGTGAAAAAATGATGGAATTTTACGAGCGTGTTTGTGGTGCTAGGCTGCACGCAAATTACTTCCGTCCCGGAGGAGTTTCTAAAGATTTGCCGCCCGGATTGCTGGAGGATATAGCGAAATTTGTAGAAACCTTCCCTAAAATGATAGATGACATGGAAGGCTTGCTAACGGAAAACAGAATATTCAAACAACGTACCGTTGATATCGGTGTTGTATCTAAGGCTGAAGCACTGGATTGGGGTTTTACGGGAGTTATGTTAAGAGGTTCGGGTGTTCCTTGGGATTTAAGGAAGTCGCAGCCTTATGAAATATATAACGACCTGAATTTTGATATACCTGTGGGCAAAAACGGTGACTGTTATGACCGCTATCTTGTTAGAATTGAAGAAATGCACCAGTCTATAAAAATTATTAAGCAGGTGATTGAAAAAATGCCTAGCGGTCCTATAAAAACCAACGATAGAAAAATATCGCCTCCGCCTAGAGCCGAGATGAAAAAATCAATGGAGGCTTTAATACATCACTTTAAGCTTTATACCGAAGGTTATAAAGTGCCGGCAGGTGAATATTATGCGGCGGTTGAGGCTCCTAAAGGCGAGTTCGGTGTATATTTGGTGGCAGACGGAACAAGCCGTCCTTATAGATGCAGGGTGAGGGCTCCGGGCTTTGCACATTTGCAAGGGCTTGATTTTATGACAAAAGGTCATATGTTAGCGGACGTTGTAGCCGTTATAGGCTCTTTGGATATTGTATTTGGTGAGATAGATAGATAGTTACTATGGCGAAGAAAAAAGAAAAAGTTGAGCAAAAAGCGAGTTTCGAGTTTACGAAAGAAAACCTGAAAAAAGCTAAAGAATATATTGCTAAATACCCCGAAGGAAGGCAGCGTAGTGCATTGATGCCTCTTTTGTGGCTGGCTCAAAAGCAAAACGATAACTGGATACCGCAAGATGCTTTGGATTATATCGCCGATATGCTTGAACTTCCTCCTATTAAGGTTTATGAGGTAGCTACATTCTATACTATGTATAACCTGAAGCCTGTAGGAAAAAACCATATACAGGTTTGCAGAACGACACCTTGCTGGTTGCGTGGTGCTGACGATATTACTAATTTGTGTAAGGATAAGCTGGGTATCGGGCTTGGCGAGATTACGCATGACGGTCAGTTCTCGCTAATTGAAGTTGAGTGTCTGGGTGCTTGTGTTAATGCCCCTATGGTTCAGATAAACGATGATTATTTTGAAGATTTATCGCCTGAATCAATGGAAAAAATAATTGATGATCTGGCAGCGGGTAAAAAAGTTAAAATCGGTTCGCAAACGGGAAGACAGTGTTCTGCTCCTGTTGAAGCGGAGTAAAGTGGAAATTTGGTATGCTTAAAGAAGAAGATAGAATTTTTACAAATTTATACGGTTATGAAAGCCCTAATCTTGCGGCTGCTAAAAAGCGCGGGGACTGGAAAGATACCAAAAAATTTATAAAAAAAGGTCATGATTGGATAATTGAGGAAGTAAAAACCTCGTGTCTTAGAGGACGTGGCGGAGCAGGATTCCCCACCGGTCTTAAATGGTCATTCATGCCCAAAGAATCCCCTAAGCCTTCGTATCTGGTAGTAAATGCCGATGAGTCGGAACCCGGAACCTGTAAGGACAGGGATATAATCAGGAACGACCCGCATAAAATAGTTGAGGGGTGTTTGCTTGCAGGCTACGCAATGCGTGCGGTGGCTGCTTACATATATATTCGTGGTGAATTCTATAATGAAGCGGTTGCCCTGCAACATGCAATTGACGAGGCTTATAAAGACGGTCTTATTGGAAAAAACGCCTGTGGTAGCGGATATGATTTCGATGTATTTCTGCACAGAGGAGCCGGAGCGTATATTTGCGGAGAAGAAACCGCACAGCTTGAAAGCTTGGAAGGTAAAAAAGGACAGCCTCGTTTGAAGCCGCCATTCCCTGCGGGAGTGGGGCTATATGGCTGCCCGACAACAATAAATAATATTGAAACAATAGCCGTAGTGCCTACTATCTTACGTAAGGGCGGAAGCTGGTTTGCAGGTCTTGGGCGTGAAAATAATACGGGTACGAAAGTTTTCTGTATATCAGGTCATGTCAATAACCCTTGCAACGTTGAAGAAGAAATGGGCATTCCGTTAAAAGAGCTTATTGAAAAACATGCAGGCGGTGTGCGTGGCGGGTGGAATAATCTTCTGGCAATAATTCCCGGTGGCTCTTCAGTGCCTATGCTGCCGAAATCTATCTGCGATACCATAAGAATGGATTTTGATTCGCTAAGAGCCGCTCAGTCAGGACTTGGTACGGCAGGTATTATTGTTATGGATAAATCTACCGATTTAATAGCCGCCATAGAGCGATTGTCACATTTTTATATGCATGAATCATGCGGTCAGTGTACCCCATGCCGTGAAGGTACGGGCTGGATGTGGAGAATTATGAAGCGTCTGGTAAAAGGTGAGGCGGAAATTGCCGAAATAGATAAACTGCTTGAGATAACCAAGCAAGTCGAAGGGCATACTATTTGTGCGTTGGGTGATGCGGCGGCATGGCCTATACAGGGGTTGGTAAGGCACTTTAGGAGCGTTATCGAGGACAGAATTAATAATTATAAAAAAGCAGCGTAAGTATTTTACACAGGGATATTATGCCAAAGATAACAGTAAACGGAAATCAGATAGAATTTGAGCAGGGAATGACCGTGTTGCAGGCATGTGAGCTTGCAGGTGAGGAAATCCCAAGATTTTGTTATCATGAAAGGTTAAAAATTGCCGGAAATTGCCGTATGTGCCTTGTTCAGGTTGAGGGAGGTCCTCCTAAGCCTGCCGCTTCCTGTGCTATGCCTGCCGGTGACGGTATGGTTGTTCATACTAACTCACCTATGGTAAAAAAAGCCCGTGAAGGTGTGATGGAATTTTTGCTTATGAATCACCCTCTTGATTGTCCTATTTGCGATCAGGGCGGTGAGTGCGATTTGCAAGATCAGGCTATGGCGTATGGCAGGGGTGACAGCCGTTTTGAAGAAGATAAACGTGCCGTAAAAGATAAATATATGGGCCCTTTGGTTAAAACCCACATGACTCGTTGTATCCAGTGTACAAGATGTATCCGTTTCCTAGAAGATGTTGCAGGAGTATGCGAGCTTGGAGCGGTAAACCGTGGTGAGCATATGGAAGTTACTACATATGTTGAAAAAAGCCTTACATCGGAAATGTCGGGCAATATTATCGATTTATGCCCTGTAGGTGCTTTGACATCAAAACCTTATGCTTTTAAAGCCCGTCCTTGGGAGTTAAATAAAACCGAATCTATTGATGTTTTAGATGCCGTGGGTTCTAATATAAGAGTCGATTCAAGAGGAAAAGAAGTCGTAAGGATTTTACCTCGCCTGAATGAGGATATAAACGAAGAGTGGATAAGCGATAAAACCAGATTTGCCTATGACGGGCTGAAAGTTCAAAGGCTGGACAAACCTTATGTAAGAGTTGACGGCAAATTAAAGCCTGCAAGTTGGAATGAGGCTTATAAGGTTATCAGCGATAAGATGAGAGATATAAGTTCAAATAGCATTGCGGCGATTGCGGGCGATCTTGCCGATTGCGAATCAATGTATGCATTGAAAAAACTTATGACCAAGCGTGGCGTAAATAATATAGATTGCCGTCAAGACGGTATGGAAATCGGTAATGAGGGCAGGTCGTCATATATATTTAATACTACGATACAAGGCATTGAAAACGCCGATTTATGTTTGTTAGTGGGAACTAATCCAAGGCGTGAAGCTGCTATTATTAATTCCAGAATAAGGAAGGCTAACGTTAATAACGGTCTGAAAATAGCTTCAATAGGCGGTTGTTCAAGTTTTACTTATCCTGTAGAAAAATTAGGCAATAGCCCTAAAGATTTACAAGCGATTGCGGACGGTAAGTCAGATTTTTGTAAGACTTTGGAAGCTGCAAAAAATCCTATGATAATAATCGGCTCATCTGCGTTATGCAGGGACGATGCCGAGCATATAATGTATTTGGTGAGTTCTATTGCCGTTAAGTATAATATGGTAAGGGAGGATTGGAACGGGTTTAACGTATTACATAAAGCCGCCAGCCGTGTGGGTGGTCTGGATATGGGCTTCTTGCCGTCAGGTGAGGGTGTGCCGACAAAGAAAATACTAAAAGAATGTGAAGAAAATAAAATAGAGTTCCTATATCTACTTGGTGCTGACGAAATAGACATGTCTAAGCTAGGCAAAGCTTTTGTTGTCTATCAAGGGCATCATGGTGATTCAGGAGCACATAGAGCCGATGTTATATTGCCGGGAGCGGCATATACTGAAAAGTCAGGCACATATGTTAATACCGAAGGTAGAGTGCAAAGAACTAGTCCCGCTATTTATCCGCTTGGCGAAGCTAAAGAGGACTGGCTAATTATAAAAGAATTGGCTATGGCTTCGGGTATTAGCCTTAACTTTAACAATATAGATGAGTTAAGGGAATCTTTAGAAAGGAACTATCCTGTTTTTGCAAATGAGGATATCGTTTCGGAAAAATGGAATAATGTCGGTAAAAAAGGTGTATCGTCTGATGAGCCGTTCAGAAATTCCGTAAAGAACTTCTACATGAGTGACCCTATAAGCCGTGCTTCTAAAACGATGGCGGCGTGTTCGTCCGAAATAAATAAAGGCTGTGGCTGTAAAGGCAAATCTGAAGAGAAGGAGGCTGCGTAATGGAGGAAATATTACAAAGTCCGTTTTTTCAAACTCCGTTCATGGTGGATTATTTCGTACCTTTTGCATGGATACTAATAAAAATATTAGTAATCATACTACCGTTATTAGGTGCCGTTGCATATCTAACGCTGGCGGAGCGTAAGGTTATAGCAGCTATGCAGCTTAGAAAAGGGCCGAATGTCGTAGGACCTTTCGGTCTATTGCAACCGATTGCCGATGGCGTAAAACTTATGCTTAAGGAGGTTATTGTTCCTGCGAAGTCAAATAAGTTTTTATTTGTGCTTGCCCCGATGATAACTTTTGTGTTGGCTATGATAGGCTGGGCTGTCATTCCGTTTGGTGAAGGGCTTGTTTTGGCGGATATAAATGTCGGTGTTTTGTACCTTCTTGCCATCTCGTCACTGGGGGTTTACGGGGTTATTATAGCCGGTTGGGCTAGTAACTCTAAATACGCATTTTTGGGAGCGATACGCTCTGCGGCACAGATGGTTTCGTATGAGGTTTCAATAGGTTTTGCTATTATTACAGTGCTTCTTATTGTGGGGTCTTTAAACCTTACCGAGATAGTGCTTTACAAAAGGACTCTCTTTGAAGATATCCTTTTATTCCCGATGTTTATAATATTTTTTATATCTACTTTGGCGGAAACTAACAGACACCCTTTTGATTTGCCTGAAGCTGAAGCGGAAATAGTTGCCGGATATAACGTTGAATATTCATCAATGACATTTGCGTTATTCTTCCTTGGTGAATACGCAAACATGATATTAATGAGTGGAATAACCACGATATTATTTTTAGGCGGGTGGTTGCCTCCTTTTGGAATTTCTGCATTGCAATTTATACCGGGTTTTGTATGGTTTGCCGCCAAAGTTGCTTTTTTACTTTTCGTGTTTATATGGGTGCGTGCAGCATTACCAAGATATAGGTACGATCAGTTAATGAGGCTTGGTTGGAAAGTATTTTTACCGATTACCCTTGTTTGGGTAGTGTTGGTATCGGCTTATGTTGTTTTTTTTACTACTAATTAGAAGTTGTTAAATGATAAGTGATAAATCAGCTCAGTCTGTTTTTTTGAAAGAAATATTAAGTGGTATGCTGCTTACGCTTAAATATATGTTTAAGCCTAAGGTCACTATTAATTATCCTTTTGAAAAAGGCCCTCTTTCCCCAAGGTTCAGGGGAGAACATGCCCTTCGTCGCTATGCTAACGGGGAAGAACGTTGTATTGCGTGTAAATTATGTGAGGCAGTTTGCCCTGCTCAGGCTATAACTATTGAAGCAGAGGAGAGGGAGGACGGCAGCCGTCGCACGACAAAATATGATATAGACATGATAAAGTGCATTTATTGCGGTCTGTGTGAAGAGGCGTGCCCTGTAGATGCTATTGTTGAAGGGCCTAACTTTGAATATGCTACTGAAACACGTGAAGAATTATATTATAACAAAGAAAAGCTACTTGAAAATGGCGATAAGTGGGAACAAGAGCTGGCTATGAGGCTGGAACTTGATGCCCCTTACAGGTAAAATTCGGAAGTAAATTATGTTAATTGCCAATTTATTATTTTATATATTATCATTTGTGCTGATTTTTTCAGCAATAGTTGTGATAACTGTAAAAAATCCGGTTCATTCGGTGTTGTTTTTAATACTGGCATTTTTTAATTCTGCCGGTCTGTTCCTTATGTTGGGTGCGGAATTTATATCGATGTTAATTATAATAGTCTATGTAGGTGCGGTTGCAGTTTTATTCCTTTTTGTGGTTATGATGCTGGATATTGATTTTGAGGCGATGAGTCGGGGATTTGTCAGGCACTTGCCGATATTGCTTTTAGTTTCTGCGGTAATGCTGGCAGAGTTAATAATGGTTATACAGGTATCGTCGGAGTTTGCATCGGTAAAATCCGTAGTATCGTCTAAAATTCCTTCCGACATTACAAATACCGAAGCTATAGGGAGGATATTATATACCGATTATATTTATCCGTTCCAATTATCGGGAATAATTTTACTTGTAGCTATGATAGGAGCTATCGTCCTTACACACAGGACACGTCCTGGTGTGAAAAAACAGAATATATCCAAGCAGGTATCCAGAAGCCGTAAAGACGGGGTAGAGCTTGTTAAAGTACAGTCAAAGAAGGGGGTGTAAATGCCTGAAGTCGGTTTAACCCATTATCTGATATTGGCAGCTTGCTTATTTGTTATAGGAATAAGCGGTGTGTTCATTAACAGAAAAAATATAATAACTTTGTTGATGTCACTGGAATTAATGCTTCTGGCTGTGAACATTAATTTTGTGGCATTTTCTTATTATCTGGACGATCTTGTAGGGCAGATATTTACAATATTTATACTGACCGTGGCAGCCGCAGAGGCGGCTATAGGTCTGGCTATACTGGTTATTTATTATAGAAATCGCGGAAGTATTTCCGTAGAAGATGTAAACATGATGAAGGGCTAATCAAGTGATTGCAGCAATAGTTTTCATACCGTTATTAACGGCTTTTTATGTGGGAATGATGTCAAGGACGATATCTAATAAGTCTGCACAGCTGATAACTTGTGGCGGCTTGCTGACATCGGCTTTTTTATCGACGATATTGTTCTATGACGTTGCTATAATGGGGCAGGCACAGGTTAGCGACATTACAAGATGGATTGATTCGGGGACATTCAGTGTTTCGTGGTCGCTTAGGGTTGATAGCCTGACTGCCGTAATGCTCGTTTTGGTAACGTGGGTTTCATCTATTGTTCATATTTATTCCGTAGGGTATATGAGTCATGATGCTCACCTTCCAAGATTCATGGCTTACCTGTCTTTATTTACTTTTTTCATGTTAATGCTGGTAACAAGTGATAACTTCCTGCAATTATTCTTCGGCTGGGAAGGTGTGGGGCTGAGTTCATACCTTCTGATAGGATTCTGGTATAAAAAACAGTCCGCAAAAGATGCCGCAATGAAAGCATTTATTGTGAACAGGGTAGGGGATTTTGGGCTGATATTGGGAATATTTGCAATTTACATGATATTCGGAAGCCTGAATTTTAGCGAAGTATTTGCAAAAACGGACGGTTATTCCGATAGCGTGATAAATATCTTCGGTGAGCAATATAATGCAATTACAGTTATATGCTTATTGCTGTTCATCGGTGCTATGGGCAAGTCAGCCCAACTAGGTTTGCATACATGGTTGCCCGATGCAATGGAAGGACCGACTCCGGTATCGGCTTTAATCCACGCCGCCACAATGGTTACCGCCGGAGTGTTCTTAGTTGCCAGATGTTCTCCATTGTTTGAATATTCAGATTTTGCAAGAGATGTAGTTACAATAGTAGGTGCTGCCACTGCCATATTTGCCGCCACAATTGCCATTACGCAAAATGATATAAAGCGTGTTATCGCTTATTCAACATGCTCACAGCTTGGATATATGTTTTTTGCATGTGGTGTTTCCGCTTATTCGGCAGGAGTTTTCCACTTGTTAACGCATGGATTCTTTAAGGCATTGTTATTCTTGGGTGCAGGTAGTGTTATACATGCATTGTCAAATGAACAGGACTTGAGAAAAATGGGCGGCATATGGAAAAAAATACCTAAAACATATACTTTGATGTGGATAGGTTCGTTAGCACTTGCAGGTGTTTTCCCATTTGCAGGGTTTTATTCAAAAGATATGATTTTAGAATCGGCTTATGCGTCAGGAGGAATGGGCGGTTATGCCTATTGGGTCGGTATTGCGGCAGCGTTTTTAACCGCATTTTATTCATGGCGGCTGATTATAATGGCATTCCACGGCAAGCCAAGAGCTTCTAAGGAAGTTATGAGCCATGTGCATGAATCACCGAGTGTTATGTTAATACCTCTGTACGTGTTGGCAATAGGGGCTATGTTCTCCGGAGCCTTGGGGTATTATATATTAGGAATTGTTGACCATGACCTTGCTTTTTGGAACGGTGCAATAACTGTTTTTGAACATAATAACCCTCTGGAAGATGCACATCATGTACCTTTGTATATAAAACTTATGCCTGCTATTGCAGGACTGCTTGGAATAGGGCTGGCTTATTTTATTTATATGTTTAATCCTGTTATTGCAGCATCTTTATCTGAAGCTTTAAGTCCCGTATATAAGTTTTTGTTAAATAAGTGGTATATTGACGAGCTGTACAACTTTCTGTTTGTAACTCCTGCGAAAAAGATAGGCTCTTCATTATGGAAGGTCGGTGATACTATTATTGTTGACGGAGGAGGGCCAAACGGTGCTGCGTGGATAGTCAGGAAATTGTCGGGTACTGTCGGGAAGATACAATCAGGTCTTGTTTATCACTACGCGTTAATAATGATACTTGGTTTGTTCGGACTGATAAGTTGGTTTGTTGTTAAGAATATATTTGGTGTTTAGGTAAAAAAGTATAAATATGAGTGAATTTCCAATCCTTTCGATATTGATTTTCTTGCCGTTAATAGGTGCATTATTCATTGCCTTTTTTGTTAGGGGTGATGATAAAAATGCTATCAATAATGCCAAGAATACCGCCTTGTGGGTTACTATAGGTACATTCGTGTTCTCATTGTCATTGTGGCTAGGGTTTGACAGCACTACTCATGAGTTTCAATTCGTTCACAAAATAGCGTGGATACAGGGTTATAATATTTATTATTATCTGGGAATTGACGGAATATCCCTGTTTTTTGTATTACTTACGACCTTCTTAATGCCGATATGCATATTAGCAGGGTGGAACACCATCACTAAACGTGTGCGTGAGTATATGATAGCATTCCTATTGCTGGAAACCATGATAATCGGGGTGTTCTGTGCATTGGATTTAATACTGTTCTATATATTCTTTGAGGCGGTTCTTATACCTATGTTCCTGATAATAGGAGTTTGGGGAGGCGAACAAAGAATATACGCTTCATTTAAATTCTTCCTTTATACATTGACAGGCTCGGTTCTTCTGCTGATTGCAATATTGTATATGTATAATATTACCGGAACATCGGAAATACCTGTTTTAATGGAGCAAATTCCGCATCTGCCGTTATATATTCAAAAATGGTTGTGGTTGGCTTTATTTGCGTCTTTTGCGGTAAAAGTGCCTATGTGGCCTGTGCATACATGGCTGCCTGATGCACACGTTCAGGCTCCGACGGCAGGCTCTGTAATTCTTGCAGGTATATTGCTTAAGTTGGGCGGTTACGGGTTCTTGCGTCTTTCATTGCCGTTATTGCCTGATGCGAGTGTTTATTACGCAGACTTTGTATTTTTCCTAAGTGTTGTTGCGATAATTTATACTTCGCTGGTGGCTTTGGTGCAAACAGACATGAAAAAGCTGATAGCATATTCATCGGTTGCACATATGGGATTTGTGACATTAGGTACGTTTGCCCTAAACAGGCAGGGTATTGAAGGGAGTTTGGTCGTTATGATAAGTCACGGGCTTGTTTCGGCCGCGTTATTCCTGTGTGTAGGAAGTTTATATGACCGTGTCCATACCAAGGAAATCAAAAAATATGGCGGTGTTGTTGAAAGAATGCCACGATTTGCCATGCTGTTCATGCTGTTCACAATGGCATCTATCGGACTGCCCGGAACAAGCGGATTCGTAGGTGAATTGTTGTCCCTTGTCGGTGTTTTTCAGGTAAATAAAATTGTAACGGCTCTGGCTGCAACAGGGGTTATATTGGGAGCGGCATATATGCTATGGCTATATGCAAGGGTGGTTTTTGGCGAAATAACAAATAAAGATGTCGATAAAATGAAAGATATAGGTGTTCGTGAGGGCATAATGTATGTTTCCATCGCAGTTTTAGTAATAATATTAGGTGTATATCCTGCCGTAATAACGGATCTTATGAGTGAATCGGTCATTCATCTGGTGAAGCAGATAAACCTTGGAACGTTAAACTAAGAGAAAATTATGTTATCATTAACTAATTATAATATAATCAATATATTACCTGAGATTCTTATATTACTTTCATCTTTGGGATTGTTGCTTATAGGGGTATTTAACGGTAATTCGTTTGCGTTAAAACAAATCGGTCTATCCAAATTTATACTGGCATTTGTGGCTATAGCGATTGTTATGGTTCCAAATGAAAATAATGTAAACTTTAATAACATGTTTGTTACGAACGGATATACAAACTTGTGTAAATATCTTGTTTTAATCGGTGGTTTAATGACCTTGTTTCTTGCAAGCGGTTTTTACAAAGATGACAAAAATAAAATATGTGAGTTCCCCGTACTGATATTACTATCAATTGCGGGTATGTTCCTGATGATATCCGCAAACGGTTTGCTCTCATTCTATATGGGGCTTGAGCTTCAAAGCCTTGCGTTATACATACTTGCTGCAATAAACCGTAATGATGAAAAGTCTTCTGAGGCAGGGTTGAAATACTTTATTCTTGGCGCGGTGTCTTCCGGTATTATACTTTACGGTTGTTCATTGATATACGGCTTCTCAGGTACTGAAAATTTTGATAATTTAAGAGAATTATATTCAGAACAAAAGGAAGTGTCGATTGGCGTTTTAGTGGGAATGATATTCGTGATTACCGGAATCTGCTTTAAAATTTCCGCTGTTCCTTTTCACATGTGGACACCTGATGTTTATGAAGGCTCGCCAATGCCTGTTACGGCATTCTTTGCCGTAGCACCTAAAATTGCCGCCGTTTCCGTTTTCACAAGGCTGTTGCTAGACCCTTTTGCCGATGCCGTAAGCCAGTGGCAACAAATCATAATATTTATATCGGCAGCCTCCATGATAGTAGGTGCGTTAGGAGCAATAGGTCAGCAAAATATAAAAAGGCTAATCGCATACAGCTCAATAGGTCATATCGGATATATACTGGTCGGTCTTGCAGCTGCAAGCAGAGAAGGCGTTATGTCCATATTGTTCTATTTAATTATATATATGACTTTGAGTGTGGGCATATTTGCCTGTATTATGATGATAAAAAGAAAAGAGGGGCAATCAGAAGACATATACTCACTATCCGGTCTTGCCAAAAGCAAGCCTTATCTGGCTTTATTTATTGCGATATTAATTCTGTCAATGGCTGGGATTCCTCCGTTTGCCGGGTTCTTCGGCAAGTTTTTCATCTTTAAAGCGGCTATTGAATCGGAGCTATATGTACTTGCCGTAATAGGAGTGTTGTCAAGTGTGATAGCTGCTTTTTATTACTTGCGAATAATAAAAATAATGTATCTTGATGAATCGGTTGTTCCGCTTGAAAATAATGATACCGGTCATATAAAGCATATAGCATTCGTATCTGCTATGTTTAACGCATTAATGTTTTTGGGCTTTTCATTCCTGTTAAACTATACTTTAAATGCTGCGGCATGGTTGTTTTAGAATTTGAGTCAATCGACAGCACCAACGAAGAAGCAAAGCGTTGCATCAATGCAGGTGAAATCTTTGATAACACTGTAATAAAAGCAGATGTCCAATTATCAGGAAAAGGCAGAAGCGGAAATAAATGGATATCCGATAGCGGCAACCTTTTTTGTTCGATTGTTAAAAAAGTAGATGTTTCGCTATCTGAAGCCGCTAAATATTCATTTTTAACAGCAATATCCGTGGGCGAAACAATTAAAGAGTTCGTTAATGACGAGGCTGAAGTGAAATATAAATGGCCCAATGACGTTTTATTAAATAAAAAAAAGGTATCGGGAATTTTACTTGAGTCATTAAAAGATATTAATGGTTCTGTCCGAGTGATAATCGGTACGGGAGTTAATCTTAATAGTGTGCCGCAAGATGCTGATATTAAAGCTGTTAGTATTTTTGCCGAATGTGGCGTAAGGGTGTCGGTCACTGAATTTTTTGATAAATTTCTCATAAACTTCAACAATCAAGAAAATGTCTGGAAAAATCAGGGTTTTTCGTGTATAAGGTCAGCTTGGTTAAATGATGCGTATAATTTAGGTAAAGAGATTACGGTTAATTTGCCTGATAAAACTTTTAAAGGAATATTTGAAGGAATCAGCCAAAACGGTGAATTGGAAGTAATTGTCGATGATAAAAAACTTTTAATAACCAGCGGTGAGGTTTTCTTTTAATAATTTGATAAGACAATGTTGTTAGCAATAGATGCAGGAAATACAAATACTGTTCTGGCGGTTTTCCGTGATGGGGCGTTAATGTGCCAATGGCGAATATCCGCCAATAATAAGCGGACAGGTGATGAATATTTTCTATTTCTGGACAGGTTTCTGGACTCTAACGGGTTTTCTAAAAATGATATAAATGATGTTATTATATCAAGTGTTGTTCCTCAAAATATTTTCTCATTAAAGACCTTATCAAGGAAGCATTTAAATACCGAACCTTTGATTATAGGGGAGGATGAAGTATTCCTCGGCATAGATATAAAACTGGATAAGCCGAGCGAAGTCGGTGCTGACAGGTTGGTTAACAGTATTGCGGCTTATGAGAAATTCGGCGGTAATCTGGTAATAATAGATTTCGGCACGGCGACTACTTTTGATGTTGTCGGTTCTGGTGGGGAATATTTGGGAGGTGCTATATCACCCGGTATAAATCTTTCCATTGAGGCATTGCATAATGCCGCCGCAAAACTACCTTCAATAGATATTTCCAGACCGAAAAAAGTTATAGGGGATTCTACCGAATCGGCAATGCAGTCAGGGATATATTGGGGATATGTCGGGTTGATTGAAGGAATTGTCACCCGTATTGAAAAAGAATACGCAAAACCGATGAAAGTTATCTGTACAGGAGGTCTTGCTCCTTTGTTTTATGACGTAATCGACAAAATAGAATTTTTAGAACCCGACCTTACAATTGAAGGTTTAAATTTAATTTATAAAAAAAATAGTGTGAATAATGACTCTAAACTTAAAAAAGCATAAAAACGATTTGTTGTTTTTGCCTCTGGGCGGCTCAGGCGAAATAGGCATGAACATGAACCTTTACTATCTTGACGGAAAGTGGCTGATAGCCGATTTTGGTGCGGGATTCGCAGAGGAATATTTACCCGGTGTGGATATGATAGTTCCTGACATAAGTTTTATACAAAAATATAAAGATGATATTGTCGGAATCGTGCTAACACACGCACATGAAGACCACTTAGGGGCTATACCTTATTTGTGGAACGAGCTTGAAGTTCCGGTTTATGCAACTCCTTTTACTGCGGCATTTTTAAAAGCAAAGCTAAGCGATAACAGGGGAGCAAAAGGCGTAGAGATTCACGAGGTAGAGCAGGGAAGCAGCTTCAAGCTGGGGCCTTTTGACCTTGAGCTTGTGCAGATTACGCACTCGGTTCCTGAAATGAATGCTATATTTATAAGGACTAAACATGGAAATATATTCCATTCGGGTGATTGGAAGCTTGACCCTAACCCTATGCTTGGCGATAAGTCTGACATAGAAAAGCTAAAAAAAATAGGTAAGGAAGGTGTCCTTGCTATGATTAGCGACTCTACAAATGTCTTTAGTCCCGGCACTTCAGGTTCGGAAGGTGACTTGAGGGAAAGTCTGACGAATCTGGTGGGTGAGTGTAAAAAAATGGTTATGGTAACTACCTTTGCATCGAACGTGGCAAGGATAGAAAGCATTGCAGTGGCGGCTAAAAAGAACGGGCGTAAAGTTATTTTGGCAGGGCGTTCGCTTTGGAGAATCGTTCAGGCGGCTAAAGATTCGGGCTATTTGCATGATGCGCCTGAATTTTTGGATACAGACCAGATTAGCAAGCACCCAAGAGAGAAATTGTTGGTAATATCTACAGGTTGTCAGGGCGAACCTATGGCAGCTACAAACAAGATTACAAGCGGAACTCATAGGGATATTGCTTTAAGACCGGGTGATTCGGTTATTTTTTCATCAAAAATAATACCCGGAAATGACAAGCGTATATTCAGGTTGTTTAATAGTCTTACTAAATTAGGCGTAGATGTTCTAACTGAAAAAGACCATTTCGTACATGTATCGGGACACCCTAATGTTGATGATATGAAGCGTATGTATGATATGATAAAACCGCAAATTTCCATTCCGGTACATGGTGAGGGTGTGCATATAAAAGAACATGCAAGGCTAGCTAAATCATGGGGAATAAAGCAAACCATAGAAGTTGAAAATGGCGATGTGGTGAAATTGGGCCCTGACAGTGCCGAAAAAGTAACAATGGTTAATGCCGGAGAGTTGGGCATAGACGGCAATTTCCTGCTTGCCCCTGATTGCAATATCATGAAGATGCGTCGTAAAATGCAAAGGGACGGCATAATAATAGTAACGCTTATACTTAATCAAAATAATTCTTTTGTAATAAATCCTATAATCTCGGCTCCCGGTGCGTTGGACGCAAAAGAAGATGAGGATATTTTTGAAGATATAATGTATGAAATTGATGATGTCTTAAAACAAAACGGTCAAGGAACTAAAAAACAACAATCTGACGACAGAATCAGGAATGTTACCAGATCGGCAGTGCGTAGAGTTATGAAAAGAGAAGTCGGAAAAACTCCTCCGATTGAAGTTAATATCGAGAGAATATAATGATCAGTTGTACTCGTAAGCTGCATTTTGATTCAGCTCACAGAATCGTTAATCATGAAAGTAAGTGTAAATATGTACATGGTCACAGATATGTTGTGGACGCTACATTTGCAGCAAAAGAACTAGATGATTTAGGAAGAATAGTCGATTTTGGCGTTATAAAAGAAAAGCTCGGAAAATGGGTGGACGATAACTGGGATCATAATATTATTTTATGGGAAAAAGATAAGTCATTGGGTGATGTTATAGAAAAACAAACCGATCAAAAAGTTTTTTACCTTCCTACTAATCCTACGGCTGAAAATATTGCGGATTATCTTTTAAATACGGTGTGTAAAGAGTTGTTCTTTGATTCTGAGGTTGAGTGTGTTAAGATTAAGGTCTTTGAAACACCGAATTGCTACGCTGAGGCTGTCTAAAAAATTATGAATAGTGGTACTGTAAAAGATAAATATGTAGTTATAGTCGAAGATGCTATGGACGATCTGAAGGTTGTCCGAGAGGCTTTAGCAAACAAACAGTATAATATAAAGTCATTTGATGACGGTGCAAAGGCTTGGAGTTTCTTGCAAGACGGTTATAAGGAAGTATGTGTTATAATCCTTGCCAAGACCCTGCCGAATATAGCCGGTATGGAGCTGTTACATAAAATACGCGGACATGCATATCTAAATAAAATACCGGTTATCATTCAAACTGTCGATAGGGGGGAAGGGAAGCATAAGAATGCTATCGAACTTGGAGCACAGTTCTATATTGAAAAGCCGGTCAATGAAAGGCACTTACTTACATTAGTTAAGGCATCCGTCCGTAGTTTTAATAATATTGTCGATGATTTTAATAGTAACGCTGCGAGTGCTAAAGATACTGACAATGTTAATTAGCTAATATAGGCTTTGATGGAAAAATGTTTTCAGCTATTTATATTAGTCTAACGATATTATAACTGTTGCTTGTGCTATAGGGTAGTCATCACATAAAGATACATGAGGGGTCGGTAGCTTGTTGTCCGTTGTCATATCCTGAAGCATATCAAGTGCTTTGCCGGTTAAAATTAGATGAGGCTTGCCGAATTCATCATTTACTATACCTATTTGAGCAAGACGCAGACCGTTTCGGAAACCTGTGCCGATAGCTTTGGCAAATGCTTCTTTTGCAGCAAATCGTTTGGCAAAATATGATGATTTTCCAATATTGTTATTAGCACCGAATTTTTTTGAATACTCAATTTCATCTTTAGTGAACGCCCTGTTTATAAAACGTTCACCAAATCGGTTAATAAGCTCTTCAATACGGTTAATATGAATTATATCACTACCTAAGCCTAATATCATGTTGCGCTGCTTGTTAAAAGGTTATTTTCTTGCGTCATTCATAAGATAAAGCATTTGTTTTACGCTTTTTTCTAGTCCGCAAAAAATTGATTCGCCTATTATAAAATGCCCGATATTTAGTTCAACAATATTATTTATTTTTGCAATAGGTTGTACGTTATTATAATTTAAACCGTGACCTGCATGACACTCTATGCCGGCCTCTTTAGCTATTTTAGCGCCATGCTGAATTCTTCTTAATTCTTTTTCAACATTGTTTTGGTCGGCATTGCAATATGAGCCGGTATGTAATTCAACGATATCGGCTCCAACCTCTTTTGAGGCTAATATCTGCCTCTCATCGGCATCAATAAACAGCGATACTCTTATGCCGCTATCTTTGAGCGGAGCAACGAATTTTTTTAACTCATTTAATGCAGATGCAACATCAAGACCGCCTTCGGTGGTTATCTCTTCCCTTTTTTCGGGAACTATGCAACATGCGTTGGGACGCACCTCAAGTGCTATTGTACGCATTTCTTCAGTTGCAGCTATCTCAAGATTAAGCGGTAGTGATGTGTTTTCTTTAATCTTAAAAACATCATCATCTTTTATATGCCTCCTGTCTTCACGCAAGTGAACAGTTATACCGTTTGCCCCTGCCTGCTCTATTATTTTTAAAGAAGATACGGGAGCAGGGTGAATTCCCCCACGGGCATTTCTTATAGTGGCTATATGATCGATGTTAACACCAAGGCGAATTTGTTCCATTTTATAATTATTTTTTTATTGTACCTATTGACATACTAATTTTAGCCAGAGTTTACAGGGTTGTACAGAATAAAAAAAGTTTTTGTTATAGATATTACATAACCGTTAAAAATAAGGTTATATTGTAAATATAGGATGAGAAAAGTGTCACTGACACGGGAACGCAGTTCTAAACGCCGCATAAAGTGCTACTGCTGCCGTAGTTTGAGACGCGATTTTCTGGTTTTTATTAACCCACGACTGTAAAATTAAATTATTTTGCGTTTTAGGTAGGGAGTTGGGTATGCAAAACGGGGGGCTGCCTGTAACGTTCTCTATAATTACCATGCTGTCAAAAAATGACGACATGTATCCCTTGCATATAAGGGCGAGTTCTTTGTCAAACTCGTTCCCTGTGGAGCCTTTGTTGACTTCTTCGCAGTATTGAACAAGCTCAGTTGCGGTCATTTCGGATTTGTACGCATAAGAGTTGCCGTATGATAATAAAAAAAACACTAAAGCAGATATAACTTTTTTCACAATCACTCCGATTATTTTTTTGTGTGAACCGCACGGCATATTACTACCTCAACTTGTTAGGGTCAAGTTGCGAGAATAAACTTATTTATAAAACACTGTAATTTTTTCAATTTATGGGATGTTAAAATGAAAAAACAAAACCGAATAAACAAAAAGAAATCATCACTAAAACAAATGGCGTTAAAGTTTGTTAGAAATAAACGGCAGGTTAAGTCGGGGAATAATTTTCCTTATTCTTCAACTTATTATAACAGCTATTTAAACACGCCCGGAAAAGCCGTGTGGAGCGGAAGGGAATATGTGAAATTCGCAGATGAAGGATATATTAAGAATGTTATAGCACACAGATGCATTTCAATGATAGCAAGCGGTGCAGCAGGCGTTCCGTGGAAATTGAGCAGGCTTACAGGCTCGGTCAGGCAGGAAGTGTCGGAGCATGGGGTGCTGAAATTATTAAAAAGACCGAATCCATGCTTTGGAGGGGCGGAGTTTTTTGAAAAAATCTATAGCCATATGTTAATAGGCGGTAACGCTTATATTCATACGGTAAAGGATAGCGGCAACTCGGTAAGGGAACTTTTTGCCCTCAGACCCGATAGGGTAAGTGTTATCGCAAATCATGACTGTATGCCTCAAGGTTATAGATATGAAGTGGGAAATAAGGTTAAAGACTTCATGGTTGACAGGCTTACGGGGCAATCTGATATTCTGCACCTTAAAAAATTCCACCCGCTCAATGACTGGTACGGGCTTTCTTCTATAGAAGCTGCCGCATATTCAATAGACCAGCATAATGAAGCATCTGCTTGGAATCAGGCGTTACTACAAAACGGAGCAAGACCAAGCGGGGCTTTAATTGTTAAAACAGGAGATAACGGGGAAGGCGGCTACTTAAGCGAAGAGCAATATATAAGAATTAAGAGCCAAATGGACGAAACGCATAGCGGCTCGGTAAATGCGGGAAGACCTTTATTATTGGAAGGCGGGCTTGAATGGAAAGAAATGAGCATTTCACCTAAGGATATGGATTTTATCAATACCAAACATAGTGCGGCAAGGGATATTGCCCTTGCATTTGGTGTTCCGCCGCAATTGCTCGGCATTCCCGGAGATGCAACATATAACAACATGGCAGAGGCGAGGCTTTCCCTTTGGGAACAAACAATATTGCCCATGGTGGATAATATTACCGATAGCCTTAATAGCCGCTTACTTCCAATCTTCGGTAATGACCTGAAATTGTCGGTGGATCTTGATAGGATTAGTGCGTTAGCTCCAAGAAGGGAAGCTGCATGGAACCGAGTGAAAGACGCAGACTTTTTAAGTAATGAAGAAAAAAAGAAAATGGTGGGGTTGAAATGACTAAAAAACAAACAAAACATATAAATTGTAAACTTGATATTAAGGCTGTTGAAGAAGATGGGGCTTTTTCAGGCTATGCATCGGTCTTTAATGTGGTTGATAGTCAGAATGATATCATAGCAAACGGTGCTTTTAAACGATGTCTTGAGCAGAAAAAAGATAGCATAAAACTTTTATGGCAGCATAAACTTGATGAACCTATAGGTGTTTTTGAAAATCTATATGAAGATTCTCACGGACTATTTGTAAAGGGGCGGCTGTTGCTTGATATTAAGCGGGCTAAGGAGGCCTATTCTTTGTTAAAGTCGGGTGCTATCAATGGAATGAGCATAGGATATTCTGTAGTTTCTGCCAGTTATTATGAAGATAACGGGGTGCGTATCATCGAAGATGTGGACTTATTTGAAATAAGCCTTGTCACTTTTCCGGCTAATGAAAACGCTACTATCACCTCTGTAAAATCCGCAACTGCTTCTACATTAAGAGAGTATGAGAAGTTCCTGAGGCAAAGCGGATATTCACGCTCGGAGGCTAAGGAACTTGCGTTATATGGGTTTAGGGCTGAGGAAATTAAATCACTTGAGGCTTCTATTGATAGGGCTATCGAGGCGTTGTTTTAATAATCAATTCTCCCGTGGGATGCGGGCTTATTTCAATAATTATTTAAAAAAATCAAAAGGAGAGTTATATGTCTATAACCGAAGTAAAAGCTCGTGTTGACCAATTGGGTTCTGCATGGGAACAATTTAAAAAAGTTAATGACCGTCGTTTGAAAGAAATTGAAAATAAAGGTTCAAGCGACCCGTTGACAGAACAGCATCTTTCCCGCATAAGCGGTAAGTTAGATGAATATAAGGAAAGGGTGTCCAGAATGGAAGCCGCTTTTAACAGACCTGCTTACGGTAGTGTTGAGGGTGCGAGATTTACGGACGAGATATCCCTTGCCCATAAAAACGCTTTTTGTAACTATCTTAGAAAAGGTGTTGAGGGTGACTTGTGCAATCTGGAGACAAAAGCACTTTCGGTTGCGTCTGATCCTGATGGCGGTTATCTGGTTTCACCGCAAATTTCAGATATGATAATAAAAACCGTATTTGAAACTTCGCCAATGAGAAAAATAGCCGGTGTTGAAGTTATCTCAAGCGATTCACTGGAAATTTTAGAAGACAAGTCGGAGGCTGTTGCCGGTTGGACTACCGAATCAGGGGCGGTATCTGATACCGATACTCCGACATTGGCTAAAAAATCAATTCCCGTCCATGAGCTTTACGCACAGCCAAAAGCAACCCAGAAACTAATCGACGATTCGGCTATAAATATCGAAGCATGGCTTGCCGAAAAGATATCTGCGATATTTGCCAAAAAGGAAAATACGGCTTTTATAAGCGGTGACGGCGTGGGCAAACCAAGAGGTATCCTTACTTATAGCAACGGCACACAATGGGGAGAAATTGAACAGGTAGCTTCAGGCTCAAGTGGTGCTGTAACTGCTGATAAAATCATCGAGCTATATTACTCTTTAAAAGAGGATTATGCCGTTAACGCATCATTTTTGATGAACAGGGCTACGGTTGAAGATGTCCGCCAGTTAAAAGATACTACTAATCAGTATTTGTGGAACCCGGGATTGGCAGTCGGCGCACCTGATACACTAATGGGCGTTCCTGTGCATCAGGCTGCGGATATGCCTGTGCCTGCCGCAGACAGCCTATCAATTGCCGTGGGGGATTTTAAAGCTGCCTATCAGATAGTTGACCGTAGCGGAGTACGTGTCTTGCGTGACCCGTTCACCGATAAACCGTTTGTAAAGTTTTACTCTACAAAACGTGTGGGCGGTGATGTAGTCAATTTCGAGGCTATCAAGTTGATGAAGTTGGGTTCTTAGTTTTTTGGCGAATTTATTAAACAAGCCCTTACTCTTACCATCACCCCAACCCTCTCCCATAGGGAGAGGGGGCTATTGAGAAATTAATTAAAAAACGGAGATTCTCATGAGAGATTTACATAATAATATAAAAGCGGAAACGGCATTTAATACTTCAGCCATTTCTTCGGATACTACTACAAACGGTAATATAATAGATATGCAGGGCTTCGGTTCTATTGAGTTTGTTATCCAGTCGGGAACATTAACCGATGGAACTTACACCCCCTTGATACAAGAAGGCGATGAGTCAAATTTAAGTGATGCTACGGCTGTTGGCGATGCTGACCTTCTTGGCACTGAGGCTGATGCCGCATTTATAGCTACCGAGGATAATGCGGTAAAAAAGATCGGATATATCGGAAATAAACGATATGTAAGGCTGTCTATAGTTTCAGCAAGCACTACAAGCGGCGGTACTATTTCTGCCGTTTCAGTAAAATCTGATGCAGGTGATATGCCTGTAATGTAGTGGTGTTTTATGAAGGGGGGGCATTATTTGCTTCTCCCTTCATTTATAGGTTGAATGTCTTTATAGAATAAGTATAAATTATATTTATTTTATAAAACGGACGTTATATATGGATAATATCAGTGACAGTAAGTTTGCGGTGTGGCGAGGCTTGATAATAATGGCAAATATCGACGGGCATTTTTCACAACAGGAAAAAGAGTTCCTAGACGGTATTCACAGGTATGAGTTATTGACCGATGAGCAAAAGGAAATACTAAAACAAGATATAGAAACGCAAAACAAAGATTTTGATTCCGTATATAAGCAAATCACCGAAGTAAGAGATAGAGCATATCTGATAAACTTAACTCGTGTACTTTTTCATAAGGACGGAAAATTCTGTCCGACCGAACAGGAAACATTAAATAAAATAGATAGTGAGCATAAAAAAACCATTAATCTGGAAAAGATATTAAAAGAAGCCAAAGCGGTATCTATGGCAGATTTGGAGGTGCATAAAATAAAATTAGACGAAGCGGACGATATTCAAGGAGGCGGATATCTCGGTTTGGGATATATTTTTGATTTTATTACTGATAAATTAAGGGATAGAGGGCTGTATTAATATAAAGGTAGAGGCTTTTTTGGTTAGGGGATGTATTATGCCTCTACCTTTTTCGTTTAACGCCTTTAGTGAACAAGTTCCACTTCTTCGTCCATCATTGTATGGAAAGATTTTTCAAGGCGTTTTATTCTTTGATACATGTTGTTGCTCTTTTTCAAGAGTTCTTTTATCGTGCTGTTTAAATGAAAAAAGTTTAAATCGTCAATTTCAAAGCTTGAGTCATTACCCGGAATACAAAAATCCCGCTTGCTTAGTTCCTGCATTTTTATTTCGCCGCTTTCAATAGCTTTGCACATTAAAAGCCAGCTAAGAACTCCGGTAAGCTGTGTAGTAATCTTTGACATTGCTATAGTGTATAAAATGCTGTCTTCGCTCGATAGGTTGAGCTTGTCAACTCTGCCCCTAGTATTAAAATAATCACGTGAATATACTAAAAGAGATAAAGCCTCATTGTAGCTTTTTTGAGTAAATCTGAATATATTATTACTGTCTTGAATGTTTTCGTACATTCCAATAATCCCCATACTAATTTTCAATCTACATGTAACTAATGTATCACAAAAAATAACATGTGTCACTAAAAAATTCCATTTTGGCACAGTCTAAATGGTTTTTTCAACCCAAGGGTTGGTTAAGTAATGTTTATTAAATTAAATAGTTTATTTTATATTTTTAATATTTTAGATGAGGTATGCTATGTCCGCAAATAGGACAATCGTAGAAAATAAGATTGATGAATTTGCTAATGAAATAAAAAAGCAGTTTGAAGAAATCGGAAATGAAGTAAAGGAGCAATTGCTAAAAGATTTTGATAAAATATTAACAAATGATTTGGAAGGATTGAAAAATATACTATCCAAAGCGGTAATGAGTAAAAGTCAGGACATATTAAAAAATTCTTCAAATGAATTTCAGGATATCATAAATAAAGATTTCAACGGAACTATATTCGGCTCAATTCTGGCTGATGCGATATTGCCGAATATAACAAATACAAACAATAGCTCGGCAAGTCCTTCAAGAGATTTCAATCCGTCATCGGCACAACGCTTTTTAGATATGGCTAAGGCTCTTGCTAAAAGTCAGAGCCGTAACGGCTAATAATCAGGAGGTTATTCGCATGGTCTTGATAAGAATGCTTCAAACACGAAAGGGTACTGAAGACGGCTTTGTAGTAAAGCAGTTTTATGCCGGTACTGTTTACAGGGTAAGGGAAAATCTTGCCAGAACGTTTTTTGCAGCGGGATACGCTGAAAAAGTTAGTCAATAATCATATAATTTCGGAGAATAACATGAGTAATAAACCGGTATTGGAGCTGCATACGGCTCCGGCAATAGAACCCCTTACCCTAACGGAAGTAAAGACTTATTTGAAGGTGAATACAAGCGATGATGATGCTTTAATAACTAATCTTATAATTGCGGTAAGACAGGCAACTGAGAAATTCTTGAAAGTGTCACTGATTAGCCAAAGCCGGAAAATTTCCTATGATAAATACTGTCCTTCAGTTGTTAAGCTTGCTATGGGACCTGTACAGTCAATTACATCGGTAACCGCAGTGCAAAGGGACGAGGCAACATCGGTTATAAGTACAAATGCGTATTATTTAAGTGCCGGAAATCATAAGCTTATTTTTGATGCTAATGTCGTAAGCCATAGAGTCGAGATAATATATGTTGCAGGTTATGGGGATTTAGCCTCCGATGTGCCTAACCCTATTAAACAGGGAATGCTCTCACACATACTTGCAATATATGACGGCAGAGCCGGAGCAAATGTTATTCCTCCACAATCACAAACCCTTTACACACCTTATAAATTGCTAAGTATTTAGGGGGGAAATATGACAAAAAATAATGGTGATATAGCATCGCAAATGAGGCACGTAATTACATTCCAAAGCCAAGTGTTAACTGCGGATAACGCAGGGGGAAATACCATCGGCTGGACTGATTTTATGTCTGTTTGGGCTAAAATTGAGGATATATCTAAATCGGGCGGTCGCAATTTAGGTGCGGAAAAGACCTTTTCAGGACAGTTAAAAAATACACGCTCCTACAGGATAACCATACGCTACATAAGCGGAGTTACTACGGATATGAGAGTTTTGTTCGATAGCCGTGTTTTTAATATCAGAAGCGTTATTAATGTGAATGAAAGAAATGAAATGTTGCAGATATTCGCTGAGGAGGGAGTTACGGTATGACGGTCGATTGTTTATGGGAATTACAAAAAGCGGTTTATACGGCTTTAGATAACGATGTTACGATATCCGGTATTGTTAACGGTGTTTATAGCCATGTTGTGCAGGGTACATCATATCCGTATATAAAGATTAATATATCGGAGGCGGTTGACCGGTCTACAAAAACAACTACCGGAATAAAAGCCCGTTTAGCTTTAGAAACCTATTCAATGGAACGGGGGAATAAAGAAACCAATGATATATTAGCACAGATAAAGCAGGTTTTAGACGGAGCTACACTAGCAATGACAGGCTGCACCATGATAAGCGGCAGGTATGTTTTTAGTAATTCCGAACTAATGACTGACGGCTTAACATGGAAAGGCAATATAGTTTTTGATTTTTTAGTGCAAGAAGATTAATACAAAGAGGAACTTATGACGGCTCAAAAAGGCGATGATGTTATTTTAAAAGTTGGAAACGGAGCAACCCCGACTGAAGTTTTTACTGAAATTGGTGGCATGATTAATACCGACTTTATATTAAATAATAAAATAATTGAAGCAAATAACCTTATATCCGGTCAATATCGTAAAATTAACGGTCAAACCGGTGTAAAAAGCCTTGTTGTCAAGGGAAACGGTTATTTTACAGACAGTTCATCAGAAGAGTTGATGCGTGGGTATGCGTTTTCAGGTTCTAGCAATAATTATGAACTGCATTTCGGTAACGGGGATTATATTTCATGTGCCTTTGTAGTATCAAGTTATGAAAGAAAGGGACGGCTTGGAACGCAAGAAGATTTTGCAGTTGTTCTTGAAAGCGACGGTTATATTAACTTTACAAACGGGGCGTGATATTGTATAATACCACATTCTTGGAATGTGTTTTTTTCACTTCGGTTTAAGAGTAACTTGTAATATAATGTTAATATAGTTATGTTAATCTCTTAATGAAAATTCTAATAACGGGGTACTAATATTATGTCAATCGTAGAAAATATGGCCAAACATAGTGATGATATTGAGGCGGAAGTTAAAAACATGCAGGAAAAAATGGCTCTGTGTGAAAGCGGTGTAAAAATGCTTAATGCATCACAGGAAATGGCAATGTCAGATGAGATGATGGGATTAATGGAAATAATCGGCGACCCTGAAGTTCCTGAAAAAGAAAGGGTTATATTGGCTCGGTATATGGGCGAGATGATGAAAGATGACCCCACACAGGGGCTGGAAAAATACGCACAATACCTCGAAGGAGTGGCACAAGACCCTAAATATGCTGCAAGAAAGGATTATTATATAACCGTAGCCAAGGCATCAAGAGAGGTTAATAATTCACAAGTGTATAAGGATTATATAGTTGTTTATAACGAGTTTGAAAATGATAATTCGCCCGAAGCTGCCGAGGCAAGAAAAGCAACCGAACAAATGCAAAACAAGATGAAGCAGTGGTCGGAAGGCGGTCAATAATAAATATAAGTTTTAGTTCTAGGAGAGCTTGGTATGTGGATAAAAAATGATTCGATAATAGCTAAGGACAAACCTGCTGAGGGTTTGTCAGGTGGCTTTTTGGGTGGTTCGAAGGCACCGACTGCCGCTAAGGTCGCCGCTCCTGTTACGGTTGATTCTGATGCAGAAAGGCTTGCAAAATTACAGTCACAAAAACTTATTGCAAAAGAAGAGGCGGATATTGAGAGTCTTTTGTTAAAAAAAGCTAATGCTAAGAAAGGACAGGAGCAACTGGAAAAGGCAGGAAAACCGGATGCTACCGATGTTGCACAAAATCTTGGTAGTTCGGGAATTAATTTAGGGATTGGTGTTTCTACGCTTTTGCTAGCGGCTCTTATTCCGCCGCTGGGAATACCGCTTACCCTTGCGGCAGCAGGATTTCTTGCAAAGGGAAGTTTTCAAGGTCTTAGTGGTGTCTTGGGGGCTGCCGAAGTTGCAGGAGGTGCTATAGAAGGTGCAGCTAAATCAGCCGGTAAAACCGCAGAGTCTTTGGGCAAAGCTGCCGGAGCTGCAAAAGATAATGTTGTAGCAACGGGAAAAGCTGTAGGGAAAGGTGCTTATACCGTAGGAAAAGGTGCGACATCTGCTGCCGGTGCCACCGGGAAAGCTGCCAGAAGCTTGTATAATAAGGCGAGGGGTAAAAACAAGAATAAGCTTGAGTATGATTCGGGAGGAGATGGTGTTTTCCGTGAACATGAGAATGCCGGAAAAAATACTGGAGGGGACGGATTTGGATTTAAAAGCGATGCTCCAACAGGTAGTCCTCCGTTTTCTGTAGGTGGAAGTGGTAGTGAAGTTACAACTCCGTCTAAGCTTTTGCAAATGGTGGAAAAAGGTAATCAGGATGTTATAGACAGAGTGCGGAGTCAAGATCCTGCAATTATAGCTATTATGGCTAATACCCCTGAAGATGTGCTTAAGAATATATATGATATGTCGGGATTTGATGAAGAAACTAGAGGCAAAATAAATGAAAAAGTTTCTCAAAAACGGTTAGAAAATGAAGCTAATAAAGTTGAAGAGGCTGGCAAAACTCAAAAAGTAGAAGGAACCGCTAAAGTTCCTCGTGAGACAAACGGTAACCTGAGTGAAGAAACTGCTAGTGTTAAGGCAGTGGCTCGAGAAAAGGAGGTGGGTAAAGGTATATCAAACAAAAAACAAGGATCAGCCCCAACTTTTGTTAATAAGTCGTCGGATAGTGGGAGTCGAAAAATTTCTTAACCACTTCGTCAATATTTAATTGGCTTTGCGGTATTCTATAAATATATATCATGTCGTTTCCTGAAATGCGTATGTAAATTATAGAGGAATCTGCGGCAATTTGAACAGGATTACCCTATAATTTTGTTACACAAAATTCGGGTAATGACGTAAAACTATAGTATTTCTAATTTTTAATAACGAAATTGTACGTTTAATGGTTGATTTGTCACCCTGAACTTGTTTCAGGGTCTTTTTAAAGTAGAATGAGATGCTGAAATAAATTCAGCATGACAAAATCTATCTATAATGAACACTCCCGAGTCTTTGGCATTCCTAACTAAGTATAGATTTTAGTTTTTGTTTTGTCACCCCGTTATAAAAACGGGGTGACATTAAACCCTAGCAGAAGAGAACGTTTTCTTTGCAAATTTAGAAAAACTCTTCTTCAAACTATGACTTATCTATACTTAGTGAGGAATGCCGAGTCTTTTTATAAAAATTTGACTTCTTAAAAAAATATATTTATATAAAATTAAAAGAATGAAATTTATTAAGAAAGTTTATATATGCAAAGACAAAATCAATTGCCAAGCAGGGCAAATACATATCAAGATATAACATTATATCAGTCGTCAGTTGTTGAAAATTCTATTGATGCGTGGGTTGATGACATTGCTGTTAATTCGGGCAGTAAGGGCTTGTCTATGGCGGCGTTTAAAGCCGTATCTGACAGGCAGGCGTATGAGACTAAAGAGCTGCAAAGTGAGATGAAGTCAAATAATATATTTGAATCGGTAAAAGCCTTAAGGGATATATATACAGATGAAAATCCTGCCGAGAAATTCAGAATGAATAATGTGAACCCTTCGGAAATAAGAGCTGTTATCAATAAATATATTAATAGCACAGGAAAGTTAAAAGCACACGAAGCCGAGCTTGCGAGGAGAAATGAGCCTATACAAAGAGCGTTTGGTGTTGAATTTGCATCAGCACCTCCGGCAGAAGATGAGATTTCGGCAAAACCTGCCGCAAATCAGAATCTGCAAGTTCCGCTAGAGCCTCCTGTTATGTTGCCGGCAAAAAAAGACAAACCAAAATCAAAAGATTTATATGAAGCCGCTGAAAATAATGACCTTGAGGGAATTAAGGGCTTTTTAAAAAGTGGCGTGAATGTAAATAAGCGTTTTTATCGTGATTATGAAACTTATTCAGAATCTGATTTAACGCCTTTGCATGGGGCTGCCAGAAATAATAATGCTGAGGCAATAGAATTGTTATTAAAAAACGGGGCTAATTTACATGTGGGCAGTACTAGAACTAGAAATGACGGCACAAAGTTTGAGGGAATCACTCCCCTGCATTTGGCAGCAATTCATAACAGTGCTGACGCAATAAACGCATTAGCTGCACAAGGTGCTAATTTACATGCCGGCAGGACTGCAACTTTCATTAACGGCGAAAAACGTGAGGGAACTACTCCTCTGCATGAGGCAGCACAAAATAATAAGGTTAACGCAATAAACGCATTAGCTGCACAAGGTGCTAATTTAAACATAGGTGAGACTATTTTTAGTAAAGGCGAAAAAATTGAAGGAATTACTCCCCTGCATGGGGCGGCAATGAATAACAGTGCTGACGCAATAAATGCATTAGCTGCACAAGGTGCCAATTTACATGCTGGTATTACTAAAACTGAAAATAACTGCAAAAAAATTGAGGGAACCACTCCCCTGCATGAGGCGGCAAAAAATAACAAAATTGACGCAATAAACGCATTAGCTACACAAGGTGCTAATTTAAATATAGGCAGGACTGTAACTTTAAATAACGGTGAAAAACTTGAGGGAACCACTCCCCTGCATGAGGCGGCGATGGTTAACAGTGCTGACGCAATAAACGCATTAGCTACACAAGGTGCTAATTTAAATGCTAAAGATAATAAAGGATACACCCCTCTCAGTTTTGCGGTTTTTCAAGAACAAATTGATGCTGCCGTTCAAATTAAAAAAGCTGGTGGTGAGCTTGGTAATTCAGAGCAATGCTTACCTAAGCTTAACAGAATGCTGACAGATACTATTGAGCAAAGAGGTGTAACTGACACAGATAAGATAAGAGATCTATTTTTCATCGGGGCAGAAATGCCTGATTTGCAGGGTATGGCTATAGCCCCTAAAACCATGTTAAAAGAAATTTATCAACAAGCAAAACAAATCCCCATCGAAAGACCAAACAGAGATAGAGAACAAGAGCCTGTAAGGCAACCGACCGGATTTGCACAAGCAGAAAATGCAAGACGGCAAGTGCAAAATAATCAGGCGGAGTGCTGTGTAATAATGTAAGCTGTTCTAATATGAAAGGGAGAGGGGATAAGTAAAAGATCACTGCACAATAACTTTCATTAAGTAAATTGATATTCTGATATTAATCGTGTATTATTATTTATTATGTTAATAACAATTTTTGTGAAAACGTGGTAGATATATTAAAAATACCTTTTCCTCAGGGGTACTATAAAAAAGACGGGTGGCTTGATAGCATTATAAGCCATTATGGCGAGAAACAGGGCAGGCTGGCTGTTGAAGTAATGCAGCTGCCGATATCTTTGCTCACAGAATCAATGTATGATGTGGTGGAAATATACGGGGATTTTCCTGAAATCGTATATAAAGCACTCGGACAAACAATTGATCCCCTATTTGAGCCTGAAGAATATCAAGAAAAAGTTTATAATGTATTATATGACGCTGGTATAAAAGAAAATAGACCGCTATTAGTCAAATATGCCGACGGGCTGCTGAATATAAGGCTTTTGTTCCAAAAAGACCGCAGCTTTTATAATAACAAGTTCCCCGAAGAAGTAATGGAAGCGGGCTATGAAGAACTTGCGGAAGTAATTAGCGATATTACCAAAATTCATGTTAATCAGTTCAGGAAAATAATAGCCGGCAGGACTGAGTAATTAATTTTCGATTTTAATAAAAAATTAAGGTTGTTTGTAATATAATGTTACTCATGATATAATAATCGGGGGAGAAAGATATGTCAGCAGTAACCAAAGAAACGCCGGATAATATAATTGAAAAAAGCGAAAAAATTCAAGCTAAAGGTGCAGATGTACGTGTGAAAAATCCTATACAATTCGGCGGTAAAGATGTTGCTATGTTGCAGCAGCCAAGCCCCGACAGACCGATTAATGATAATAAAATAATAGAACAAGATGTTATGAAGGCTAAAAGTTCGGAAAGAGCAAATGTTGTTCAGTTTAAACCGAAGATACAACAAGCAATAACAGAGAATTTAAAGGGTGCAACACGAGAAGAAGGTCAGGACAAAAAAGGGATACAAAATAACTCACCTGATGAACCGGATAGAACAAGATAACATTAGGTAAATATCAACTAGGTAAGGAAAAGTAATGAAAGAGTCTAATGAATGTATCATACCAATAGGATTCTACGACTCGCATAAATGGTGCGAAAATATCGTTAATCACTACAGTAATGCGGATTTTCCTCAGGAAACATTGCAGTATCCGGTAGAGGCACTTACAGCCAGTTTTGCTAATATCATAAATGTTTACGGTAATTATCCCCATGATGTGAAGATACTTTTTTCTCAAGCAACTAATCCGCTATTCGAACCGCATGAATATGTAAAGCAGATTTATAGCGTAATAAAACAACAGGCTATGTCTAAAAAAGACCCTTACATAGACGCTGTAGCAGAAAGCCTTTATTATATAAGAATTCTTTTTGAACAGGATAAAGACTATATCCTTATGCATTTTGAAGAAGAAATCGGAAAAATATATAATTGTCAGGGTGAGCAATGTATAGATAAATTCGCTAAATATTTGCATAAAATAGTGAAAATACATGCAAATCAGGTCTGTAATATGGTTAGTGAATATTGTGTTGAAAGTGTATAATCGGTAACAATTTGCAAAATAGCTCTAAGCCTCCATTCGGGGGCTTTTTTTATTAGGAATTGCACGCTTAATGGTTGAATCTTTGTAATTATTTGTTTTTGTCATGCTGAATTTATTTCAGCATCTCATTTTACTTTAAATAGACCCTGAAACAAGTTCAGGGTGACATTCCGTTTTTATTTTTATAGGAGAGAAATTATGTCGGGGTTTCATGAAATACAATTCCCTTCGGATATATCATACGGCTCATCAGGAGGACCGGAGTTTTCAACCGATGTTATTATAACCCATAGCGGCTATGAGCAACGGAATGTAAACTGGTCGGACGCAAGAGCCGTTTATAATGTAAGCCACGGTATCAAGACGCAAGGGCAGTTAGATAGCCTTATAGCGTTCTTTAGAGCAAGGCAGGGAAGGGCGTATGGCTTCAGGTTTAAAGACTGGAGCGATTACAATATCACCGGGCAGCAAATAGGAATTGGGGACGATTCTACAACACAGTTCCAACTGGTAAAGCAATATGTAAGTTCACCTGCTACAATAACGAGGAGTATTAAAAAACCGGTTTTAGGTACTGTAAATGTTTATATAGATGATGTTGAGCAGATGTCGGGTGTTAGTGTCGATAGCACTACGGGGATAGTAACTTTTACTACTCCCCCTGTGCAAGATGAAGTGGTTACCGCAGATTTTGAGTTTGATGTGCCTGTAAGGTTTGATACCGACCGCCTGTCTGCATCGCTGGATAGCTATGGGGTAAATAGCTGGAACAATATTCCCATTGTTGAAATCAGGATATGATAAAGAGGTGAAAAATGAAAATTATATCAAGTAATCTGGCTTCACATATTTCTTCTGAAGTAATGACGCTGGCTACCTGCTGGAAGCTTAGCAGAAGAGACGGTACTATTATGGGCTTTACAGACCATAATGAAAATATAATATATAATAGCGTGACATACCTTGCCTCAAGCGGCTTTACTCCTTCAGCGGTCGCAAATAATTCCGAACTTGCCGTAGATAATATGGATATCGAAGGGGTGATAGATAGCTTTGCAATAAAAGAAGAAGATATAAAAGCCGGATTATATGATTATGCACAAATAGAAGTGTTCATGGTAAATTATAATGACTTAACTCAGGGAGATATAAATCTTAGAACCGGCTGGCTAGGCGAAATGAAATTCAGTAAGAATAGGTTCGCAATAGAGGTTAGGGGGCTGATGCAAAGCTTAACGCAAGGAATCGGTCAGCTTTACTCGCCATCATGCCGTGCGGAGCTTGGTGACTTGCGTTGCGGAGTTAATTTAACCGGTTATACCGTGACAGGTAGTGTAACATCGGCGACAAATAATCAGATATTTTCAGATTCGACAAGAGCTGAAGATGATGCATATTTCGATTTCGGTAAAATAACGTTTACAAGCGGGTTAAATAACGGTCTTTCAATGGAAGTCAAAGAATTTAGAGACAAAATAATAACTCTTGTCCTGCCGTTACCTTACACTATAGTAGTAAGTGACACTTATAGTTTAATAGCAGGATGCGATAAAAACTTAAACACATGCATCTCAAAGTTTAGCAATGCCGCTAATTTTAGAGGGGAACCGCATGTACCAGGTATTGACAAAATGCTTGAGACGGCCGGTACAAAGAATAATTAATAAAAAATAATTGCCTTTTTTTGTAACATATTATAAGTTGCAGGTTAAGAAGGATTTTTTTAAATTATTTAGGTCTTATGTTTGTTTGGAGCGGATTTTTTGCAGGTTTAGGTTCGGTGCTTTCTTTTGGCTGTGCTAAAAAATCATCTTATCCGCTGGTTTCTTCACAGAAAGTGACGGAAGATGACTGGAGAAGGGTGGCAAAGGATATAAGCCTTGCAATTAAAAATTATAAACCGGAAGAAAAAAATGGCGATGGCGATGCGTAAAGTACACTCAGGCAGTTCTAAAAACAAAAATAGAAGAAATAATCGCCGTTATAATAACGGTAATGTTAGACCTGCTGCAAATTCTAATAGTAATGTTGTTGTCCAAGCGTCTATTCTGCCTTCCCCTACGATCTTGCAGGAATATGAATATGCAACTGAAGGAGCTGCCGACCGCATATTGGAAATGGCGGAAGTCGAGCAGGACAGAAGGCATGACTGGGAAGAAGAATATCTGAGATTCTACAAAAAAAGCCTACGAATAGGTCAGCTTTTCGGCTTTGTTCTATTACTTTCCGTAATCCTTTCATGTGTTTATCTAGCAACGAACGGTCATGAGCATGTTGCGGTTTATCTTGCGTTAATAGCTTTCTTTTCAGTAGCTCTATCTAGCTTGTTCGATTCTATAGGACGTAAGAAACATAGCAGACGTCCGTCACGTTCAAGGAAACAATAATCTTTTTGAAAATATAGGAATCTCTGCAAATTGGAGTTTTTTTGTCCCCTCTCCCGTATATGGGGAGGGTGGTGACACATGCATGTATAACAAACACTTGCGAGTTTTTACCCCTCGCAAAAACACTTCGTGTTTTTAACTCTCCCTCAAGGGGAGAGTAGTTTTTTTAGTAAAAAGAAAACTATTCAACTTTTTTTATTTATCTTTGAGGTGGTTATGGTTAACCGCAATGATATAGTCGTTGAGGCTAGAAGCTGGATAGGTACGCGTTTTCATCATCAGGGAAGGGTAAAAAAATCATCTAATGATAAAGGGGGAGTAGACTGTATAGGTCTTATCCTTGGTGTTGCTGAGGCTGTCGGGATAACGCATAACGGAATTAGCTATTATAATTACGACAAAAGGGAATATGCAAAAGTTCCCGATAATGACAGGTTGAAGCTATCCTTTCAAAAATATTTAAAAGAAATAGATACGGCAGATGTAAAATCAGGTGATATATTAATGTTTAAATTTGACAAGGAACCTCAGCATGTTGGATTTGTAGTAAAAGAAAAAAAATATATAAATCTGATACATTGCTATATGCAGGCAAGGGGAGTAGTGGAGCATAGGCTTGATGAATACTGGAAAAACAGGATTGTTACGGCATTTGCTTTTTTAGATTGAAAAACATAACAAAAACTTGACCACAGGTTTAAAATATGATAAAGTATGAAAAGTTCAGGTAGGAACTTTAGGAGATATAAAAGGTATTTAATTATGAAAATTCTATATTCTATTCTTATTCTTTCAGTACTTTCCGGCTGTGCATCAGTTGTATCGGGAGGTCGTCAAAACGTAACAGTATTAACTCCGGGCATTGAGGGGGCAAGTTGTAGCCTTACCGATAGTGCGGGCAGGGTTTGGTATGTGGAGGAAACTCCCGGCACTGCTCTGGTAAAAAGAGGGGACGGACCTATAACGGTCATTTGCCACAAAGAAGGCTATGAAAAAGGTGTCGGTCAAATAGAAGAAAAACTTGCGGGAGCTAATTACGGAAATCTGGCTTTAGGACCTGCCGCACCGATCGGTTATCTGGTAGACGGTTTTAGCGGCTCTGCACAAAAATATGAAACTATTGTAGAAATAGATCTTACACAGTCTGAAGAGAAAAAGCCTTGGGACGAATAATAAATCTTTTTACTTAGGATTGTAAAAAGCCCTATTATATATGATAGGGCTTTTTTTTATACGTTATTGTAAAATTATTACTTTTACTTTTAAATAATAGATTGTAAAAAGGTTGCATGCGTAGATTTTTTTTGCTTATTATTGTTCTATTTCTAGTTGCCGGATGTGCTGCGTTTGAAGCTGCCAAGCTTGCCAGAACCCAGACTATATTAGTCAAAACTCCATATGCCGAAGGGGCTAAATGCAGCATAACCGATGCCAGAGGGCGTTCTTGGAGTGTAAGAAAAACCCCTTCCAGTGTACCTGTTGAAGACGGACATTCGCCGTTACATGTTGTCTGTAAGAAAAAAGGGCATAAAACTACAACTATGACAGTGCGTGAAACGAAAGAAGAATTGCTTACAATAGACGGTGAGCGTGTTTCTGTAGGTATATACGACCAGTTTCCTGTGAAAATGCCTAGGCTTATACCGACGGCTATAAAGGAAGCTTCCAGCTTTGTGCTTGACCCTACCGGTAATATTTCAACAAAATATCCTGAGGAAATAATTGTTTGGATGGAGCCTGAGAAGTGGGAGTCTAAAGAGCAAATGGTAGCTTGGGCATATGATAGAGAAATTGAGGGAAATAGGGATTTTATTGAAGAAGAAGAAGACAGAATCAAAGATGAAAAGCGTAAAGAGATTAGGCGTATAAAAAAGAATGCACGAGAAGAAAAGCGTAAAGAACTATATGAGAAAAGTATAGATGTAGCTAAAAAGGCTTTAGATGTTGAAACTTATGTGGAGTTCACCAAAACAGGAGTCGGCTATACTTTTGATAAAACAGCCGCAGTATCAAAAGGTGCGGTTGACACCGGAACTATAGCCCTTGTAGGGACGGGACAGATAGCCCAAGAAGTGGGGGAGGGGCTGTCTGATATGTCTGATACGGTTGATATTAAAGGCGGAATCGATTGGTTAAAAGCAAAAAGCGAAGAGTATAATATCCCTTGGAACTTGTCTGAAGATAGCAAGTGGAAGCATTATAAAGACAGTAAACTTAAAAAATCAAAATGGGTTCCAAACTGGCTTAACTTGAGGCATTCAACCGTTAGTAAGGTGGGTAATATGGGGCGAGCAAATTATAATAATGAAATTGAAGATAGTGCGGAAGTTGTGGATGTCGAAGAAATAAAACCCTTAGGTGATATTCCGCCTTGGATATCGGAAAGCCGACCTGCGGTAGAGGAGTAAAAAAATTAACGCCACAATAAGTTTTGCTACTTTTTTAAAGCATA
This sequence comes from Pseudomonadota bacterium, assembly GCA_027620075.1. Classification (NCBI taxonomy): domain Bacteria; kingdom Pseudomonadati; phylum Pseudomonadota; species Pseudomonadota bacterium. Next base: position 130,547 of record JAQCEY010000001.1, on the reverse strand, counting down.
TTTTGTATATTTTAACGGTTTTATTCTTGCAGTCATGTTCGGTTATTATGGCAACCGGTGTGGATAGGATAAACACTACTAAAATTGAGTTAAGTTCATATAAATCATCTGTAGTAAAGTTAAAAAGACATTCAATTGAGAGCGTTAGAGGAAATCCCATTAAAACTTCAGTTCTGAGTGATGGAAACGAGCTGGCGGTATATATGTTTAAAGAATATGGCGATGAGGGAAGTTTGCTTAGAGCCGGCGGACACGTTGTTATGAATGTTATTACCGTAGGTTTATGGGAGCTTGTGGGAACCCCGATAGAACATGGTATAAACACCTTTAAGGGACGAGAATTTCGTTCATCTGTTATTTATAATCAAAACAATGAAGCGGTCGATGTTAGGCTTGAGCAAAAAGTCCTTAATACAATGGACATAGTGGTGGACTTTAAGAATGAAAGATATCGTATAATCGGTAGATAGTTATTCCCCCTATTTTAATTTAAATAGGGGGGAAACTATTAGTTAATACGAATTAACCTAGATTTTTCTTCGTTCGTTAGTTCATTTATAGAAACAACTCTCATTTCTTTTTTGTCAAGATTCATTGATGTTTTTGAAGCTTCTTCAAGGTTAGAGTTGGTTACATCAGGTAATTTATACATAGCTCCCGTAAGTGGGTCTACTATCAAAAGTCCGATTAATCCTCCAAAAAGAATATTAGCTACATACCAACCGTCAATTGATGGAGTTATGTATGCACTACTAGGCTCGTAACCATCTTAATAGTGTAGTCCGCTCCTTTAAAAAAGCCGCTTCCTGATTTTAGTGTGATAGTCGATGGTGTTTCGCCCTTATGCACAACTATGCCTTTTTGATCGGTAACAGTAAATTTAGCTTCAGATGGAGAACTAGTAATACTAACCGGATAGTTGGATTTACTAATAATACTGGCACAGCCGCTAAGTGCGAATGATGCGACTGTAACAAGTGAAATGGACTTTTTTAACATTATATTTTTCCTTAAAATTATTAAACTTTAAGTTTACTTATAGAATTATTCATAAAAATCAAGCAAAAAGGTGATAATTATGGCAACAGTTGTATTTGAAGCTGCCGGAAGGTTAGGCGGGCAATTTGCAGGGGCTAAGGCTAGTGGCGGTAATCCGATTGTAGCTCAAAAGTCAGGTGACATAGGTGCTACAATCGGGCGTTTTGTCGGTAATGCTATTGATGAAAAGCTATTTGGCGTAGATAATACCAAATATATCAACAAAACCGGCCCAAGACTTGAAAATCTTTCCGTGCAAAGCTCTGCATATGGACAAATGATACCTATTATTTATGGAACAGCCAGAGTTGCGGGTAATATAATATGGTCACAACCCATACAAGAAAATGTTATCACATCAACCAGTAGTACGGGCGGAGGAAAAGGCGGAGGTAGCGGTAAAGTAAGCACAACTTCGACTACATTTACATATTCGGTCACTCTTGCCATAGCTATCTGCGAAGGGGAAATAGACGAGTTAATAAGAGTGTGGGCGGATTCTAAAGCTATCAACCCTAATGATGGCGTTTACAGACTGTATAAAGGCACTCAAACACAAGACCCGGACAGCCTGATAGAAAGCATTGAAGGTATGGGCAGCACTCCTGCATATAGAGGATTAGCTTATATAGTTCTGGAGAATATTCCATTGGCAGACTTCGGCAACAGGATACCTAACTTTACATTTGAGGTTAGAAAAAGTGCCTTAAATACGGCATCAGGAGAAACTCCGGTTGAGGATTTGATAAAAAATATTTGTGTAATACCCGGAGCGGGTGAATTTGTTTATGATGATACGGTACAAAGTAAAATTCCCGGAGAGCTGATAGGCAGCCAGTGGGTTCAGCAAGGTAATAGAAGCAGAATAAATCAAAATAACAGAGACGGTAAGAGTGATGCATTAGTTTCACTAGACCGGCTAGAAGGCATCTGCCCTAACCTTGAATGGGTGGCGGTTGTAGTTACATGGTTCGGGGATAATCTTGATGCAGGAACTTGTGTAATACAGCCCGGTGTGGAATATCAGACGGGAGCTATTACCGAGCCTGATTCGTGGGGCGTGGGCGGCTATACCAGAAGTACGGCAAGGCAGATAACACTGATAAACGACACTCCAAGATATGGCGGTACTCCGTCAGATGCAAGCTTGCTTAGATATATTCGGGAAATAAAAAGCAGAGGCTATAATGTTATGTTCTACCCGATGTTCTTTATGGACGTGGAAAACAAGCCTTGGCGGGGAAGGGTAACGGGCAGTGCGGCAGATGTAGCTAGTTTCTTCACTAAAACAAACGGTTATAACGCATTTGTAAACCATTATGCGGCACTGGTTAAAGATGATGTTGACGCATTTGTGATAGGCTCGGAAATGATAGGGCTTACATCGGTACAGGACGTTGATAATTCATTCCCTGCCGTTGATGAGTTGGTAAGCCTTGCATCTAATGTTAAATCAACTGTGGGAGCGGGTGTTAAGGTTACGTATGCGGCAGACTGGAGCGAATATCACCATGAGGAAAACGGCTGGTATAACCTTGACCCTTTATGGGCATCTTCAGACATAGATTTCGTAGGCATTGACGCTTATTTTCCTCTTACCGATGAACCTGAACCTTTGACCGGCTTTACTCAAGAAGAGCTGCAAGAAGGCTGGACATCAGGTGAGGGCTATGACTGGTATTATAGCGATGAGGAACGGACTACCCAAACAGCGTTATCACAGGAATATGCATGGAAAAATATAGCGTGGTGGTGGAATAATACGCATACTAATCCCGATATGTCCACTACCGCATGGACATCGCAAATGAAGAAGATATGGTTCACCGAGTTTGGTTTTCCATCGGTAGACGGTGCTTCAAATCAGCCTAATGTGTTTATCGACCCTGACAGTTCGGAGAGTGCCTATCCGTATTATTCAAAAGGGAAAGTTGATTTTAGGTCACAAAGGAACGCTATAAAAGCTACTTTGGAAGAGTGGAACGGCTCTGCTATGATAGAAAAGCTGTTTTTATGGACATGGGACGCACGCCCTTATCCATATTGGCCCGACCTTACCAATATATGGGCTGACGGAGGGCTTTGGAGAACCGGTCACTGGGTAACAGGAAAGCTGGGCTTATCCGGTCTTGGTGCTATAGTCTCCGACCTATGTAAAAGAACAGGGCTTAGCGAATCGCAAATTGACGTTACACGCCTGAATAATCTGGTAAGGGGGTTTATACTGAACGGTCAGACTAATGCCAGAATTGCCATAGACAGCCTTAGGGCGGCATATTTTTTTGATGCAGTGGAATCTGACGGTCTTATCAAATTTGTATCACGTGGAGGGCTTACGACCGAAACTATCGGTGAAAGTAACTTGATATCAGGTGTAAATAACGGTGACACTCTCTCTATTGAGCGTATTCAGGAGTTGGAATTACCTAAAAAAATAGATGTGAATTATATAAATGAACATGCTAACCATCAAATAGGTAATCAGCATTCGGAGCGTCAGGTCACTAACGCCGTAGGTACTGAAACTATTAACCTGCCGATAATTATGAGCGATCAGGACGCACAGGTAATAGCCGATGTCAGCCTTTATAATAGCTGGGTAGGCAGGACTTTATATAGTTTCGTACTGCCTATCAGATACGCTTCTTTAGAACCTACGGATATCATCAATATTCAGATAAACAACCAAAACCATGTGATGCGGATAATAAATACACAGTTCGGCGACCCCGGTATGATGAAAGCATCTGCGGTTGCCGAAGATATTTCTGCCTATGATTTTTATAGTCGTCCGGGGGACATTACCGGTGGTTTAGATGTTGTAAATGATACGGGTGATACGGTATTATCATTGCTTGACCTTCCTGCATTCCCTACCGATGATGAAGATGCCGGAACCATAAGATATGCGGTAACGGGTTTAGAAAGCGGTTGGAAAGGAGCCGTTTTATACCGTTCTGACGATGACGGGGCTAATTATCAGCTTGTGGCAAGTTTTCCCGCTGCTGCTGTAATAGGGGTTACAACAACCTCACTTCCTGACGGAATTACCGATTATTTTGACGAAAAAAATACCGTCACGGTAAGTATAACAGGTAACGGAGAATTGTCGGGAACATCTGAACTTGCCGTATTAAATGGTGCTAACCTCGCAAAAGTCGGCTCTGAAATTATACAGTTTAAGAATGTAGGTCTTGTAAGTACGGGGAAATATATACTTAGCGGTTTATTAAGGGGAAGATTGGGGACGCAGTGGGCAACCTCAGAGCATAGCGAGGGTGAGGAATTCGTACTGCTAGACAATAATCTTGCAAAAGAATCATTATCAAGTGAATTTATAGGTTTATCACGTTTATATAAGGCGGTTAGCGTAGGAAAAAGCCTAGCCGATACAAGTAGCGTTTCTTTTACATATAATGCTAATTCATTAAAGCCTTTCTCCCCCGTGCATATAAAAGGGGCAAGGGACGCAAGCGGAAATCTTACTATAACATGGATAAGAAGAACCCGTGTTAACGGTGGCTGGAGGGATAATGTAGATGTGCCGTTAGGACAGCTACAGGAAGCTTATGAAGTCGATATAATGAACGGAGGAAGTGTAGTTAGGACAATATCAGGTTTGACATCAGCTACGGCAAGCTATAGTGCTGCGGAACAAACAACCGATTTTGGTTCGGCTCAATCTTCAATTAATGTTAGGATATATCAGATGTCACATATATTAGGCAGGGGAACAAGCGGAGAAGGAGTTATTTAGTGTTGTTTTTTAAAAGAAGTCTTTAAACGCATCAGCCATTTCGTTTGCAAAGCGTTTTAGCGAAACCATATATTGATCGTAATATTCTTTTACCCCAGGTGCATTTTTTTTTGCCTCTTCAGCTACTGTATCAAGAACTCTATCAACCTTTTCAGGAGATAACGGGTTTAATATATCATTATCATTGTTTTCGTTCTTGGCAAAAGACTCGACAGGTAATGCTAAAATTGCAAAAACAATAACTAAAATAATCTTTTTCATCAAACTTCCCTTTTTTACTTTTGTTTATTGTATTTTTTTATTTCACTTTGTACTTTTTGTAAATCCAATTCCTGCTTTGTGTCGATATCTTCAACATTGATACTATCTAGATCAATCGAATTTTGTATATCAATAAGTTGCCGCTTTAATTCTTGAATCTCTTCAGGACTCATTTCTTTTAGTTCGTCCATCATTGACATGGCTTTATTATATACATCTTCTTTTTGTTCGGGGGACATTCGGTCATAGATTTCGCTTGCGTTATCAAATCCTTCGTTAACTATTTCTTTGCCGCTAACTTTGTCTTTGGCTTCAATATCATTCGAAGGGAGTATTATAAAAAAACAAATTAAGAAAGCGGTAAAATATCTTATCATTTTAGTATTTTTTTTATTAATTAACATTTTATATTATATCATAGAAATTACAAATAATCAAAAAAATTACAACGTGTTTTTTTATGCCGCATCTTTTTTGCCGTATTGTCGTTGCACGTAATTTGTTACGATTTGTTTGAATTCTTCAGCGATATTTTTGCCTTTTAGCGTAGTGAATTTTGTGCCGTTTACAAAAACAGGGGCAGAGGGTTCTTCGCCTGTTCCGGGTAAACTAATTCCTATATCGGCATGTTTACTTTCACCCGGACCGTTAACTATACAACCCATTACTGCTACATTCATATTTTCAACGCCTGTATATTGTTCTTTCCAGAACGGCATTGATTGGCGCAAGTATGATTGTATTTCATCGGCAAGGCTTTGAAAGACGCTGCTTGTTGTTCTACCACAGCCGGGACAAGACGTAACCTGAGGTGTAAACGAGCGTAGCCCCATAGTCTGGAGTATCTCTTGTGCTACAATTACCTCGGAAGTCCTTGATTCGGAAGGTTTTGGGGTCAGGGATATACGGATAGTGTCACCTATGCCCTGTTGCAATAAGACGGAAAGTGCCGCTGTTGAGGCTACAATGCCTTTAGAGCCTATTCCGGCTTCCGTTAATCCTAAATGGAGTGCGTAATCACAGCGGTTTGCAAGCTCCGTATAAACACTTATAAGATCCTGAACCTTGCTGACTTTACATGAAATAACTATTTTATTCTTACTTAACCCGATTTTTTCGGCTTTTTGGGCAGATTGTATAGCCGATAATATTAATGCCTCCCTCAATACCTCATCTGAGCCTTTGGGATTGGGTAGCTTTGCGTTTTCGTCCATCAATTTTTTTGAGATATTCTTGTCAAGACTGCCCCAGTTAACGCCGATTCTGACAGGTTTATCGTATTTTATGGCGGTTTGTATCATTGATTCAAACTGAATGTCATGTTTGTTACCGAAGCCTACATTTCCGGGGTTGATACGGTATTTTGACAAGGCTTTCGCACATTCGGGGTATGTTTCCAGTAAATAGTGACCGTTATAATGGAAACAGCCTACCAACGGGACGTTAACGCCTGCTTTTAACAGATTTTCTTTAATGTGTGGAACTGCTTTTGCCGATTCATCATTATTAACCGTAATCCGTATTATTTCAGAGCCTGCATTAGCAAGCTCAATAATCTGCTCGGTAGTTGATTCAATATCTGCGGTATCGGTGTTGGTCATTGATTGCACAACAACAGGGTTATTACCTCCGACGGTAATACCTCCGATGTTAACCGCACTGGTTTTATGCCTTATTATTTGTGCGTTTCGTACCATATCACCTCTCAAATAGCGTGGCTGTTTTATAACATATTTTGTTCATATTAACAAGTTTTTATGCGTTTAGGCTAATGCACTTAATTTAATCTAAAAAATCTGCTGAAAAAATTCAGCATTACAATCAAAAACCAACAAATCAAGGAGAAGTTTCTAATGGCAAATACTACCAATCTCGCAATTCCTTTGGTTGCGTCTAATCAGGCGCAAAAGGAAGTTACCGTAAACGCCGCTATATCTACTATAGACGCTATTTTAAACACGGGAGCTATTGATAGAGGACTAAACACTCCTCCCATGTCGCCAAGTGACGGAGACCTTTATATAGTCGGTAGCTCGCCTACTGACGATTGGGCATCAAATGCCGATGATATTGCATATTACCAAACCACATGGAAATTTATAAGCCCTAATGAGGGTATGTCGTTATGGGTGAATGATGAGGATATATCGTACACTTGGGACGGCACGGCTTGGGTTAGTTCTATTGTTAACTCTTTAGACGATTTGTCGGACGTAGCTATCACGACCGTTACCGCAAATGATGTTTTGCAGTATAACGGCACGAACTTCGTTAACCAGAATAAAATAGATAGCCTTTCGCAAATAGGAGTTAATACGGTATCTGATGCTACCAATAAGCTTTCTGTAAATAGTTCGGCGGTATTATTTAACCATAACGGTACTGACTCTCAGGTAAAGATAAATAAGAATGCATCGGGCGATACGGCTTCACACCTGTTTCAGAACGGCTTTTCAGGCAGGGCTGAGTTCGGACTTATCGGAGATGACCATTATCAATTAAAGGTATCTGCCGATGGTTCTGCTTGGTTTCAGTCATATGTTGTTACAAACTCATCCGGGAATATTGATTTCAAACAGGATATTAATTTTTCAGGTGATGTCACTTGTAATGATAATGAGATTATCCGAGCGAAATTAAAAGACTACAGTGAAACCAAGACTTCACCTAGCTCATCTTCGGGTACTTTAACATTAGATTTAGAAAACGGGAATGTTTTTGAAGTCACCTTGACCGAAAATGTTACCGTAACCAATTTTAATAACCCCCCTACAAGCGGAAGCGGCGGTTCTTTTACACTTATCTTAAAGCAAGATGCAACAGGTGGCAGAACCTTTGCATTTCCTTCTTCCGTAAAATGGTCAAATGGTGTCAGTCCAACCCTTTCAACTGCTGCAAATGCCGTTGATGTTTTGACGTTCTTAACGGTAGACGGCGGCACTATATGGTATGGATTTTTAAGTGGAGTAAATTTCTCATGATGAACTTTAAAGCGATGAACGGTGCGTCCGGTCTTTTTTCACCCGATCATATTTCTTCATTACAGGCATGGTATGACGCATCGGATATAACAACCATTACAAAAGACGGTTCTAATCTTGTTAGCACATGGAGCGATAAGAGTTTAAACGGTAATGACCTGTCAGCAAGTAGCACGGCACGACCTACATGGACTGATAATCAGCTAAATAGCCGTGCGGTACTTGATTTTGACGGTAGTGCTAACACTTTTGCGTTACCGTCTGGATTATATAGCATATCTAACGGAGCCAACACCTTATTTGCGGTATGTAAAACCGATAATGACAGCTCTTTGCAGGTTATATTGGGATTATCCGAATCCGGCATAACCAGAACGGATATCAGATATCCTGTAACTGCGGGTGCAATTTATTACCAAAGCAGAAGCGGTTCAGGCGGCGGTATCTCCCAAACCTCTATAGCCGATACGTCTTACGGTATCTTAATGGGGAGAAGAAGCGGTACAACGCAAGCAATATCATACAACAACTCGACCGAATCTACCAATAGTTTTGGTGCGGACGAAAATGGCGTAGATGCCGGATATATAGGCTCTTTTGCAGGAAGCAGCTTTTTCCTTGACGGTCAAATAGCTGAAATTCTGGTTTTTGACGAGTCATTAAGCACGGCGAATATTGCACTAATGCAGAGTTATTTATCGAATAAATGGGGAATTACAATATCATAAGGAGAAGATTATGTATCAAAAATACCGTAATAATATGAAAACAGGTGACGTTATAGCTTTTTCAGGTAAGGGGAGGGTGTCACAGATAATAAAATGGAAAACCGGAAGTGAGTTTTCGCATGTCGGTATTATTCTTGATGCCAATATGCAAGGGGGGATAGGGCATGCAGTTATGCTTATTGAATCGACCTCTTTGAAAAATACACCTGATGCAGTTCACAATGAGATAATTAAAGGCGTGCAGATACACTTCCTTTCAAGGAGGCTTGAAACATATGAAGGAAAAGCATGGTGGGTTCCTTTAAAAAGTGAGCTTAGTAATTTTGAAAAGAATAAAATGCAGGCATGGCTTAGAAAGAAACACTACGAAAGAACTCCTTATGATTTTTTTCAGGCAATAGGAGCCGGTGCGGATTTGTTTGATATGATTACAGGTATAGAAAACGAGCCTGATTTTGCGTCATTATTTTGCTCTGAATTAGTTACAAAAGCATTGCAGGTTGCGGGAATAGTGCCTGATGAACTGAACCCGTCCGAACAAACGCCTGAAGATGTAGTTAAATTTTGCTGCTTTAAAGATGCCGTACCACTTTTTAATTGAGGAAAAGCACATGACTAAAAATGAAATGGAAATTAAAAAAATAGTCCGTGAAGCCGTACATGAAACATTAAACGGACTCGGTATATCGGTACATAGCCCTCAGGAAATGCAGGCTGATTTTATTTATATCAGAAAAATGCGAAAGGGGGCGGAAATGGTTACTCAAAAAATCAAGGCTTCGCTAATTACGGTAACTATACCTACCGTACTTTATATTTTTTGGGAGTCTTTGAAGGAAATGCTTAAAAAGTAATAAAATGTAAATGGAGGTTTTATGCCTTTTTTCTCGAAACACTCATTACAGAAGCTTGAAACGTGCGATGCCCGTCTACAAGAAATTTGTCATGAAGCTATTAAAATATATGATTTTACCGTTCTTTGCGGAAAGCGTGACGAGGAAGAACAAAATAACCTTCTCATACAAGGAAAAACTAAATTAGAATTTCCAAATAGTAAACATAATAAATTCCCCTCTCAAGCTGTTGACATAGCACCTTGTCCCATTGATTGGAGCGATTTTGGAAGGTTTAGGCTTTTAGCGGGGATTATATTCGGCATAGCCCATAGTAAAAATGTTAAAATCCGTTGGGGAGGGGATTGGAACATGAATTGGAATAGCGGTGATGAAAATTTCTTGGATTTGGTGCATTTTGAGCTTTTATAAAAATTAATACTATACCCTCTGTGTTTTTTACGTTATTTCTTAACCAAGAGTAATGCTGAATTTGTTTCAGTATAGTAAATTAACTTTTCAACAATGCTGTCATCCCTGTGAATTTTCGTAGAAAATTATAGGGGGATCTCATTTTAATTTATATAGATCCCCGAACAAGTCGGGGATGACAATTGTAACTCTTGAAAAGTTAAAATACGATACTTCGTGTATTATATAAAAACCTCCTGAAACGGATTCAGGGTGACATAAACATAACAGGGGTAAGTAATGATTAAGTATGATGTTGTCGGTGTGGGTAATGCCATTGTTGATATTCTGGCAAAAGTAGATGATGATTTTATAAAGAAACACGGTCTTACAAAGGCATCTATGGCATTGATAGATGAAACGGAAGCTTTTACGTTATATGACGATATGCCGCCTGCCGTTGAAAAGTCAGGCGGTTCTGCGGCAAACACCCTTGCAGGCATAGCCTCATTCGGAGGCAGTGCGGCGTTTATCGGTAAGGTAAAAGATGATGAGCTGGGAGCGATTTTCAGGCATGATTTGCGTTCTATCGGTGTGTATTATGATACGTTGCCTTCTACCAAAGGTGCTGCAACGGCAAAGTGCCTTATTGCGATTACACCTGATGCAGAGCGTACAATGTCCACTTTTTTGGGGGCAACTAAGGAAATAACAAAAAATGATATCAGTGAGGAAATTATAGCGGCAGGGAAGGTAACTTACCTTGAAGGATATCTTTGGGACGAACCCAACGCTAAGGAAGCTATGAGATGTGCTGTCGATATAGCAAGAAAACATAACAGAAAGGTGGCTTTATCACTTTCAGACTCATTTTGCGTTGAACGTCACAAAGATGAGTTTTTAGCTCTGATAAAAGAAGGTGTCGATATTTTATTTGCCAATGAGGCAGAAGTAAAATGTCTTTTTAAAACCGATAATTTTGATGAATGTGTTAAAAAAATCAAAGATTATGCCGATATTGTGGCGATTACACTGGGGGCTAAAGGCTCAATAGTAATACATGGTAACAATATAGAGAAAATAGAACCCGCAAGAGGCTTAAAAGTTGTTGATACAACAGGGGCAGGGGATTTATACGCCAGTGGTTTCTTATACGGATATACGCATGGATATAATTTCGAGCAATGCGGTAAGTTGGCTAATCTTGCCGCAAGTGAGATTATTCAGCAGGTGGGTGCAAGACCGGAATCCAAACTTTCAGAACTGATAAAGGAAGCTGCATAAGTTATGTTAAAAAAATATCCTACGATAGGATTATATACCAATCCAAAAGTATTGGCGGTATTCTTTCTTGGGATATCAAGCGGTTTGCCTTTGGCTTTGGTTTTGTCTACTTTGTCAATATGGTTGGCAGAGGAGGGGGTATCTAAAACCGCTATCGGATTATTCGCAGCTATAACCACTCCTTACGCTATAAAGTTTATGTGGTCTCCGCTGGTTGACCAGATGCCTATACCGTTTTTGACCCGTTTTCTAGGCAGAAGAAGGGGGTGGATGGTGTTCACGCAAGCTTGCCTTGCAGCCTCGCTTATAGCCCTTGGGCTTACTAACCCTTCGGAAAATGCGTGGCTGACGGCATTATGTGCTTTCATAGTTGCTGTTTCCTCTGCCTCACAAGATATTGTAATTGACGCTTATCGTGTTGAGATATTAGAAGAAAAACAGCAGGGTGCTGGGGCGGCAATGATAGTGTTCGGTTATCGGATAGGCATGTTGATATCAAGTGCAGGGGCATTATTCATAGCACACTACATGGGGTGGTTTATGGCATATGCCGCAATGGCTTCATTGATAGGGATAGGCTTTTTAACTGTTATGATGACAGGTGAACCACAAGGTAGTAAGCCTCCTAAAGTTGATTTGTGCCTTATATTATATACTATATTTAGCCATAGACTTTTTAGTGAGCCATATTATTACTACAAAAAGCAATCAAGAATAATTGTCAGCATAATTAATATAATCATATACGCCGTTTTAGTGGCATTATTTAGGCAAAAATATGGTTATTTTACTTCATTTATTTCAAGTGTTTTTTTACAATTTGTTTTTTTGATTTCTAGTTACTGGGTTCATAAAGTTTTCTTTAAAGGTCCTTTTGAAGATTTTACTACTAAGGAAGGGTGGAAAATTATATTATTATTCATAGTATTATACAAACTCGGTGATGCTTTTGCCGGAGTTATGACCAACCCTTTCTTGGTAGAAATCGGTTTTAGTAAGGTAGAGATAGCAAGCGTAGTTAAAACATTCGGTTTTATTGCAGTTATGGCAGGGGCATTTATCGGCGGTGTTCTGGTAAATAAATGGGGAATGATAAAAAGCCTGTGGGTTTGTGGTATTTTGCAGATGCTATCAAACCTTATGTTTTTGTTGCAGGCAAAGGTTGGCTACAATATTGAGGTTCTGGCGGCAGTTATTGCTATTGAGAACTTAAGCGGAGGCATGGGAACAACTGCCTTTGTGGCATATATATCGTCATTGTGTAACAAACGCTACACTGCGACTCAGTATGCGTTATTTAGCTCTCTTGCATCGGTGGGAAGAACATGGCTTTCAGCCTCATCAGGCTGGTTTGTAGATAGCATCGGCTGGATTAACTTCTTTATCTTAAGCACTGTAATTGCTGTTCCGGGGCTGCTTATGCTGCTTCTTTTAAGGCGTTTTGAGAAAAAAGAGCTGAAAAAAGATATTGCAATGCAAAAAAATCGTACTAAGAATTGTAGTTCTGCTTAGTGTATTTACTATGTATTAATAAAGATGCGATATATTTTTTATATATCATTTAGATTTAGGAGTTTTTATGCTTATCGGCGTTCCAAAAGAGATAAAGAACCATGAATACAGAGTTAGTATCTCTCCGCGTGGTGTGCGTGAGCTAAATTATCACGGTCATCAGGTTATGGTGCAAAAAGGTGCAGGTGACGGTATCGGATTTGAGGATATACAATATCAGGAAGCCGGTGCTTTAGTGATTGAGAACGTAGAAGAAATATTTGAGCGTTCCGACATGATAGTTAAGGTGAAGGAGCCGCAGCCCGAAGAATGCCAGATGCTAAGTGAGGGTCAGATATTATTTTGCTACCTCCATTTGGCGGCAGAGCCTAAGATTGCCGAGGCACTGATAAACTCAGGCTGTATAGCCATAGCGTATGAGACGGTGACTGATAAAATGGGTAATCTTCCGCTGCTCGCTCCCATGAGCGAAGTTGCAGGGCGTGTTTCAATTCAGGTGGGTGCATATTTTTTGCAAAGAGGTAACGGCGGCAGAGGTGTTTTATTATCAGGCGTTCCGGGTGTAGAAGCTGCCGAGGTAACGATTATAGGCGGTGGTGTTGTCGGTACTAATGCTGCTATAATAGCCGGAGGCATGGGTGCTAATGTTACAATTTTAGAGCGTTCGGTAGAAAGAGTACGTGAATTGGAATGGCGGTTGCAGGCAAGAAACATAAAAAGTATTTATGCCACTGTTGATGCAGTTGAGGAATATCTTGTTAAATCCGACCTTGTCGTCGGTGCTGTTTTAGTACCGGGTGCTACTGCACCGAAAATAGTTTCCGCCGGTCTGATTGAAAAAATGCAAAAAGGTTCTGTTGTGGTTGATGTTTCAATTGATCAGGGGGGGTGCTTTGAAACCAGCCGCCCGACCACTCATGATGCACCTACTTTTGTAGTTAATGGTGTCGTACATTATTGTGTTACTAATATGCCTAGTGCCGCCGCCAGAACCGCAACCAAATCTTTGGAGAGTGCCACTTTGCCGTATATAGTTGATTTGGCTAATAACGGTTACAGGTCTGCATTGAAAGATAATCCGAACTTTAGAAAAGGTATGAACCTATGTCGTGGAAGGGTAACAAATGAGGCGGTGGCTAATGAATTGAACCACGCTTATGTTCCTCCGACAACTTTTCTGGGCGGTAGCTAAGGCTCTACTTTTTTTCTTCGTTCGAGTTAAAGTCACCTATCAAATCTTTTATTTCAGAGTCCATAACTTCTGAAGGTTCTAATGCATCTACGTTCCTGATGCAATAACCCGAAGCACGTATTGTTTTTATAATCGTGCCTTTATCTTTTAGCATACCAAGACCGTTCCTAAGTCGGTTTACATGCACGTCAACAGTGCGTGGTTCAACATCGTCGGCATATCCCCATACTCTCCTGATAACCTGTTCCCTTGAAAGCACCCTGTTAGGGTGTTCCATTAAAGCTTGTAATAGCCTATATTCAATAGGTCCTAGCTTTACTTCTTTTCCTTTGAAAAACACCTGACGGGTAGTCATATCCATTTTTACATCGCCATATTCAAGGGCTTCGTTTGAAAAAGCCGGTCGTATTCTGCGTAAAACAGCGTTTATTCTTGCGATTAGCTCTTTTGGTGAAAACGGTTTTACCAAGTAATCATCAACACCTTCGTCAAGACCGTCAATTTTGTCAGCTTCTTCACCTCTTGCCGAAAGCATTATTATAGGGAGCTTTTTTGTTCTGCTGTTACTACGAATCCTTCTGCATATTTCAATCCCCGAAAGACCCGGAAGCATCCAATCAAGCAATACCAAGTCAGGCATACTTTCTTCTATCATTATCAATGCTTCTTCGCCGTCTGCGGTGTGCCGTACTTTATAACCTTCTTTTTCCAGATTATACTCAAGCAGGGCAAGTATGGAATCTTCATCTTCTACGATTAGTACTGATGGTTTCATTGTATGTTTAGCCACGTATTAACTCCATAAAAAATTAGGCTGTTTGCAACCTATCACATTGTATCTAAAAAAGTAAAGACCTTACTTTTTACTGATTCCGGCGTATTAGATAAATATAAATTTAAGACAACTTTTAATTTATATCATACTCAAAGTAATAGATTCGCCGGTCTAAGCCGGCGAATGGTAATTGTAAAAATACTATATAAACTCAAAAGTAGCTTCAACTTCAACCGCTACGCCAAAGGGCAGGCTTGAAACTCCGACGGCGGCTCTTGCGTGTTTGCCGTTATTGCCGAATACTTGGGCTATTAAATCCGATGCACCGTTCGCAACGGCAGGGTGTTCCGTAAAGTCAGGGGTGGAGTTAACAAAAACGCCAAGCCTTACGCACTTTACCTTGCTTAAATCGCCATTTGACGCATCTTTAAGCTGGGAAATTATGTTTATAGCACAAACTTTTGCTACTGCTTTTCCCTGTTCGATTGAAAAATTATCACCAAGTTTGCCGACCTGACCTTCAACCGAGCCGTTAACAAATGGTATCTGCCCTGAAATGA
Organism: Pseudomonadota bacterium; assembly: GCA_027620075.1. Taxonomy (NCBI): domain Bacteria; kingdom Pseudomonadati; phylum Pseudomonadota; species Pseudomonadota bacterium. The sequence continues at coordinate 115,215 of JAQCEY010000001.1, read as the reverse complement.
TTATCTGATTTCCGCTTATTGTGTACGGAACATAGTTAGCCGCAGGTTTTGCAGCCTCAGGGATAATAATATTTAATTCTTCTAGTTTTTTTGCAACGGCAGACATAATTTTCTCCTTAATAGTTATGGTTTAATACCGAAAAGATAATACAGGCAACCTGTTAAACTGCCTAGTGATTTCATAGACCTTGTGAACTGAAAAGAACAGAATTTTAAGAAAAACTTTGCTAAATAAAAATATAAATAGCAAAAAGCCACATATTTTGCCCGTCCTTTATTAAAATATTTTTCCTCCAGATATAACCTTGACCACAGCATATGCTTGTTCTTAAAGAATATTATTTTGTTGGATTTTGGGGTTGAAGCTCCCATAATGTGGGTTACTTCCGAATCGGGTGTTAACACAAGGCTATATCCGGCATTCATAGCCTTTAAGCATAAATCGTCATCTTCATAGAATAAAAATATTTTCGGGTCAAAAAATCCTATTTTCTTAAAATGCTTCATTCTAAGGAGCATAACCGCACCCGATAAACATTCGGCACATAAATCGCCGGACGGAGCTATATATTTTGCCTTCGTTTCTTCACGTACATAAAAAGCGGTTTTGTAACTTTGCTGAAGGCTACCGTCATCATTGTAAAGATTAGGTGCTATTATAGCGGCTTCCTCATATTTTTCTGCGGCCTGCACCAGTTTTTGTATAGAATCTTTTTCCAAGATAGCATCGGGGTTTAAAAGTAGAGCAAATTCGGTATCTATTTTTTCCAAAGCTACATTATTTGCACAGCCAAAGCCGATATTACTATCATTTTGAATTAATATGGCGTTTGGTCTGGTTTCTTTTACGATTTTACATGTAGAGTCTTTACTTGCGTTATCTATAACATATACTTTCATGCCGTCGGGGATAGATTTAAGGCACTCTTCTATCACTTTTGCACTGTTATATGTAACTATAACAACAGAAACCTTCTTGCTAGCCGAGTGTTTTTGCATTAAATTCCTCTAATTGATTATTGGCAGATGCGTAACTTTATAAAAAAAATAGAAGAATGACAAACAATCTTTATATACCGTTAACAAAAAGAGCTACAATACAAATAAGCGGCAAGGACTCCAAGCAATTTTTACAAGGTCTGATAACAAATGATATCAACAAGGTAAATGATGATAAAGTTATTTACGCTTTAATGCTTACACCGCAAGGAAAATTTCTTTATGATTTCTTTATAGCACATAGGGAAGGGGCGTACTTACTTGATTGCCAAAAGGAATTGTTACCTCAGATAATAAAGAAGCTAAGTATGTATAAGTTGCGTTCCGATGTGCAGATAGAAGATGTTTCGCAAAAATATGAGATTGCGGCTCTTTTAGGTGATAAAGTCTTTGAGGTGATGGAGGGCAGGGAAAATAATGTAAGGCAATTTTGTAAAGGAGTTGCGTATATCGACCCAAGGAATGATAAAATATTTGCACGCAGCTTTATTGAAATAGATAATGATTATCAATCATTTGAAGCTTTTGATTTTCAGTTGGGAGCGTTTGTTGATTATGAATATGCACGGATAAATGCTTGTGTTCCCGAAGGGGGAGCGGACTTAGAAAGCGGAGGTGCATTCCCTCATGATTTCGGCATGGATAGCTTGAATGCCGTTGATTATAATAAGGGGTGCTATGTAGGGCAGGAGGTTACTGCTAGAGTTCATCACAAAGGAAACATTAGAAAGCGACTATATGTAGTTGAGTCTAATGAAGAAAATAAATTGTCGTCCGGTCAGGAGGTAAAGTCGGGCGATGAAAAAATAGGGCAGGTATTTTCTACAATTAAAAATGTCGCCTTGGCTGTATTAATTCAGGAAAAAGTTGAAAAAAATAATTTTGTCTGTAATGTAAACGAAATGAAAATTAAAGTGCGTAAGTAATTATATGGAATTTTATTTAAGTAGCCTATATCAGGAGATGTTGGGGGCAACTATTATGTTCTGGCCGCAGTTTATCAGCGGTTTGTTGATATTCCTTTTATTTTGTGTGCTTTACATAGCTACGGGAGTTATCTTCAAGAGGCTGATAAACGGCAGGGAAAGCAACAGGCAGCATTCCGTAAAATTCCTAAAAAAATTCATACGCCTGTTTTTAATTATATTCGGCTTTATAACCATGCTCGGCACATGGGGTATCGACATAAGTGCCATTGTTGCAGGTTTGGGGCTGACGGGGTTTGCCCTTGGTTTTGCGTTAAAAGATGCTTTATCAAGTGTTTTGGCAGGCATTATGATTCACGTATATAAGCCTTTTGAAGTGGGAGATACTATAAGCACCTGCGGCTCTGAAGGAATAGTTACCTCAATTGACTTGCGATATACCACAATAGAATCAAATGGGGTTAGGCATCTTATTCCAAACTCTAAGCTTATTTCGGAAAAGGTTCTGATATCAGGGCGTTAGGCTGGAATTGTTACCAGATGTTATCTGCTGTCATCCCCCGAATTTTCGTAGAAAATTATAGGGGGATCTCAATACACCCCTTAATAGACTCACTACTCCCAATCCAATTGTTTGATAATTTATATTATGTCAAATCGGGGAGATATATATCTATCAGACTGGCTTGTCCGCAAACGCCGATCCTTCAAGCGTGACCAAGAACAAAAGCTTCAACAGGTTCTTAAACTAAACAACGATGAGAAAGGAATTAATCCTTTCGATAAACAACCTTCTTTTTTCAAGAAAAAAGCAAATTATTCATAGAAAACAGCACTTTTAAGGCGAATGTTAACCGTTCGTTAACTGTTTCGTCATAAAAAATGCACCGAAAAGCCGTCAAACTTAATTCGGTGCAACAAAATGAAAGGAATACCTTATGTTCGACATCTTAACACAAGAACATTTAAATAATCAAGTGGCAATTCAACCGTTAATAACCGTTGATAAGATCCCCGACGCAAAAACAGGCATGTGTCAACTTACGTTTAACGTGCCTTGGAACATTGCCGAGCAAGTGGCAAATATCGCAGCCCCTGCCCTTGCCAGTATCGCAAAATCTGTAGAAATTCGCACAGATTGGGAACGCCGCAGGGACAACAACGCAATAAAAATGCGGTTGCGTTATAACCGCTTGCAAAAAGGTTTTAATGTCAGCTTATGGGAGGCTTTAAGGCAGATTCACAAGTCCGGCTTCAGCTACAACCAATTCAAGGACTTTCTGGACGCTGCAATGATACAAAAAGAGCCTGATTATTATCACGGCTCGGAAAATTACAGAACCTTTATAACACCTAAAGAGCTGAAACAAAAATACAACAGAATACGCCTGTTTAGCATGATATTAATGCGTGCTAAAGGCTTATCATTGCCGCAGATAGGAAAGCACTACGGTATTGCGAAAACGACAGTTTCCACCATTTTAAATAAAGGGAAAAATTATGAATAACAATCAAATAAGCAAGGAGCTTGCAAGGCTTCTTAAATTTCTAAAAGATAAAGACAGAAAGCCGATAAAAAACATAAGCTTGCATGTAGGAGTTGTTGAGCATTCCGACAGCGGATTGCTGCCTGTTTGCTGTGAAACTGTTATAACTACAAAAGATTGTCAAATAAGCGTCTTTTTACCCGAAAATATTGTTAAACCAATGTCGGATATAATAGTCGAAATTTTAAACCCTTTATTACAGGAGGCAAAAGACAATGAACAAAAATAATCAGGTAGATAAGGCAGAGCTTATCAAGCGTTTAGAGCCGATAGTTTTTGAAATTAAGGCACTTAACAAAAACCACATCGGATTGCGTGAGCTGCACGCAATCCAAGAGCTGGAAGCTTTAAAAATAGCGGCAAGGCTAACCTCAATAATCGAATTGTTGGTTGATCAAGATTTGACTAAATTAGAAAAGAAACATTTGAATTGAGGGGTATCATGAATAAATATACTTTTTGTATCGAGATGAACCACACGTTTATTCATACGGAAAACATACAAATCACGGTTTCTGCTGAAGATTTAGATTCAGCTGAAGAACTGGCTTTAAACAAAGCAGATGGAGATCCCGATCCTTATTTTGCACATTATTCGGAAACCGAAATAGGAAGTTGCGTACTGCTAGAGTCTTCAGATAAGAATCAGCCCTACAGATGTGCAAAAACCGTTGATATGTTTATGTTACCGACGTCAATGTCGGTAACATCTTAATTATACCGCATCTCAACATAAGTTTTTATCGCAGCATACATGTAGCCTGCTCGAAAATCACTAACGCCGTCCTCAAGGAGTGTTTTTCTAAAAAGCTTGTCAACCTCTTTCCTATGCTCAACATCTAATAAACCTTGATGCTGCCAGTTGCAAAAAGCGTCATGTATAACCGCACCTCTCATAACATCTTCAGTATCTAGCCCCCCTGTAGCACCGTCAATACAAAAGCCTTTTTCGATTCTTAACAAGCCGTTTTCTGATAAACTTGAAAAATTTGATTTTATTGCCTTAGGAGGAATTATTTCAGTTTGTAATTGAAACCCCTCTAATATTCTGTATTTATAATGTTTTATATTGTCATATTTAATTTTCATATTACACCCCAAATTGAATTGATTATTAAAAATATTCCCGATATCCGACAAAAAATTTTATTACCTAGCATTTGTAAAAACTTCTCTTTCCAAATTTTTAATTCTTGCCCCGTAATCCGACAGCAACCATAGAATTCTTGCGGCAAAACCCAAATTTGCCAGACCCAAAGAAACCAATATCGAAGCAACCGCAATATCCATTAAAGCCCCGCCTTTGCTTTCTTATATTTTTCCCAATAATCCAACGTTGCCGAACGCTGATAACCTTTAGGACCACCATTATAATTACGCACAATATTTTGTTCTTCAGTCCCGTATCTGCGTAGCCAGTTAAGATATGCCGCACCAAAATAAACGCTTATTTCAGGATTTAACAAATCCTTTTCCGTAGGAATTCCGTATCTAGTCGCACCCCAGTTTTTAGCCATATCCACGGCAGTTGAAAGCAATGTTTGCATTAAACCTGTGGAACTTTCCTCAAGGTGCGGCTCGTATCTTGTTGCATCGGGCTTGCGATTGCTTTCAATCTGAATAATTGCCCTGACCATCATCGGATCAACAACAGGAAAATATAACGTGGTAATTTTTTCTGCTAAGTCTTTGACTTCCGCCTCTGCAAGCCTTGCTTTTTGCATTATTGGTTTTAAAACCGGCACAGGCGTAAACTTTATTGCCTCATCAAAAGCAGCAATCGTTTGATTTTTGATACTATCAACTTTTTCTTTTGTAAGCTTGCCTGTTTTTGCTGATGTTAGTCCGGCAAAATAAGCGGTTATACCGCTGATAAACATGAATAATAACGGCATTTACTCAATCTCCTTTGGATACATTGTTTCAACTTCCGCCCGAATCTGACGTATAGCGTCAATTTCCGCCTGCACCTCCTCACCTTCTTCTTTCTTCCATAGCAAAATAGTTAAGGCTTCGAGCGTTGCCCCTCGCCTGTTATATTCATCTCTGCGTAAATCTTTGTAATAAGGCTTATAAGGCGACCATTTGCCATTTACAGAATCCCAAATCTGGCTTCCATGTTGTGGGGCTTCAGGAACTTCAATTCCGTTAGCTGGTTTACTAACTATCGTCTTTAGTATCTTTCCCTTGTCATCTTTGACTATACGTCCTTGAAAAGCCCCTAAATAATTACCGTTTGAATCTACATAATATTTTTCCATTCTAACCCCACGCATTAATTTTTATACGCCAGTTTGCGTCTGTTAAATCAACGAAAGCACCCGAGCCTTTGTTCATGTATTGGAGGACGGGCGAAGAATTGGGAAAACGCAAATATATATTTGAAGCGTCAGAATAAACACCGGGCCTTCTTGAACTAGAACCATTAGGGCTTGTCGGGTGAATTAAAAACTCATCGCCAATACTCCAGCCGTCTTCTACGGTTTTGCATATTGCCGACAATTGTATAATTTTTGGAGTCCGCCCGAAGCCGTGAGCATTTGTTGACAAGCTTCCGGGTGTCATTGTGATTTCACCTGATTGATATATATCACAAATTCCCATGCCGAATAACAACCCCGCAGGTGTAACTATTCGCTGCCCGTCAAGTCCTGCGTTAACTTCAGCCACAGACGCTATTTCAGACTTTCCAGCGAGCGTTTGACTTGCTTGCTCAACAAGAACCTGTTTTCCCTCTATGGTCGAAGTAGCACTAGGTACAGGTATAGTAAGTCCTGACATTATAACCTCTCTTCAAAAATTCTAATGTCTATGCCCGTAGAATCGCCTATAGCCTTAACTTCAGCACCGCTTTCAATAGTCATTGAAGCACCGGCAACCAAGGGAAAACTGCTTGCCGTATCTACGCCTGATTCACCGATAAAACAAACCTTACCTATATTCCCGTAGCTGTATATAGTTGCTCGTGTCCTTGTCGTATCAGCCGCTAACAATGTTACCTCAGTTGTACCGACCGTTACTTTAGTTGCGACTATCGTGTCTCCTGACTTTGTTTTGACACTGCCCTTTATCTCATCAACAGAACCTACAGAATCAATAACTTCTTTCACACCGCTGTCATATTCAGGGCGATCAGGAGGGTTTGACATGTCCGTAAATCTGAATTCAACCCATTCCAGAGGCTGGGCAGAAGATGTTAGCTTCAGGTAATCTATTTTTATCGGACTTTCGTAAAATGCACCTTTTTTCAAACGGATATCATCAACTTTTGTCCGGTCCTCCAAAATAAGCTGTACGGTGACAATTGCGTTAACCGTAGATGCATCTGAAATTTCAATGCGATAGCAATCGGCTATTATATCATGCCGCACATACGCTGTATCAAGCTCGTATTTTATTGCATTCTTAAATTCGTAAGCCATTTTTACCCCTTAATAATTTTTAACAACGCCCATACGGAAAAAGTGACGGCGGCAAAAATGCCTATATTTTTAAGAACGCTTAAACCCGATTCTATAACACCGCTTGCAATAATTTTGTTACTTTCTGCATCTAAAATACCAAGTGCAAGTTGAGTTTCGGTATTAGCCTTTGTCTGCAATTCCTGACCTATAATACTTAAAATACCCAACTCACTTAAAGCCTGCTGAATTCCATTAAATGCGTTGGCTATAGGATCCGTATCAATTATAAAATCATTTTTAACTTCAACAGCAGTATTTACCTCGGTTTCATTCGTGGTAGTTTGGTTTACCGTCTGTTTAGAACCACCCCCAAATAATCCGCCAAATAACCCCATATCGCTACTTTATTAACCTTTTAAATTCCCCACTTACTTTTAAAACCAGCCAAAAAACAAACAAAATTATTACACTCCAAACTATCGTGGAAACCTTATTTAACTCAAATCCCAATATGTTAAAGCTTGAGCTTGATGCTGTAGGATTGCCGCTAATAACAACCGCCGGCGTTGCCGTATCCACACCCGAAAAGAAGCCGCCAAAATATGACACCAAACCTATAGCCGCACCACCAATTAATCCCCACATAACATTACTTCCTCTTTTTCTTCTTGGTTAGAGCCAATACCAAGGTAAACGCCGCAATAATACCGCCACCGATTGCAATATTAGTGGGCGATAAAAAACTATTTGCTTGATTGCTAACCGTGTTTGGAATTCCAATTATTTGCGGAACACTAGAACCGCTTAGTGTGGAACCCACCGGCGTAGGCGGCAAAGATGTTGCTGCAGAACTGAGTTGGTTTGAAAGTTCCGTAGCAAAATCGGCTGAAGGAGAACCCGAACTATCACCACCAAAGGAATTGCTTATACCAACAGAAGTATTAGTTACCGAGCTATTGCTCGATGTTTGGCTGACATTTTGCTCAGTACCTCCGCCGGTCAAGGCTGAAAGTATACCTGAATCTCCTATCCCCTTTAGACCTCCTGTGATAGCCGGCAATGCGGCTAATAATGCTTGAACAGCCATTAATCACCGTCCCCACCAAAAATTAAAAACAAGCCAGCAATAACAGTTGCAGCGACACCTACTATCATTGCAACTTGTGAAATTGTACTGGAACTAAAAAAAGCTGCGTCTGCCTCAGCCTTAATACGTTCAGCCTCCAGCTGCTGCTGTGCAAGTGCAGTTTCAGCTACTACCTGCTTAACGCCTGTTTCTTGTGCGGCAATTTCTGATTGATTTATGAAACCAAAAATATCTTTGCCGACCTCAACAATATCGCCAACGCCTTCTATTATGCTGTCAAAAATGCTCACCGTTACCTCACTAATCTTGCTTGGTTAGGTACTCGTACGTAAGTTCTAGCCTTGTATCATGACTTGACACAACCTTTGCTTCGTCAAAGTTTAAGTTAACATCACCTTGTGCGGCAACCGTTACCGATTGAGCTAGCCTTTTGTCATCTATCAAAGCAAAAGTCCTGTAACCGGCTTCTAAGTCAGCATACTGATCGTTATGCCATTTAACCGTATGATCACGCAAATCGTACCACGAAGACCTTAAAAAGGTGCTGGCATTAGAACCTTGGTCACTTGCTATTGATATTTGCTCGAAATTACTAAAAATCTCATCTGTTGCCGTAATAAGTCCGCCTGAAGTTGCTTGCTTGATAGCGGCGATATGAATAGCTACGTAATCCCTTTTTTCTTCAAGTTTATCAAAAACTTTACCTGTTTGCGTGAAGTCCTTGACAATCTGGTTAAGGTTTCTCATTAACAAACGTGAAGGATTCAACATTATGTCGTGATTTTCAGGCAAAACATGTTGATCATATTTTATCTGCACCTTAATGTTTTGCTTATCAATCGCAAAATCATTTACAGCCGTAAATATACCGGCATCACCGTTCATATTTTCGTTCCAATCCAAACGAATTTTATAACGTTGCGTATAGTTATTTGCTCCGCAATGATAAACTGAAAAAGGATTCCCCGGCATTGTAAAATCAAGGTAAATAGGAATAATCAATTCTTTTGCACCGCCGCTTGTTGCAAGGTCAAACGCCGGCTCCGGCAGTTGAATACCTTTGAATTTGCTGCAATGTTTGCGGATAGCAACATTATTAATATCCCATTTTTTGCCGTCAGGGCGTGAACTTTCAACAACAAGCCTGTTTAATATGCTATACGCCTGTGCTTCTTGTAAGCCCGTGGGTGCGGAAGCACCCACTTCGTAAGGCACAGTTATATAAACCATCGCACCATTTACTATAGTACGCTCCGGCATTTGCATTTGCATTGATGAACCGCTTTTTAGCTCAAAATTTTGTTGCAAGAAACTACGGTATTGCCTTGGAATAATTGCAGTTGCAAGACCGGTTGGTGTTGTATTTTTAGGCATTTTTATATCCTCTAAAAAAAATTATAATTATGGAAGTTGCAGTACTTATTGCATTACTTATGAAGACGTATTGCTTGTGTTACCACTTGATATAGGCAACTGCCTCATAAGTGAGGTTACAAGGTCATTTATGAATGGTAGTGCCGTCATAAGAGCAAAACCCGCTGCAAGCTTATATGCTAGCCCCTTTATGGAAGTGCTGGAAATCCAATTGTTTCCAACTTTGAAAGTTTTTGCAAAAGCTCCGCCGCCTTTTACAGTTATAAAAAGAGCAACAGCCCCTATAATTGCTTTTGTCAGATACTCAAGAATCATGTTTAGTGACATTTTTAAAACCCTGATAAGAAATTGATATATGTTCGTGAGTTTTATTGTGTCGTAAAAAAGTTATAAATAGAAGTGAGGTATTAAGGGATATTTAACTCAAACGTTTCTTTTCTAGGGTTCTTTTTTTTGGATTAATAACAAAAAACTCTAATTTTTGCAGTTCCCCGATAGCAACATTTAAGGGTTTTCCGTTATATTGCTTGATATAACTTTCATCTTCGATTGCCTGCCTGTCACTGGGTCTTTTTAAATAAAAACAATATATTTCACCGAGATTTTCTCGGATATCTGGGTGAATCATAGTTGCCCTTTGTGACGATATCCAAACGGTTATACCCATATGCCTCAACATAAATGTAAGCTCCTGTAATGTTTGAGGATACCGCTTATAATGCCCGTAATGAGTATTTATTTTTCCCATTTCATCAATATAAACATGACAGGCACGCTTGCCGGAGGCTATATATTGATTAATTGCTGTTACGAATTTATCAGGATTGTTATAAATTTTTGCTCGTGAGGGCCACCCGTCAAAATCAACGGGCGTATATATCAAAATTTCAGCGTCCGAGTAAGTCGCTACCTTATGCAAAGCCTGTTTTGCAAGCCAAGTTTTACCCATGCCGGTTGCACCTAAAACACCACGGTGACAAACTTCTACGCTGGCGGCGTTACTTGCTCGGTAGTCACTTTTTTTTTACGACCGCCTTTTTTGGTAACGATAAGTTCTTCACCTGTTTGAGGATCTATTAACGTTTGTCCTTTTGTTACCGGCAAAGCCTCCGGTGTTTTTTCTGCATCTGCTTCCGCTTTTTTAGGCTTGAATGCAAAATAAGCACCTGCACCACCAACTGCCAGCGTAAGTAATGATAAAAATATAGTTGAAGCCCTAGAGCTGACTGAAGTTGCTGGCTGTAAGTCCGTTTCCATAGTCTGCGGTTGCGGCTGGCTTGTCGCCTCTAGAAATTGGTTCATCGTCGTTTTTCTCCTGTGTATTTTCCGTTTTTTTATCGGTTTTTTTACCGTAAAAAACCGTATCTCTAAAATGATTCCTTGTTGTAGAATTTGCAGCCCTTGGCACTATAGCAGCAAGTATCCTGCCGAGCAGCTCAACAAAAAAGCCCTTGCCACCCGATATATAAGTCGTAAAGCCAAAATGCTCCGCCCCACGATCCAAAAGAGAGTTTAACCCTTCCCTCTCCTTCTCGGTCAATTCCGCACCTTTTGAAGCTCCCCACGCCGCACGCCATAAAGACGCAAATCCTTCAACAACAGAAGACGCTACAAAATTTGCCTGAAACTCAAACTTTACGCCCTCGCTTTCTTCTTCGGGGGTATATTGCTGCACGCAAACTTTTTGCACCGTCTCATCAGAGCTTCGAGGCGGCTCATTGCGTGCCGCCTCCTTTCCCAAATCATCGAAATTGAATTTATCCGACATTTAAAACCTTCTGTTTAAAAACCATGCTGTCAGCCCCAATGACATAACAACAAAACCAAAAAAAACGCTTAAAATAATAAACGGTATTGATATTATTCTTAATATAACCTGAAAAACGCATGACAGAAAAACGCAGCTGCTAAAACCTATATAACTACCTGTATTCCAAAAATATGTTTGAATTCTATTTTTCATTTTCTTGCACCTTTTCTAATTGCCTAGACAAAGTAACATTCTGTTTAAGCATATATATTGAACGTGACAAGGTCATGCTCAATTCACCGTTTTCCGAAAGCTGGTTATACATTGTTTTCGGCTCGCAAAGTCTATAACCTGTAACAGTTATGTGAACCGCACATAAATCGGTAAGCGTTTTAATTTTCAGAAACTCTAAAACCTTTCTTAAATCCGCCCACGTCATATGATAAACCGGCATAACTACCTCACTTACGATTACATAACCGTTTATAAACCATTATTTTATCTATTTTAAGGGAGTATTTTAGGGATATCAGATTATTCTGATGATTTTTTCTTTTGATTGCCTGTAAATGCACCTATTATTCCCGTAACTGCGGCAGCTCCTGCCATGATATAAGACAGCGTATCCTTACCGCTTAATGCAAAAAAAACTATACAGGCAATCCACATCAATAGAGCCACAAAGCCAAATATTTGCCCCCTCTTTATTTCGGAGCTTTTTGTGCTTATTTCCATTTTCCTTATCCGCTCATGTGCTTTTAAATATTCATTCTCGTGCTTTTGGCGGTGTTCTGATTGTGCTTCAGTTAAAGACAAAATCCTTTCTGTTGTACCCGGTAGGATATCTTCATAATGTTTTAGAGTTTCAGGTGGAGGCAAAGGACTTGTAAAAGCTGCAATCGCACCTTCTACCCTGTGCTGATGTTCTCTCTTACCGATTTTTTTAGTGGATTCTGTTGTCTTTTTGATGCTGTTCATTTAAAATATATGTTTTTGTATATTGACTAAAAGATTTGTTTAAATCTTGGGCAACCATTTCTGCGTCAGTTCCAAAATCTTCCTCGTAACTGTTGTACTTAAAGTCATTTTCAGCTGAAGCGTTATCGTTAATAGAGTTCTGTCCCCTTACAAAATAGCCGAATGCAAAAGCCGCACTAAACCCTAATAAAAACCCTTTAAAAAAATCGTTCATAAAAGTACTGTTTTTTTATTAATAATTAGCAAAAAGACCACGTTTTTTATTATAATTAGCAAAAATACCACGTTTTTAAAGTTTACGCAACAGGGATATAACCATTTTCTGAAATCACGAAAAAGGCTGGAAAACTGATTGAAAATGTTTTATTAAGTTAACGAAAATGAAAGGTTTTCCATGACTGAACAAAAAAACTCTGCTATTCAGGCAGCACTTGAGGCTGAGCCGAAATATAAAATTAAAATTTTAGAAGGTGAAGTTTCAGAACTTACAAAGAGGTATAAAAAGATGGATTCTAAATTATACGAATTAGGTACAAAAATAGCCGTTCAGGAAGAGAAAATAAAAACTCTAAACAGTAAGGTTATATCATTTAATCTTATTGCCTACTGCCTTGCAGGTGCAATATTTGTTATAATGGGATTTGCATTAACAGTTATATATCAGTCGGATAATACAAGGCTCCAGCTGGAGTATCAAAAGGAAATTTACGAGCTGCATAAAAAAATTATAGAAATAAAATAAAATCCCATAAAGAAATCCAATTTTAAAGCCCATAGAGGGGCGAAGATTTTTTTTATATAGCAAGTACCCAAAAAATCAAAAACGGCAACCAGAGGGCACATTTAGTGCCTAGAATTTGATTCTAGATTCTAGTTTTTGCCGAGCTTCTTACCGCCCTAACCCGAAAATCGGTTTTTTCCGTCAGCTGTGTTATTTTTAATACGAATTATTGACCTGTGAGCGATTAGCGAGCTCATTCTTACTTAATTACGTAGTAATTTCTGATACACGCGCGAGATGGGAAGGATTGGACTTATAAAACAGTTTGTTAACCCACTAGCAACAACCATCTGTGTTTGTTGTTGACAACCACTTGTGCTTGTAATATCATAAGCAACGAGCGGTAAAAATAGATTATACACAAGTTATACACAGAGTTATCCACATGTTAAAAAAGAGACAAAAAGGCAAAATTACAAAAAGCATCGAAAAAATATCCCTCAAAAAATTAAAGCAATATCGTATTGAATTGGCTTGTAGAAGGGAAGGCTTTGCAAATTCGGCTCTTAGAAAAATATCTTTAATTCAAGAGGTGGAAGATGATATCCTTTCTCCGCATGAAAAAATGGAGAAAATATACGAATTAATGATTTTTTATGCACAGCATGAAAATGAACTAGAAGATGGTTATAAAATCAAAATGGAGGAAATATTCAATGGCTAAAGAACTTACTCAAAGTCCAAAACTACCAGCATTTATCGCAATGAACAACGAGGATAAGAAGCGTACAAGAGAAATGGATTACATCTTATCTGCTCCAGACGATATCATTCCGCCTGAAGAAAAAGAAAAATTAGCTGAAGCCCTTTTGCTAAAATATGAAAAGCAAGCCGATCACCTTGAAAAATGGAACAATTTTATTCAACTTGATTGCAAAGGTTTTGAGGAAGTTGTGTTTAAAATTGAAGCTGAAGCCCCATACAAACACAAAACTCTTTTAATCTTTAATCTTTTGCTCAACTCAATTGATAGAAAAGGAAAAAGCTTATACACCGCTAAGTCATTGTCTGAAAAGCTTGATTGTCACATTAATATGGTTTATCAGTCGTTAAAATGGTTACGAGAAAATGACATTATTGTTGATAAAAAGGATACGAAAGACCGAGGAATTTATATTATGTAAAATGGGGTTGTGGTCATTTATATGGAGTTTTACGGAGTATCGCCATATGGTCGATACGTCAATATCCTGCGTTTTCTTTAGAAAATTACAGGGCGACTATGAGAGTTTATATTTTCGGGTAATGACGTTCTTCTTGTAGGGTTTATTTAAACCGGAGGCATATAACGATCTAATGTTTCAATCATTAAAGGAGTAATATTTTTCTGGTAATTGTAGCTGTCTAGTGCAGGGTTACGCTTGTTGCCGGTAACCATCCCCTTGTCACTATAAATAACACCTTCTGCCATTCTGTGAAAATAGAATGCGGTTTCCGGTGAAATCAGCTTTTCATTTTTAATGCGAGCATTCGGGACAAATTCAAATACAAGGCTACCATCAACCTTAAACACACCGTTATTATTGGTTATTCGTTTAGCAAATGCACGGAAGAACGACTCGAAATCCTCGACTCTCTCTCCATTTGCATTCATTTGCCATTTTGGGTTGGCATCACGGTCTCCGACAGCAGAGCTGACGGTTACCCTTTCTCCTGAAACTTCCAATTGCCTCTCCCTTGCGTTGTTGTTTCTTTGAATGGGAAAATGATACTATTTGTTTTAGATGCTTTTATCAAGTTCTTTTGTTGGCTTGAATGATAAGATGCTAAAATAAATTCAGCATGACAAGCCAAATAACTGTCATCCCCCGAATTTGCGAAGAAAATTATAGGGGGATCTCATTTAAACTTATTCAGATCCCCGAACAAGTCGGGGATGACAATTATAACTATATTTAATGACAAATTTAACTATGCTCAAGTTTAGCCAATTCCACAGCCGCTCTAAGCTCAATTTCATCAATAAGTTCTTTTAGCTGATTGTCCGTATCGGCTTCACGCCAGCTATTTATAAGGTCATCAAGGTTATTTAATACGGATTGGGATATTTTTCCTTCAAGCAACCCTATTCTTATTTGGTCAAGATGCTCGACTATATTGAACCCGTGTTGTATTTGCCTTTTGCGGCTTGACGGCTCATCTCCTACTTCCTGTAGGGCTAGTAATGAATCAAGCTGCATAACTCCAGATACCGAAGATGACGGGCTTGCAACATTAGCTTCGCTGCTTTGCGACAAGTGAGATGAAAATGATGTGCCGCCTGTTTTTTGTGCAGATGATTTTTTTGAGACGGACTTATTATTTGCTATTTTTGTTATTTGCATGACTATACCGTTTGATTTATCAGGTTTATCCATTCATCTTCAGTTAATATTTTCACGCCAAGTTCGCCGGCTTTTTTCAACTTTGAACCTGCTTCTTCTCCTGCCACTACATAATCGGTTTTTTTAGATACTGAGCCGGAAACTTTGGCATTCAGGCTTTCAGCTTTTGCCTTTGCCTCAGACCGTGTCATTTTTATTAACGTTCCTGTAAATACAACTGTTTTTCCAGCAACCGGAGAATTTGACTTGGGGCGTTCCGCATTTTGTATATCTAATATTTGTGCCAGCTTGTTAACTTCTTCTATATTATGCTCTTCACGGAAGAATTGCACAATTGAACGGGCTACTTTTTCGCCGATTCCGTCAATTGATAACAGCTCGTTATACTCCTCCGACGATACATCGGAGGCTTTTTTCATATTTTCTTCCCAATTTTTGAAGTTATTATAACTAAACGCCAATAATTTTGCGGTTGTAGTTCCTACAAAACGTATGCCTAAAGCATAAATAAATCTGTTTAGCTCAATTTTACGTTTTTCGTTGATGGCGTTAAATAAATTTTCAACCGATTTCTTGCCCCAACCTTCACGGTTACCGATAGATTTCAGGCTATTTTTTTCATTTTCTTCTAATTGAAATATATCCGACGGTTTGGAGATTATTCCGTCCTCCCAAAAAGATTTTATCTGCTTTTCTCCCAATCCTTCAATATCGAATGCGTCACGGGATACGAAGTGTTTTAAACTTTCAACTGCCTGCGCATTGCAAATTAACCCACCTGTGCAGCGAGTTACCGCCTCTCCCTCTTCTTTCTTTGCGATACTGCCGCATATAGGGCATTTATCAGGGAAAATAAAGGCTTTAGAGCCTGTCGAACGTAATTCAATATCAACTCCTACTACTTGGGGGATTACGTCCCCTGCCCTTTGAATTATAACGGTATCCCCTTCCCTAATGTCTTTTCGTTCAATCTCATCTTTATTATGCAAAGTCGCTCTTGATACTACAACTCCTCCCACCGTAATAGGTGTCAGCTCGGCAACCGGAGTTAATGCTCCCGTTCTCCCGACCTGTATATTAATTTTTTCCAAGATTGTTTTGGCTTGTTCAGCGGGGAATTTATGTGCAATTGCCCAGCGTGGGCTACGGCTTATAAAGCCCAGCCTTTGTTGCCGCTCAATTAAATTTATTTTATAGACGATACCGTCAATATCATAGTCCAGATTCGGACGCTTCGCATATATATCGCCATAATTATCAAGTATTTGCTTGGTGTTCTTAATTATTTTAGATAGAGGGTTTGTCGACAGCCCCATCTTTTTAAAAGATTCAATCATATCAGATTGTTTATCGGCTATTTGTTCGCTAACCTCACCCCAGCCATACATAAAATATTTTAAATTACGGCTTTTAGTTATCCTAGCATCTAGCTGACGCAATGAACCGGCTGCGGCATTTCGTGGATTTGCAAATATTTTGCCGCCGTTTTTTTCCTGCTCTTTATTGAGTGCTTGAAAATCTTTATGTGACATATAGACCTCGCCACGCACCTCCAATATGTCGGGAAATTCCCCCTGAAGTTTTGTCGGCAGGAATTGTTTTAAATTTTCTGTTATGTCCTCTCCGGTAGTTCCGTCCCCTCTTGTTGCTCCACGGACAAACACACCTTTTTCATAACGTGCGGAAAAAGAAAGCCCGTCAATTTTTGGCTCGGCGAAAATATCAACTTCATCACTTTCATTTAATCCCAAAAACCGCCTGACTCTATCGATAAAGTCATTTATGTCTTGTTCTGAGAACGCATTTGCAAGGGAAAGCATCGGAACAGTATGCTTTACTTTCCCGAATTTTTCACTAGGAGCATACCCGACTTTATTTGTGGGGCTATCCCCCCTTATAAGATTCGGGAATTTTTCTTCAATTCCTTCATTTCTTTTTCTTAATGCGTCATATTCGGCATCGGATATTTTAGGATTATCCTCTTTGTGGTACAGTTCGTCATGCTTTGCGATTTCGTTCGCAAGCCTTTCAAGTTCAACAATCGCCTGACTCTCGGTTATACTTTCTAACGAGATATCAGATGTTTCTTTTTGACTGTTAAAGTCGAATAAGGTTTCCATTACGAAGATAAATCTAAGTCAAACAATTTTTTATGTTCATCAATAGCATAGCGGTCGGTCATTCCTGCTATATAATCCACTACCACTTCAGAGCGTTTATTAGCATTTTCGGCATTAAGAGCCTTTTCCCTCCAGTCATTAGGCAAACATTCAGGCTCGGTATTTAATATCGCAAACAAATCCTGAATTATGCGTTTAGCCTTACTGGTCATTCTGCTGACTTTATAATGTTTGTACATATTTTCATTCAGAAATTCTTTTATGGTTTTGACATTTTCATGCATACCTTTTGAAAAACCTACTACAGGTCGGTCAAGATTTCTGATATCATCAACGGTTTCAATATTAAAATCCTTAATATTTTTTAAAGTATGACGGGTAAGGTCAACAACCATACGGTTTATCATTCGCCTGTTTGCTTCATGTATAAGCCTTGATTCGGAAAGGTTTGTAAATTCATTTGCAAGCTCCCTGAACATATTTCCGACGATAGGCAGTTTTTTTACGTCGTTAACAGTAAATAGTCTAGCCCTGATACCGTCATCAATATCGTGGTTGTTATATGCTATGTCATCAGCGAATGATGCTATTTGTGCCTCGGCTGACGGGAATTTATCAAGTTGCAGATTAAATTGGTCGTCTATCTTTGAAATTACGGGGTGTACATTGCCGTCATAGCGTTCTTTATCACGATATTTACCTGTTATCGGCCCATTATGTTTTACAATACCTTCCAGTGACTCCCATGTCAGGTTTAACCCGTCAAATGCTGCGTATTTATCTTCCAAGTGCGTTAGCACCTTTAATGTTTGTGCGTTATGGTCAAATCCGCAATAATCTTTTGCAGCTTCACGAAGGGCTTCTTCTCCTGCATGACCGAAAGGTGTATGACCAAGGTCGTGGGCAAGTGCCAGTGATTCGGCTAAATCTTCATTCAGGGATAAGTTACGGCTAATTGAACGAGCTATCTGAGCAACTTCCAAGCTATGAGTTAATCTTGTTCTGTAGTGGTCGCCTTCATGATTTACGAACACCTGCGTTTTATATTCAAGCCTCCTAAATGCGGTTGAATGGATTATCCTGTCGCAGTCACGCCTGAAGTCCGAACGGTTATTGCTTCTCTCTTCGGGGTATATCCTGCCTTTGCTTTTTAAAAAATCACAGGCATAGGGGGCTAGGTTATGCTGTCCTATATTGATTAATTTTGATAAAGGAACTACATTTTCCATGTTTTCGATGTTATTTTCTTTTGTCATATTGCCCGCCTGATGTTATATTATAAATTTGAATTTGTTAGTTCTGTCATCCCATGATAAAAAATTTAGTAAAATTTTTTATCATGGGATCCAATTTGAAAAGTTTAGGAAAACTTTTCAATATTTAAAAAAGTTTCCTAACTTTTTTAAAAGTGGATTCCACTATAATTTGTTTTACTAAACAAATTCGTGGAATGACATATCTGCGTATATCAAATTCAAAATTACTACTATTTTAATTAACAACTTTAAGATAACAATTTTTATTATGGATACAACAAAAACAAATCCAAATTTACAAGAAAACTTTATAATTTCCGAAAATGCAGCAAAACGTATATCGGAATTGATACAAGGTGAAAAAAATAAAGACGTTCGCCTAAGAATTTCCGTCTTAGGTGGGGGCTGCTCAGGTTTTCAGTATAATTATGATTTTGATTCTTCACAGCAAGATGATGATAACATCTTCAAAAAAGACGGTGTTGAGGTTGTTATCGACTCAATGTCACTTGAGTATGTAAATGGTTCAATGCTTGATTTTGTAGAAACTCTCGGTAGTGCCGCATTTGAAATAAAAAACCCTAATGCAACGGCTAACTGCGGCTGCGGTAATAGCTTTTCGGTATAATCATATTGTTGGATTTAATCTTAATTCTGCCCGCCTAAATATACAAAATCGGCTGTAGCGTTTCTTCAAAATAGAAAAAACTTGCCCGTACCAATAAAAAGCTTATATTCTGCTATCATAAACTCAATATGACACATACTCAAATGCAGCAATACGAAGGTTGGGAAGACTTTAAGAACAAATCCGTTGATGAAAAAGCCTCAATATTATCCGGTGAAAAAGGCAGCCTGTTCGATGTAATATATGCACAACAATTTACCAAGGAACATCTGGAAGAATTGTTTTTTCTTGCGGATACCGTACGTCAAATAGCAAAAACTCAAAAAGGCATGAATTTTTTGCGAACTATATTATCGGATAAAAGGGCTATGCTTTTCTTCGTGCAGCCTTCAACCAGAACATTCCTGTCATTTTTGAACGCATGCCAGATTGTGGGTATGCAGATATCCGAAATACGTGATTCTTCAACATCTTCGGAGGTAAAAGGCGAGTCACCCGAAGATATGATTAGGACTTTTTCCAGTTATGTAGACCTTATAATTGTGAGGCATCACAATGAGGGATTTGCAGAACGTGCTGCATGGACATTAAATTTTCACGCTAGCCGCACAATACCGGTCATAAACGGCGGTTCGGGAAAAGACCAGCACCCTACACAAGCCCTACTGGATATGTACACCCTAAAAAGAGCCGGACAGATACAGGGGAAGAAAATCGCTATGGTAGGTGACCTTAAACGAGGACGCACGGTACGTTCCTTATGCCGCCTTCTGTCATTATATGACGATAACGAGATATGCTTTGTGTCCCCCAAAGAATTTGCGATGAAAAAGGATATATTGGAATTTCTTTACTCTAAAAATGTAAAATACACAATTACCGACAACCTTGAATCGGTAATACATGAGGTTGATGCGGTTTATTGCACCAGAATTCAGGACGAACATGATAAAAACGGGGAATCATCAACCGTAGATATAAGCAAATTCTGTATAACGGAAGATTTGGTAAAAAAAATGAAGGAAGATGCGGTAATCATGCACCCCTTCCCTCGTCGATACGAAATTGATGTAAAAGTAGACAAAGACCCAAGGGCAGCATACTGGAAACAGGGCAGAAACGGAATGTGGATAAGAATAGCCCTTATTCTAAAGGTAATGAACCGTGATAGCGTTGTTTACAGTTATTAATCTTAACCTTCGACATCTTCGTCCTTTTTATCATAAACCGGAGTTGCCTTATTACAAACCAGCAAGGCTCTGATAACTTCCATCAGGATAATAATGAAAACAGGAATGAATAAATATGCATATTCACCTGTATCTAACACACCGATACCGACAAAGTATTGCAATGTAAAAACCGCACAAAGCCCCGTTACCACAAAATTAATGAAAATCAGCTTCAAAATGCCCCTGATACGGATACGTGTTTTGCAGCTTGAACACTTAAATGAAAAAGGTGATAAAGCCGCAAGGATAGTTATTATCCCGATATCATTACCGCAAGAGGGGCATGTTGTCTTAAATTTCATTTTTTATAACAGATCCCTTATTACATTATGGAGTATTCCGCCATTTTTGTAGTATTCCACTTCATCACCGGTATCTATCCTGCATAATAACGGAACTTTTTCAGTTTCACCGTTAGAACGTGTAATAACGCAACTAACATCCATACCGGGCTTGATACCACCTTCTATACCGAGGATATCAACCTTTTCATCACCTTTTAAATTCAGGGACTTACGTGTAACACCATCTTTAAAGTTAAGAGGCAAAACGCCCATTCCGACAAGATTTGAACGGTGAATACGCTCAAAGCTCTCCGATATAACTGCTTTTACACCCAAAAGGATAGTACCTTTTGCCGCCCAGTCACGTGATGAACCCATTCCATAATCTTTTCCGGCAAAAATTACCAGAGGAACGCCCTGCTCTTT
Source organism: Pseudomonadota bacterium (assembly GCA_027620075.1). Lineage (NCBI taxonomy): Bacteria > Pseudomonadati > Pseudomonadota > Pseudomonadota bacterium. The sequence goes on along the minus strand of JAQCEY010000001.1, from coordinate 94,099 downwards.
CTTTTTCATGGCAAAATCGTAAATAGTCACCGCCTCACCGCTATCAGGACATTTTGTGTAGCCACCTGTTTTTTCAGGGGTTATTTCATTTTGTATTCTGATATTGGCAAAAGTTCCACGCATCATTACTTCATGATTGCCGCGTCTAGAACCGTAAGAGTTGAAATCTTCAACCGCAACGCCTTTTTCCTTCAGATATTTTGCAGCAGGGCTGTCTTTTGCTATAGAACCTGCCGGAGAAATGTGGTCTGTTGTGATACTGTCACCGAATATTGCAAGGATACTAGCCCCTTTCACATCTTCGATGCTGTCAACTTCCTTCTTCATATCAGTGAAATAAGGCGGATTGTTAATGTAAGTACTATTCGACCATGCATACGTATCGCCACCTTCCACTTTTATTTTTTGCCAGTGTTCGTCTCCGGCAAATACATCGGCATATTTTGCAGCGAACATTTGAGGCGTAACATTTTTCAAAACAGCCTCGGCAATTTCAGCATTAGTCGGCCAGATATCTTTCAAATAAACATCATTACCGTTATTATCGTTAGCAATAGCATCTTTTGTGATATCAATATTCATGCTGCCTGCTATAGCATATGCCACAACCAAAGGAGGTGATGCCAGATAATTAGCCTTAACAAGGGCGTGTACCCTGCCCTCAAAATTCCTGTTGCCCGAGAGAACCGAACAAACAGTTATATCGCTTGCCTTTACCGCCTCTTCAATTTCAGGCAATAAAGGCCCTGAGTTACCTATGCAGGTAGTACAGCCGTATCCCACAAGGTTAAAACCAAGTTTATCAAGCTCATCATCTAAACCTGCCGCCTCAAGATATTCGGTAACAACCTTAGAACCCGGAGCTAGGGAAGTTTTTACCCAAGGCTTTACCTTAATTCCACGTGCAGCGGCTTTCTTTGCGACAAGCCCCGCCGCAATCATTACGGAAGGATTGGAAGTATTAGTGCAACTGGTTATAGCAGCTATCGTAACATCTCCATGCCTAATCTCATAATCTTTGCCTAAAATAGCAGTATGGTTATCAATATTGCCCACTCTGGTATGTAAAAACGTATCTTTACCTACCTTATCCTTATTAGGGTCTAAATCGTCACCTGCCACAGGTTTAAGCTCGTCAATCTCCTTTGAAGGGTGCTTAAAAGATTCGGACATAACTTTTTTAAATTCGGAAGATGCCGCCGCAAGGCTTATTTTATCCTGTGGACGTTTAGGCCCGGATATGCAAGGTTCAACGTCACCCAAATTAAGCTCAAGTATATCGGTAAATACAGGCTCTTGACTATTTTCATCGTTCCACATGCCTTGGGCTTTTGCATAATCTTCAACCAGTTGTATTTGAGCCGCATCACGGGAAGAAAGCTTCATATACTTAATTGTTTCCTTATCAATAGGGAAAAATCCGCATGTAGCACCATATTCGGGAGCCATATTCGCAAGCGTTGCCCTGTCTGCAAGCGGCATAGCCGACAAGCCGGAACCGAAATATTCAACAAACTTGCCTACCACACCTTTTGCACGTAGCATTTGTGTAACGGTCAACACAACGTCTGTTGCCGTAGTTCCTTCCTTCAATGTTCCGGTTAATTTAAAACCTACAACCTCAGGAATTAGCATTGAAACAGGTTGCCCCAGCATAGCCGCTTCCGCCTCAATGCCCCCCACTCCCCAGCCTAAAACTGCCAAGCCGTTTATCATGGTAGTGTGAGAGTCCGTACCTACTACCGTATCGGGGAATATATAGGTTTCGCCTTCAATTTCCTTGCTCCACACGACTTTTGCCAGATATTCAAGATTTACCTGATGGCAAATACCGGTTCCCGGAGGCACAACCCTGAAATTGTTAAAGGCTTTCTGACCCCATTTTAAAAATTCATAACGCTCACGGTTTCTTTCAAACTCCTTTTGCACATTCTCTTCAAAAGAGCTTGCCGTGCCGTATTTATCAACCATAACCGAATGGTCGATAACCAGATCAACCGCACTTAAAGGGTTTATTTTTTTTGGATCACCGCCTAAATTTTTCATAGCGTCACGCATCGCCGCCAAGTCTACAACCGCAGGCACGCCCGTAAAATCCTGCATCAACACCCTTGCCGGTCTATATGCGATTTCTCTGCTATTCTTTTTATCCTTTATCCACTGTGAAAAAGCTTTTATGTCATCGCTTTTTACAATATCGCCATCTTCATATCTTAGCAGGTTCTCCAACAGAACCTTTAGAGAAAAAGGCAACCTTGATATATTGTTACCGATTGATTTTTCAGCTTCCTTTATGCTGTAGTAGCTATATTTCTTACCTGACGAAGTGAGGGTGCTTTTAGTAGAAAAACTATCTATAGATTTTTTGCTCATTCTTAAATACCTTTTAGAATTATATGATGTTTATACCGACACCTATTTGTACACATAAAATCCTCGAAAATAAATACATATTTACTATTTATTAAGCAAATTTTGCTAAAATCAAGGTAGGGAGCATAATAATGCCTGAAGAAAAAATTGCTTTAATAATAGATGAAAATATACAGTCGGCAGAAATGATAAGGGATATAGTATTATCACTGGGTATAAAACCGGTTCATATAAGTAATAAGATAGAGCAGGCTCAAGAAGAGATTCTTACTAAAAAGCTATCCCTTATAATAACCGAAACACTAATAAACGGAGAGTCGGGGCTTGCTCTGGTAAACTGGCTAAGAAAGATAAACAATCCGAACAAAACCGTTGCCGTAATATCCTTGACAAGGAATGCCACTAAAAATCTGGTTGAAATGGCACGTGATACCGGAGTTACCGAATTTGTGATAAAGCCCTTTACAAAAGCCACTCTTACATCGGCGATAATAAGTGCGACAAGGTCACCGAGAAACTTTATAATAACAAGACATTATGCCGGACCGGACAGAAGGAGGAAAACTCAAGCCCCTCCGGACGGAAATGAAAAAAGAAACATGGCTAAACAAAAAGAGTAAGAAAATGAATGAAAACGGCGTATTACTGATTGTAGATATGAACAAGAGTTCGGCAAGATTATCAAAAGATATTCTGGAACAACTCTGTTCAAATGATGTAATTGTGACCGAAACAATAACTGCGGCAAAAAGCGTAATGGACAAAAATGATGCGGTGTTTATTATTATCAATTTTTTATATAATAACGATGAATGTCTAAACTTTATCAAAGCAATACGTTCCGAAACAGAGGGCAAAAACTACAAACTTCCTATTCTCACCTTTATTGAAAATAATACCGATATAACAGCTAAAGACGTGCTTAACGCAGGTGCGTCAAAATGCATAATAAAACCTTTCGACCACCAAACATTAAAAAACAATATTTTAGATATAATAAATAACCCGAAAAACTTCATTATGACCGATAACTATATCGGTCCCGACAGAAGAAATGAAAATATGGGCGTAAAAGAAGATAAACGCAATAAACGCTAACGATAAAAAACGCCGCACCAATAGACAGTTGCAAAATTATATAAAAAATCTATATATATAGTAACTTTGAATTTACTTTACCTCTCTAAAAAGTTTCCTAACTTTTTAGAATGTGGATTCCACTATAATTTTGTTCTACTAACAAAATTCGTGGAATGACAAAAATAACTAAATTAAAGTTACTAAACACAGAAACAAACTGTCAATTTATAAAGATGCTTACACTTAACAACATCACCTGCAAAAAAGGTGAGCGAATACTTTTTAAGAATTTGAGCTTTACCCTAGGAGACGGATGTGCGGTTATAATAAGGGGGGCTAACGGTTCGGGTAAAACAAGCCTGTTAAATATAATAGCATGCCTTGCAACACCCGATGAAGGCGAGATATTATACGCAAACGAATCCGTAACCGGGGAACACCGGAGGGAATATTGCGGCATGATACAGTATATCGGGCATAAAAATGCATTAAAACCGCAACTCACGGTAAGGGAAAACCTGAAATTCTGGACAGACCTTAGAGATTCGGAAGAAAGACTAAATGCAGCCATATCATTTTTTGACCTCAATGATTTTGAAAACACCCTGTGTGCCAAGCTATCACAAGGCTGGCAGAAAAAAGTATCTCTGGCAAAATTGCTGGCATGTCCGTCCGAGATATGGCTACTGGACGAGCCTTTTACCAATCTTGACTATGATTCAAGGTTAAAACTGCGTAGCCTTATAGAAACAAGATGTGAAAATGGCGGTGCGGTAATAGTGGCAACGCATGATGACGTACAGATAAGTAACTCCGTAGAGCTTAATCCGGAGGATTTTGTAAATTGAATATAATGCTGATATTAATTAAGCGTGATTTACTGCTTGCGTCTAAAAAAGGCAGCGGAACAGGTAATATAATCGCTTTTTTTATTATATCCTCGCTTCTTTTTGCTTTTGGCGCAGGCTCAGAACCTGATAAGCTAAAAAACATCGGAGCCGGTACTATATGGGTCTGTGCTTTGCTATCCTCAATGATGGCAATACCGAAAATTTTCGATGAGGATTACGAAGACGGCTCACTGGCTCAAATATTCCTTCAGGGACACTTGACCGAGATTGTTATTTTATCAAAAATTATCTCTCACTGGATAATAAGCTGCCTTCCGTTAATATTAATTACCCCTTTTATAGCAATGCTTTTTAATATTGAAAATAACGTACCCTCGATTATGTTATCGCTGGCGATAGGAACACCGATATTATGCTCGATAGGTATAATGGGAGCCGCCTTGACTTTGGGTGTAAAGCGAGCAGGAAACCTTATAGGAATAATTATATTGCCGCTATATATTCCCACACTGATTTTCGGTGTCGGTGCAAATATTACAATGCTGCTGTCCGTATTGCTGCTTATGCTGCCTATAGCGATTCTTGCAACAGGCACAGCGATAAAGGAAGCGTTAGGAGAGTAGATGAACACGCAATTATATATTATAAGCCCTGAAAAATTTGAACTTGCCAAGTTCAAAACCGACCTAGAAAAGTCACTTGCAACAGGCAAAGTTTCGGTTTTTCAACTTCGGCTCAAAAACACAGATGATGAGAAAATAATCGGCTATTCAAAAGAAATAATTCCTATATGTCACAAATACAATGTTCAGTTTATACTGAACGACAGACCCGATCTGGCAGCAATAGTAAATGCCGACGGAGTGCATATAGGAGAAGAACAGGACGGTACGGTAGCAACCGCAAGGAAATTGCTGGGGAATAAAAAGGTAATAGGCGTAAGCTGTTACGGCTCTACAGACAGAGCTTTAGAAATGGCGGAAGCAGGAGCCGACTACGTAGCATTCGGGGCTTTTTTCCCGACACAGACAAAAGAACCCAAAGCCCGACCGAAACCTGATATTTTAAAATGGTGGGTTACAAATTGTAGCATACCGTGCGTTGCTATAGGCGGTATCAAAGCCGATAACTGTAATGAAATATCAAAAACGGGTACGGATTTTATCGCCGTAGTCTCGGCTATATGGCAACACCCCGAAGGCTGCGAATTTGCAACAAATGAACTTTATGAGGCTATTAAGCAACGTTAGCATCGGATTTATCTTCACTTAATTTATGCCTGCAAACCACTTCCGAGCCTCCGCTTAAGTATTCTAATTCATCAAAACTTATTATGCGGGTCATAAGCAATCCACGCCCATTGGGCTTATCAGCCCTTTCAGGCTTTAATTCAAAGAAGCTTTCATAGTCAAATCCCCTGCCGCAATCTTTTATGCTAAGTACGATTTCATCTGCATTTTTTGATAATTTTACCGTAACGTACTTATTCAGGTTTTCAGGCAAATGCAATCTCCTGTTTATTTCATTAGCCAGCTTACCGGAAGATAACAATTCGCTTTTTCTTTCAAAGCCTACATTCAGGTTTCCATGTTCTATTGCATTGGTCAGCAACTCTATCATTCCCAAAATAACCTTTTCGGGGTCAGGATAAGACCTTGCTAGAAAATATGCGGCATCATAAGCCTCTTTTGGCTTTCTCAATCTCATTTCAATATTTCTTATCAAAGATATTGAAGCGTTGTTTTTATCAAGCTCTTCTAGTAAATCTTTTTTATATCTTAAATCATTTAATGCAGAACGCATTATTGATATCAGCATATCATGTGTAAAAGGCTTGGTAAGATAATAATAAACACCGGAATCTATGCCCTCAATAATGCTATCATGATCTGCCGCTGCGGTCTGCATGATTACCGGTATATTTTTTTTGCTTTCATTCAGCATTTCCATGAATGTGATACCGTCAATGCCCGGCATCATTCTATCCAGTAATATCAATGAAATATCACTCCTGTTCTCTAGAATCTTCCACCCCTCTTCGCCGCTATAAGCCTTAACGGGTTCATATTCTTCTATTTTTAAATGCTCCTCTAAAAGTTCAACATTAATCGCATCGTCATCTACAACAAGTACTTTTATCACTATTTCAACTCCCCGATAGGTATAACAAATGAAAATTTACTGCCGCTTTGCACATTTTTCTCCGCCCATATATAGCCTTTATGTGCCTCAATAACCTCTTTACATATCGCAAGCCCGATACCGCAACCAAGAGCGTTATTTTTTGTAACCGAACTTTGGTTATATTTGTTAAATATAATATCCAATTCATCTTTAGGAATCCCCACCCCTTCATCTATAACCGATACCTTAAGGCATTTGCCTTGTATAGCTTTAAAACAAACTAAATCCTCTACCTTTACCGTTATGTTTGCCTCATTTGGAGAGAATTTAACGGCATTAGATATCAGGTTCGTTAATACCACGGATAACTTCACCATGTCAAAATAGTAATCGTTTTTTTTCTGGAGTCTGACTGTATCTACTTTGATTTTTTTCTTTTTTATCAACGGGTCTAAGTCTGAAATTACATTGTCGATACAATCAATAATACTGTTCTTTTCGATTTTGTAAGTTACATTACCCGACTCTATTGCCGATATATCGAGAATTGAATTTACAACCTTAAGTAATCTGGTGCAGCTATCTTCTATATTATTAAAGTAAGAAGCTACACTATCCGCCTTCCCTTCACGGGTCTTCTTTTTTCCAAGCTCGGCAAAATTCAATATAGCATGCATAGGCGAACGTATTTCATGCGAAACACCTACCAATAAATTTGTTTTATTATCACTAACGGTCTTAAGGTTATTATAGTCTTCCCTAAAGTTGACATCTCTGCATCGTATTACATTTACAAGTTTATCAAAAGCTTCAACAAGTTCCTCGGACTGCTTTTTTGTAGCAAATAAAGAGCTTATATAGATAAAGCCGTATTTTATTTTTCTTCTCAGCACAAATAAGATTACCGATAAAGCCAGAACGGTTACAAGCAGAAAAAAATATAGCGGATTATAAGCATAATTTTCGTTTACAACCTTTGAAAAGCTATCCGAAATAGCGGGAGTCGCAGTAAAAAATATAAATAAAAACGCAGTTAGAATAAGACTCAAGCTCATATACCTTAAATAATAAATAACTTACAAAATCACTTAAGCTCTAGCATACTAAATTGCAGATTTCAATAATTTATTCAACCTTGAATTGCATCGTCGATATCAACCTCATCTTCGGAAACCATTTCTCCTATATAGGAAATACCTTCCTTATGAGTTGAATTTTTATCCCCTGATTTTAGAGGGTGCCAGTCATATAAATCTTGCCCCTGATAGACCAGTTTATAGGCACATGTATCAGGCATCCAGTATATCTCATGAATATTTTCAGGCGTGATAATCCAACAATCAGGAACATTCTTCTTTCTGTTTTTGTAATCGGTACACTTGCATGTATCAAGATCGAGATATTTACAGGCAATATTACTTTGCACGATTTCGCCCGTATCCTCATCTTCAAGCCTTATCAGGCAGCAAAGACCGCAACCGTCGCACAAAGACTCCCATTCATCTTTGCTCATTTCCTCAAGTTTCTTCTCTTTCCAGAATTGCTCGGACATATTATTAATATTTTAACCATTACTATTGACAACAAACTGTATAATATTATACACATTCAGTATGGGTAAGCAATAAAACAAAAGGTAACTATAAATGACAACTGATATAGAAAAACAACAACAGCTTGAATCGGTTATAAAAGACGGTAAAATAACGGACGTACCGGATTATATACTTGATATGGTCGCACAAAGAGCAAAAGACTATTTTAATAACAGTCAGGAACGTCTTCTAGGTGCTTATAGTCAAGAAGCAAAAGAAACTATCAAAGATATATCAACTCATCAAAAAGTAGATTCACCTGAAAGAAGGGAGCTTCACAGAGAAATCATAATGGATATGATAGGCGGCAAAAAAGTTCCTGAAGACGGACAGCAAAATATATATCTTTTTGCAGGTCCTCCGGGAGCAGGTAAATCAACTTTGAGAAAAAAAATAGAATCCGGCGAGCCTCTGGGAGAAAACCACCCTCTTGAAGCATTGAGAGAACAGTTTAAAGAAGATGCAAAATCAGCCGTGTCGGTTGATTTCGGTATATTCAAAGCAAAACTACCTGAATACAGCGAGTCAAACGATAAACATAAACAAGAATACGGTGATATGTATGCCGTTATAAGATCTGAGGCAAGCGGTCTTAATGAAGCTATACTGCAAATGGCAAAGGACGCAAAGCTACCTAGCATTAGGGAGCAGCTAATGGATGTTGACATTGCAAAAAATAAAAACGTCCTACAAGAACTTGAAGGTAGCAATTTGACTGTAATAGGTGTAACTACTTCCGACCCCGAAACCACAAGGAAGCGTGTTCAGGAACGTGAAAACCCTATGAAAGATGAGGAGGTGGTACGTGCCATAAGGACTTTTAGCAAGCCTGAATCTTTTGAAACCCTTGCCAAGATAGCTGATAAGGCTGTATTGGTTAATACGGATAACGAGCAATATAAAACTATTCTTACCGCAGAAAAAGGTAATACCAAAGTCCACAACAGCAGAGAACTCATAAAATTCAGGAAAAATGAAGATTACGGTAAACAAACAGACTTTGTCGAATTGGTATCTAGAAGTTCAGGCAGAGATTTAAAAACTGAACATTTGTACGGAGTATAAATATTCTTACAAATATACCGCTAACATATTTGCAAAATAGTAATTTTTGATTTACAAAACTAATAATCTGAAGTTATTTGTATTTTCAGTTTTAATTATATAATAAAAAAACCATTTGAACCGACATGAATGAACAGGCAAAACAGGCTATAGACTCAAAAACATGGCCGTTTATTGAAGCAGAGAAAATATATAAGCGAATCGGAGGCAAAACTCCCGATAAGGGCTATGTATTGTTCGAAACCGGATATGGTCCTTCAGGTCTGCCCCATATAGGTACTTTCGGCGAAGTTGCCAGAACAACAATGGTAAGGCGTGCTTTTGAATTTATAGCACCCCAAATACCTACAAAATTGTTCTGCGTGTCAGACGATATGGACGGTCTTAGAAAAGTTCCCGAAAACCTGCCTAATCAGGAAATGATAGCGGCAAATCTGGGTAAGCCGCTTACAAACATACCCGACCCTTTCGAAACTCATGATAGCTTTGGCTCTCATATGAATAACCGTTTATGCAATTTTTTGGATAAATTCGGTTTTGAATATGAATTTAAAAGTGCGACACAGCTATATAAAAGCGGTATTTATGATGAAAAGCTGCTTGAGGTACTGAAAAAATTCGATGCCATAATGAAAGTTATGCTCCCTACCCTCGGTGAAGAACGTCAGAAAACATACAGTCCTTTCATGCCCATATCTCCGGCTACGGGGAACGTATTGCAAGTGCCTACTTTAGAATGCAATCCCGATAAAGGCACTATCAAATTTAAGGACGAAGACGGGGAAATAAAAGAGATAGCCGTAACAGGGGGTAATTGTAAATTACAATGGAAGCCTGATTTCGGAATGAGATGGGCGGCATTAGACGTTGATTTTGAGATGTACGGCAAAGACCACAATGCCAATGCAAGGATATATAGCGACATATGCAATATAGTAGGTGGAAAAGCCCCTGAGCAGTTCATGTTTGAACTATTTTTGGACGACAAAGGCGAGAAAATATCAAAATCCAAAGGCAACGGTCTTTCAATGGAAGAATGGCTTAGATACGCCCCGACCGAAAGCCTTGCTTATTACATGTTCCAAAGTCCAAGAAAAGCAAAACGTTTATATTTTGATGTAATCCCAAAAGCAGTTGATGAATATATTTCGTTCTTAGTTAAATTTGAGGAGCAAAGTGACGAGGAAAAATTTAAAAATCCTGTGTGGCATATTCACAACGGCAATCCGCCAAAACCTGAATTGCCCCTTACATTTGCTTTGTTATTGAACCTTGCAAGTGCATGTCATGCAGAAGATTCTTCTATTCTTTGGGGCTTTATCGAGACATATGCCAAGGGTGCAACTCCTGAAAATTCACCGTATTTAGATGAGTTGGTAAAACATGCATTGCATTATTATCAGGATTTTGTAAAACCAAATAAGAAATATAGAAAACCAAATGAACAAGAGCGTGCTGCAATGGCAGATTTGGCGAAAAGGTTGCTTGATTATACACCAAGCGATGAGCAGCCTATCGGGAACATTGTATTTGCGGTAGGTAAAGAACACGGATTTGAAAATTTGCGTGAGTGGTTTCAAGCCCTCTATGAAGTCCTGTTAGGGCAAAGTCAGGGACCACGATTCGGCTCATTTATTGAACTTTACGGTAAGGATAAAACCGCCGGACTTATTCAACGTGTATTAAGGGGTGAAGATCTTGCAGCATAAAGCCTTTACAGATAAAATTCTAAAATATGATTCTATCGGACAGCTTGTAGACAAATATCAATTGTTCTTGGTTGATTTATGGGGTGTGGTTCATGATGGTGCGGAACTATATGACGGTGTAAAAAACTGCCTTGAAGAGCTTAGGGCGGCAAATAAGAAAATTATATTTTTGTCTAACGCCCCTAAAAGAGAAAAAACTACTAGGGAAATACTAACGAAACTAGGTATATCCTCAGACTTATATGACGGGGTTATAACATCAGGCGAAATAGCCCGTGAATATATAATTTCAAACAAACATGATTTAGGTAAAAAATACTTTATATTCGAAGAGCAGGAATCCGACCTTCTATTTCTGGAAAATAACGAATACAAAAGAGTTGATTCGGTAAGTGAGTCTGATTTTATACTGGCTATAGGCTTCAACAGACCTAATCCATCACTTGAAGAATTAAAGACAACCCTTTGTCAATCCTTAAGAAAGAGTAATCCGATGATATGTGCTAACCCTGACACGGTTATTGTTGACAAAAAAGGAAACCAGTCAATGTGTGCCGGTGTTATGGCAAAGAAATATGTAAAAATGGGCGGTAAAGTTTTGTATTTCGGCAAACCTCATAACGAGATATACAAAAAAGCCTTCTTAATGTTCCCTGATATTGAGAAAAAGAATATCTGTGTAATAGGCGACAACCTTGAAACGGACATAAAAGGTGGTAATAATTTAGATATAGATACTTATCTAATCGCAGGAAGTATTCACGGTTACGATTTAGGCATAAAACATGGCGAGATACCTGAATATAAAAGACTGGTACAGCTATGCGATAATTATAATGTAAGACCAACAGGGGTATTGTCGTCTTTTGTCTTCACAAAGTAAGCTGCAAGATATTGTAATAGCTGAAAAAGATTCGTACTTTTTGTGGATTCCCGTTCTGTTCGGGATAGGGGTAATTGCGTATTTCAAAATCCCTTTCGAGCCAGATATAAAAATCAGCATCTTATTAACGGCTCTACTTTTAGTAGGAATATTTATATATAGAAAAAACACATACCTAATTTGGTTACTCATAATATCGTTAATAATATCCTGTGGTTTTTTATCGGCGAACCTTCGCACGATTTTAGTAAAAGCCCCTGTAATAAGCAAAGAAACTGGTATCAAAAAAATCACAGGCACTATTGAGAGCATCTCATCAAGAACTACAGGCAAAAGATTTGTATTAACAGAAATTGAAATAGAAGGAGTTGCTAAAGAAAACACTCCGAAAAAGGTTCGGGTAAATATAAACAAAAATGATTCCGGTGCAGTTATAGGCGACAGGATATCTATTTTAGCAAACTTATTACCGCTTCCAAGACCGGTAATACCGGGCGGATATGATTTTCCACGCCACGCATATTATCAGCAAATCGGTGCTATAGGATATTCGGTTTCAGACGGTGAAATCATATACTCACCGAAAAGTTTGAGTTTCAATGCGTCACTTGAGAATTTACGCAAATCTATCAAAGAAAATATCCTAAAATCATCGGACAGTAAAAACGGCAATATAGCGGTTGCATTATTAGTAGGTGATAAAGGCGGCATTGATAAAAAAACATTAGATGAAATAAGGTTTTCAGGCATAGCACATATATTAGCCATATCGGGAATGCACCTATCGCTAGTTGCTGCCATATTCTTTTTCTCCGGTCGATTTATATTTGCGTTAAGTAAAAAACTAGCCTTAAATTACAATATAAAAAAATGGGCGGCTTTTGTTGCAATAATCGGTAGCTTTATTTACCTGTTAATAAGCGGCACACCGATTTCCGCCCAACGTGCATTTATTATGACTTCACTTATACTAACGGCTATAATCATTGACAGGCTGGCAACCCCGATGCGTTCGGTTGCCGTAGCTGCATTAATAATACTTATTCTCACTCCTGAAAGTATATTAACACCAAGTTTTCAAATGTCATTCGCTGCCGTTTTTGCCTTGATATCGCTGTATGAAATAGCCAAGCCTTTTTTTAAATATTACTCCGAGTTCGGAATATTCAAAAAAATAGGTATTTATTTGTTCGGTATAATATTTTCATCGGCAGTAGCAGGCATAGCAACGGCTCCATTTGCCATGTATCATTTTAATAACTTTGCACCATATGGCATTCTTACAAATCTGATCGTAGTACCTTTAACGTCATTATTCGTTATGCCGTTCGGCGTGTTAACGTTACTGCTCATGCCTTTCGGATTAGAGCAGATAGGTCTTATACCGATGATATTCGGAATTGATATTATTGTAAAAACCGCTAGCTATATATCGTCCCTCCCCCAACCTGTAGGAAACATAGGTCAAATGTCAGATATCACACTTGCAATGCTCACCGTTGGAGGTGTTATATTTTTATTCCTGAAAACCAAAATAAGGTATGCGGGTATTTTAGTTATGATATCAGGCACATTATTTTCACTAAGTCCGAATATACCCAATATCATAATCGGAGAAGATACTAAATTAATCGCCGTAAAGACATCACCTGACAATTTAGCATTTTCATCAAAATTCCATGAGCGATATTCAAGGGAACAATGGCAAAAACGCTATGCAATAGAAAATCCTATAACTTTCGCACAAACCGAAGGAGATATAATAAAATGCGACTCGACACGTTGCCATTACAAATACGAAAATACACTAGCCTCATTTATAAAACACCCTATCGCATTTGAAGAAGATTGCGAAAATGCAGATATAATAATAAACCTGACCTACATAAAGAAAAGATGTAAAAATAAAAAATTAATCATTAACAAACAAGACATTAGAAAACAAGGAGCTAATGTGATACAGTATGGCGACGGCACTTTTGAAGTATATAATGTCAGCTCACTTAACAAAGGCAGAGCTTGGCAAAACGACTAGATTCAAGGTTACTATACATTCGGCATGACATAAAATTAAAGATTGCAGTACAATTTGTACAAAATCTATATTTATCGAACGCTCCCGAATCAAAAACAAGTTATTTTCCTTGATAAATAGCTTGTATTTACTTACAATTTGCGGTCTTTAATGAAATTATTATTATAATGATGACAGAACGTATATATTTATATGACAGCACTTTAAGAGATGGTGCACAAACAGAGGGTGTGGATTTTAGTCCTGCCGATAAATATGATATCGCAAAAAAGATAGATGAACTTGGTATTGATTACATAGAGGGAGGTTGGCCCGGTGCCAACCCTACCGACGATGATTTTTTTGCAAAACCACCAAAATTGAAGGTGTCTAAGTTAACCGCTTTTGGAATGACCAGACGACCTTCCACTACCGCAACGAATGACCCCGGTCTTGCAGCTTTGATAAATAGCGGTGTTAAAAATATATGCGTTGTCGGTAAAACATGGGATTTTCATGTTACAAAAGCATTGGGTACTACTTTAGATGAAAATGTGAAAATGGTATCTGAAAGTATATCCCACATAGTTGATAAAGGGATTGAGGCAATATTTGACGCAGAGCATTTCTTTGACGGCTATAAAGCCAATAAAGAATATGCTGTAAAGGTTGTAAAATCAGCATATGAAGCCGGTGCAAGATGGATTGTTCTTTGTGATACCAACGGCGGCTCATTACCTCATGAAATAGAAAACGTAATAAGCGATCTTACCGTTCATGTCCCCGGTGACCATATCGGCATACACTGCCACAACGACACCGATAACGCCGTTGCCAATTCACTAGCTGCCGTGCGAGCCGGTGCAAGGCATGTGCAGGGAACGCTAAACGGTGTGGGCGAAAGATGCGGTAACGCCAATCTTATATCTATTATCCCTACCCTGATATTAAAAATGGGGTTTGAAACAGGAATCACCAAAGACGGCTTAAAGAAAATAACCAAGATATCGCATTACCTTGACGAGCGTTTGAACAAAAATCCCGACAGATTTGCTCCTTATGTAGGTGCGTCGGCTTTTGCCCATAAAGGCGGACTGCATGTGTCGGCAGTTGTGAAAAACCCTTCCTCATATGAACATATAGAGCCGGAGTTAGTCGGCAACCGCCGTAATATACTGGTTTCTAATCAGGCAGGGCGTTCAAACATAATCGCAAGGCTTAATGATGCGGGTTTTAAAACCGATAAATTAGATAAAAATAAAATATCCAAGCTTGTTGACGTTATTAAGCAAAAAGAAAGCGAAGGTTACGCTTATGAGAGTGCAGACGCTAGTTTTGAAGTTTTAGCACATCGTGTTTTAGGCGATATTCCTGTTTTCTTCCGTATGAATAATTTTCGGGTAATCGATGAACGCCGTTGGGATTCTAACGACAAACTGGTCACATTATCCGAGGCTACCGTTCATATAGTTATCGACGGAGAGGAAAAAATAATAGCGGCAGACGGTAACGGACCTGTAAACGCTCTTGATAAAGCTATCCGCAAAGCACTGTCGGATAAATATTCTCAGTTAAACGACCTAAGGCTTGTTGATTATAAGGTGCGTATAATAAATTCAGGTGTGGGTACTCAGGCAATCACAAGGGTTCTTATCGAAAGTGAGGATTGTCAGGGCAATCGCTGGACTACGGTTGGCGTTTCAGCGAATATAATTGACGCATCTTACAACGCTTTAAGGGATAGCATAACTTACCGTTTAATGCGTAAGTAAAATGCCTGATAAGCCTGTAATAATACTAATTGCTCCCCAGCTTGGAGAAAATATCGGAGCCGCTGCACGCGGTATGTTGAATTTCGGTCTGACTGATTTGCGTATAGTAAATCCCCGTGACGGCTGGCCCAATCCTAAAGCTGTTGATATGGCAAAAGGTGCTAAGGACGTTATAAAAAAAGCACGGATATTTACATCTTTAAAAGATGCCACACATGATATAACAAGGCTATATGCCACCACAGCCCGAACAAGGGATATGGTAAAAAAAGTTTACGATGCACGAGAAACCGCCGCCAATATAATACAAAATAACGGCAAGTCGGCAATAATGTTCGGTCCGGAACGCTCAGGATTAAATAATGACGATATCACTCTTGCCGATGCCGTTTCTATTATTCCCGTAGCTCCTATATATACGTCACTCAATCTTGCTCAGGCTGTTAATATTATGTGTTATGAGTGGTTTGTGGCAACAAGTGAATGTTCAAACGGTGTAAGTGACAGTCAAGGTTTTGCCACCAAAGAAGAGGTTGCAAATTTGTTTGAACATCTTGAAACCGAGCTTGATAAAACGGATTTTTTCCGCATTGAGGACAAACGCCCGAAGATGGTAAGGAACATACGCAACATATTTTCCCGAAACGACTTAACCGAGCAAGAAGTAAGAACCCTTAGAGGGATTATAAAAAGTTTGACAAATAATAGATAATCTGTATTTTAAACCCTCCTTATTTTTAAGAGCTTTCGGTCTAACATTTGAAAGTTTTATTAAGGCATCGCTATCCTTGGGTAATCTCAAGGCTTTATTTGGTTAATAAAGGTCAGAATCGGCTGAAGTAGCGTAAAAAACTGTAATTTATATAAAGGAAATCAGTATGTCATATGTTATAAATGCAAAACATAAAATCTGCCGTCGTCAGATGGCTAGCGTGTGCGGTAGCCCTAAATGCCCTGTACACAGCAAGAATTACACACCGGGTCAACACGGTCCTACAGGAATGAAAGGTATCCTTTCCGACTACGGTAAGCAATTAAGGGCTAAACAGCAGCTTAAAAAGCACTATGGTACCGTAAGCGAGAAAAGCTTTAAGAAAGTTTATAAAGAAGCCTCCCGTAGAAAAGGTGATACTTCGGAGAATTTGATAGGACTATTAGAAAGCCGTCTTGATACCGTAGTTTTCAGGTCTAATTTTGTTCCGAGCATGTACGGCTCACGTCAGTTAGTGAACCACAAACATGTTAAAGTAAACGGTCAGGCAATTAACATTCCTAGTTATCGCCTAAAAGTCGGTGATGTTATTGAGGTAAAAGAAAAAGCTAAACAAATCCCTATGGTTATTGAAGCTACTCAGAATCAGGATAGAAATATTCCCGACTATCTGGAAGTTGACCCTAAGAAAATGACGGTAAAACTAGCTAGGATACCGGGATTGGAAGATGTTCCTTACCCTGTTATAATGGAACCTAACTTAGTAATCGAGTTCTACTCAAGATAATTCAATAAAAAAAGCCTCCTTCCGGAGGCTTTTTTTGTAAATAATTAACATTAAGGCGTTGCTGAAGTTTGGTTGCCTAAGTAAACACCCGTACCTTGCACACCGCCGGTTGCGTCAAATTTGAAGTTTCCTCCGAAATTTTCCGCAGAAGGGCCAAATAAAGCACCATTGATTGATCCGGCGGTAATATTTGCACCGGTTATAGGTGCACTGTCAAATCTTACCTGCCCTGCCGTATCAAAAGCAATGCTTCCGCTATTTTGAAAACTGTATCCGCCAAAACCGGTTATATTCAAATCACCGCTATTGATAGTTGCAGCACTACCGTTTCCTAATTGTATCGTAGCATTCATAGCCCCGGTATGACCGCCCAGACTGCTTCCGTTTAGGATATTTCCGAAAACGGAACCTGAATAAGTTGCACTTACTAAATTAGGAAGATTTACATTATCTGTAATTGTTCCCGCAACATACGGCATCATATGTGCTATATCAACGTTTGTACTAGTACCCGCTGTTACATTTGTTTCAGCCGCCCATACACCCCAATGTACATATTTACAATCCGAACAGCCAAGATTAGATACAAGGTTACCTGATACCATCACACCTTGACCGCCATTGGGTATGTTAACCTGCTCAAGAGCGTATGTGGAATCGTCGATATATGAGTACACCCCGGAAGTACTTGTTTTGCCGAAGCTAGCGTATGCACTTGTAGGACCTGTACCGCTAATCTTGTTTAAACTTAATGATGCTCCGTCAATCTGACCGTCAGCATTTTTTGTGAAAGAAAAGCCCTGTTGCCAATAACGGTTATAGCTTAAAGTACCGTTATTATTGTTAACGATGAATCCCGACATAAAGCCGAACGGCAGATTTCCGTTAGTACCGTTTATATAATTATTCGTATATGAGTGCCCAGACTGCATCATCGGCGTTTCAATTGACAGATTAGCATCATTTATATCACCACTTGCTATAAATCCGTCAACCACTCCTCCACTTCCATAAATTTCATCATCGAAGATATTCATGGTTCCACCTGCGTTTGTACCTGTTAATCCTTCATATTGGAATAATCTTCCTACGGAAGTTCCCGGGAAAATCTTACCGTAGGCAACCTTTAATGTTCCGCTGCCCCACTCCAGTTGCCCTCCTAAAAATGAACGTTTTCCCCAATCAACTAACATTCCCTTACTGCTTACCGAAGGCGATGAAATACCCGTATTATTTAACAGTTGGCCATCAATTATATTCCAGTCAAAAAAACCTAAGTCAGCGGAATTTGAAAGGTAAAGCTCATTATCAGGCAGGAAGCTAAAGAACTGACGACCGGATGTCGGTAATGTTCCTATTTGTTTACCTATAATAAAGTTATGTTGCGGTCCAACTCCGAAGTTTGTAAACGGCAGCCTGCCTAATTCAAGTCTTTGCACATACATATTACGGTTTTGTGATATATATTTCCAACCCGATGCCGAGCTACCGAAGCTATAACCGGATTCATAGTTAATCGGTATATATCCCGTTTGCGGTACAAGATTAGTATAAGTATCCGATGATAAAACGCCCGATCTAACATTGGTATTATTAAGACTATATAGTTCTAATTTAAATTGGTCATAAAGTGCTTCGGCATTTATATCCCCTTCATCATATACGCCCGCACTATCAACAAAGGAATAT
Organism: Pseudomonadota bacterium; assembly: GCA_027620075.1. Lineage (NCBI taxonomy): Bacteria > Pseudomonadati > Pseudomonadota > Pseudomonadota bacterium. The sequence continues at coordinate 75,445 of JAQCEY010000001.1, read as the reverse complement.
AGCCCGCGGTGTGTTACGTTTGTTAAACTATTAGTATTATTGGTGTTATTTTGATTTGCAGCATTAACGGTGCTATCAACCACACCACCGACATATTCCCCTGTTACAGGGTCAAAAGTGCCTCCGTTTTCAGCTAAGTAATTCGCAACATCGTTAGCATTGTGGTAAATGCCTTCACCATCAACATAACCTCCGTCTGCGGTTAAATATCCGCCTATATCTCTATTTTCATCATAATAGTTGCCATATCCACCGTCTCCATAATAATCTCCGCCATATCCGTCACCATAGTAAGTTCCACCATCTCCTCCTGTTGTTGCCGGATCTCTGTAAGTACCGTCTGTTGTGTAATATCCTCCATTTGGATCATGATATTCACCATTCGGGTTATCATATCCGCCGTCAGTTCCATCGGTTTGACCGGCTCTATATGCCGCCAATTCGGTTGCATCGTGGTAATTACCCTCGGAGTCAACATATCCGCCATCGTCTGTTAATGTAATTTGCCCGCCTTTTTGACCGTCCATGTAGGATTTTACTTCAGTCGAGCTATGGTACTTACCTTCGCCGTCAACATAACCTCCGTCTTCTGTCATATATCCGCCGTCATCAGGTAGAGTGCCTCCTGCAGGATTCGGTTTACGTCCCGTAGCATCTGCGGTATTATTTCCTGTCATAGGTTTCTTGCCCGCATTTTCAGTGCCTTTTTCTCCGCTGCGAGCTGCTGTCGGCTTGCCTTTTTCATTTTTACCGGACGCAGAATCCTGTTTTTCCTTAGAATCTTTGTCTTTAGTAGGGTTACGTTTATCAGATACTTTTGAGTCTTTTTTATCACCCTTGTCTTTTTTATCGCTTTGCTGATCGTCTCCTTCTTCCCCGCCTTCTTCAACGTCACCTTCAGGCGTATCTGATGAGGTTTCGTCTTCTAATCTTATTTTGATTTTATTATCAATTATAGAATCGGTCGGTATGATTTTAGCACCACCCGATGTACCCGGACGTCCTGCTAAACTTTGAACCTGCATAGCCATCTGTTCGGTAGTGGCACGGAATAATTGCGGCATATCATTCGGTGTTTGTACGGAAAGACCGGCTCCCCTGTCATTGATTGATTGCATATCTCCGGCTAAGTTTTCGAATGTAAGCACGTCACCATATACGAAAGTAGCGTTTGTTGCACCGTTTATAGGATTAATATCTACTATGGCAATACCGCCTCGAATACCTATCGTTCCTACGGGAGTTTTAATCTTAACTGCGTTGTTCTTGCTTAATGCTCCACCGATAAAGCGGAATGTACCTTTTGTACCTCTCATTATCAAATTTCCGCTTGAGTTATCCGGGTTATAAACAAATTCATCTATAACTACCGAGGAATTAGGACCTATAGTTAATGCGGATTTATCCATAAACATCAACTGACCGTTACCCGTACTATCTGATTTAATGGTTTCTTTGAAAAATACTTGATCGCCGATATTCATATTTCTTTTATTGCCGTCCGAGTCTATGGAGGTAATGTTTTCATTTACTGCCCCGACAATGCCTATTTTCTCTGCGGCAACGGAAAAGTTTGTACCGATTAAGACGTAACAAAATGCATAAACTATTATTTTTCTGAACATAAGCATTTCCAACCTTTTATTATTGTATCTTTGCTAGATATTTATTAGCATTATCAATTACTTCCTGCGGAGCGTTCTTGCTTGACAAGGCATCGTTAAAATATGATTTTGCCATTTCGTATGATTTTAGTTTGTAATATAATACACCCAACTCCTGTTTTATTCTTGGTAGTTCAGGATTGAACAATAATATTCTTTCAAGGGCGGGTATTGCCGATTCATAATCTTCCATCTGTATAGCAATATTTGCATATTCCATTGTGATATCTATATCGGACGGATCGTCCAACATTTTATTGAACGTCATATCAAACTGTTTTTTAAGAGCTTCATTGCCTGCGTCGGTAGCCGTACCGTAAGATGGTGTACATAATATGATAGCACTGATTAAAAATAATGTGAAAAAACTAATTTTATAGTTGAAGTTTATGTATGAAAGCATGATTATATCTAACTCTAAATTATGTTTTAACTAATTTTACGCATAAAAATCGATAGGTAATTTTACCTATTTATACTGCTAATGTTACATGAATATGGTTAACAAATGGTTAACTTTTTGTGACAAGTTATTGAGTGCCTCCATGATTTAGTATTAATTAAAGGTGAAAAAATGGAAACAGTACCTACAGAGCATTTTAAAGCCGGTGAACGGATTGTAACCGAGGGAGATAATTCAAAGAGTGTGTATCTTGTGATAAGCGGTCTTGTAGAAATTTCCAAGGGATATGGAGAAAATAAAGTTGTTTTGGCTAAACAGGGGAAAAATTCAATTTTCGGAGAAATGGCTTTAGTTGACGGTAAAAGGCGCTCTGCTACCGTTACGGCACTGGAAGACACATATTGTTACGTGTGCAATAGCGTAGCAATTGTTGCCGAGATTAATAAGCTGGATAATGAGTTGCGTATAGCATTAGAAAGCATGGCTGAAATTATAAGGGAAAAGAATCATGCATTAATTAATAAGAACCCTCCGCCTGACGGTGTTTTGGTTGAAACAAGGAATGCTAAAGGTGATTTAATGATGAATGAAGATGAAATAAAGGATCCATTTGTTCAGTCTAAGGTTGAAAATTTAAAAAATCCCTTTATACGTAGTCTGTTTAGAGTTTTAATGTCGACAGCTTTTAAATAGCAATAAAAAAATTAAAGGAATATTATGGAATTAATGCCGAATATACATTTTAATGAATCACAATTGATTTTTGAGGAAGGTTATCCTGCGGATTGCGTTTATTTAATATGTGAAGGAGCGGTTCAGGTGTTTAAAAAACGTGATAATAAACAAATACATCTGGCAGAGTTGGAGAAGGATTCTATTTTTGGAGAAATGGCTTTCATTTCCGAAAGACCTCGTTCTGCTACCGTTATGGCAAGTCAGAACACGTGGTGTTATTCTGTCAATAAAGACTCTTTTAACAGCAGGCTTAAATGTATGGATCCTACAATCAAGAATATTTTTGATGATCTTGTTGAAACTATACGTAAGAAAAGTGAAGCCGCACTTGTGGTTGATCATGGGGAAATAATAACAGAACCCCTTGATGAACTTACCGAAATGGAATTAAACGCATTTGGAAGTAATAACTCATTGGATATAATTGCACCAAGCCACCCTTACGATTATCTTACAAAGAACCCTGAAGTATTGAAGAAAGTGGACGAGATGGATATATTCATGCGTAAGTTATATAAAAGCTTGGTTCAAATTGCCTGCAAATAAACGTTTTTTTGCATTTTTATAGCTCTAGTGTCAAGCCTTCGGCTGCCATAGTGGATTTTCCGTTCTTTCTGTAACCCTTTAATTCTTCAGCTCTTTTGTCAAGGTCTTCGTCTGTGGCGTTCGGGTCGTGGTGGAATGCTATAAAGTTTTTAACATGTGCAGCATCTGCAAGCCTTGCCCCTTGCTGCCATGTTGAATGCCCCCAGCCTTTATACTTATCAAAGTTATTATCATCATATGTCGAATCATAAATAAACACATCGGCATCTTCTATGAATTTTACCAAAGAATGGTCAATACTATCAATTTCATGCTCAACATCAGTTACATAGCATACCGACTTATTATTAAATTCCACCCTGTATGCGGTTGCCCTGTCAGGGTGGTTAAGAGGCAGGGTATCTATTGTTATTCCGTCTTTTTGGAAGCCCTTATTTAAAAGCATTTCACCCGCCATAAAGTCATTAAATAATACACGTGATTGCACATCTTGCAGTGCAAGCGGAAATACGGGTGACATCATCAGGTGTCCCATTGCCTTTTTTACGGTATTTTCCGGTTTTAAATGACCCGCCCATATGGAAACCATAGAATCCGGCGTATGGAGCGGTTTAAAGAAAGGAAAGCCCGATATATGATCAAGATGCGTATGGCTCATAAGGATATCTGTGTGATAATTGTCGGTCTGATTTCCTAAAGGCACTATGCCTGTTCCGGCATCAAAAATAATTTGCCTTTTATTACACATTAATTCCACACAGGAGGTATTGCCACCATATTTTATAGTGTTTTTGCCGGGAACGGGTACTGTTCCCCTAACTCCCCAAAATTTAACAGTAAAATTACCGGTCATTATTTACGCACTTTTTGTTTCAATCAATAATTTAATATATCATGGAATTATTAACCGAATATTAACACATATTTCGTATCATTGTGACAACTAAAGGTTACTAAATATAAATACTTTTAGTGAGGAACAATGAATAAACTAACAAAAGTAAAAAATAAATTAAATTCTATTAAGTCAAATATTGATAGAGATATTGACCGTTCCGATTCTTGTGATTTAAAAATAAATAAATCCCGTTTAAATGAGCGCTATAACAAGAAAATTACCCATAAGAAAAATAGTAAGGTTAAGAATGTTAAAAACGTTAGTTTAGGAAATACATCAGGTTATAATTATAAATATATCACCCCTTCTAATGCCAAGGAAGCAGGCACTGAAACTTTAAAGGAAAGAATATTAAAATTAAGAAAAAACAAATTAAAACTACCTGATATAGATATAAAGTTAGACAGGCTCAAGAATAAAATTAAAGCCCCTTCAATTAAGAAACCTGAGATTATAAACAAGGATATAAAAAATGCGGTGCTTGGTGCATCAAAAAAAATATCCGATAAAATTGAAAGATGTTATGACCTTACCATGCATCACGCTAGCTTATGTGACTTCAGGTACGAAAGTTTAATAGGTATAGATATTACGCCGAATTGTATATATTTATGTCAAATAGATGCGTTAAACGGCAAGCGTGTATTAACAAGCCTCACATCTGTTTGCATGGAGGGAAAGTTCCTCACTCAGGATATTGCCGAATATTCGGATCAATATGCACAAAGCTTAAAAGAACTGGCTAATGAAAGTAACGTTAAGACAAAAAATGTAGCTTTATCCATACCCGTTTCAAATTCAATTGTTAAAACAGTTACAATACCAGCTCTAAAAGACAAAGAAATTGAAAAGGCACTTAAATACGGCTCTCTATGGAATAATATAATGAGCCGTGATAGCAAACCTGAGGATTATTCGATATTTTATCAGGTAATCAGACGTAATAAAGCATCAAAATCAATGGACGTACTGTTTGTTGCAACCAGATTATCCGATGTTGATATTTATACCGATGTGGTTAGAAAAAGCGGACTTAATCCTGTTATTGTCGATGTTAGAAGTTTTGCAATTTCTAATGCTTTTAATCACAAGTTAAGCAATAATGACGCGTCAGATACAAGTGTATTTTTAGAATTCGGACTTGAAGAAAATTACGCTATGCTGATAAATTCAGGCATGGCGAGCATTAAGCAGATTAATGTAAGGGAAATACACCGCATAGCTTTGATTGAAGATAATCTTGACGATGAGCTGATAAGCGAGTTTGCCTCGGATTATTCATCTCAGGTCAGAAAAATAATTAACAAATACCGAAATAAACATGAAGCAGGGCATATTTCCACCTTATTTGTTTTGTCGGCAGTTCCTCAGGTTACATATATAATCAATAAATTATCTGATTTTATGACCGAGTACTCTATAGTAGAGTGTAATTTCTTTGATTGCATGAAGATAAATGACGATTTTACAATAAGCGGTGTAAGTGCAAAGCAGAATTTATCATCGTGGGCTGCGGCGATAGGTACGGCACTCAGGAACATTGATGTTTTCGGCAATAGCACTGCAAATAAAACATATCCCAATATGCTGCCCGATGCGGGTCGCTATGCCTATGTAAAGAGGGCTAATTACGGTCTTAATTCCATAGCAATGGTTGCAACTATAGCAATAACGTTTATCGCCACCACACTGACTTTAGAGCTAGATACGCAACGCACTAACCTATCAAAAGAACTTGCAAAATTTGATGGTGTTCAGGAAAAATACTCATCAATATTAAATGATTACAATGAAATACATAAAGAAAACCGCAAAATTAATTCTATGATAGCATTGATGAGAGATGCCGGAGAAAGCCAACAACGTATTTTATCCGTATATAAATATTTGAATTTGGTTATCCTTGATGATGTCTGGCTAAGAGAAATTAAATTTTCTGCACCGGATAAGATTGAAATAACCGGCGGTTCCGACAATGACAGAAGTATTTTAGAGTTCATGCAGCTTTTAAATGAAGGCAATCAATTCAGCAAAGTTTCATTAAAAGGCATGAAAGAAATTAGAGAAGTAAGTCTTCATCACGCTGATGTTGTAAATGTAAAAACATTTAAATTAGAAAGTACCCTTTCAAACATTCCCGTATATAACTTCCATGACGTAAACAAAGTGGCAGGCGAAATAAATTCCGGTTCATAAAAAAAAGCCGTACTACCTGTACGGTCTTTTTTTTATTACTACTAACCCAACTGACGACCTCTTCCTTGCTGAACATCATCAGCCCATCTAACACGTCTTTCAGCTCTTACTTGTTCTTCGCCGGCATCATTGCGTTCATCTTGCCGGTTATTTTGACGAGTATTTGATTGCTGTTGTGAACGAACTGCACTGCTCCATTGTCCGAGTGGAGGCACTTCCTGTTCGAGGTTCCGATCTAGTTGTCTCTGAGAAGGTTGCACTCCTTTAATAGACAATCCTTCAATCCTTTTTGAAATATCTTGCTCTTTACCGCTTTCACGTTCTTGCAGCTCTCTTGATATTTTTTCATTAATACCGTCTACTTTTCTTTCAGTAGCGGAAATTTTTCTGTTAGGCTCACTTGGTTTAGTTGGCTCCGGCCCCGGATCGCCATATCCTCCAATTAATGTTGCCAGATCTTCCCACTCATCATATTCGTTACTATATTTTGCTAGCTCCCTTTGGTACTCAGGATTATTTTTTGCATTTTGTTTGCTTAGCTCAACTTCGTTGCTCTTTTTGTTTGCTGCGGCTTTCTGTAGATATTCCAATTCTTCGTCTGATTGAGTAGTGATTTTACTATCTACTTTTCGTTCATCCGGCTGGTTAAGGAGGCTGTTAAGGGTTTTTTCAGCTTTAAATTGCCGGTACTCCTCCTGCTCTTTTTGGATTTTCAAGTCTTGCTGTCTTAAATTTGTATCATATACAGCTTTTCTTTCCGGGTCGCCAAGTGTTTGGTATGCATTACTGATTTTCTTGAATTGTTCTGCATCTCCACCTCTGTCCGGATGGTTATTTCTAGCTGACTCCCTATATGCACGCCTAATTGTTTGGTCATCGGCATTTCTTTCGACACCTAAAATTTCGTAGTTGTTTTGTTCTTGATTCTTTTCCATCTAGTCCTCCGAATGGTTAATAAATTAATTGCACGGAGGTTTATTCGTAAGAATTTTTATAACGGTTACATTTATTAGAAGCTGTTAGGAAAACAGCTTCTAAACTAAGCCGCAAGAGCCTTTTCTATAAAGCTGCTGAATCTTTTTGAAAATGCACTTGTGTCCGTAATAGCCTCACCTTCGACTATAAATGCCTGATCTAACAGCAGTTCGACTAAATCCTTCGACTTATCCGAGCCTATATTATCTCCGATATATTGTATGATTGAATGTGACGGGTTAATCTCAAGAACTTTAGGAGAGGCGCACACAAGTTGTTTTTGTGCAACCAAAAAGCGTTCCATACGCATATCCATACCGCCTTCTTGCGTAGTAAGGCAAACAGGGCTATCGGCTAGTTTTTTGGACTCGACAACGTCAAATACTTTACTGCCGAGTATTTCCTTGAAGTAATTGATGGTTTTTTCAAGCTCCGCAGACGGTTTTTTATCTTTTTTGTTTTCGTCCGAATCGGCGGATTCCTCTTTTTTGTCCAAGTCCAGACCTGCACGGGTTATAGGTACTATTTCAGTTCCTTTATACTCACCGTTAACATTTACCCAAAAATCATCAACCGAATCGGTCAACAGGATAACTTCAATATCTCTTTTTAAGAAGCCTTCAAGCTGCGGGCTGTTTTTTGCCGCCTCAATGCTATCTGCCGCCAGATAATATATCTTATCCTGCCCTTCCTTCATATTTTCTATATATTTATCAAGGCTTACATATTTATCACCCGACTTTGTCGTTTTAAACTGACATACTTCCAGCAACAATTCACGGTTAGCGTCTATACCCTCGCACAATCCCTCTTTTACGGTAGAACCGAACAAATCCCAGAATTTAGTATATTCTTCCGGCTCTTTTTCAGCCTTTTTCTTCAACTCGTTCAGGACTTTTTTTGTTATAGCGTTACGGATTTTATGTATTACATTATTATGCTGTAATGTCTCACGGCTAATATTAAGCGGCAAATCCTCCGAATCTACCACACCACGCAGGAATCTAAGGTATTCGGGAACTAACTTGTTATTTTCTTCCGAAATGAATACCCTTTTTACATATAATTTTACCCTTGTTTGCCTGTCGGGGTGGAAAAGGTCAAAAGGTTTTGCCGACGGAATGAATAACAAGTTCGTATATTCCAAAGCACCTTCGGCTTTATTGTGAAGCACCAACCAAGGCTCATCGCCTGCATGTGCTACGTGTTTATAAAATTCGTTATATTGTTCTTTAGTAATATCGGACTTGTTTTTCGCCCAAAGTGCCGAGCCTGTGTTTATAACGGATATTTCCCCTTCCGAATCGGTAAATTCAACAGGGAACGATATATGGTCGGAATATGTGCGTATAATGTGTTTTATTCTGTGTTTATCTAAAAATTCCTCGGAATCTTCTTTTAAAAACAGGGTGATTACCGTTCCTGAAGAACTATCTTCACTAACTTCTTCTATAGAATATTTCCCATCGGCTTTTGATGTCCATTTATACGCTTCTTTTTCACCGGCTTTTTTACTTATTACCGATACTTCATCGGCAACCATAAATGATGAATAGAAGCCAACCCCGAACTGACCTATTAATTTGATATCTTTTTTTGCATCACCCGTTGCATTTTCAAGGAATCTTTGAGTACCCGAACTAGCTATAGTACCTAAATTCCGTATCATATCCTCTTTATTCATACCGATACCGTTATCGGCAATTATAAGGGTTTTGTCTTTTTCATTAGCGGTTATGCTTATTTTAAACTCACCGCTTACTTTCAGGTCTTTGTTTGTAAGCGAATCATAACGCAGCTTGTCGCACGCATCGGAAGCATTTGATATTAACTCCCTCAGGAAGATATCTTTATGAGCATAAAGAGAGTGAATCATTAATTGTAGTATTTTGCCTGTTTCAGCACCGAATTCATGAGTTTCAACCATTTTCTCTTTTGCCATTATTATTTCCTCATTAATTAGTTTTTCATGTTAACTAATTAGATATGACTTAAATTGAATTTTTCAAGAGATAAGAGGAAAAAAATATTAAGACCTCTGCATAATGCAAATAAAACTCGTCATTACCCGAATTGCCAAAGGCAATTATAGGGTAATCTCATGAGATCGCCCTATAATTTGTTTCACAAATTCAGGCGATGACGTATTATGCAGAGGTCTTATATTGGTATTAATTATTCCATTACATAAATTGCATGACATGCCGGATTATGGTTTGTCAAATCATATTGCCCGTCTATGCCGTCAAGACAGTTTCCGTTGATATTGCCTCTTTGCAAATCCCATGCCCTATAAGCTTTAAAAAGCCCCCTTACTGCCAGACCGTCATCAATTTTCATATCAACCGCATAATAAGTTTTAGCACTTCCGGTTCCTTGGTAATCATTATGAAGCACACTATGTAGGTCGGGACGAGTTACCTCCATTACCAGCAAGGCATTATAACGCTTTAAAATATTTTCGACACTAAGTTGATATTGTGTAGGTACTGCATTAGTAGCGATAAACCCACCTGCAACCATGCCGAATTCAGGGTTTATCTTTAGTGAGGGATATCCTATATTAATTGCCCAGACATTTTCAAAGCGTTCAGGTATTAATTTTGCCGCCGAAAGATGTTGAAAGAATTTTATATTTTCGTTACTGACAATATAAGCATTATCAACAGCATGCGAAATATATCCGTCGCCGTTTCCGTCCGGCACGCCGTTCCAGTAAGCGGAGGCATTTCTCATATCACCGGAAACCGCATTAAACTGTTCTTTGAAAGTCTTGTAAGCCAGCTTATACCTTGTAAGATCCGAAACCTGTGCAACAACCTTAGAATGAAACAGAATAGTCCTACCTGAAATAACTCCGGCAGTAATGAGTGCCGTTATTAAAATCACTATTGATAATTCGATTAAACTGAAGCCATGCTGTGTTTTTTTCATCTATAAAATATAGGTTTAACAATTAGTTAATTATCTTATTATACAGGAATAATAAATTTTTAGGAACAAAAACTTTATTTTTAATGAAATTGCTTATATTTAGGGTATTATATCACTGAACAAATTAAAACTTAAAAGTACATTTATGCAAAGCAGGTTAGTTGAGTTAAGAAGTATCTTCAAAAAGAAGAAGGTGTGTGGTTTCGTTGTTCCGTCGTCAGATGAGTTCCAGAGCGAATTTTGCCCTGCTCACGCCGGAAGGCTGGAGTGGATAAGCGGTTTTTCAGGTTCTGCCGGTGTTGCCGTTATAGCTGAAAAAAAAGCCGCCTTTTTCACGGACGGTAGATATATGATACAAGCTAGGAACGAGCTTATCAAAGGCTTTGAGGTATATAATATAGCTGATAAAAAACCTTGGGAATGGGCGAGCGAGAATATAAAGAAGGGCAAGCTTGCTATTGACCCTTGGTTACATACTGAGGTAAATGTAAAAAAATATACCGCCTCTGTCGAGGTGCATTTGGCTAAAGAAAATTATATTAATCTTATATGGAAAGATGCCCCTGCCCTGCCTGACGGAACTGTAAAGCTTTACCCGCAAAAATATGCGGGGCAAAAGTTTGAAGATAAGATAAATGACTTTACCGCTATATTGAAAAAACATGATGCAGGTGCGTGTATTTTAGCAGTTCCCGAATCAATTTGCTGGCTTTTAAACATACGTGGTACGGATATACCTACCACTCCTTCGGTTCTTACCTTTGCAATAGTGTTTCAAAACGGGACGGTTAAGCTATTTATTGATAAAGAGCGAGTCAGGCAGCAGGTTTTGTCTCATTTTGATACAAAAGTGCAGATATACCAGCGAGATGCATTAGTAAAAGAAGTAAAATCCCTTGATAAGGGCAGCATTATGCTTGACCCTGAAACAGTGCCTTATGCTTTCTTTGAGTTGCTTAGTAAGAAAAAAATAGTCCGATACAAAGATCCTTGTGAACTACCGAAGGCTATTAAGAATAAAGTTGAAATAAAATGTGCTGAGGAAGTACATAATATAGACGGTCTGGCACTTACCAGATTTATACACTGGCTGGAATGTGAAGTAGGTAAGAATAGGGTTACGGAGGTATCCGTATCAAGGCGTTTATTGAATTACCGCAGAGAACATCAGGATTTTCGAGGGGTAAGTTTCGATACGATAGCAGGCTTTGGCTCCAACGGTGCAATTATTCATTACAGACCGACGGACGATACCGACAAAGAGATAAAAGGAAACGGACTGTTGCTTCTTGATTCGGGCGGGCAGTATTTGGGCGGCACTACCGATGTAACAAGAACAATTGCCATAGGAAAGCCTACAAAAGAGCAGATAACTCATTTTACACTCGTGTTAAAAGGGCATATTGCACTTTCACGCATTGTTTTCCCCGAAGGTACTACGGGAACTCAGCTTGACGTTCTGGCTCGTCAGTATTTATGGCAAAACGGTCTTGATTATGAGCATGGTACGGGTCATGGTGTTGGAAGTTATTTGAGTGTTCATGAAGGGCCGCAAAGAATAAGTAAAGCAATTAACAACGTTCCGCTGCAAGAAGGAATGATACTTTCTAACGAACCGGGTTTCTATAAAGAAGGGGAATACGGTATCCGCATCGAAAACCTCGTGATTGTTGAGAAAAAAGAGGAATTAAGTAAAGGAAAGCAGAAATTTTTAGGATTCAAAACACTAACAAAAGCCCCTATTGACCTGAAACTCGTAGATAAAAAAATGCTAAGTGACGAAGAGATAAGCTGGCTAAATAATTACCATAAGATGGTTATTAATGATTTATCTAAGAGTTTAGATGATGATGTAAAAAGATGGTTAAAAGATACTACTCATCTTTAATGCAGTGAACGTTAACTATATATTCTTTAGCTTTGCGTTCCATCCACTTATCTGCCATAGTATTTCTAATTCCGCTACTGCGGTGTACTATTCTGTTGCTATCTAGAAACTCCCGTAAACTGTCGAGACTGATTGCCATGCTGGAGGTTTTTACAGGCTTTGAATTCTCACCCGTCATATCCGAATCGGCAAGGTAAAAACTCATTTTTCCGACCACCACCCCGATAACGCTACCGTTTTCATCTAGCAGAGGACCTCCACTATTTCCTTTTTCTACAGAATCGGTAAATTGCAGCCTTTTTATTCCCTGATAGATATCTTCGGTGTCGGTTATTTTCCCCTTTTTAATGATATAATCACCCTTGATACCGTGTTCTAAAGGATATCCCATAACAGTTACGCTTTCCCCAACTTTTACAGGCAGCCCTTCCCCTCTTAGCATAGCGACACGCTTTGAAGACGATGAAGTTTGCAAAAGTGCAAGATCGTTTGCCTTATCCCTTAAAACAATAGTTGCGTAATCAGGTTCTATAGCACCTCGCACTTTAATATATTTGCAGTTTTGTACTACGTGATCGTTTGTAATAATGTTATGTTGATTGACAAAAAACCCCGTACCGCTTGTAAAGTGTGTGAAACGTTTTTTGTCTTCATTATCTTGTGCAAATGTATATGAGCCTAGCCCGATTGATAAAGCTAAAGCGACACATGAAGTTAATACTTTCAAATTCTTGTTATCGTTGTTTATTTGCATAAAACGATTTTAATATAACTTAGTTAATTTTTTATTAAACAGGTTAATTAGTTATTTGCAAGGCAAAAAAAATAAACCATTAATTGCAATAAGTTTTATTGTAGTTTATAAAATAGAACTGCGTTTATATTCTATATTTAAACAAATGGAAGTCAAAAAATGTACACATATTTTCATAACAACTACCTATATTCTATTGTAGAAATGCAGCGTTTTGCTCTTGAACCTTACAGGCAAATCGCTCTAAAAAACAAAGAACTTTTAAATAAATATTGTTCAGGTAACAAATATGGGCGTACATTATCCGCTTCATTTGAGTTATTTGAAAGAGCTACCAGAAACTATCCGAAGCCTGAATTCGGTATCGAAGAAACATCGGTAGGCGGTAAAAAAGTAAAAATAAAACAGAAAACCGTTTCAACAAATACATTTTGTAATTTACTGCATTTTGAAAAAGAAGGTAACTTCGATTTGCCTAAAATGTTGGTGGTTGCTCCCATGTCCGGTCATTATGCCACCTTGCTAAGGGGAACGGTTAAAGGTCTTCTGCCGCATTTTGATGTTTATATAACGGATTGGGTTAATGCCAGAGACATTTCCGTTGAAGAAGGTTTTTTCACTTTCGATGATTTTGTAAGCTATGTAATCAACTATTTAAGGAAGCTGGGACCTCATACTAATATTATGGCTGTTTGCCAGCCTTCCGTACCTGTTTCGGTAGCTGTTTCTATGATGTCAAAGGCTAAGGATAAGTGTGTTCCCGATAGCATGATACTGATGGGAGGACCTATAGACACCAGAAAAAACCCTACGGAGGTAAATGACTATGCCGCCGACAGGACTATACGCTGGTTTGAAAGCAATGTTATCACTAAAGTCCCTGTTAACTATGCGGGAGCGGGGCGTTCCGTATATCCGGGCTTTATGCAGCTTTATGGATTTTTGGCAATGAACCTTCAAACGCATGTAGAAGCTCATTGGGATTTCTTTAATCATCTGGTTGAAGGTGACGGTGACAGTGCCGAATCTCACACAAACTTCTATAATGAATATATGTCGGTTATGGATCTTCATGCCGAATTTTACTTAGAAACCGTCAATCTGGTGTTTAAAAAACACTTACTGCCTAGAGGTAAGTTAGTTATAGATGGTGAAAAAGTTCAGCTTTCCGATATAGACAAAACCGCACTTTTATGTATTGAGGGTGAAAAAGACGATATATCCGGGCGTGGTCAGACAAAAGCCGCTATTGATTTATGCACCTCTATCCCTAACGCTCGTAAGAAGTATCACTTGCAAAAAAATGTAGGGCATTACGGTATATTTAACGGCAGAAGATATAGAGAGTATATAGTTCCTATAATAGTTGATTTTGTCGAAAAAAACGCACTGAACAAGTCTGAGCCTAAAACCGTTTCTGCGAAAGTTGAGATAAAAAAGGCTATAACTGCCTCACCTTCCGTTAATCCCGCTAGTAAAAGCGAGGAGTCTATAAAGCCTATTTCACAAAAAAAGGCTCCCGCTCCGAAGCTTAAACCTAAGCAAGCAAATGAAAATGATAAAACTGCGAATAAAAGCGGAAAAACAAAGCCTTCTTCAAAAATTGACAAAATTTCTGATGCTGCACCAAAAAAAGAAGTTCTAAAAGAGGTAAAAAAAGTATCTGCTGCAAAAACCTCCGATAAGAAACTTTATGGAAAAAGGACGGAATCCGCAAAAACTTCTTCGGGTTCTGTTTCGTCAGCTGTTGTGCAGGTTAAATCTTCTTCGCCGAAAGTTGTTCCTATCAACAATTCCGGTAAAGAGAATAGCACGGCAAAGCCAACACCTTTTAACGGCAAGACCGGTGGCACAAAAAAATAAATGGAGTAATAATGACTATAATTGTTGAGATAAAACAGCTTGAAAATGCCCAAGGGCTTGACCTACCTTATTATGCAACCGAGCATAGTGCCGGAATGGACTTACAGGCGGCTATAGCCGAAGATATAACGTTAAAGCCCAATCAAAGGGCTATTATCAAGTGTGGCATCAGTATAGCCCTACCTGACGGATACGAGGCACAAATAAGACCTCGTTCCGGTCTTGCGTACAAAAACGGCATTACCGTATTGAATGCTCCGGGTACTATTGATGCCGATTATAGAGGCGAAGTCGGTGTTATACTGGTAAATCTTGGCGAGGAGTCATTTACTATAAGTCGTGGTGACCGTATTGCACAAATGATTATCGCCCCATATATAAAAGCGGATTTGCAAGTGGTAACCGAACTTTCTGAAACTGTTCGTGGTGCGGGTGGTTTTGGCTCGACAGGTCTAAAAGAAGCGAGTTAGCCTGTGGCTTTTGCTAAGTTTTACGAATGTCTTGAGGTGGTCTTATACATAGCCGTTAAATCCGGTGCGAATCCCGTTATAAGTAAAGATATATGTGATTATATGGGGGTTAAACCCAGACACCTTGAGCCTTTGATGCAGCAATTAGTAAAACACGGCATATTGAAAGGCACAAAAGGGCCAAAGGGCGGTTATACTCTGGCGAAAGAGAAGAGGAAGCTTACCTGTTTGGACGTTTATAAAGCCGCTATTTGTGATAACGGCATTCAGTGCGGCTCAGGAAAAATGCTTAAAAACAAAATAATTGTGCCTTTTTCAAATAATATTAACGACTGCTTGAATAAAAAATTAAATGCAGTAACGATTGACCAGTTATGCGGTAACATAACCGAGTCAGGCTTTGTTAGTGATAGTTCGGGAGAGTTTAACATCTAATTTGGGATTTTATTGTTAATATATGAAACTTTTGCCTTGACCTATAACGATTGAAACACTATATTTCCCGCTCGTTTATTTTTAATATGATCCCGTAGCTCAGCCGGTAGAGCAACTGACTTTTAATCAGTGGGTCGCGCGTTCGAATCGCGCCGGGATCACCATCTTATACAATCTCTTACAAAAATCATCAAAAACTTTTATTTAGTCAGTGCCCTTTTTGTGCCTTTTGTTTTATCTAAATATTGTCTTTTCTATCTCTCTTTACTATTGTTTAGATAAAGGTAAACTTATTGATAAAATGAGCTATAAAGCAAGGTTCTATCACATTTTTAAATAACGAGTGGGTGTAATATGAGTATATATAAGATATTAGATAAGAGTATTGAAAAGAATGCTGATTCTGTTTCTGAACTTCTTTCAAAATTTAATGGCGATATATTAAGAGGCTCTAAGTTTATGTTATTTGCATTGTCAAAAATATTTTATGACAAAGATATTGCAGATATAGAAGCAGGTATAGTTGACTCTTCTTATAGAGAGGCAACTTATGACCATGGTATTGACGCAATATACATTACAGCATCAAAGAGTTTTGTAGAGAATCCAGAAGATCTGGAGGAATGTAACGATGATACAAAGTTTGAAATACAGATTTTTCAATTTAAACGTGGTACTGGTATTTCTCATGGGGATATACTAAAATTAAAAGCTGGAATTAAGAAAGTTTTAATTGATTGCGAAATGTCAGACCGTGATAATCTTTATTTTTATAATCGAATAGGGGTTCTAAATGAGATAAAGGAACAAATTTTTTCAAATTTTCCAACAGATAATATATCTGTAGTCTGTAACATAGTTTTTGGTGGAATGGAAAATACTTTACTAAACGATACAATCGTTTCTGGTGAACTAGATAACATTAAAAATGAATTAGAAAGTGGTGGATATGTTCAATCACAAATAAAAGTTATGGATTGCCAATTTTTAATAAGAGATCCATCTAAAAATCAAAACATTGTTGATTCTATTGAATACGAAAAAACATTTAAGTATATTACTGATACGGAGCAGTCAAAAAAGCTTAACGGTTATATCAGTATTATAAAGGGTTCGGAAATTGCGGAATTGGTTAGAAAACATCAATCTTCTATATTTGAAGCTAATATTCGTGACTATTTTAAAAGAAGTGATTTAAATTCAAAAATAATTGAAACAAGTTCAAATGATAGTGAAGCTAAATATTTCTGGAGTTTTAATAATGGCTTAACAATGACTTGTAGTAAGGTAGAAGAATTGCCAAGCAATAAATATAAGTTACATAATCTTCAAATAGTTAATGGATGTCAAACTTCAAACTCTATTTATAACGCAGTAAAGAATAAAGAAAAAGTACAAGAATTGAAATTAAAAGAGAGTTCTGGAGTCATACTAACAGTTAAAGAACAAGAGGAGCTTAAAAAAAAGGATAAACAACAATTTAATGATGATACTACTCTATTAGTTAAAATAATTGAAACTAAAGATGATGATTTAATATATAGAATCACTGAAACAACAAATTCCCAAACTCCAATTAAAGCTTTTTCATTAAGGGCAAACGATAACATTCAAAAATTAATTGAAACATTCCTTTCTGATTACGATATATCTTACGAAAGAAGAGTAAATGAGTTAAGAAATAAAGGAAAAAAGAACATATATAGTATACAAAAGTTATTTCAGTTATTTACCTCGCATATTTTATTTAAACCCTCTCAAGCAAGAACATCTCCAAAGACATTATTTATTTCCACTTATGATGAAGTTTTTCCTGAACCAAACGTTATAAATATTAATTATATATTATACTTCATACCAATTTATGTTGATATTCATCTAAACAAAGCAATAAAAGAGTTTAATACAGATGCTATAGATCCATATAAAAAGACGATTTTAGCATATGGAAAGTTTCATATGGGCTGTTTTTTGCTAAGCTCTATTTTAAAAAATGATTATAATAAAAAAGGGATAATTGAAAATGAACAAAAGATTAAGAGTGAGCTATCTAATAACTTAGAGCGTCATTTTATGGAGGCTTTAGAAAACTTTGAAAAAATAATAAAAACCTTCGGAGGAAATAAAAAAGAAACAATAGCAAGTTCTGTTAGAAAAGCCGACTTAGATAATAGAATTGTAAAATTTGTTAAATCACAAAAATAATATAGGAAATATTTATTATAAAAATATCAGCTGCTTTTATTTGTTCTTCTTTTCTCTGCACTCCTTTTGCCCATTTCAGACATAACTTTGCGTATGCTTTCTTGGTCAACAGTAGATTTATCTTTGTTATCTGTTTGAGCCTCATTTTCAATAATAAGACTATCTGGTTCATCAATAACAGTATCAACAGTTTCATCTGTGATTTTATTTTCTTCTTTGTGCTTAGTCAAAAAAAGAAGTGTTCCCAATGTTCCAATTGCAATAAAAGCTTTCGTTATATTAAGCATCTTACGTCCCCCCTATATATAATGCTCCTTATATATACATATAGGGAATATTATACAGTAAATATATGTATATTAAATGTTGAAGCAATGTGTAACACTTTAACGGACAAACTCTCCTTATATGTATAGGCAGGCATTTAACAGTAAAAGTGTTACACATCCAACAGTTCAAAATTTCTATAATGTATATATAAAACCGTTCAAACTGATAACTTTATCGCTCTACGGTTTTTATTATAATAACCAGAAATATTAGTTTTTGATGTATTATAAATCTTTGCTATTTGAGCGTTGGTTAAACCCTCATTACGCAACCTTTGAATACTCCATATCTTGATACGCCTATACATTAATTGTCTTTGCTTACCATTTACAGAGTGATAAAGAGGATGTTTCTTAATTTCAGTATCAAGCGTATCGCAGAATTGATGATAATTAAGATTATTATAGTGAATCCACTTTAAACAGTTATAATAACATCTTTTAATTATTATATTATTTTGCCTATGCCTTTCTTTTAATTCGGCAATGTAGTTATCTCGTTTTCTTTGCTTATCGCTTCGGCAATCAACTGATTCAGAAATAGCAGATAAAAATGGAGCTGCCATAATGGCTATTTTTTCAGCCATTTCCCAACTGATATTAATTGAAATTGTACAGTTCTCACCCTTTTCATCTGGTACAGAATCAAGACTAACAAACGGCAATTTATTTAAATATAGTAGCGTTGAAACTTCGTTCTTTTTCATTTTAACTTACACCTGTGTAATTTATGTATTTTAAGGAATTTATTGCTTTTTCGACTTCGTAAATTGCATAAATTCCATAAAAAACACATGTTCTAAAAATTCATATCTTTTATATAAGGACTTCTTTTAAAGTAAGTTGTCGGCTTGTTAGTGTTACAACTTTCTCGTTCATGAGAACTTATACAATGCCAGTCAATTAATGTTTGAATAGGTTTATCAAGGTCTTTTGCTTCTTTAAATGGTCCGCTCCTATTTCCCTTCAATAATTCTGTTCTTGTAAACTCATCAGAATCTTGGTTAACAATCCATTTGAGTAACCTTTTTGAGTTAGCAACATTTTCATTTTCTTTCATTTCATCAAAAGCGTATAAAGCGTGCACAATAAGAAGTTTTGCAAGTTCAATTGCCTTTTGCATAGATATAAGGCTGATCTCATAATCATCTGCCATATTTTCACATAAATGAATTAAACCTGCTAAACGTAGAGTGTAACCACATATTTTTGCACCCCAACCAGTACAAGAATCAAACTTACCGTTTGGACGGAGTTCTATTTCAATTTCATTTCTGAACTTTTCCCATTCGTTTAAAGCGTCTTTAGAAAGCTTTAGGGTAACTGGTTTCTCTGAATCCGATATAGAGTAACTTTTATCAAGTAGACCTCTTATTATAAAATCATAAGTCTTTTTGCATGAGTCGGATATTGTTTGATTCTTAAAGCTTCTATAACCAACCTTACTTGATGGTATTACATAAAAGAAACGTTCATATAAGCCTTTGCCATGAAAAGCGTGCTTGCCTGCCATGTTCTTAATTATTTTAGGCTGTATAATCAAAAGAAAGGTTAGGTAAGCTTTAAAACTTACAAGCCCCATATTTTTACGAAGGATTTTTACATCTCCTCCATCAATACCTTGTAGAAAAACATCAATATTTGCTTTTCCGCCGGAATAAAGACCAGACATTACCTCAATTATTCCACCTTCATCAGATAATACAGCATAACGCCCTTTCTGTTCATATAGCCTATCTGCTATAGCTTCTGGTGTTGCATTATTTGCCCATAATTCTGGTAAATATTCAGGTTTGGTTAAGTTTGCTTCTTTTTCTGCGATTTCCTCAATTAAACGATATTGTTCATCTTCTTTAATGTTGGATTTATTTAATTTACCTCTTAAGCCTTCAATAATTTTTTCTTCTGACTTTCTCTTTGAATGTTGCTTCCTTATTTCAGGGACTTTTTCAATTTTAATATCCTCTTCCCATCGTTTTAATGGTGCAGTAACATTTTTAAAAACTGCACTTTTTGTATTACCTGGGGGAAGTGCTATAATAGCATAAATATTTATTGATTCGTTATATCCAGATTTTGGCGAAACTACAAAATTTCCTGAAAATATAGAGCTTAGAACTCCAAAGATGCTCATAACTACCATGCTTTCAGGAACTTCCAGATCATCAGATAAAGCTTTACCATATTGTCTTAAATTATCAGGTAAAAATACGGTTGATATTTCAGGTGCGTTAAGATTCTCAAATGGAAAAATCGGCTGTTCCCAACCTGCTGTATTAACAGAATCCGCAATTGCATTTTCCATTTCCTTTTTTTCGTCTACTACATGTAAATTGCTTGTCATTTTTAATACACCTTTTTCAAACATTCGTTAAAGTCCTTACAACCAAACGGAGGTTTAATTATTGAAACAAACCTACCTTCATTTAAAAGCCGTTCTTTCAATTTCTCCGCTAGCTTTCCACCTGCCTCGTCATTATCTGCTGCAATAACAACATTTCTAATTTTGATAGGTATTTGCACAGTTCGAATATTACCACCTAATCCAGACCATACTGTTAGATCAGGACAGCATTGTAATATCGATAGAGCGTCCTCTAGTCCTTCTGTGATAACAAGTTTATCCGATAAAGGTGATAGCCTTATAGCAGCTCCTTTTATCGCTCCCTTAAAGCTCTTTGATCTAATTCCTTTTCCTGTTATTTTTTCTCCATTATGAGGATTTAAAGAAATAGTCTGAATTGCTGTTATTTTTCCTGCAATATCTTGAATAGCTGCAACAAGTGAAGGATGATACATGCCGGTTGTTGGATTGATAATATTATCATGAAATCTTATAGTTTCAGGTAGAGTAATATTTATCCCTCTGTTTTTAAGGTAACTTTCAGCAATAGTATTTTTAGGTGCATTAGATGATTTCCATAATGAACGAGCCATACTAACTTTGTATAACTTGTTATTCTTATATTTATCTCTCACTTCCTTCTTATTAACTGGCTCTAAAACTGGTTTTAAACCGCCTACAATACTTTTCGCCCATGCAACAGCAGATTTGAAGTCGCAACTTAAAGAGTGCTGTATCAGCTTAAAAATATCTCCTCCTTCTCCTGTTTCAAAACAATGCCATACAAGGTGATTAGAATTTCTCTGGATGGATATACTTCCCTTTGAGCCTATTCTTATTTGACCTCCATTGGTAACAATCGGCTTATTCGGAAATAGATTAGCGAGTACAGAATCAAGACGGTTAATTAGTAATAATGATAATTGCTGCAAGTCATTTTTAGTTTTTTTCATTTTAACCACCACTTTTTTTCAATTCTGGAATCAGGTATAGAAAAAAAACATTCATCAATAACACTGCACGCAATACATCCCTCGGACATCTTACTAACAACCTTCTGAAAGTGCTTATCAACAAATTCACTAAGTGGTCTTACTTCATTGAATGCTTGATTAAATGTGTGAGAATCATTAATTTGAATTTCGCAATCGTTTTTAAAGGCACTGTTTTTGTTATCCGCTTCAACAGTGCCCTCTTTATTAGAAGTTATCGGCATCGGCACTCCTCCCCTCTTTTCTTTGCAGCGATTCAATAAAGTTCATTACATCGTCTTTTCTGTAACGAACATGAAAGCCGATCTTAACGTAATTTAGGGGATAGCGTTTAGTACAACGCCATACATTAAGGGTGCTTTCAGTTACCCCTAACATCTTAGAAACTTCTTTGGGTGTTAGTAATTCAGTCATAATAATGATCCTGTTAAATTAATAATTAAAAACAGGAATTATTATTGATGAATTAATATTAATTTTTCAAACTAACTCGCTTTTAATAACCTCTCCCCATTTTGGTTAGGGTTGTTAAAAGTGACTGTATTTATCAGTTAATTGATATTTTTTTCTTCATAAAGCTACTAGGTAAATGCTTTGTAGAATCTTTATCTATTGAAATGAGAACATCGGATAGAAATTCTGCTGATTTGGTCAAAAATATTATTTGTGAAGTTTTATTATCAGTTGATACTATATGCTCATAATCAAAAGTTACTTTACCTTTTTTCAAATCTTGTTCCCAAATTTTGCCTACTAACCTTCGCCATCGCCTTATAGCATCTGCAATTCTGGGAGCTCCACCCACATCTTGAGGTAAGTTTTTAATTATATTATTAGAAACAATCTTAGCCATTTCAAACATGGCTAATAAATTATCTATGTTGTAATTAAATACAATATATTTATTATCTGGTGCAGAGGTATATATACCTACATCTATAGCTTGTTTTAATAACCTTTCATTATCGTTCTTAGGCTTAAAGTTTTTTAGACGTTTGCTATCTGATAAATTAAATAATGCTAGATTTTCAATTTCATTTACTTTCTTATCAAACAATGATTTAGTTCGATAATCTAAGCTATTATAAAGGTCAATGTAACTATCGTTTTCTTTGCATAACTCATTTAATGCAGCCACAACATGCCTTGCTTTTACAGGGGCATCAATAAGCCGTTTCATTGAAAAATACTCTTTAGCAGCATATTCGAATTTACTTTTAAAGTATTTTAAATCCTTTTTATTTTTGGGTAGTTCAAAACCATACTTTTTTGATAATTCTACATAAAACTCCTCACTATAGAATTTTTGTTTATCACCTAAAATTGTAGGCTGATAAACTAGGTCAGGTAATTTTTTATTCCATTTAACTTCAATTTTTCTAGGCATTAATTCCCCCTGCTTTACCTAAATTAATAATAACATTAGATGATATGTTCATAGCCTCTGTTTGAGCCTTTCTATCACTTCTAGCATATACTTGTGTTGCTGCTAAGCTCTTATGCCCTAAGCATTGACCTATTGTGCTTATATCAACTCCTGATATAGCCTGATAACTTGCTACTGTACGCCTTAAGTCATGTAATCGTAAATTTTCTATTTCAGCTCTATCAAGAATCCGTTTCCATCCCTTTTTGGGTTCAACCATATGTCCGGTTTTACCACATCCAAAAAATACAAACTTACTTCCAATTTGTTGATTGATATTATTACGCTGTTTAAGAATAATTATAGCACGATCAACTAAAGATATGATTTGAGAATCACCATTTTTTGTTTCTGGTATTAACCACTCTTGACGTTCAAAATTTATATCTTTCCATTCCATAGAAAGAATGTTTGTTCGTCTTGCACCTGTAAGTAAGCTTAGCCAGATATAATCTTTTATATCTTGGTTTTCTTCAAATTCTAAAGACTCAAAGAATTTAGGTAGTTCGTCACGCTGCAAAAAGCGAGCTCTGGACTTTTCTTTAAATTTTTTAATATTAACAGCAGGGTTTACACCGTTATATAGCTTCCATTCTGAAGCCTTGTTATATAAGCACCTTATAAGTGCTAATGCTCTGTTGGCGGCGTAAGGACGTTTTACCCCAAGATTTGAATGTAATGCTCTCACACCTTCGCTAGATAATTCTGATAATTTCTTATGTGCTAATTGTTTATCAATATATAAACTGAATTGTCTTTCATCATATTGATATGTTTTCTTATGAATTTTGGCATGATTCGGAATATATTTGTTATGAAAGAATTTCCTTAATGTAAGCTCATTTCTTTCATCTACCTTTTCTTGAAATGGATCTTCTCCTCTATCAATTCTATGATTGATTTTTCTAGCCATTTCACGTGCATTTTCAATAGAAAGGTTTTCAACCAAGCCAAGCCTTATTCTTTTTGAGCGTCCTTTTATAACCCTACGTACATAATAAGATTTTCTGCCTTTGTCTGTGATTATAATGTTTAGTCCCTGTACTCTTTCATCAAAATATACTCCTCTTTTTCCATCTAGTGGTATGGGTATATTTTTAATTTTATTTACAGTAAAGTTAAATTTATTGTTAGCTTGCATTTATATACCAAATATCTAAAGTGCCCAAAATGTGCCCTTGATGATATAAATATTAAGTAATAAATGTAAATAAATAATTTCAATAAAGTGAATTAACTTGTTGTGTTATATATAAATATTAATGGTAATAAATAAATATAAATTGATATTAAAATTCACTTTTAATCAGTGGGTCGCACGTTCGAATCGCGCCGGGATCACCATCTATAATATCCTAGCTCGGAAGTTTGTACCCAATAAAACAGAATCGCTATTTGATTCAACTACTCTGAAAAAGATAAGTTCTCGATAAGCTATGTCATTTCCTGACCGGCTTGCTTCATAATCGAAGTTACTACTGCCTGATTATTGACCTCGTTGGTTTTAGATGCTGAAAATGAATCTGCTATAATAATAACCATACTTCATCAGTTGACCAAGAAAGCATTCGCAAGGTTATGTCTGAAATGGGCAAAAGAAGTGCTATAAAGCGAAGAAAAATTTAATACTTAGAGGTTTGGAATTATCCCCTTCAGTACATCAATAAACTCTTTATTTTGACTTGATAAAAGATTTTCTATAATAGTGCAATAGTCTGTATTAATGTTTTTTGCACATGTTTTGTATAAACCTTTATTCTTAAAATACATTAGTGCATTATCATAATTTTTACTATTACATATATCATTGTATATCTTCTCATTTTCTTTGTAGATTTTACTTATATCAATCTTTACGAAGTCATTGTAATTAGTTTCTAACGCTTTAGCATCTTGCGACACTTCATATCTTGATAATCATGCAATACTTGCGTTTTAGTCCTTTTAAGAGCTTGACTCTCAATTTCTCCATTTATTAGTTGGAATACATTTTCTTTTACTTTATTGATAGCTTGTTGGATATTTTGTATATGTAGCTGCTTACATACAAAATCTAAGACTGGCTCTTTTAAGAAAACATTTTCTATTTCAGATACGTCCGTAATCTTAATTCCTTTTGATTCTAAAGAGGATATTTCGTCTTTATCCATATAATCTCTATCAATTATACAGAATGATTCATAATTAAATTTTTTTAAAAACCCTCTCTTATCATTGTATCTCTTTACTTGTTCACAACCACCGACCGGAACAACTAAAAAATCTTCATATACATTAGAAAAAGTCTTGTAATCTAATGAATTTTTATCTTCAGCCTCACAAAATAGAACTTTCTTTCTTGAACCCAATATTTTTAGTAAAAGATCCTCTGGTATCTCATTTTCATCACTATTTATTTCTTGCCAGTCATATAATGGCTCCTTAATGTTTTCTTTATTAATTTTGCAGCCTTTTATCCATATTTTCTTTGTATCCTGATTAAAGCTGCTTGCAAAATCCAAATCATGAGAAATGAATATAAAAAAACAATCTTTTCTCTTCCGCATTATACTTTGCCATAATTTTTCATTTAATGATTTATGCAAATGGCTCTCAGGTTCATCAACAATTATAACAGTATTAGAGGGCATACTTAAACATGCACATAGGTAATATAATGCTACCCTCTCACCATCACTCATGGCAGATGCATCATACTCTATACTTCCATTTTCTGAAGATTTAGCATATACGCATTGCTCCTTAAATTGTATTTGCCGGTGTGGCATAATAGAATCCCATATTTCAATTAAATTGTCTGCTGATGTTTGTATTGGTTCAAGATTAATTCCTAACTCGTACTTTGCCTTATGATCAGAAATAAATTTTTCTTTTTCATTTGCCACTACACTTAATAAGTTAGTTATTGAAAAAATAAAATCATCACTATAAGTTGTAATAGGATTATTTTTGTATTTATGACTTATACGATACTGAAAAGCGTTTTCCTTATTTTCTAATATTTCAGGCATAAAACTATTTAAGCCATACATCAACCTTGTACTGGTATTTTTAGAGTTATCTACATTAATATTACTGCTGTTATAAAAAAGACTTTTTTGAGCTAATATTCTATATGTATGTATTCCACGCTTTTTGTAAAGATCTTGTTCTAACCACCAACCCAAACGACTTTTGCCAGAGCCGTTAGAGCCAATTAATACAATTGAGCCACCCCATTCTAACTCTAAATCGCTAAATTCATTTATATAATCAGACTGCGGGAAGCAAATATTAAATTTTTTATTATCATTTGACATAAAATAAACTCCAAAAGGCATTTTTTGCAATGATGCAGAAAATTTATTTTTAATATAAATAATATATTTCCTGAAATCATTATTACGTTTTTTAAAAGACACAAAAAGGGTACTAAGCATCTCTCACCTTTTATAGAAAAAACCACAAAGGCTAGCAATGCATTGAAATATAAAAAGAAAAAATGGTGCCGCTTGTCGGACTTGAACTGACAACCTACTGATTACAAAAAAGGAGCGTATAACTTAAATTTGTTTTATAATACAATAAAATAATAAAATAAATTGTATCACTATATATTAAATCTGATTTATATTAACCGCCTGATTAATATAAATCAGATTATCTTCTATGATACAAATATTCATAAATTTACAGTTCTAATTCTATAACAAACTTGTCCTTGATATTAATAAGAAATTATGAGGATAATTATGTCAAACAACAAATACTACCCGATAGACGAAGTACAGAAACTGATTGATAACCAACATGCACCAAACAAAGATGGTAACTATGTGCTGTCACTAGGACAGCTTCATTATCTAATCGAGGCTATCCAAACAGATGTTTTTAATAAAAATATTTCTGAAAGCAAAATACATGGCTTGATGGAATTTATAGATGATGAAAAGGTATTAAGCCCAGATAATTGGACCAACATAGCTCAATACTGCTGTGAAAACTCAATACCATATAAAGAGGCAAAAGATAATGGATAAACTGAACCCTTGGGCTTTATCGACAATAATGGCACTATCACTCCCACAAAAAGATCCGGCACCACGACAAGCAAATGAGTCAACTCTGACAAACGCAGAACAAAAGAAGCGTGCTAAAAAAAGGAAAATGCAAAAGCAAGCAAGAAAAAGGAATAGGTGATGGGAAAGGTTACTTATTGTCCGTTTTGTTTGAGGGATATGATTCCGGCTATTGAGCCGCCCTTCGACACTAAAAGAGATAACCATGTTTTCGTAGGTTATATGCGACACCTTCGTGAGAGATTCCAAAAAACTCTCCCATTTCATGCAAAGTTTTATCAGGATTATCTGCAACATATTGCTTAAAATCAGCAGCGTTTATTTTGCTTGAAAATCCTCCACCATGCGGCAGAGGGCGGACATCTCCTGTTTCTTTATTCCTTGAAATCCAGCGGCGGACAGTGCTTTCACCAAGGCCAAAAACTTTAGCTGCCGAAACTTGACTGTAACCAGAGTTGACATATAAAACTACTTTTTGGCGCAAATCTAAACTATATGACATTACGCGATGCTCGAGTTTGAATATCTAAAGTCATTGTTGCTAAATGTTGCTATCTCCGAAATGTATCTGCAAAAGGCTTTGGGTCTGGTGGAGCATTTATCTTGTTAGTCCATGATTCGGTCGGAGCCATATAACTGGGAGTTGTGGCAGATTTTTGCTTTACATGTGCAATTTCTATCTTAGAATCTTGGCTGGCTTCAGATAATTTAGTAACACTTTGGCTTTTTTCTTCACTAATATCAGTATTTAGCTTTGCAAATTCTTGTACATCTACTAATTTTCTTCCAATTTCTGTAGTTAATCTAACTTTCAGCCCATAGTCCTTTTGTAGTTCGGCGATTCTTTTGACTAGTGGGCTGTGTGGGGAGTTAAATAAGGAATCTGGACTCATTACGTAATTGTCATATGTTGGATATTTTGTATAGAATGATTTTGCAGCATCGCCATACTTGCCGTCAAGGTATTTTGCCTTTGTTTTTTCATCCCACCAATTTTCAAGATTAACATTTAGTGAAATTGATTTTGCACCATCCAAGCCACCAGACAGAAGCAAGTTTCCTAAATTTCTGTTATCTGATGATATATCTATATTATTCCATGGGGCGGTTTTGGGTATATTATCTAAATCCAGCACCACATCTTTACCAGCTAGGTTAACGGCCGTACAACCATGCCAAGTCTTTAAATAATCAACTAGTGAGGTTTTGTAAAGCGCTTCTTCTGTTGTATTTGGAGCTCTTTCCTTGGCAAGGCTACATATTTCCATAAATGTGTGATATTCGGTATTTCGCACAAGCCGCGCTTCTAAAGCCTCGGACTTAATTTCCATTTTATAGCTACCATCCACCCCAATTTCTGTGGTTGCACCATATAAGCATGGAAACCCTACAGAATAAGCTGTGCGATCACCATGCGAAGGGGCAAAATTAGCGCTGCAAATAGTTAAATGAGGATATTTTTTTGATAATTGTTCAATAGTAGAAGGGTTAGCAGCTTGTAATTTTGGATCTTTTGGGTTTGCATAATCATCATTAATTATTAGAACGGACGCGGCCTTTAATTTATCAGGCATAAGCTCAAGAGAGGAAGTGCCGCCAATAAAAGAATCTTGAAAAGAATAAAGTTCGGTAGCAATAATTGACATATGGCCTTGCCTTTTTTGAAAGGCTCCGGTTGCAGTCCTATCCTGATTAGCCATCATGCGGCTAGAAGCAACATCAATCTCACTGGTCACGGCTGCAAGTGGCTCGCCTGCAACAACTTCCAGCTTGCTTTCCATAGTATAAGTGCCGCCATTATACAGCGCATCAAGCGCCAGCTTGAGAGCCTCCTTTGCCGGATGGGTAGGAGTTTTAGCTGTTGCATGAATCACATTAGCAATGCCGCTGCTATGGAAATAAGGCCCAAGCTCCTCTGAATCACTGGATACAATAAGAATTTTGTTATCCGTAATCCATTTGGTTTCTGGTCTGGGTGTAAAGTAATCAATTTTGCTTCCCTCAGCCTTCCTTCCCGCTATATATTCTTCTGGGTTTTCCCTATATTTATTAAACCAATATAATACGCCGGTAATGCCTTCACCGCCAGTATCAAAGCCAATCCTTATACTTGGGTCGTTAAAAAACTGGATAAGTTGGTCTGCTCTCTCCTTATCGCTATGGGTATGGGATAATGTAAAAGGAGCTTCTGGCGCAGCACTAATACTTCTATTTTCTAAACCTGGATGCTGATTTGGTTTGTTAAGGAGGTTAAAATCATAATGCTCTGCTACACTAGCAACATAACCTTGCGTCCAATCAGCTGCACCATTGGCCAAACTAAGAAAAACAGCGTTTTTCTTCGGCACTAAAGGTAATTGAGGTTCTTTTGCTTCTTTAGACACATGTACCCCATGAAAATCATGTAAAGTTTATTATACACATTAAATATTAAATAATCTTTACAATACTGTGTATACCTAATGGAATTTGAACAAATGAGGGAATGTGGTGTGCTCCAGCCTTATTTCATCACAAATAAGGAGGCAAAGTATGCCACTAGAGGATTTTATCATATGGGTTTACCTATGTGTAGCGGAAAATTTAGAAATTTGTTTAGCAGGCAAGCGGCTGCGAAGTTGCGGCCCACAGCCTAAATTATCTGATGCTGAGGCAATAACACTGGAAATCGTAGGAGAATATTTAGGTTATGATACTGATAAACAAATATGGAAATACTTTAAAATCCATTGGAATGACTGGTTTCCGAAGCTTGGTTCACGGTCACAATTTGGTAAACAAGCATCTGGTTTATGGGTTGTGAAACAAATGATTCAGGAACAATTAGCCCATAAGATTGGCGGATTTGCAGATAATTTGCACATGGTTGATGGTGTGCCGATGCCCATTTGCCATTATGCCCGCTCTAGGCGGAGCAAAAGCTTTAAAGGTGAGGCAGCATATAGCTATTGTGCCAGTAAGAAGGAAAAATACTATGGTTTTTCCGGTCATGTTATGATTAGCGGCCAGGGCTGCATAACTGGATTTACATTTACGGCGGCAAATGTTGACGAGCGGGATGCAATGCTTGAAATAACAAATAATATCAAAGGCCTACTGCTTGGAGATAAAGGATATATACGCCCCTCTTTGCAGGAATATCTGGCTGGGATCGGCATAAACCTGCAAACGCCCCTCAGAGCCAACATGCAGGATGAGCGCGATCCAAAATTTGTAAAAATGCTACTATCGACAAGGCGCCTGGTGGAAACCGTCATTGGACAGTTGACTGAGCGCTTTAATATAAGCAAAGTCTGGGCTAGGGATGCCTGGCACCAGACCAATAGAATCGCAAGAAAAATCCTCAGCCATACTGTGGCTATGGCATGCGCCAAAAATCTTGGTTTGCCTCCGTTACAGTTTGAGAATATTATTGCAGCTTAAACTCGAGCATCGCGTATGACATTATAAAAACCTACTTGGTTAAAACTATATAATACAATTTAAATCAATCATTTTAAGATTGAAATGCTATATACACGCAGCAAGCCGAGGAAGAAGCACAGAAAGAAGCCAGAGCCGCGCAAGAGAAGACCAAGGCGGAAGCACCAGAAACGGTATAGCAGACTCCCCAACTTCTGCCTATTTGTTGGGGAGTCTTGAAGAATTATTTCTTAAATTCAGCAATTGCTTCTTCCAATCGGCGGATGCGTATCTGGAAATATTCTTCATACTGCACCTGCCCAGACTCTTTAACATATACATCATAGGTATTATTAGTTGCTTGTAATGCCTCCTTTAGGAGAGCAGGTTCATGCTTACGTTTGCCAATAATCTCAAGAACACTACCCAGATTATTTTGCGTCCCCGCCCACTGAAGCGGCACTTTTTCTTGGGTACGTTCTTTTAAAGCTTCACGATAGGCCGTGACCGCCTCCTCTAACATCTTATTGTCGCTTTGACGCTCTCCAATGGTTCGCAGTGCACTACCCAGATTATTTTGCGTCATCGCCCAATCAAGCGGCACTTTTTCTTGGGTATATTCTTTTAAGGCTTCAAGATAGGCCGTGACCGCCTCCTCTAACATCTTATTGAACATCTTATTGTCGCTTTGACGCTTTCCAATGCTTTGCAGTGCATTACCCAGATTATTTTGCGTCCCCGCCCACTGAAGCGGCACTTCTTCTTGGGTACGTTCTTTTAAAGCTTCACGATAGGCCGTGACCGCCTCCTCTAACATCTTATTGTCGCTTTGACGCTCTCCAATGGTTTGCAGTGCACCACCCAGATTATTTTGCGTCCTCGCCCACTGAAGCGGCACTTCTTCTTGGGTACGTTCTTTTAAGGCTTCACGATAGGCCGTGACCGCCTCCTCTAACATCTTATTGTCGCTTTGACGCTTTCCAATGGTTTGCAGTGCATTACCCAGATTATTTTGCGTCTCCGCCCAATCATAGGGAAAGTCAGCCTGTGGGGCGAGTGCCAAAGCTTGCTTATAAACCGCTATAGCATCAACCAGTGCCTGATTATCAGCTTTATATTCTCCATGTTGTTGTAAAGCATTAGCTTGATCAATAAGATAGCTCCAACGCATATAATTATTGCTGGCAGGCACACGTTTTTGTGCTTGTGCAAAATAGTCTGCTGCTTCCAAATAACGCAGTTGTACAAGGCTGATATCGGCAATGCGGGAAAGATTTGCTGCTGATTGCAACTGGCGTTTTTCAATATCGGCAATGTCAATATCATCTGCCTGTTTTAGAATCTCCTTTGCTTCATCATATCTGCCTGCCTCAAAAGCTTCTTCCGCCTGTTTATATAAAGCCCTTACGGCAGTGGAAGTATCGGCAGGAAGATTTGCCAGCTGATTCTTTAATTCCAGATATTTAGCAGCAATTTCCTGTAATTTTACCCCATGCTGCTCTGGCGGTACATTCTGCTCTTGCAAAATTTTAAAGAAGCTCTTAACCGCATCAACAGACACATTATACTTCTGACTAATATCTTGGATTTCTTTATCTTTGTAGTTTATGACAATATCCTTGGTTTTGATGGCGTCTTCTTGTTGTTTTAATAATGTTTCAACGCCCTCTGATTTAAGACCATTATGACTGTTAATAGTACTGCCAATTATATCACCACCAACTGCAATACCACCTTTTTCCGCCTTAATTGTAGGCTTATCGTCAGCCACTAAAGGAGCCATGATAGTAGCTAAAGCAGAAATAATTGCTGCAATAAGCACAACCTTATTCCCTTTGGATAATCCTAAAAACCAATTTAGTATGTTAGTTATAAAACTCATTTTCCCCGTAAAATTATCTTAAAGTATTTCCCTCCCTTTCGTGGTGGGGGAGGAGGCTATAACTTGAAGTAAAGAAAATAGTCGAAAAAAAAACTATTAGCAAATAAATATGTGTAACTCCCCAACAAATGGGTAATAGTTGGGGAGTTTTTGACGCGGATTTATCTCGTGTAAAGCCGCATAAAACCTAGTGTTTTTGTGCATGGCGTTTCTGAAACCACGAAAAGACTGGATTCTAACAGCCCAAGTATTGAAGGAATAGCCCTTAAACTTAGGAAGAAATCAGGGGGACGTTGCCACCTTCTTTTTCACGAAGTTGATAAACGCCCCGTTTGCGTTCTTGGGCTGGAATCCTCCTATAAGCGAGAGCGTGAATTGTTCTTGTATGGCGTAGAAATCCCAGCCAGTCCGAGCCTCCGTAACAATACGCCTATAGCATTTCAATCTTGAAATGCTATAGAATTTTTTGTCAGGTTTGATTGAGCAAGTAAGGAAGTAGGCAATCAAATAACCGTCAAATAAGTAACCGTTTGTTATATGTAATTATTTAGCATGTCGGTGAAATGTATTTCGTTGACATATCAAAAAGAAACAACGATTAATTATTTAATCTGCACCCTATCACCCAAGAACGGATATTTAATTACATCAGCAGGGGTTGCCTCGCTCGTATTATAATCCCTCGGCAATAACCCGATATGTTCAAATGCCGCTGCTACAAGCTCACTGCAAAAGAGTTTTTCGTGATTTTCCACGTTAGCGAACAATATATCGAATAAGTCACACCCTGCCCCTATCGCTCCAAGTGTATCATATTCTATCTGCATTTTATGCAACATCATCAAGAATATTACAAGCTTGGCTTTCTCTCCTTCGGATAATGGATTGCGTACCCTTCGCCAATACACTTGACCGCTATAATCATTCATGCGGTCACTTAAATATTGAATCTGAACGCCCTTGAATAGCTTTCCTGTGTATATATCGGGCAAGTTGTTTAAAGATGTGCTTTCGATTATTAAAACTCTTTCCTTGCCGTCTAGCAATTGTTTTTTTAAGACCATTGCAACATGTGAAATATCACTGTCGGTTTTGGCTTTTATAATATTTGAAATATCACTTTTTCCGGAAAAAGATATAACGTCACCGGTTTTCATCCTGCTTCTTACGTTTTCATACATAATTTTTACCTTTGATTATTAATTTAAAATTACTAGGATATCCGATTACGTCTTTAATCTGCCTAATGGCATTTTTAGAGCTATATACTGCCTTTTCAGGATTGCCGTTTAGATGCATATAGCCACAACCTAGACCCACGGCAATACAACCTTTTACATCTAACGCCCAGTTGCCGTGATGAAATAGTATTTTACTCCGATTCTTCACATTCTGAACCTCCCAAACATCGGGATATTTATCGGATGAGTAAGGCTTAACAACATACTCACCTTCAGGTATGCAGCTTTCAAAAGGCTGATTATTTAAATCAGGCCTTTCTATCGTATTCCATACAGGATTATCCCTACCTTTCACGTACATAAGCCCCATTGTCGCATCTTTAAAATACGACCTTTCAATAATTAATGTTTCCACCAATCAACCGCCTAATATTATGTTTTTTAATTTTGAGAATGCTCCGGCAACAAAGCCTATAACGATTGAAACAATTGCAATATGGCTCATAGTCGAACGCATATCTGATATTCGCTTATGAATTGCATTGTGTTCGGATTTATCACTTTTTTCATGGTTATCACGCCATTTATTTATTTCATCAAGTTTTGACAGCACAAGCTTCATATCACCTTTTACTTCCGTCATTAATATATGAAGTTGTGCATTTGTAGGTTCATCGCTCATTACTAACCCACAAATAATTTAAGCCTTTGGTCAAAATTCGGGTATATTGACTTTAGCTCGTCCCAAGTATGATATGTAGAATTCGGATCCTGCAATTTTTTATTTAGCAAAATAGATTCCAAAACTTCGGCAGAATCTTTAAATTTTTCTATAGTCACATCTAAAGCCTCATAAATAGCACTTCCGCTATATGGAACTATAGAATCTAATTGATGGTTAATCGTCAGAATTCTACCTGTAAAATCAAAATCTTCAGGGCTATTATAAGTTCCTGATACGCTGACAAGAAAATCAACACTCATTTCATCAATATGAGAAAGCAACCTCATCGCCGCCATAGCACCGTTAGAAGCACTTATAATACCCCCGTTTTTGTATGACAATCCGTACTGTTTTAAAAATTCTTCAAGCAAATCACTCAAGAATCTGTTATCAACCTTCTCCTCGTCTTTAAGCCGCCAACCTCTGTGAACTAAATTGCCGTTTGCGTCCGCAAGGATTTTATCTCCTTGTGCAAAACAAATATAATGCTCCGGAAATAAAGTTTGTAAGGCTGTTGTAGCCTTCATTTGGTCAGGACTTCCATAGCCTCCGTGTAGGGATAAAATCCACTTACCGTTAGGATTGACAGGCTCTACAATCACATTCTCACGGTTAACACCATTGGCATCTTGCAATGTTAATATTGACATAATTATCTCCTATAAAAATGAATTTCTAATACGGCTTAATTTACTTACAATCCGTTATTTGCACTGGAATATCTTAGCCAAATGGAACCTTGTTTGATTAACTTAATAGAGTCTAACAAATTATCTAATGAGAAGTCCGCACCTAACCAAATATTGCCGGTGCCATTTTTTACAACAACAGTCCTTGCACTTGATAAAGCTCGCAAACAAACTGTGTCACCCTCGGTTCCGCCGGTTATAGTGTCAAGATCGTCAGAGGCGGCTGCACTCTCCGTATCGACTATAATATTTGAGCTGCTTATTGATATAGCTCCCGAAGAAATAGTCTTATTTATTGCTGCACCGATATTTAAAAATCCGCTAACAGCAACATTGCCACCTGTTATAGATACGTTATCAGAATCTTGGGTAGCAAGGGTTCCCAGACCTGAAACTTGACTTTCTGCAATAGATAAAGCAGCCTGATGCTGAGTAACACTTGATTCGGATATCCTCTCATCTGCAAATGTTCCGCTTGCGACATCTGATGCCGCTAAAATTACGGCTCCGGTCTTGCCGGCAACCGACAACACAGCGTCTGTATAATCAAGTTTTAGCCAGTTAGCTGCATATGTTGAAGTTGAGGCATTATCGGTAATAGCAACTATACGGTCATTTGCCGTAAATTCTACGCTATCGACCGTTCCATCCGTTGATACTATATAGCTATCACCTGCCTGAGCAGTTCCGCCTCCGGGAAAGCTTCCTGCCGAAGCGTCCCACGATCCTTTCAAAACCACCGAAGCATCAAGCTCATTAACTCTTGATTCTATAGCATCTAAATCAACCGCCTGTGTTACGGTGATATAATCTAATTTAGTGCCGTCTGCGGCAACGTCACGACCGTCTACCGTACCACCTACGGTTATATTACCGCCGATATCTATTGCATCACTATAAACGTTTGCAAATCTAAACGAGGCACTTCCAATATTGTAGGCACTATCCGTATCAGGTACAACATTTGAATCAACAGCATCACTCCAAGAATCGCCGCCACCGGCACCCAAATCAACATTAGTGCCACCTATTCTTCCAAATAATTGATTAGTCGAGCTATTATACCAAATATCCGCATTAGCTAATGTTGCCGGGTTTCCGGCATAAGAACCTGCATTCATTCCTGCGTTATCAGAGTCAGGACTGAAGGTTTGCTTTTTACCCGCTTGATAAGAACCTACAGCATTATAATCAACCAGAGTCGTTGAGTTATTGAATCCACCGACAACAACATTTATCGTATCGCTATCTTCCTCAACAACAATACCACCATTTACTACAATTGTAATATTAGACATTTACTACCCTAATCAATAAACTCAATAGTCCCTTCCAAAAACTTCCAATCAAGCGAACCATCATCGCTGTCAGAAAGAACCGTGGTGTAAAAAGCCGCATCATGGGTTATATTAACCGTGTCACTTTTCGGGATATCGAAAGAAACATTGCTTGTTCCTTGTGTTATAGTGCCTGCAAGGGTAAATAAAGATTCACCTCCCCTTTTATCGGTAACAAACATTTCAGCGGTATTATAAATTGATAAATCCCTTTTTACACCATTGGCGTAATCATCATAAATCGTAAAGTTTTTATTAGTTAAACTTCCTTTTTTAAGCGAAAAGCTATGTTCACCGATATGCTTCGTTGTCATAATTGATACTGTTTTAATATCTATAAAAATTAATTTTCTAATACCGGATGCGACAATTTTTTTATCTCTTCAAAATCGCTAAGATTATTCAATTCAATCTGACATTCTTGAGGAACATCAAGCAATATCTGCCTCTTTTTCATAAGCTCTTTAATTTTGGCTTTGTTTTTATCACGCTCGGCTACGATCAAATCCTTGTCTAATTCTTCTAACTTACGGTTTCTGATTAATCGAATTTTTTCCAGTTTTATAGCTCTCGCTTTACTTATATCAACCAAAACAACGTTATTTTCTTTATTATAAAAAAGTGAATCAAAATAATATGCATAGTCTTTTGGTAAATCGCACCGATTTATGATTGCAAAGTTGAATTTGTTTTTTAATTCTTCTATCGAATTTCTATTTAAAAATGCAAGTGCCGTTTCTTCAGTGTAATATTCTTTCTTTTGATTTTCCGGATTTATCAAATAGTTTACAGTAATATTACCTTTGTCGACTTGTTCTTGTATTGAACTTATTTTGCTATAGTTCGGCTTCTGAACTTTTATTATTTTATTTAAATTATCGTAAACTATTACCTCTGTAAAAATGCCGTTAATTTTTTTTCTAACCAGTTCTTGAGTAGGCTCTACCTTTTCATCAACAATTTCATAAGTTATAAGTTCGTTTATATCTGATACGCCCAACATAATCCTGTCTAGTAATATCCTTATGTCCTCGATACTCTTTACGGCAACTTCAAAAATGCTTTTGCCGTATCTTTCTTGACTTTTTGAAGGAAATATTATGGAACTAACGGAAAAATCGTTTTTATAAGTTATTATAGTTTGATTTGTTAACTTATTCATAGTCTTAATTATCTCCCGCAAACATCATGTGAACTTCTGTATTACCGGTATTTTCAGTGCCATCATCCTGATGCACAGTAACGTAATATTGAGTTGTCGTTTGACTGTTGTTAGTCCCAATGCTCAGCATATTACCTTGTCCTCCGGCTTGCTGAGAAGGTATCCCTGAACCAACGTAATTAGCGTTGGAAAACGCACTATCAAAAGTAACACGCAACTCTGTGCCAGTCACTATCGCGACAGAACTTACTCCGAAATCGTCAACTATCGTTTCAGACGAATTCCATTTAACCCACGCCTTAACAGTCTGAACATCAGATGCTAACTTCGCTTGCGTTATAGCACCATTATTTATATTTGCCGTATTTACAGCATTACTTCCAAGTTCCGATGAACCCACAGCACCGGCAGCAATGGCATTAGCTGTAACGCTGTCGGTGTCTAACGCCGCAGCTTGAATTTTAGGAGCACCGCTCGCACCTTCAGTAATAGCAATAGGATTGTCACGCAGTTTATTCATCAAGCTAGTTGTAACAGGGCTATCAACATCAATATCCGTGTTGTTTATAGTAGTATAAGTTGTCATATTATTTTCCAACCCTCGGTGCTATCAGACATCAATCCTGAATCATTT
Source organism: Pseudomonadota bacterium (assembly GCA_027620075.1). Lineage (NCBI taxonomy): Bacteria > Pseudomonadati > Pseudomonadota > Pseudomonadota bacterium. The sequence goes on along the minus strand of JAQCEY010000001.1, from coordinate 37,319 downwards.
GTAATATAACACCCCTTATCAAGTTCCGCCTGAGTCGCACTGCCATAATCATTTGCCGAGTTGTCCATAACAAACCCGAATCGCCCGATATAGCCGAACTTAATGCACTTATATGTTACTTTATGACCGCTCTCGACCTCATGCCGAGATATAACAAAAAATAAAGTTGAAAGCTCATCACCCTGCGGGTCAACCAGCGACCTGTGGCTTATTCTTAACACCCCGCCTACATCGATAGAACGGTCTTTCGCATCTACCGAAAACTGCACATATACAGGGTTATCCTTGTATGACAAAACAATTTTACTTGCGGTAGATAATGCCAGTGCAGCATCGTCTTCGGTAAGCCACCTGCTATATACCGATCGGATACTTGGACCGTCATATTGATTTTCAGATTCTTTATCCAAAGCAACAGATAATTGAGCTTTCTTATAATTAGACTCGTCTTTTAAATCTTTCGTAGGGTCGTTAACATCATAAAAGAACCATAACTGCGACACCCTTTGAGCCGGCTCTCTGGTAATACTAAAACTGTTAGCTATAATATGATTTTCTTCGGTGATATCTGTTATTGATTCATCTTGAACAGGTCGTACCGCTTGAAATTTAACCTCCTGATTTACCTCGTCCCACCATAAAACACTTCCTGTTTGCTCCAAAAGCTCACCTATCAAAGTGGTTACACCGGTAGGCTTGGTTATAAGTGCCGATAAAATTGCATCAGACAACCAAGAATCAGCTTCCGCCGCCCAATCTGTAGTCGGCAAATAGCTAGATGACACGTTACCGTAAGTATTTAGCAGCGTTTCAAGGATCGAATCTATCCGTTCATCGACAAATTCAACACAAACCTGAACTAAATCCCCTTCGCTATGGTCATCTGCTTCGGTATTATTAACGGCTCTTGTTAATGTCAAATTATCCCCGGAACGTGTAAAACTCATTACCTCGTCACCTATTCTTAATTTGCCTGAAGCCGGATATTCCTCATCACCGATTCCGCTTGGTGAAAGGGTGGCAGATGTAGCAACGTCCGTTATATCTGCATTTAATGACCCGGTGTTAGATGTCGGGATTTGTGCTTTCTTATCATCGGCTAATTTTAAAATATCCTTTGCAACGATAGTCACCCTGTCGTTACTATCAACACCTGTAATCTTATCGATGATATAATGCCGGGTTCTCATGCTTGCAACACTTTGTCCTACATACCCCTCACGAACCCTTAAAGATCGGTTTTGAAAATAAGGATTCCTTTTTAACCACTTCCTCCAAAATGTGCTTTTTTCCGAAGGGTTAAACCCCCTATCGCTTTTATACTGATCAACCCTCGAATCATTATAAGGGATATCCTTCATGCGTATAGTAACACTTGCTCTTTTGCCTAAAGGGCTTAGATTAGGATTTCCGTTTGCTAAATTTATTTCGGTAGGATTACTACTGACACTCTCAACTATAGATATATATTGCTCACTTTCCGAAGGACCGGGGAAGCTTGCCGACTTAGTACAAAATCTCAAAGTTAAAGCCGTGCCTTTTTCATAATTCGCACTATCCTGACAAGTCGCAAACGTATTGTAGCACTTAAAATCACCCGTAACGCCGACAGAAGCCGTACAAGGGGAAGTCCCATATGTTCTGCTGCAAAAATCCTGATCTATTTCTACAATAGTTATAGGCTCTCTACCTAAAGTATTTTCATCAACCATTATAATAACTTCGCATTCGCATTAATTGAAAATTGCATCAAATCACGCTGCCCCATGTTTGAAGCCGAAAGGTCTCCGTCAGTCCAACAATAACAAACCTCATCAGGATAACTTGTGGGTCTCCAAGCAAAAAAGAAAGGGTTGTCAACCGCATCTTCGATAAACGGCAATATATTTGTCCTCACCCAAGCTGCCGTTAAATTCGGAAAGTCTGCCCTTAAAAAAGCACCCTCCCTTACTACCGACCGCCCCAGATACTGACCTGTCTCACTAATATTCGGTCTTATTACATGCTGCTTTGCAAATATTATCGGTGTATGACCGCCATAAAGCTGCCTTTCCATAACAAGCTGAACGCCCATAAATATACTTGCAACAGATGGTACGCTTCCGCCTGTGAATTCAATTTTAAAAATCTGTCTGTTTTGGCTTTCAAATAAGAAAAGTATAACCGAATCATCTGTCGGTGTTATCGTATCTATAGTTTGCCATGAAGCCCCGTCCCAATATTGTATATTAATAGTATTTCCTTGAGTTCCACAGTTATGCCCTGCAATGCCTATATAGTCTATTGTGGTGGCACTGCCCATATCAAACTCAAGGTAAGAATCCTGACTTGTCGGCTTCCAAAATGTGGAAGTTAAACCGTCCTGAACATTCTCTTTATCAAAATCGGTAGCCTCACTGCTTGCAGTTATAGCAGCTGCAGCAGAAAGATTGTTATAACAGACCCTCGGATAGTCAGGATTGACAAGACTTCCGTCAATAACTACGCTCACGATAACCTCACACTTCCCAAACTAGCACCGTCACCGATTCTTTCATTAATTCCCTTAATAATATTATCGATTTGCCGACCGCTATACAATTCATCTTCGGTTATTCCGCTTATTACCAAATCTAATATGCTCGATGCATTGCCCGAACCCGTCCCCCCGGAGCCTGAACCGGCTCCAGTAGTTGGCGTTACAGGTGCTGCAGGTGTTGAACCTGATATTGATGGAGCCGATCCTCCCCCGCCACCTGAAAAGGATGTATTTTTAATAGACCGAATATGCTGAAAAGCAACCGCCGCATGTGCCGCTGCCATACCTACATTAACTGGAAATGGGTATGAGTTCCATGTCGTATTAATACCGTCATATGCTTTTATAGTTGCATTTGCTATTGCTGCAACTTTATTTGCTTCAAAAAAAGCTCTGTTATGCTGTGCAACACCTGCTGTTATATTCTCAAGCTCCCCAAACACGGTTTTAGCCTGATCCTTGTATGACATTTCTTGGAATTTTTCTAATCGGCTTAAACCTTGCTTGCGAATTTCTTCAGCCTTATCTTGGTGCCGTATCATCTCATTTTCAAATAATGAATTATATTCCTGTTCTGAAATTAATTCATTTTCTTTGAATATTTGAAGTTTCTCCATTCTAGCGGCATAATTCTCATCTTCTAATTCAGATTTAGTCATTAAAGATTGCTGGAACATCTCCAAATCCCGTTGGAGTAATTCTCTTTTTCTTTCAGCCTCTTCTACCGCTTTAGCCGCCTCTTCTTCAGGCTTACCAACAGGAACCGGTGCGTTAGGATCAATCCCTCCCATACCGCTGCCCGCCATCATCGTTTGTAAATCTATCCCCTCTTTAACCAGCATATTATTTGTTTGCTGTTCCGAATTTAAAGATTTGAGCATATTCCAAACGGCACCCGTTTGAGGCATTGTCGATAATATTCTATCTCCCCATTCCTGAATCAACGGTATATTTTCACGGGTGTTGTCGGCAAGCTCTTTCATAGCATCGGCTGAGTTAATCAGCAAGTTAGTAAGACCCGCATCTCCGATGGCTTTTATTAATTTGTCAAAAGAATCATTCATATTGGACAAGGCGACATTTAATGTATCTGCCTGTCTTTCCATTGCACCTGCAAACTGATTATCGCCGATACTTTGCAGATAACTTGATATTTCATCTGCGTTTTTTCTTATCGTAGTACTAACACCTTGAAAGGTGAATGTAACATTATCTCCTTCTTGTTTTGCTTTTATACCGAATTCTTTTAGCCGTTCAAACTCTCCGGTAGAGGCATCTGCAACCGCCTCAATCATTTGATTAAGGCCCTTACCCATTGCACTAGCCGTATTTCCGTACGAATTTAAAGCCTTTTCGCTCGGGTCAAGACCGAGTGCTTTCATTTTGATGAATGAGTCGACAACTTCCGCTAATTGAAAAGGTGTTGTAGATGCAAAATCCTGTAATTTTTCAAATTCTTTAGCAGCCTTTTCAGAGCTGCCGGTCACTGTAATTAGTGAGGCTTCTAATTTTTCAAATTTCGTAATAACATCGGTCATGCCTTTTAAGGCAAATGCCGCACTATATGCCCCTGCAATCAATGCAAAACTAGCCTTAGCCTTATTACTAAAACCTGTTATTTGGTTATTAGCTTCGGCAAAACCTTCCTTAAGCTGTCGGTTATTAACCTCAAATTTTACTAATAACGAATCAATTGTTGTAGCCATTATTTCTTTCTCACAAAAGGACGTGCTTCAGGAAGATCCATAAGTGCTCGAAGCTCTTTGATATTCATTTTGTTTTCTTTTTTGCGGGTAGCGTGGGTGTAAATAAGCCAAAATTCTTTTGGGTGCATTTTCCAAAATTCGCTTGGCTGAATATTAAAGTTCAAAATTGCAACAGCATAAAAATACGCATGAAAAGGTTCCTCTTCATAGCTGTCGTTAGTTACTTTTTTTCCGCTTGCCCTTCTACCTCCTTTTCATATTCTTCAGGCTCTTTTCCGGTTAAAAGAGGAACAATTAAATTACGAAGGTTTATCATATGCTTGATTAGTCCGTCATTCGTTATCTTTTCAAATAATTGAGGCTTTGAATATGGTGTCGATTGAAGATGATAATATGCATTAACAATATCTGAAACTGTTACAGTTTCTTTGACGCATCTAGTACCATAACCTACAAATGTACCCATTTCTGACTCAGCTTTCTTGATATTTTCAAATGTCGGGTTTAACTCTATTTCTTCACCTGCAAGAGTAATTTTCATAATATTTAATATTTAATCCTTATATTAATCCTTAAGATTTAGTTACGGCTCCGGAGCTCTCAATTGTTAAGCTAAAACCTAACGGGTCATCGGTTCCACCGCTCTCTTCAAAGCCCGTTATAATACCTGCAAAGTCAAGTGTTCCGCCGGCGTTTGAGCCGGGTACAACTATCTGAAAGTTTCGTTTAGTCCCTGCTTGAAAGTCAGTGAACAAACTATCATACGCAGCCTCATCTTTTGTCACGCCTGATATAGAAAAACTAGATGCCATACCGAACTTGCCCTCAAGCAACTCCCTAACCCCTGCATCATCATTATTGGTTACATCAACCGTTCCATTCGAATGTGATGCTGAAACACTCTGAACTCCACCAAATGTTGTGAATGTTTCAGAAGGATTTCCTCCGTCACCGACTTTAAACAACATTCCTCTTCCGGCAATTCCACCCATGATAATTTCTCCTAAATTAATTAATTAGATTGAGTTAAACAACGAAAACGCAACACACCGTGATATGTCAGACCGTCGGGGTCTAAATAAATTTCTTCAAAATCAAACTGAATCAAAATAATATGTTGATTAGAAATACTTATATTTTGATTTTGTAATATTCGATATATTTCCGCATGAATCTGTTTTATTTCTTTGCGACCACGCTTTCTCGACCAGCTATTGATAGTAAGTATATGCTCCATTCCGTCAGTATCTTTCGTATCAAAAGCATTAATTGACGACTCCCCGATTGTTACATATGGAAATGCGGTTTCCTGCTCGACATGATCATATACACCTGTAATAAGACCCGTTAATGTTGCATCACCTGTTAAGGCATCATAAAGAGCCTTTTGCATGTCCCAAGAAGCATAACCGGTCATTTTTTACTATATTTTTTGATGTTTCTTTTTACGTCCCTTGTAAGCTCCAATCGGAACTTTCTTTTTTCTTTATAAAACGCCGGCAGCAAAAACGGTCTGGCTTTAATTCCCCTTGAGCCGAACTCAAGGTTCTTAGCAGCTCCATACCCGCCCCGAATCGTTGCAACCCTTCTTTCCATGCCTTTTTTAGAAACAAAATAGGCAATATGTTTAGTCATATCACCTTCATCCTCGGCAGGTGACTGACCGGGAGCTGATGCTCTATGCGGCGTTTTTCTGTCTTTTACGGGTATCATCTGCCCTTTAACTTTGACAAATCTATCCGCTTTTTCTCCTTTTCTTAAAGCTCTCCAATCATAAAGCTTGCCTGATTTTGCACGGTTTTGAACGTTATGAACTGCATTATTGCGAACCTGTAAAGCCGCCTGCTCTAAAATTTCGTTTACTATCCTATCATGCGTTGCCGAAATCCTCATTATTCTTTGCTTCAAACGGCTAATACCGACTATTGACGGTTTCAAATTGCTACTCCCTGTTCCGCAATTATCTCATTATATCTTTTTCTTTCGTCAGGATTCGTAATTGAACGGATATTCAAGTTTTTCCCTTGCCAAACAATCCGCATTTTTTCACTTAAATCGCTTCTATATCTTATTTTTATTTTATACAAAACTTCGGCTTGCAACTGGTCTGCTTGGGCTTCTTCGTCGATTTTAACGGGACTAACTTTCCCCCAAACCGTTACATGGTTAATCCATGTGGCTGTAAAACCACCGCCTCCGTCTGCAACATCAGATTCTGTCTGAAACTTTACTCTTTCCCTCATATTTGCAATCATGAAAAGAACCTCAAATCCCTATAAGGCTCTAACAAATATTTCGTTGTCATCGGAACTTCATTAAGCGGTCGTCCTATATCTACGGACTCCCTATGTTCGTACAAATGCCCTATCATTTGCAGCATCGCTTGAATAATTTCTTTCGGGATATCGCTACTTCCTCCGTAGCCGATTATAGCCCGAATAGTTACTGCATTCATCTGGCATCTGGTTGACGGAAAAACTTTGCCATAAGCAGGGGCAATTCTTGCCGGCTGACTAATTGTATCGACAATATAATTTGAAGAACCCCATGTTTGTAATTCTCCGTTAGGATCAATATAGGTTATAGAACTAACCGACTGCAAAGGAGGCATTGATACTTCTATTACATCAATAGGAAATTCATCTATCTTAAAATCAACGGTTTTGGTCATTAAAGCCCGTCTGGTAAACCTTTCTGCAAATTCCCTTGCGGAACCTATCAAAGACAAAATATAATCATCTTCGTCGGAGTGATCCACACGGAGATGATCTTTAGCCTTTGAAATAGAAATAGGCTCGGATTCCGGAGGCGTAACAACCGTATAAATCATTTTTAACCTTTAGTTAGCTCTTTAAGTATTTTCATCGCTTCGGATTTTTTTATTGCCTGCTCGGTAACCTGTTTATTTTGACTGTCAAAAACGTGGTAATAACCGCCGCCTATATGTTTTATTTCAAAGGCACCACTTGCTTTATTATTTATTTTTGATGTATTTTCAGGAGCATTTATCGTTGCAGTTTCAATATTTTTAACGCTTTTTGCTAAGTTATTAGCCGATGTGCTTGCCAAATTTTCACCTGTATTACTTATAAGTTCTGCATATTTACAGGCAATCAGCTCATTGGCTTGGTTTTCGGTAACGCCGCAAGCCGGAATATCTAAAACAGATCCCGGGTTAAAAGTTCCTTGGGGACCGGACATCATCGTTCTTAATTTGATTTTCATTATAATTACCCTTCAATAAATGTTATTGTGCCGGTTTTTGTGTCACCACCATTTGCTATTACGCACTTAATACGCTCATCAACAACATATATTTCGTGCAAAACCGCCTCTCCTCCGGATGCATACAAAGCGGCGACTCCGGCGGTATCATGCACCGGTTGTTTCGGTGATATTGTTTTAGACGCATTTACATTACTTTCCGTCCATATATTTTGTCCGGTTGTTTCTGATGTAATTGTAAAATCAACACCGTCCGCAAAATCTGTTTTATCGTAAATAGCATTTATGATTTTGCCGTTGAGTGGTTTTTCTGTGTAAGCAACAGCATCTCCGCTTGAGTTTGTAACAATTTCAACAATATGTTTTTTAGCGTAAGTCATAATTAACCCTTTCTAAGCACCGTAATCACCGGTGACCATTTGAGAACCGACAATAGTTTCTCCCGTATTTGGAAGTGATACTACCGGATAGAATCCGGTTTTAGCAGTATCGGTTATTTCCAATATAAAAACACCGGTTGCCAAGGTCTGCACTCGTAAAGCCTTTTTAGCCGTAAGTGTACCCAAAACAGTACCGCTTGCAGCTTTAGCCGTAACAGTACCGCTTGCAGTAGTTGCCGTCAGTCCTGCACCTGTGGCAGCATCAGACAGATATACATCTAAGCTGTGCGGGGATTCTATTGTAGTGCCCGCTGCATTTTTAACCGTGATTGTTACCTCGGACACATTTGCAGCAGCTGCTGCATATGAAAATGTAACATTTGTTGCCTTGCCGGCAGCTTCCGCCAACTCCGAGCTTACATCGGTGCCGTTTATTTTCAAAGCCCCGCCAGTTTCAATGTTAATCTCACCACCGGCGGCTACAACCTGTTTATTGCCGCCCTGTTCCATATATACTTTTGTATTAGACATAATACTTCTCGTTTTTTATATTATCAAAAAAAACGAAGGACAAATTAATGCCCTTCGATTAAATAAGGCACCATTAAAGATTATGCTTCTGCAGGACTAACAACTTGCGTTGATGCTGCTACCGTAGATCCTTGAGTAATAGGCTTCTTCTTTGCACCATACTTAACGGCTATAGTATTACCATAGGCAATATTTGCCGTAGCACTTGTCAGATTTGCTCTCAAATAACGCTCTTTTGGTCTATAAACATCAACAATAAGTAACTGACCGTTAATGTCATCATTGGCCGCCGATGTAACTGTCGCTATCGCTCCTGATAATGCCGCCATTCCGGAAGCCGAGTTAGCACTATTTTGCTCAATATTCATAGTTGCAACACCGGTATCGGCACTATCGGTAATAGGCGTTATAAAAGTTACTCCCTCAAAGCCCTCCATATCAATGATATCGCTGTCAGAATTAATACTACTTCCGGCTGCTATAGGTGCTAGAACTTCTTGAAATTCCACATTTTTTAATAAGTTCATGGATAAATCTCCGTAATAAAATTTAAAAAATAATCAAACTATAGTGTTTCTAATTTTTAATAATAATGTCATCCCTGTGAATTTTCGTAGAAAATTATAGGGGGATCTGTTTTAATTGACAGAAGATCCCCGAACAAGTCGGGGATGACAATTATCAATAAATTTTGGAAATACTATAGAATTACGCTAGTTTGACACGAGCAAATGCTTCGGCAAGTACAGGCATACCGTCCGTTTCTTTGCGTCCTATGAACCCAACTTGATTTGTCTCGGCATAAAGCTCATTCAAACGCTGCATTTCCATATCCAAAGCATCGGCTATCCAGTAATATTCAAAATTACCGATAATTCCTACATATTGACCGGTAGTGAATGTGTTAGGTGCATATTCCGACGTTACAAATGGAATCCCGTTTATTGTGCCGTTTTTAAGATCCAACAAATAACGACCCTCGCCATCTTTTAATTGACGAATTTGTTTAATTCCGTCTCTATGAAAAATCCACGTGGATTTAGCCCTATGTTGGTCTTTTAAAGACATTTCCGCATTAATTAAACCGTCCGCCGACACTGATGTCGTAGTATTTTGACTACTTACATCACGTGACGTTGGAATTCCGTTGTTTGAAGCAACAAATATACCCAGCGGTTGCTGGCTTCCGTTACCTGTCAGAAAAGCCTTTTCTTCAGTTACGCCAAATTTATAAGCCAGACGTTCCATCACTATACTTTCAACATTCATCATGCTTTTTCTAAGGAGCGATTTAGAAACTTTTATCCTTTTAGCAACCGGATGCGGTTTTAGCTCTCTTTTGCCAAAGCTCATTGAACCGTCTTCACTTCCAGTAGCTATCTCCGATGTCCAGTCTGCGTCATCAGGGTCATTATCTAGCGAAGCCGCACCAAGACTATCTGCATTTGGAACCGAAAAAACATTTGCAATCCTTCTTATCGACACAACATCATCAACAGCTTTTATAAGCTGCATTACAAATTGTTCAGGAGCTACAAGATAACCACCTTGTGTATCAGAGTCAGCTTGTAACGCTCTAATTTCTTGGCTCTCTTGACCCGATGCAACCCACGATCTAAATGATTCGATGATTTTTTTATTCCGAGCCTCTGCATTATTAGAATCTTCCGAAGAATTGTTATTAGAACTTGAAGCCTGTTGTGCCATTTCACGCTGCAAAGCCTCACGTTTTTCTTCACGTTGTATGTCAGATTTTATATTTTCACTGTCTGCAAATAACTTATCAAATTTATTAGACTCTTCTTGATCAAATTCTCTTTTTTCTTTGTCAGCAGTCTTTGTCATCTCATCTAATTTATTTAGAATGGATTGACGTTTTTCACGTAGTTGATTTATACGGGACATTATTTTCTCCTAAAATTATTATTTATTTTACTTGTTGTCCTAAAAACATCATCTGATGAGCAGATACGGACATTCGTTAACGAATTCGGATTTAATCCGATGGCCCGTTGGCAAACGTTAACATACCTACTGTGTTTAGAGATTGGCTAAAGCAAGTTTTCTTTTGTAACTTTTCAAAGAAGGTGTAAATGGTTTGTTGTCTTTTTTCCAGACATCTAACGACCTTAAAGCTACGTCAGTTTGGGTATATGCAGGATATGTAACAGGCGATACGTCAAATATCTCCACTTCTAATAAAGTCCTGATATCCTTTCCCGCTTCGGTTTCCCATTTATCTTTTATAGTTCTGAATCCAAAGGACATTTGAGTAACATCGCCTCTTTCCATTGATACCATTAGGTCTCGGGCAAATTGTGTGTCAGGTGGTAAAATTTCAATAGCAAGACCTGTTTTATCTTCACTCAAAGTTAAAGTTCCCGCCTTATTACGCCCCAAAATAAAATTAGCATCATGATTCCATAAGGCTCTAACATCTGCATTTTTTAATGACTTACTAAACGCACCGGGTTCGATTTTTTCTTGGAAACCACCCAAATCTTCAGAAAGTTGATTAAATATGGCAGCATGACCTACTATTTTTTTAGTTAAATCTTCACCTTCTCCTTCAGCTCTAAGTTCGATATTACTGACATTAAAAGCTCTTCTTTCAACACCTTTCATTTTTCTACCTATTAATTATTATTAAGCAGCAACTATTTGACAGTCACATCCCTCATGTAGCTGAGGGTGACCGATGCTTCTTTTTATTTTTAATGGAGCCGACCCATCTATATTAATCTCATCGCCTTTTTGAACGAAGTTTGATTCTATAGATACAACTTTACCGTCTAAGGAACTGCACAAAGGACAATTATCGCCTATTGTTTTCCACTTCAATTGCCTTATACCGTTTTTCTTGTATGTTTCTTTTTGAATAGCAGAAGAACCTTGCACAACTTCCCGCAATGCAATTTTTGATGGTCTTTTTTCTCTCCACTCGTCAAAGCGGCCATTTAATGACTGCACTAAGTTATCAGGGTTAGAGTTTATTATGCTGCCGATTTGTTCTTGCGAAGATAATATATATCTTTTAGCCATATTACTGGAATATTTGTTAATAAACCTCGTTATTTCAGGCGATATGGTTTTTGAAGCCAAGCCTATTTCATCAGCAGCAATAGCGTATATACTTGCTGCAAATGTCGTTAGTGACGGCAACATATTCTTTTCAATATCAACATCGAAATTCTTGTAAAATTCATTAAGCCGGCTTTTAAATTCAATATCAGAACCTTTTGTTAGGTATTTATTAACAGCTCGTTGCAACGCTTTTATTTCAAAACGAACAATACGGCTTGCAGAATCGTTGAATATAGGCTTAAAAGCAGCCTTTGTTCTGCTAATCTCTTCAACGGATCTTTTTTCACGAAATATAGCTTTTCTATTTTCAAAACTCCTTTCATCTTTTGATGGCGGAGTATCATCACTATCATAAAAATTCCCGACTTTATCAGCCGGTATCATATTAAGCGGCACTAAATATATATCGCCGCTTTCTCCGATAGGATTCATGTTTTCTTTTCTGCGAATGTCATTTGCAGACAGCCAGCCTTTCTCACGTCCGATTGCATAGGCTTCGTAACGACTTTTTATATCACCACGAAGAAGACCGTCAAGCAAATGTTCGATAAAATATTTTTGTCTATCGTTTTCTGACAACAAATCTCTTGCATAAGCCTGCTCCCACGAAACGGCTATCGGTCGCAGAGCATCTACAACATATTCAATTGCTTGACTCTCAATATTTTTAAAAGTTGAACGCTCTAAATCTCCGATTTTATGCGGTGGAACTCTAAACATTCCGCAAATTTCGCTTCTGCTAAATTTCTTACTGTCAAGAAACTGTGCGTCATCAGGACTTATCCCGACTTCTTTATAGTCCATTCCTTCTTCTAAAACCGCAGGTCTATTCGCATTTTCAGAACCTTTATGGCGTTTTTCCCACGATTTTATTAATCTGGTTGCGGCTTCTTCAGAAAGCTTTGCAGGATGCTTTAACAAAAATCCGGGAACAGCCCCGTTTGCGAATATTTTGGAGCCATATTGATTTGTCGCAAGCGAGAATCCCAGAGCCTCACTCGCCTGCTCAATTCTTGACTGACCTTTGATACCGTCATTACTAATATCGGCAAAATGATGCATTTCATGCTGCAAAAGAATTCTGCTTTTGCCGTTAATAGGTGTATATTTATACGCAATATGTCCGTCCGGAGCTTTAAAAGGAAAAACTCTATCGGGATGAAGAGGTATTAGTTCACTTAACTTGCCGCTGTTTAAATATATTTTTTCTGCATAACAATTGCCACGAAGAAGATAATGTCCAAGCATCATTCTTCTAAAATCTGAACTGGTTTGCCATCTATTGGGCTTGTTATGTAAAAGGTCATATATAGGGTGATTAACAGCCCTTTCTTTACCTTCATTTACCAATCTTTCATATAATATCAGCGGTATCGTTGCTATATCCTCTGCGATAACTCTCACGCAGTTACTAACAGCCGTTAAAGTCATAGCAGAATCAGCCGTAACGCTAATTCCTGCCGATGAATTCGGCATTCCGGCAAATAACCATTTAACCAAAGCAGGATCTCTTGGGTGTCCTAAACTTTTGCTATTTGAGCGTTTAGACTTAGAAAACCAAAACCTCATAGTACTATTAAACCTCTTTGCTCATAAACGGACTCTTCGGCATCATCCGTTTGAACAATAGCACGTCCGATCGCCATAACGCCTGCCATAATACCGTCAATTTTTTCCGCAGATTTACCTTTATCAGGCTTTAAATTACCTGCCGGATCTTCTTTTACGGCAACATTGCTTGCCATCCACTTCAAAACAGGGTTGCCGCCATGATTTAAGCGTCTGGCTGTTATTATTTTACCAAATTCTTTTGTCGGAGCAGACAAACTGCCGAAACCTTGTCCGAACGGAACCATAGTAAGTCCGTCACCCTCTAATTGAGTTGTTATTTGCGTAGCATTCCACCGGTCGTATGCTATTTCTTTTATATTAAAAAAGTTTGATGCCTCATTTATATCCAAGCGTATCTGATCATAGTCAACAACATTTCCTTCGGTTGCAGTTATATATCCCTCATCTGCCCAAATATCGTATGGTACTCTATCTCTTTTTGCCCTTTTATGTATATTTTCTTCCGGAACCCAAAATGTACATAATAATGCACATAGTTCCGGAAAAAACAAAACAAACGCCGCCACATCTTCTCTACTTGCCAAGTCAAGCCCGCCGTAACAATCAAGACCTCTAAGCTCCGAAGGATTTAAAACTGCCGGACACTCGTTCCAGATGTCCATATCAATCCAGCGACTTGCTTGCTCCGTCCAAACATTTAAGTGTAACCTTTTAAATGAATTCTGCTCGCCGAGGATCTCTTGAGCCCTTTTGCACTTATTTAAAAGGTCTTCCGGATTAACTGAAATGCCATAATTCGGGTTAGCCTTCTTAAAAGAATCTACGCTTGTCCAATCGTCGTCTTTATCGATAGATGTAATAAATGCAAACCACGAATCGTCTGTTATTATTCCTTCTAAAACTTTCTCACTATATTCATGATGTTCCCAACAAACACTCAGCTTGTTAAAGCCGGACGTTGTTATTTCATAAATTAGAGGTTGTTCCCTCGCACCAGTTGATGTTTGCATTACGTCGACGACACCACGTGTCTTATGTGCGTGAACTTCGTCAATTATAGCACCGTGGGTGTTAAGTCCATCCATTGTATCTTCGTCAGATCCCAACGGTTCAAATTTATTAGCTGTTCCTGCAATATTAAGGTTTGAATTTAGAATATTTATCTTTTTTCTAAGCGATGGCGACGATTGAACCATCCTCTTAGATTCTAAAAATACAATTTTAGCTTGGTCTTTTTTAGTAGCAACGGCATATATTTCTGCTCCACCTTCACCGTCAGCGATAAATAAATATAGTCCAACACCCGCTAATTTCGTACTTTTTCCGTTTTTTCTCGGTATCTCTTCGTAAACGGTTCTAAATCTTCGAAGTCCGTCTGTGCGAAGCCAACCAAATATACATCCGATAACGAATTTCTGCCAATCTTCTAACTGGAACGGTGTTCCTGCCCACTTACCTTTTGAGTGGTTAAGAAATCGAAAAAAATCAATAGCATGATCAGCGGCATTTTCATCAAAATAGATGCCTCGTTTTTTTCCTAATTTTAAGTCATCTAAATGACGCTGACATGCCAAAATATGAAGTTTGCATGCAGGTCTTTTACCGTTAACTATTTCCTTTGCATAACGAGTAACAACATGATCAGGTTTTTTTCTTGCCACGGTTTAAAAATACGTCCAGCGGGTCATTGTCACCTGATGAAGTTGAGCTGACTTTACTTCGTGAGCTTGGTGTCATTCCAAACTCTGATAAAAACGACCTCATTAATTTCATTGATTCATCTGCTATTGCGATTGAAGGATTTTTCCTTCTCATCTCCACCCCCTCACGATTGATGTAAGTAAAGGTTATTCCGGTTTTGTCGATATCCTCTTCAGCTTTTTTCCAACGACTGTAAACAGTGCAATACGCTTCAAGAGCAGTCATATCAACAGGGGTCAACAGACCCATGTTAAATAATTCTTTCGCAACCCTTTTCCATTCCTTACGACCTTCTTCATCAAGCCAAGCCGGGGGTGGAGGAACTTTTTTGACAGGCTCTGGTTTTGGTTCGTTAGGATTAGATCTATCTTTGCGAAAAGTCCCTTGAACTACCTTAAGATTCGTCGGTTTTTTTTTCCTACCTGCCATAATTTTTTATTACCACATTTTACTTTCATTTTGACATCACACACTCACTACTGTACATAGCGCTGTCCGCGCCTTTAATTATAGAGATTCGCCCCCCCCCTCCCTTTGTTTTGAAAGATGTTGAGAAACTCTTTCAAGGGAGGAGTTAAAATATTTTTCATCCTGCTCTATGCAGATATAATTACGCTGCGTGTTGATACAGGCAATAGCTGTGGTTCCGCTGCCTGAGCAGTTATCAAGAACAACATCACCAACATTTGTGTAGGTATTTATTAACCATTCAAACATTGCCACAGGTTTTTGTGTGGGATGCATGCCACCCTTATCATGGTTAAACTGTTGTATGCTAACAGGGTAACGCTTACCTTCATTAACTGTTTCAATTCTTTTAGCGTTACGATATATCCGGCTAACACTTCTTGATTTAGTTTTGTAAGCCTTACCCTCAGTAAACTGCGGGTTATATGTTGGTAGAGCTTTATAGAAAACTAATATATTCTCATGCTTTCTAAGAGGCATCTTCTTAGCATTGAGAAAGCCTGTGCTTCTGGTCTTTGACCATATAATCTCATATCTGAAGAACTTACGTGCGGCATTGACCAAGTCCGTTGCAAAAGGTTGCGTAGCAGTCAACACAACAGGAGCATTGTTTTTTGTAATTCTCCAATAATTATCCCATAATTCTTTAGGATTAATCACCTTATCCCATTCGCACGATGTAATGCCATAAGGCAGATCACATAGAACCATATCAATTGATTTATCTTCTATGCCGGGTAATATAGATAGACAATCACCATTGATAATGGTGTTATTTTTAATAGGTTCATTCATGTTGCTAATTCTAATGAATTATATCTAATGTCCTGATGGACTAAGAACCTTAATATTTAAGGCTATACTTTCTTTTTATTTCCAAAACCTCCGTCCTCACTCACAGTTTTTCTTGAGTGACAGCTATGGCAAAGTGTTTGCAGGTTGCTAAGTTCGTTTGTGCCTCCTTTAGAAAGCGGCAATATATGGTCGACATCAGTTCCTGCAGTTCCACAAACAACACATAGAGGATTTTGCTTTAAGAACCAAAGCCTAAGCTTTCTCCACTTTCTACCATATTGTTTATTATAACCTGCCGGACGTTCTTTATTAACCTTAGACTTTCTATTTCCTTCTATTTCTTTTGTATGCAGCTGACAGTATCGGTTATGCGTAAGTTCCGGACATCCCGACTTACAACATGGTTTCTTATGTTTATAAGGCATATTCTCATCGTCTTCTGCATAACTACTTGCTACACAGAAGTATTTCAATCGATTGATAACTTAAAAATGGTATAAAAAAAGCCCGCTTAGAAACAGGCTATAGATTCAGTAATTTGATTATGTTTACAACCATAGCTTTACTGGTGCCAGTAGTCAAGAGTTTTTTTATTTTAAGTTATTGATGATACCGTACTCTTTATTAAGATTATTAATTGTTTTTTGTATGTTTTGATATCTAGGCCCTAAAATAATTTTCAAATCATCTACATGAGCCTTTTTTAACCCCAAATCTTTTCTTATAATATTACGGAATGTCCCATTAATTGGTTGACGCAAAAGCCTAACCATAGTATATTGATATTACCACATAACAATAACTAAGGTTAGACCGATGAATATTATACAAGTTTCTAGACAATTTCCAACACAAGAATCTTGCATTAAACATTTAGAGGTTGCTAGATGGCGTGGCGTTCCGACTTGCCCTTATTGCAAATCAGAGAATACCAACCCATTAACTAAAGAAATGCGTCACCACTGCAATGGTTGTCGTAAATCTTTTTCTGTAACAGTTGGAACTATATTCCACGATACACGCTTACCTTTGCAGAAATGGTTTTTAGCAATATCACTTATATTAAATGCAAAGAAAGGTATATCAGCACGTCAATTAGCACGTGACTTAGAGGTAAACAAAGATACAGCGTGGTCAATGGACATGCGTATTCGTGAAGCAATGAAAGATGATGGTCAAATGTTAACTGGCATTATCGAAATGGACGAAACTTACGTTGGTGGCAAACCACGTAAAAGCAATAAGAAAGATGATGACGATTTAAACCCACCTTCAAAGCGTGGGCGTGGTACTAAGAAAACTCCTGTTGTCGGCATGGTTGAGCGTAAAGGTAATGTGAAAGCATCTAAAGCAGATAAAAATAGCCTTAAATCTAAAGATTTGAACGAACTTATAAGAAAAAACATCAATGCTAAAGGTTCTGTACTTCTTACAGACGAGTACAGAGGTTATAACAAAGCACATACAATCCTTAAGCACTATAGAATCAATCACCAATCAGGCTATGTTAACGGTCAGATTCATACTAATACAATAGAATCGTTCTGGGCTATCTTAAAGCGTGGTATAATTGGTCAATTCCATAAAGTATCTGCAAAGCATCTTGATAAATATCTAAATGAATTTTGCTATCGCTATAACAATAGAAAACAAGATGTTAACGCAGTGTTTAACGGTGTTCTTAACGGCATGTTGCGTGCTTAACGCATTTGTTGTTGACATGTTTGCATTGCGTTAGTAATATACCTTAAATTAATTTTTGAGGTCGTAATGAACCCTGTCTTAAATGATTTATACAAAGTAAGAAATCAAATAATTGAAGAGAAAAAGCTTCATGATGTAAGGCTTGAGCATATAAATGCACTCATTAACTCATATCAAAGCACTGTTAAAATAGAGAGCAAAAAAGAGTCTGATAATTCAAATGTTATGATGCACAAATTTGTAAAACCATATGAATTAAGAGATATAGCTGAAAACTTTATTGAACAAAACAAAGGTGCAAGCAAGAAAGAGTTGTTCGACTATTTTGATTCAATTGGTGTTACTTTAGATAATAAAGACCCTAAACGAGTTTTTGCAGCGCATTTATCGCATGATAAAAGATTCACATATAATGCAACTGATGATAAGTGGTTATTATCTAAGTGGGCAGATAACTCTGAAGCTATACAAGAAATTTCAGAGGGGGGAATTAAACAACTTTTCGGATAAAACCCCTCATTACTTGCGGTTTTGAGGGGTTTTAGTGCAGTGATACGGTGACACCTATGCACACCAGTAAAACACTACGAGTCGTAGATTCGTAGTGTAACAGTGTTTACTGGCTAAGTCAATCAAATTCACCGAAATGTAATAAATGAGGTGCGTTATGCACATCAAGGACGTATATGTTCATGCGTACATTCGTTATAGAATGAAACGCTTCGAGCATGTTTGTCAACATTTCAGAAGCCGTCCGTCTTAACGGATAGTTTGAAATAATGTAAGGGCAAGTTGTGTCGGCTACCGTACTCCTTGCCCTTTTAACGCTGCCCTGTCAAATACAGGATAGTGTATATTGTCAAACCTTCAACCAATTAATGGGACATTCCGAATCATTATTTAAACTAATGTCCAGCGCATACAATGAATTAATTGCATCAGATCTATTCCTTTCTATCATTGCTGCTCTTTGGGTGGAGTACGCCATTTTAGCGCTAACATATGGTGTTAAAATAGAACCAACTAAAACTCCTACTAAAGCCTATACAGGACTAGGTATTTTAAACTTCTTCTTTTTTTTATCACTCATCACCCAAACACCTTCTTATTCATCGCCTCAATCTGCTCCGCCGAATGTGATTCACTCAAATGTGCATATCTCTTTACCATATTTAAAGTCTTATGCCCCAGTAGCTCCGCAATAGCTGCAAGCGACGTTCCATTCATAGCCAAATAACTCGCAGCGGTATGCCGAAGGTCATGGAATCTAAAATCCTTTAACTTGGCTTGTTTAACGGCAGCTCTCCAATAAAGATCTATTTCTATTGGCTGTCCTTTGTTTCTAGACGCAAAAACCCACCCTTCTTTCGGCTGCTTCAAGCTGACGTACAGCCCCTTAAAATGTTCGGCTGCTCTGCCTCTAAGGTATAATGTCCTACGCTCATCGTTCTTTGTTTCCTGAACAACTATTTGCCGTCTCATGCAATCATAATCTTCCCATCTGAGGTTTAATATTTCACCCTTTCTAGCTCCGGTACTGATTGCTATTAAAACAATCAGATGCAGGTATTTACATGAGCTTTGCCGGCAAGCAATTAGCAACGCATCACGCTCGGATTCGTTCAAAAACCTCACACGTCCTCGTGGCTCTTTAAATTTTGTTGCTTTTTTCATCGGGTTCTCCGTTATCCAATCCCATTCTTTGTAAGCCTTTGTCATTACGTGACTAAGTGCAGCTAAATATCTATTTGCGGTCGCAGATGCAACTCTCCTTCTGAGCAAATCACGCTCCTTAGTAACAACTGCAGGAGTAATATTAATAAGCGTGTACGCCCCTATTCTGGCTCTCCACCATAATAACTGCCCTTTTTGTTGCGATATGTAGCGAGTTTTCTTTGATTTTATAGGCAATACGTCATTAATATAACGGTCAATCGCATCCGCCATAGTATATTTCTTCGCAGCAGAATTCTTGTCATATCTCCCCTCACGTATTTCAGTTTCTATCTTAGCCGCCCATGCGACGGCATCTCTTTTTTTGTCAAAAGTTGCTGACGCTACAGGATATCCCTTGATTCTAACCCTTGCCCGATAAACAGCCCTGCCGCTAACTAATATTTTCTTTTCAAAATCTGCCATAATTTAATCAAAATAAATTGTCCTTTATTTGTCCTTTTTGTTAAGTTTTATTATGAATATTCTATATCTTGCCTAACTTTCCCCTTGTTTTTCGGTATGTCATGTAATCTGATATTAAAAACTAATCCCTTTTATTGAAGCGGCTTATTAAATCACTAAGTTTTTCAATCTCTTCGTCACTTAGGTCACCTGATTCAAGAGCGGTATTAACCTCTTGATTGAGCTTTTGATACTCTGAATAAATCTGATTCATTTTTATGATATTATTTTTTGTATTTTGATAAGCCATATAACTCATGATAGTTTCCATTAATTAAATTTTTGGTTTAGATTTGTATCCTTTATGAATAGCAATAACGTCCAACGCTCGCCTCAACCTTTCATTTGCGTAATATTTAGGGGCCGGTATGTGTTCAATAGGCTTTTTTCCTTCGCATACCGCTACCAAAAGAGTACGTCCTTCAGGCTCAAGTAACGAGCCTAAATTACGATATGCTTCCGAGCAGTTTAATCTGAATTCGGTGATGTTATCACCGGCACCGCCGGACGTACTTTCATAACCGGCTGTCACCGACGAGCCGTACAACTTTACAACGCCGTTATACCACACAAAATAAAAGTCCTGCCCTGCCTCCCATTGAGGCCCGTCAATTATTTTTTTGTTGTAGCACCAATCAAAAACATTCTCGTCCCGCATTTTTGCTTTGCTCTTATTTCGGTTGAATTTTATGTCATTTTTTTTAAGACGATGTTCGGGTATCAAATCTTTTACCTTTACCCGTGTTACGTTAGCTCCCTGCTTTTTTTTAGACATTCGTCGTCCTCTGATTTTGCGGTTTGTTTTGCTGATAATAATCCTGAAGGTTATTCCACGTTACCTTGCCGTGAGTGGCCTCAAATCTCTGATAATCAAGTAAATCTGATTGTGTCACGAACATTTTATTTTTTATGCACCAGTTGATACTGCCCATTTTAGCAATTTGTTTTTCTAATGCTGTTAGTTCAGGCTGTTTTTTAGATTTTTTGTAAGATATCGGTTTGTTCTTTTCCAAAAACTCTTCAACGATCTTGTCAAAATACTTCAAAGAACTTGCGGTCTTGCCTCCATTGCGACGCATGGCTTCCCGTATAGCCGGAATGATGTGCTTGTCGATATCCGCACCTTTTACCTTCCACTCATCAACCCTAAGAGGATTTGCAGGTTCGTATCCCAAAACTTTGACAATTTTATTTAAGTCATCATCATCATTTTTTTCAACTTCTGAAAAATCATTTTTCGCATTATCATCATCAGAGTTAAGTGGAGAGTTAGTGTCCGTGTGGCGAACCACCTTTTGCACGTCAGACGGACTACCTTTTTCGTGACGTGGTTCGTCTGGCAAACTACCTTTTTCATTAAGGCGGTTCGTCTGGCGAACTACCTTTTTGTTATATTCCGGTGATGTTTGCTGTATATTTTCCGGATAAATAGCGATATATTCATTTTGTTTCCAACCCTGACCCGAAAAGCCGTGGATTTTCTTTTGTATAAAACCTAATGTTTCTGCTTCTTTTAGATATTTTATCAGGGTTGACCTTGCTAATCCGGTATCTTCAATCAGGCGTTCTATTGACGGATAACACCCCTGCCCTTTATCGTTCATATAAACGCTTAAGGTTAATAAAATATGCTTTGAGTACGACTTCAACTCGCTACTTTGTATAACGGCATCTCGCCAACTCCAAATCCTCATTTTCACCCCCTTACAAACGGTATTTCGTAGGTTTGTAAAATTTTTGCGATATCCTCAACTGAATTTGCATTTTCAACAAAATGCCCCTTTTTAATGAGCGATGAAAATTTTATATTATCGGATATCGAATCTATATTTACGGCTCGACTTCCGAATTTTATATGTAATACAAAATTCAAATGTGCCCTCAAATCAGGATTATACGTTATCAATATATGATAAAAATCAGGCTGATACGGTCTATTGTTCAATGTACCGACTATCTGCCAGAAAACCCGGTCATCAATCAGGCTGCTTTTAAGGAACTTTTTTAAATCCCTCTCGGTTCCCGGCTTATTTTTCTTTTGCAAGCATTTAATGTTGTCTAATGCTCGGTGTTTTTTTCTTTTAAAATCTATTAAAGACAAAACTTTATCCTCCTGATAATTTATTGGTCACGATTGATTGCCCTCCTTAATTGCAACTTCTGATATATGATATTTTGATTCATTTGCATTACTGACGATTGAAACTTCATCACCCAAACATGCTGCGGGTAATACGTCACAAAAGAAATCAGCACCTAAAACGGAGCAGATATAGAAATAATTATCCACCCTAGGAAGACTCATACCGCTCTTATAATCCCTAAGCTGTGCCTTGCTTACACCGATAATTGACGCAAATTTTTCTTCCGATAATTTCGAATTAATATGGGCAAAACTAATGCACCTGCTAAAGGCTTCCTTGGTAAACCTTTCTATAAGGTCTTTTGAATTGTTATAGGACACTTACCTACCTCCTATGCTAAAAATTAGCGTTATGAAAAATTTATTTAAAAAAAAACATGGTTTTTGCCCTTTTTCTTATCCAAACAGAATCAAGTTGTGCGTACATACAAACCAACTTGAAATCGTCACTATTTTGGGTAAGCCAACCTATTGCTTCTTTTTTTTGCTCAAACCTCTTAGCCTCTCGCTTGGAATCCCCCACCTTGGCTCGGGCATCAAGCACCGCCTGAAGAATAACCGCTTGCCACAATTCAACCATTCCGTCAGTGTCGACTACCATTCACACCTCTATCTACCTACATCAGGGGCGAATCTTGCAAAACGCCCCAACTCCCGTATTGTAAAAATTCACCACAAATTTAATCCAAAACAGGAGTATCTGGTTATGAACAGTTCCAATAATAAAATAAAAGCAGAATTGGCTGCTCAAGAATTTGTATTAACATCACTTATCCGTCACTTATCCATAACCGATAAAATTGATTTAGATTCCTATTCCAAGCATCTGATAAGTGCGATAAATCATCTAAAAGAATCTGAAAGCGCTCAATCTCAACAGATATGTATTGCTTTGAGAAGTACGTTAAGCACGCTAAAGGGTAATATAGGTCAAAAGGGTGAGTGGGTTGTAGAAGTTTTACAGGGAGGCAAGGTTGACTAATTCTATCATTAATATCCTTAATAATTTTATCCATTTGTTTGCCATCAAAAGATTTTGCTTTACTCATAAACTTCCCCTTCTTTTGTTGCCGAATCCTCCTTGAGTGGGGTGTTATCAGCGATATATTTACGAATTTTATTGATCGTTCCGGAACGGAGTTCTCTACCCTCTTTAAGACGCATGACAATTTTAGGGTCGTTGCAAGCTTGCCCCCCGAAAGCAGAGGGTGTCATTTTGCTTTCAGTCAAAAAGACGTGAATTTCTTTTAATAATATTTGTTCAATTTCTATAAATTTTTTCATAAACCCCACTATAGTAGGAATACTTTCCTAGTGTCAATAATTTTGTAGGAAATCTTTCCTAGCGACTTATAAATCTTTAGATGGTAAATAATTCCCATTATGAAAATACTTAGAAACCGACTAAAGAAAGTAATGCAAGAAAAAGGGGTTACAGGAATGAAAACCCTTTCTGATTCTGCAAATCTTGAATCTAGTACCGTAAGAAAGTTTCTTGACGGTAGTTCACGAAGCATAAAAGTCGAGACTCTTTATAAACTTAGTTTAGCTTTAAATGTTCAACCTGTAGAACTACTACCGCTTGAATGGCAAAAGCCAAGTGACATAGATACCATAATATTAGAATCTGCAATTACAGATATTTTAACAGCTGATCAACAAAATAAAACAAAAAGCACTCCCTCACAAATGGCAGGGGATATTGCGGATTTGTATAAAACTAAAATTAAAAAGAATCTTAAATCAATAAATAATGAGTCAATAAAATGAAGAAAATATTATGCATTATTGCTATTTTAATTAACACCTCATGTGCAAATATTCCGGGAATGACATTACCGGGGCAAGTTAAAGTTCATGAGTCAAGTTTTGACGGTTCAAAAGAAATTAAACTGGAGCCTGTATTTGTAGAAAAAGGTTGGTTTAAAATAGGCGGTTTTTGGAATTCAAAGAATCCTGATCAAGTTAATCTAGTTGGCGAAATAACTCAATCTATTGTACATATTGAATCTGATGGCGGATTGCAATTTAACATAGATGATAAAATAACTAAATTAAGCTCACCCGATATTAGTACTAACTTTGAAAGTGATTTAATCAATGGTGCCTCTTACAAACAATCAAAAAAGCATTTTGTAACGGATATTCAGTTGTTAAAAAGTCTTGTTGATGCCCATGACGTGAAAGTCAAATTAATTACAGCCGACGGCTATCGTGAAGGTGAAATAAATTCAAATTCTGCAATGAGATTAAAACCTGCACTGGTTAAATTTTTAAATACAATTCAAGAAGAACAAAATAAATAACATTCTTTATTTTTGTATAAAAAACTAATTAAATGTTTGATTAATTAGTCAATCATAATCACAAAATAAAAGGAATCAAAATATGACCGACGAAAAACAAGATAATGATAACCAAAACACAAAAGCCGAAAAACCACAAACAACTAATCAAATGATAGAAAAGCTTAACGAAGGGATAGCAAGTCAGGAAGAAATCGGCTCAAAAGGGGGAACAGGAGTCACGAAGGGAAATAGCTAACAATATAAATCCCAACCGCTACCACAAGGCTTATTTGCATTACGATTATTGCCAGATTAATATGCTTTCCTTTTTTGGCGTTTAGTTTTGCATTATGTTTTATCAGCTCTTGCTGTGTGTATAACTCCCAATGCAAAAAATGATTAAAATCTTTGTTCAAGCTAACAGGTAATAAAGTTTTATCCGGTTCATTTCCCGATGATAGATATATTTGTGGCTTTATTGAATGAGAAAGAATAAATACGGCAATTAAAAAGCCTAAAATCATTACAATAGAAGGGATAATAAACAAAGGCTGATCAGATTTTAAAACAAATGGAAACAACACAGAAATATAACCTATTGCACCTGTGATAATAAAAAAGGCTTTCTTATCTAACTCTCCGCAAGCCTCCAATCCTGTTTTTAAACAAATCTTTGCCTCTTCCAGTGCATATTCGGAATATTCTCTTGTAACTTTGGACCAGTCTAAATCTTTAAACGGTTTTTCTTCATCTAAATTCATATAAACCTCAATATATTTTATATATAAAAC
The DNA here is from genome assembly GCA_027620075.1 of Pseudomonadota bacterium. Classification (NCBI taxonomy): domain Bacteria; kingdom Pseudomonadati; phylum Pseudomonadota; species Pseudomonadota bacterium. Next base: position 12,235 of record JAQCEY010000001.1, on the reverse strand, counting down.
CATTATCACAAAATTTATATTTGTGCAAAAATATGTATAATTTTTTCGTCATTACGAACAAAGCTAAGCAATCCAACCAAGATCACTCGAAAGTTTAACGATTTATTAATCTTTTCTACTTATAAGCGAGCTTGGCAGCTAGCCTCTTAACCTTTTCAGGTAGTTACTTATGACAAGAAAGGGTCGATTAATGTCTAATATTCTTACCTTCCCCAAACCTGCCCAAATTATAGATTATGCAAACAACATTGTAATACACGATGTAAGAAAACGTCATAATCTAACCTACTGCCTCAAAACCAAGTCTTGCCTTTTTGCAAATAAAACAAATCCCTATTCTTGCAAATATTATTTTAAATGCGAAGGTAAAAAAAACACTTTAAAACTTTTTTTATAAAAACCTAATACGCTAATCTTAAGCATATCAAAGGCTTTCCCTCGCTTTTAAAAAAGTAGGAATACTTTCCTACTTTACTATTGACTAGGAATATTTTCCTATATATAATTATATTCATCAACACAAGATGGATATAAAAAATGGGTAATAAAAAAGAATTTGAAAGAATCTCAAAAAAAACCGATCAGGCACTTAGATCGCTTGAGATGAACATAGTTAATCGAATTTTCGAATCATGCGTACTATCCGAGCAAACTCAAAATGAATTAGTCCGCATAATGGAAAATAGGGATGCTTCCGCAATTGAAAATCGCAAAGCGGCAATATCCGTAATCCTAAGCACCGATAACATTAACAGCAATCATATCTAGGGAATGTAACGATGAAAGCACATCAAGAAATACAGATTCGCTATTTTTTATTAGCACTTTTTATGACCGCCATAATGGTTGCCTATCATTATAATGCGGCTGATATATGCACCGCCGATTTTTGTATTAAATAACGGATATAAACATGGAAATCGAACAGGAAGTAAAGCAAATAATTAAAGACCATTTGGTAATCACACCGCCGGTAATTGAGCTTCAATCAAGAATAATTGATGATCTGGGTGCCGACGAAATAGACCTTGTTGAAATAGTCATGATAGCGGAAGAAAAATTCAATATTAGTATATCAGATAGAGAAATGAACCGTCTGGTTACAATGCAGGATCTGGTCAATATAATTCAATCTAAAAAAGGGGATAATTAAAATGTCTAAAATTGACGAAATAACCGGAGAGGTTAAATCTGACGATAACGAATCAAATGATAGTGCCAGAAGTTTCACACTCTTTCTGGCAACTCTTGAAGACGGGGAATTAAATAGCGAGCTTTCGCAGGGCTTAAGACAACTGTCAAAAAAGATGAACGAGCATTGTATAAATTACGGCAGTAAGGCAAAAGGAAAAATCAAGATTGAAATTGATTTGATTCTTGAGAAAGGTTGCTTCGATATCCGTAGTAAGTTCAAGGTCACCGAGCCTGAAGCTCCAAGATTGCGTTCGATAGCGTGGGCTGACAAAAGCTACAATCTTTTGCCTAACAATCCTCGACAAAACGACATGTTTCGTGATGTAAACGTCCGTAAAATTAAAACTATTTAATAAATATTAAGTTCAACTTTTTAAATTAAAATAAGGAAAAAAACAATGTCCGAAAACAATCAATACGCAGACATATTAGAATCTGTAAAGCAGCTTTATAATCCGGAACTAAAAACAGTTACCCACGGTGACAAATCTGCTGAAGTTTTAATATTACCCGAAGGTAAAAAGGCTTGCGACATAAAACCGTTTTTAGACAAATATTTGACGGCTCCCGAAAGAAGAAAAGGCACGGCATTTGTAACACAGTTAAATAGCTTTATTGACCACGTGAATCGCTTCAAAGATGATGACAGCGTCATATTTGCGAATAACGAAATGAGCAACCCCAGCCTTACTGCGGTAATCGACTATCACAAATCAACCTATGAAGGCGAGCCTAGATTCGGTGAGCATAGAACACATTACCAATTCCCTTTATCGAAAGAGTGGAAAAGCTGGCTTGCTTTTGATGGAAAACAGCTTTCACAAGCCGATTTTGCGGCTTTTATTGAAGATAGAATAGGTGATGTACTACATACCTATGACGGTGACTTGGAATCTGATGAGAAATTAAAAGAACTTGCCGAATTATTGGGCGGAAAGTTTGCAGGTCCGTCTACATTAGTAGCTTTTAGTAAAAATCTCGAGGTAAATGAGAACTCAAAAGTTAGAAATTCAAATAATTTATCTTCCGGAGAAGGAGCTTTAATATACGAAACCGAGCATGTCGACAGCCAAGGTGCTCCGGTGAAAGTTCCCAACATGTTTTTGATAGGACTGCCGATATTTGTTGGCGGCGACATATACAGGGTTGCGGTAAGGCTTAGATACAGAATTCGCAGCGGCTCTATATCGTGGTTCTATAATTTATTTCGAATTGAAAATGTTTTTGAAGATGCCTTTGAAGGTGCCTGTGAAAAAGCCAAGCGAGAAACAGGGCTGCCGTTGTTTTTAGGTTGTCCCGAATAAATCTAAAAGGTCGGTATATTTAAATATATATCGATGAAAAATCGGGGTGTAGGGAAATGGTAGACCTTATAGCCGAAAAACATTGGTGACAGCACGGAGAGACGGCGTTTAAAATAATAACTATGGAGGCAAAAATGACCGCAGTAGCAATAGCAGCAATATTCGGCTTAGTATTCACATTCGGATCTGCCAAATGTGAGAAAGACGGATATAACGATATTAAAAAATGTACTGCTAAATATCAGCAATACAATAAGAAGTAAGTAACTTCTTATTATCGGGGGGCAAGTTTCGTATCCATCCTTGCTCCTCGACCAAACATAGGGAAGAAAATACAGGAGAAAAGACACGTGGAACGCAACAAAAAAGAACTACTATCTAAAGAAGAGGAACACATACTAAAACATTCCGTAGGACACGCTCATAAAAAAGGGCAAAGAGCTTATAGAAATCATTTTGTGACTGATGAAAATACGGTTGACTTCCCTCATTGTATTAACTTAGTGAAAAAAGGCTTTATGAAAAGAGGCAAAGCACTTGGTTCAACAGTTTTTTGGGTAACTGAAGAAGGTGCCAAAGTAATTGGTATGTCAAAAGTAAAATTAAAAAAAGCCATGAGGTAAATTAAAATGCAAAACAGCATCTGCCTTACAGAAAATGAAATACAACAGATAACCAACAGGAAGCGTAGGGATTGCCAGATTACGGCTTTATCACAAATGGGGGTGGATTTTAAACGTAGACCTGACGGAAGTATAGTTATTTTACGAAAGCATTTTAATAATGTAATGGGCGGTGATATAAAACAATCTAATAACCCTGATAAATTTCAGGCAAACTGGAATATGGTAAATGCCTAAGAGAAATAAAGAAAATAAAGGTCTGCCGAAAAGATGGCAATACAAACACAATGCCTATTACTACCGAGTTCCTGTCGGGCAAGAACATTTATGGGATTGGAAGACTATTTATAGGTTGGGGAAAACTCTGTCAGAGGCACACAGAGAGTATGCTAACAAAGTAGAAATAAAACATAATGCAAATACCATAGGTGATCTACTTGATGAATATGCCATTAAGATAATTCCGTTTAAAGCCCCAAAAACAAGAAAAGATAACTACGCTCAGCTTAAGAGGTTGAAGTTAGTTTTTGGAGAGGCTCACCTTATTGATATCAAGCCTATGCACATTTATCGTTATTATAATGAAAGAGCTGCTAAGGTAGCCGCAAAAAGAGAAATAGCATTACTATCACACGCATTCACAGTTGCAGTTGAATGGGGATATCTTAGCCGTCACCCTTTTAAAGGGCAAGTTACTCTTAAAAACAATGCACCAAGAGACAGATATATTGAGGATTGGGAAATAGAACAATGCTCAAAATTAACACAAAGAGCTCAAAGAGGGGGTGTTTTGATGATACAGGCATATATCAACTTAAAACTACTTACCGGTCTTAGAAAAACGGATCTATTGAAAATAGAGTTATCCGATATTACAAATGACGGTCTATATGTCCAAACTAGCAAAACTTCTAAAAAGGCGTTATATTTATGGACCGATGATTTTCGAGCAGCAATAAAAACTGCAAAAACAGTGCGTCCGGTTGATATCTCAAAATATTTATTCTGTACTAAATATGGAAAAAGCTACCTAAATGAAGATGGCACTACCAGTGGTTTTGATAGTATGTGGCAAAGATTTATGAAAAGATTGATAGTAGAAACCGATGTAAATGAAACTTTCACAGAGCACGATCTAAGAGCAAAAGCTGCAAGTGATCTGGAAACTGATGAACGAGCTCAAGAGCTACTCGGCCACTCAAATGTGCTTTTAACTAAAAAAGTTTATCGTAGGAAACTTGTTACAATAATGCCTACGAGATAATTAATTTTATGGGACAACAACAATTTTATGGGACAAGGAGTTTTTAAAATTAGCTGTAAGTTATTGAAAAATGGTGCCGCTTGTCGGACTTGAACTGACAACCTACTGATTACAAATCAGTTGCTCTACCAATTGAGCTAAAGCGGCACTGTGCAAGAAGTACACATTTGCTGTGTGAGTAAGTTTTATACAGGCAAATTTTAAAATATCAATATTAAAAATACATATTTTTAATTTATCTTTTAATCTAATAAACATCATAATATAAAGGTAATTAAAAGTAGTACAACCAAACGGTATTTTAAATTGAAACAAGAATATTCCAAGATTGAGCCGCTATATCGTAAAGGCTCGAATTTACTCACAAATATGATGTATGACATTAGTCATCAGGGCTTTGAAAAAATACCGGAAAGAGGACCTATATTAATTATTTCAAACCATGTTTCATACGTTGACGGCGTGGTTTTGCAGTCGGCTTTAAAACGCCCTGTAAGATTTGTTATAGATCAGTTTATATATGAAATGCCTATAATTAATTACTTTATGACCGTTAACAAAGCAATACCTATCCTTGCAAAAAAAGATAGTGTCGAAGAAGCCCTTAATAAAATATCGGAAGGGCTGGAAGCAGGCGATGCAATATGTATATTCCCTGAAGGGCAATTAACATATACGGGTAATTTAGGGCGTTTTAAACCCGGTATAGAATGGATAATCGAGCGTGACCCCGTACCTATATACCCCGTAGCTATAAAAGGTTTGTGGAATAGTATGTTCAGCAGAAAATACAGGCATTCCAACTTTAGATGGCTTCCAAAAGGAATCCGAGGGAAGGTAAAATTAAAATGCGGAGATGTTATACATCCCGGTAATGTAAGGGTTGATCACCTGCAAAGGGTTATACTGAATTTGAAAAATGAAATTGATTTGAATAATTAATTTATATTTTCGATAAATTCGTATGTAACTGTCGATATCTCATTAAAATTAAAATTTGTATGACCTATATTTTCATAGAACCTTGCTTCTTTAGGCTCGTTGGCAGCTTCCAGCATTTTTCTACCGTGTGCAATCGGCATAATATTATCTAAATAGCCGTGAAATATAAGCACCGGAGCTTTTACCGAGTCAATTTTATCAATTGATAAGTATTTATCCCTCAATAAAAGACGTGCCGGAATATACGGATACAACTCGGCAGCTCTGTTAGATACAGATGTGAACGGTGCTTCTAATATGAGGGCTTTTACAGGATATTCGGTTGCCATTTGCACAGCAGCACCCGTTCCCAATGATTCACCGTACAGAAATATATCTTCGGCTTTATAGCCCTTGTTTATCAGATAATCAATTGCCGCCCTTGCATCACTATATAGCCCCTGCTCTGTCGGGCTACCGCTACTCCCCCCGTATCCTCTCCAGCTAACGGCTAATTGACCGTAGCCGCCGGTATTGTTAAGGAACGCTTTCAGCTTCTCCGCCCTATCACCCAAATTTCCGGCATTTCCATGGTAATAAACCATGATAGGCTTATTTTTCTTGGGAGGTGTAAACCATGCTATTGTTGCATTGTCATCTTCTGTTTTGAGTGTTATTATTTCGGTGTTATAAACGTCCATGCCGTAATTTTTAGGGTACGCCATTTGTTTTACGGGGTGATATAGCAATGAGCGTTGGAAAAAGAACATTCCCGCCATCAATATTGCGTATCCGATTGCCAGACCTATCGAAACTTGTATAAGTGTATCCATAATATACGATTTTACCTTATTAAAGTTACTCATTCGTTAAACCTTGTTATGAAAATTATATGTTATTTAAGTTTATAAGTAGCTAAAAAGCAATTTTTTAAATTATTTATTACAGATTTCATCTTGCAATATCATATAAATTCGGTATATTTACGTGCTTTAATCAATATATTAGGGAAACAATATGGCAAGAGTTACGGTTGAAGATTGTGCAGAGGTCGTTCATAGTCGTTTTGAATTGGTTGCATTGGCAGCACAAAGGGCTAAGGCTATATCGTCAGGTGCGGAGATTACCGTTTCAAGGAACAACGATAAAAATCCGGTTGTAGCCCTAAGGGAAATAGCTAACGAGTCTGTTAATATTGATGCTTTAAGAGAAGAATTGATAAAAGGCTCTCAGGAAAAAGTTAATGTTGACCAATATGGTGTTGAAGAAGTTTCTATCGATAATGAAAGTGGCGGTTTTGTTTCAGAGGCTACCGAAGAATTAGCGGCAATGCAACCTCAAAAAGGAGCTGCGGCTCAGTCTGAAGACAATATATATGGTGGTGACGATATAGATTTTGAAGACTAGGAAGTTAAGTAGAATATTAATTTAAAAAGGGAAGCTCTCAGCTTCCTTTTTTTATGATTTTACAAGAGCTTTTTCAGCTTCTTTTATATTTTCAGGCGTTCCTACATGCAGCCACTTTGCGTCATGAGCCAGACCGAAAACCCTTGATAGGCTACCGTCATTATGGTGGTATTTTTGATGCAGAAAATCACGGTAAACCGAGAACGGCTTTTCTTCCACATCCTTGAATATATCCGGCTTTATAAGCATAACACCGGTAAACACATAATCACATTTATCATTTTCGGGTTTTATCAAATGTCCGTCATCGGCAAGGTTGAAGTCCCCTTGCCCATCATATCCCACTGCTTTTTTCGTATCCTGAAGTAACATTAGTGCGTCCATTATTTCAGGATTCCATTTGTCTGCCATTCTTTTAAACAGGTGCGTTTGCCCGCTTGTTATAATCACATCGCTATTGATTGTAAAAAAAGGTTTATCGCCTAATCTAAGCAATGCTTTTACAATGCCACCACCGGTTTCAAGGATAACCTCTTCATGCGATATAAGGACATTGGGCAATTTATCCCTGCTATTCAAATGCTCTTCTATTTGTTCGGCAAGATAATGGGTGTTTACTACGGCTTTTTGGATTCCTGCTTCCGCAACATTATCAAGAGCGTAATCTAACAGGCATTTACCGTTCACCTTAACCAAAGACTTTGGAATCTTATTTGTAATAGGCTTCATTCTCTTACCGAAACCGGCAGCAAATATCATTGCAGTATCGGGGAAAAAAGAGCTATCAGCCAACTACAGCCTCCTTGCGGCTTATAATAAAGGCACTCGGCTTTCTGATATCAGCCGGAAGAACACTCTCAAACCATTTATTAAGAGGCTCAAGCACAGGGTGTTTTATCCCTTTTTCAAGATGTTTCCACACTCTGGGCAGATAATTTAAGTATCTGGGCTTATTATCCCTAACGGCAAGCCTTGCAAATATACCTACGATTTTACAATTTCTTTGTGCGGCAAGTATCGAATAAACAGATTCAAACGTATGTTTATCAATTGATTTTCTGTTTGTTAAATAATGGTTTGTGCAATGCTCTACGGTTTGCTCCGAAACATCACGCCTTGCATCTTCCAAAAGCGAAACGATATCATATACAGGAGAACCTATAACCGCATCTTGGAAGTCAAGCAGCCCCACATTATTTACACCGAGCCTTTCAGGCAGCCACATTAAATTGTCGGCATGATAATCACGTAAAACCACCACATCATCACTCACCTTGGTAAAGCTCAACAATTTATCCCAAATGGCGATATATTCTTCAACAACGGTATTTGTATTTTCTTCAGGATTGGTATGCGGAAGATACCAGTCCGGTAGCAGCATGACCTCTTTCATTAATAATTCGCCGTCATAATCAGGGGTTTTATGAGGTAATGTAGACCTATCCAACTGGATAAGAACATCAATCGCTGCCTGATATAGTTCAAGCTCGTTATATTCCGATGATATATCAGACTTACCCGACAGAACATTGGTAAAGCTATCATTTCCGAAATCTTCAAGCAGCATAAGTCCATTTTTTTCATCAAAATCGAATATTTCAGGGGCACTTAGCCCTCTCCTTCTCAGATAATTATCTATGTTTACAAATGAGGATATATTTTCTTTTTCAGGGGGAGCGTCCATCAGCATTATGGTTTTATTGCCGTCTACCAACCTTTCGTAACTGCGGAAAGAAGCGTCACTTGAAAGTTTTATTCTTTTAGCATTATTAAGTTTATGTTTTTCTATATAATCAGATATTAATCTTTCTCTATTCTTCATTACTAAAAAACCGTTATATTATATAATGTTATGCATTTTTTCTCGCCAGTTGCCAAAACCTTCCACCGTCACCGAACGCCTACCGTTTGTTTCAACAAGGTTCAGTAATAACCTATTTTCAGGAACTATGCTACTTATAATTTGAGACCATTCTATAAGGCATACGCCCTCATCAAATGCATCATAAATGCCGATTTCCTCTACTTCGTTTATATCTTCTATGCGATAAAGGTCAAAGTGCCATATAGTAAAGTTTTTCGTATTATATGGGTGGACTATATTGAATGTCGGGCTAAGTATGTCTTCTTCATTTTCAAGCAGGCTATTGATAAAATAGCGTGCAAAAGTGGTTTTGCCTGTGCCTAGGTCGCCGTTTAACTCGATAACGTCGCCTGTTTGGACGTGGTTTGCAATTTTTTCTGCCAATGCCTTTGTTTGTTCAAGGCTGTCTATTTCAATTTGCATGTATCAGTAGTTTTTTATTGTTCCTTTTTAATGTGAAGGTAACTTTTGTTCCCTCACCTTCTTTAGATTCTATTTTTATCTTACCGCCATGTAATTCTACAATGCTTTTTGCTACTGAAAGTCCAAGCCCTGTGCCTGAGTTCTTGGACTTTAAGCTATTGTCGCTAGTAAAGAACCTATCGAATACTTTATTCTTTATTTTTTTACTTATTCCGATTCCATTATCCGCAACTGAGAATACCAGCCCCTCTTTTGCTCCTCTTTCTGCCGATATTATTATTTCACCACCTTTATCGGTGAACTTGATAGAATTACTCAGTAAGTTAAATACAACCTGTTTTAAGCGTTTTTCATCACCTAACAGCTTCCCGATATTTTTAGGGCATTTTACAGAAAGAGAAATGCCCTCTTTTTTGCATTTTAAGGAAACGATTTTAGAAATGGAATTTAACATTGAACATATATCGAATTCCTTCACATCAAGAGTCATATATCCCGCTTCCATTGAGGCGAGGTCTAATACGTCATTAATCAACGTCATTAATTCACTTGACGAATTGATGATTGATTTTACATAGTCTTTTTGTTTTAGGTTCAGTTTACCCAGATATTCTTCCTCCAGCATTTCCGAAAAGCCCATAATAGATGTAAGCGGAGTTCTTAACTGGTAAGACACACTTGCCAAAAATTCGGTTTTTAATTTGTCCACTTCCTCTAGTGCCGCATTTCTTTCTTTTAAATTCCTTTGTGCCTGAAAAGTTGACGTTATATCCTGATATGACAACAGATAGTTCCCGTCAGGAAGAGATACTATCGTTTTATCAATCACCTTACCGTCGGTTCTTTCGATACGTTTTTTAATAGGTGTTTTAGTAGTAGGTCTTTCCATTACTTCTTTTTTATAGCCCTCCCAATCATCTCCGTAATTGAATAGAGGCTTGGAAACTTCTATAAGGTCATAGTTCTTCGGCTTTTTATCAAGCATTGAAGCTTCGTAGGGCCACATTTCTTCATATTTGGGGTTATAAAGCTTTAATGTACCGTCACGACCAAACACGGCTATACCCTCGCTCAAATTATCCAGAGTTTCTTTTTGCACCTCAATAAGCGTATTGTATGAGCGTTCCATAGCAAAGCGGTCAGTCATATCCTCATATGCGAATAAAAGCCCTCCAAGAGCGTGCGGTATAACAATGACACGCAAGGCCTTTCCGTCAGGCAAGTAGAAAAACTCATCACGTGTACTTATCAAATCCTGAAATAATTTTAGTTGCTCGGTTCTGAACTTGGCAAAATCAGCCTGCTCCGGCAGCATTCTTTTTTCACGCAGTTTTTCCATTATCTCGGCATATGTCGGGTGGGTATTAAGCCACTTTTCCTCGAAATTCCATAATTTTACAAAAGCATTGTTAAAAAACTTCAATTTCATATTTGCACCATAGATTGCCATGGCACTTGATGAGCTTTCAAGCAGGTCGGAGTGTGCCGATATATGCCGTGATAGTTCTTGTTCCACCTCTTCTTGTTTGGTTATATCTACGGCATAACCTATTATAGCTTCACAATGTTCCGTTTCCTGTTCGATTATTTCAAAAAACCTTCGTTCCCCGCCGACTATCATATGTTTTTTCATCCGAAGAGTGCGGTGTTTTTTTACAGCCATTTTGGAAAGTTCCTGAAGATTATCGTCAAGTTCAGGTATCTCGTTTATTCTAAGCGTGTCTTCAAGGCTATCATTTGCTATTTTACTGTATGAAAGGTTACAATGCTTGATATCGAATTTTTTATCTCTCCACCATATCGGTAATGGAATAGTATTGAATATATTAATATAATCCTTGGATTCTTTTATCAATCTTGAGTTTTCGTGGTTTAGGCGTTTTATTTCATTGCAGTATTCCGAAATGTTATAAAACCAGATTACTATGCCCGCAATTTCGTTCGATTCGTTTTCTATAGCATTTCCGTAGCAGTGTATTATCTTAACGTCATTTTCCGTGTTAAAGTTGAAATCGGCGGCAAATGTACTTTGTTCGAAACTTAATAGTTTTTTTCGTATTTCTATTAATTTATCCTTATCACTACCGAAAAAATCCGCTAATTGTTCGAAATTCTGAATCTCACTTTTATAATTAAAGATAGTAAATAGATTTAGGGAAAAGAATTCGATTTTATCAATATTGTCAAAGTAGTAATATCCGCCTAGTGATGCACTTTCAATTATATTATTCTTTTCTATGGTTGATTTTAGCCTTAACGACCTTTTAAATTCCACCCTCCATATCAAAAAGAACAGAACACTCGTCGTTGTGAGCAAAGTAACAATGACAATTCTGTATATTTCCATCATAAAAGGTAATAAAATATTATATTTACTTGATTTAAGAACTAGCATACTTATTTTCTACAAACAATCTTTAAAACAAATTGACAATTGATTATATAAATATAAAGAATAGGGACAATTAACCATAAATCAGGATTACAAAATGAAATATTTAATAATTATATTTGCCGGATTATCTTTGTTGTTACAGGGATGTACGCAAAACGCTTATACGGGACAGTCACAGGCAAGTAAAACTTCAATAGGAGCAGGCATCGGAGCCGGAGTAGGCGTTCTTGCTGGCGTTCTTAGTGCCGATAACGCCAAAGACAGGCGTAAGAATGCATTGATAGGTGCTGGTATAGGAGCCGCTGCCGGAGGCGGTGCGGGGTATTTTATGGACAGGCAGGAAGCTGAGTTGCGTCAAACCCTTCAAAATACAGGCGTTAGCGTAACAAGAAACGGTAAAAACATTACCCTTAACATGCCGGGAAATATCACATTTGATACTAACCAAAGTAATATAAAACCGGAATTTTACGGCACTTTAAATTCTATAGCTATCGTCTTGAAAAAATTCAACCAAACAGGTGTAAGGGTTGACGGTCACACCGACAGTACCGGCTCTGATTCACATAACCTGAAACTTTCTCAGGATAGGGCTTCATCTGTAGCTCAGTATCTTGCAAGTCAGGGTATCGGTTATAACAGATTGTCATCACAGGGCTTTGGTGAGTCTTCTCCTATTGCTGCAAATAATAGTGACGCCGGAAGGTCTGCCAATAGAAGAGTTGAAATTCAACTATTCCCTCTATAAAAATCCCACTTAATATACCCTCTCCCTTTGGGAGAGGGCTTTTAGTCTCATTATTCCCTCCACTCCCTCCCTCCCTCCCTCCCTCCCTCCCT